>NZ_RQRT01000047.1 GCF_004335005.1 Paracoccus nototheniae | reverse complement strand
AGATCGACGCAGGCCGTCTGCGCGACGATCTGGCGCTGTTCCTGAACGTCTTTCCGATCCAGTGCCGCCCCCTGCGCGACCGCCCCGACGATATTCCGGCGCTGGCCGATCATCTGCTGAGACTGGCCTGTAAGCGGATGAACCGTCCCTGCCCGGTGATCCCGACCCGCGCGATGACGCGGCTGCTGGCCTATGACTGGCCGGGCAATGTGCGCGAACTGGGCAATGTCATCGAGCGCGCGGTGATCCTGTCGACGGGGCACAGCAAGCTGGTTCTGGACATGGGCGACGAGGCGCTGGCCCGCCCGACGGTCGGGCGCGCCGTCCTGACCGATGCCGAGGTTCAGGCCATTGCCCGGGCGAACCTGCTGAACGCGATGCGCGAGGCTGGCGGCAAGGTCTCGGGCGCGGGGGGGGCGGCGGGTCTGCTGGGCGTGCCCGCCACCACGCTCTATTCCCGGCTGGCCAAGCTGGGCCTGCATGAGGCGGAATGGGCGGGCCCTGCCAATCCACGGTCCTAGCGGCCCGGCCAGTGCCCCTGCGGGCCGCTAGGACCGGCGGTCCCGGGGCCCGATGCGGGTTGATCGGGGTGGCCCATGCGCGTCAGGGGGGGCGGCCGAAAGGGGGGCGCTGCCCCGACCGTCGCTGCGCGCCGGTCCCCCCGGGATATTTGTGCCAAGATGAAAGGCGGGTGGAGCCCGGCAGCGGTCATGAAAAAGGCGCGCCAGAGGGGGGCGCGCCGGACTTGTTAAGAGAGCCGGGCCGGAAAGGCCCGGCAATGGCCCGCGGATTACATCGCGGGCATCACCGTCAGGTCGCGGATCTGGCCCTCGACCCCGGTGATTGCGCCGGCGGCGGTTGCGGCGCCGGTGTCGAGATCGACGGAATGGATCACGTTGTTGGCGATCAGCCAGGCCATGTTGCTGCCTTCGGCATCGGTCTGCACGTCGAAGGCCATCGGCTCGGTCGCGCCCTCGACATTCAGCATGCCGATGGTGGCCAGGGTGCCGTCATTCGGCGCCGTCTGCTGCAACAGCGCGCCGAGGCCGCCGTCGATATTGTACATCGCGGTCGCCTCGGGCGTGCCATAGCTGTTGATATAGGCGGCGGCGGCGATCATCGGGGCGGCTTCGGCATTCTCATCCTCGGGCACCCAGTTCAGGCTGCCGTCGACGGTGACTTCGCCGGTATCGACGTTCACCCGGTGGTTGGTGGTGCCGGTCATCAGGCGCAGCCGGTCGGCCATCGGGTTGAAATCGACGATCACGGCGGTGTCGCCCAACTCCAGCGCGGTGTCCATGGTCGACAGGTCGGTGGCGGCGCCGGTGGCGGGATCGATGGTGACGATGCGCATGTCGTCGGTCACGCCGACCAGCGTGTTGTCGGCGGGGCGCAGGTCGATGCCCAGCAGGCGGTCCACGCCCTCGACATCCATCGTGCCGGTGACCTCCAGCGTTTCGGTGTCGAACATGACCAAGGTGCGGTCGTCGGTCAGGCCGACGCCGGTGGCGGCAGCGGCGGCAGCGACCGAGAGGGCCAGGGCAGAAGTCGAGAAGGCGGCAATGCGAAACATGGAAGTTCCTTTCCGTTGGCGTCTGCAATGGGTGGCGTCCGTGCCACCCTTGCCCCGATGACGCAGCATCGCCGGGAACGGATGCAAAGAATTTTCGGGACACGCGCAGTTGTGGCCCGGCAGGCCCGGCAAAGGTTGCAACCCCCTGTGCTTGGCATCAGGATGGGGGCTGGATACGGGGGGATGACGTGACCGAACAGCCAAGACAGCGCGGCCTGATGCTGGAACAGGCGCTGGATGCCTGCGCCAAGGGTCACCCCGAGGGGATCGACGCGATCCTCGAGCAGGAGGGCGCGCAGTTGCTGGGCGTCGCCCGGCGCATTCTGGGCCGTCACGATCTGGCCGAAGAGGCGCTGCAGGATGCGATGGTGCTGATCTGGCGCAAGGCCCCCCAGCAGAACCGCGGCGAGGGGTCGGCGCGCGGCTGGATTTATGCCGTGCTGCGCAACCGCTGTCTGACGCTGCTGCGCGACGGCAAGCGGCTGGCCAGCCTGTCCCCCGAGGATCTGACCCGCATGCAGGAGGCGCGGCAGGATCTGCTGCCCGATGACGGCTGGAAGCTGTTGGCGGGGACCGGGCGGCTTGGCGAATGTCTGGACGCGCTGGACGATCCAAGCCGCCGGGCGATCCTGCTGGCCCATGTCGCGGGATACAGCCACGGAGAGATCTCGGCCCGGCAGGGGGTGCCGCTTGGCACCGCGAAATCATGGATCCGGCGCGGTCTGGCATCCTTGCGGGAGTGTCTGTCATGACGGCGATGCAGGACGATCTGACCGGCTATGCCGACGACCATGCCCTTGGCCTGCTGACGCCCGCCGAGGCAGAACTGTTCGAGGCGCTGATGGCCGCCGATCCGGCACTGGCCGCCCATGTGGGGCGGCTGCGCGATCAGCTGCTGCCGCTGGATCTGAGCGCGGCGCCGGTCGCCCTGCCCCAGGGGTTTGCGGCCCGGCTGCGCGCGCATCTGGCGACGGTGACGCAGGATGCGGCGCCGGTGGCTGCAGGCGCGCTGTCGGGTGATCCGACCGTCGTTCCGGTGGCCGCCAATATCAGCGCGGCCCCGCGTCGCTGGCTGGCGGGGCTGGCGGCGGCGCTGGTTCTGGGGATCGCGCTTGGCTTTGGCGGGGCATTGCAGCGCCCTGCCCCGGCGCCGCAGGTGGTGGCCGTTCTGCTGGACGATCAGGGCCGTGCCCGCGCCGTGATCGAGGATTTCGGCGACGAGACGGCGCAGATCCGGTTCGTGTCCGATATCGAGGTGCCGCCGGGCTTTTCCATCCAGGCCTGGACCCTGCCCTCGGCCGAGATGGGGCCGCGCTCGCTTGGGGTTCTGGACGGACCAAGAGCCTCGCGGCTGGCCGGTCCCGATCTGCCCGCCCCCGCCGATGCCCAGCTGTACGAGATCACGCTGGAACCGTTGGGCGGATCGCCCACCGGGCGCCCGACCGGGCCGATCATCGCCAAGGGGCTGGCGGCGGCGCAGGGGATTTAGGCAAAGCCGTTCTGCAGGCCGCGTGAAAATCCCCGATTTGCGTCGGAACACGGGGGCGTGACGGGCGTTCGGGGAACGCGAAGGCCGAGGTTGCAGTTGATTGTCAACTCAATCAAAGGCTATTCATGACCAATCTGTATCAGCCAGTTGACGTTTTCCCGACACCCCGACCCGGGCGGACCTTGGGGCGGGTGTTCGATCTTGACCGAGGCAGCTATTCATGACCGACCTTTACGATCCCCCGATGACCGGCAGCGATGCCGCGCGCCCAATGCTGATCTGCGATGTTGCCGTGATCGGCGCGGGCACGGCGGGCATTGCCGCCGAACGCGCGGCGCGCAAGCAGGGCGCGCGGACGGTGCTGATCGATCCCGAATTTCGCGGGACGATGTGTGCCAATACCGGCTGCATGCCCTCAAAGCTGCTGATCGCGGCATCGCGTTCGGCCCATGATGCGCGGCGCGCGCCGGTCTTTGGCATCCTGCCGGGCGTGCTGACCATCGACGGCGCCGCGGTGATGGACCGTCTGCGTCAGGAACGCGACCGCTTTGTCGCCTTCACCCGCGAAAGTTTCGACGACCTGCCCGAGGGCACGGCCATCCGGGGATGGGCAAAGTTCGTGGCGCCGGGGGTTCTGGAACTGCAGACCGGCCAGCGGATCCGGGCACGCAGCATCGTCATCGCCACCGGCGCGACGGCGCAGATCCCGCCGCCGTTTAAGGATCTGGGGCCGCGCGTGCTGACCAACGAGACGCTGTTCGACCTGCCCGATCTGCCGGCCAGTCTGGCGGTGATCGGCGGCGGTCCGATCGGTCTGGAACTGGCGCAGGCCATGGGCAGGCTGGGGGTCGTCGTGACCCTGTTCGACCGCGAGACGCGGCTTGGCAAGGCGGGCAGCGACCCGGTGCATGACGCGCTGCACCGGGCCATGTCGCGCGACATGACCCTGTGTCTGGGGGTCGACACGACCGCAAGGCCCGACCCGGGCGGCATCCGCATCGACTGGACCGGGGCCGAGACCGGACATGGCGTCTTTACCCATGTGCTGGTCGCGACGGGCCGCGCGCCCGCGCTTGACGGGCTTGATCTGGCGGCCTCGGGGCTGGATCTGGACGATCACGGCACCCCCGTCTTCGACCGCGACACCATGCAGTGCGAATCGAGCCAGCGCGACACGACGCCGGTCTTCATCGCCGGTGATGCGGATGCCGATGCGCCGCTGCTGCACGAAGCCTCGACCGAGGGGGCGATTGCGGGCCATAACGCCGCGATCTATCCCCGCTCTCGTGCCGGTCGCCGCAGCAGTCCCTTTACGCTGACCTTCACCGATCCGCCGCTGGCACAGGTCGGGGCGGCGCCGGGGCCGGACACGATCACCGGCTATAGCGATTATTCCGATCAGGGCCGCGCCCGGGCCGAGGCGCGGGCCGAGGGCGTGATGGTGCTTTATGCCGATCCCCAGGGCCGCCTGACCGGCGCCGAGATGTGCTGCCCCGGCGCCGAGCATCTGTCCCATCTGCTGGTCTGGGCCGTCCAATCGCGGGCGCTGGCGGCGGATATTCTGGCCTTGCCCTTTTACCATCCCACGCTGGAAGAGGGGATCAAGGCCGCCCTGCGCCAGATCTGCGAACAGCTGGGAGTTCCGGCGACGGGGTCGGCCTTGGTGCAGGGATCGGCGCCGGTCTCGGTCCGGGCCTCGAACGGGTCATCGCGGGGTCGGCCTCCTCTTGCGTAAGATGGGAAAGATGCGGCCATGAGCGAACGGATCCACGATCTGGGGAACGGCTTCTGGTCGATCCGGGGCGATCTGCGGATCGGCGGCGTTCTGAACGTCGGCACGCAGGCCGCGCTGGTGCGTCTGGCCTCGGGCGGGTTCGTAATGCTGGACAGCTATCCCCTGCGGGGCGCGGTGCGCGAACAGGTGATGGTGCTGACCGATCAGGGGCGCGACATGCGCGCGGTCCTGAACCTGCATCCGTTCCACACCCTGCATTGTGCCGCCACCGCACAGGATTTCCCGCAGGCGCCGCTGTTCGGATCGCATCGCCACCGGCTGCGGCATCCCGGCCTGAACTGGCGCCCCGAGCCGGTCGAAAGCCCCGAGGTGGCCGCGATGTTCGCCGCCGACCTGACCTTTTCCCTGCCGCGCGGCATCGATTATGTCAGCCGAGACGAACGTGTGCATGCTGGATCGCTGCTGGCCTGGCATCCGGCCAGCCGCACGCTGCATGTCGATGACACGATCAACCTGATGCCGGTGCCGCGCCTGCTGCGGCCTCTGGTCCGCAACCCGCGCGTCTTCCTGCACCCGACCTTGCCACGGGCTTTGCTGCCGCAGGCGGGGGCGGTGCGCGATTTCCGCGACTGGCTGCATGGGCTGGCGGCACTGACCCGTGATCTGCGCTGGCTCTGCGCGGCCCATTCGGGTCTGCGGGACTTTGCGCCGGGCCAGTTCGGCCCCGAATTGCTGGCCGCCTTTCGCCGGATCGAAGACCGGCTGGCCCGCGCCGAGGCCCGCCGGTCCTGAGGTCGCGGGCCCTGAGGTCTTGTCCGGTTTGGGGGCCGGACGGGCGGGGGTTGCCCTTGCCGCCGCCATCCTCCAAACATCGGGCAGGCCATCCGAGGGGGGAACGGGCGTGACGATGGACTGGATTGCCGCCGATTGGGGCACGACGCACCTGCGCCTCTGGGCCATGTCCGGGCGCCGCGCGGTTCAGGCGCGGAGCTCGGATCAGGGCATGGGCCGTCTGTCGCCCGATCAGTTCGCCGATGCGCTGGCGCAGGCGACCGAAGGCTGGCCCGCCGTCCCGGTCATCGCCTGCGGCATGGTCGGCGCCCGGCAGGGCTGGGTCGAGGCGCCCTATGTCGCGGTCCCCTGCCCCGCCACCCCGCAGCTGATCGCGGTGCCCGGCGATCCGGGCGGGCGCCCGGTGCGGATCGTGGCGGGCCTGTGCCAGTCCGACCCCGCCGATGTGATGCGCGGCGAGGAAACCCAGATCGCAGGCCTTTTGTCCCTGTCGCCCGATTTCGACGGCATCGCCTGCCTGCCCGGCACGCATACCAAATGGGCCCGCATCTCGGCGGGCGAGATCTGCAATTTCAAAAGCTTCATGACCGGCGAATTCTTCGCCCTGATCGCCGGTCAGTCGGTGCTGCGCCATTCGGTCGGCGATGGTGTCGCCCCCGCCGACCGTGACGCGTTTCAAACCGCCCTGTCCGAGGCGATGGCCCGGCCCGAACGCGGCTATGGCGGGCTGTTCCAGCTGCGCGCCGAATCGCTGCTGGCGGGGCTGGACCCGGCTGTTGCGCGGTCGCGTCTGTCGGGCACGCTGATCGGGTGGGAACTGGCCGCCGCGCGTCCCTGGTGGCTGGGCTGTCAGGTGACGATCATCGGCGCCCCGGCCTTGTCGGCGCTTTATGCCGATGCGCTGGCCCTGCAGGGCGTTCCCGCCGCCCGCATGTCGGTCGAGGATGCGACGCTGGCGGGACTGCACGCCGCCTATCGCCATTTTCGCAGCCCGTCCTGATCCCCAGACCCGTTCTGACCTCAAGGAGCCGAAGAAACCCATGTCGAGACCCCTGATTGCCATTCTGCGCGGTCTGACCCCGCGCGAAGCCCCCGCCATTGCCGACGCCCTGATCGCCGCCGGGATCACCCGGCTGGAGGTGCCGCTGAATTCCCCCGATCCGCTGGACAGCATCGCTTTGCTGGTGCGCGACTTCGGCGATCGGGCGCTGATCGGGGCGGGCACGGTGCTGACGCCCGGGCAGGTTCGCGCGGTCGCCGATGCGGGCGGGCGCATGGTCTTGTCGCCCAATTGCGATGCGGATGTGATCCGCGCCACCGTCGCGGCCGGGATGGCCAGCTTTCCCGGAGTCATGACCCCGTCCGAGGCGTTCGTGGCGCTGGCCGCGGGCGCCACCGGGCTGAAGCTGTTTCCGGGCGAGCTGATCGGACCCGCTGGCCTGCGCGCGATGCGGGCGGTTCTGCCGCAGGGCACCGATTGCTGGGCGGTGGGCGGGGTGTCCGCCGACACGATGGCGGATTGGCGGCAGGCCGGGGTGGCTGGTTTCGGCATCGGGTCGGCGCTCTATCGTCCCGGCGACGATGCGGCGGCGGTGACCGCCAAGGCCCGCGCGCTGGTTGCGGCATGGGATGGGGGAACGGCATGATCTTTGACGACACCGCCTGCGAGCTGGGCGAGGGTGCGCTGTGGCATTCCGACCGCAATGCACTGATCTGGTTCGATATCCTGAAAAAGAGGATGTATCTGAAACCGCTGGACGGCGCCCGGCAGCACTGGAATTTCGACGACCACGTCTCGGCTGCCGGAATCGTGGATCGCGATCATGTGCTGGTCGCCTCGGCCCGGGCGCTGTCGCTGGTCGATCTGAATGACGGTTCGCGCCAGCTGCTGGTGCCGCTGGAGGCCGACAGCCCCCTGACCCGATCCAATGACGGGCGGGCCGATCCGCAGGGCGGGTTCTGGATCGGCACGATGGGGCTGCAGGCCGAGCCGGGCGCCGGGTCGATCTGGCGGTTTTACAAGGGCACATTGCGGCGCCTGTATGACGGCATCACCATCACCAATGCGATCTGCTTTGGCCCGGGCGGCGATCTGGCGCATTTCGCCGATACCGATCAGGGCAAGATCTGGCGCGTGGCGCTGGACGGCGATGGCTGGCCCGCAGGCGATTCGCAGGTGTTTCTGGATCTGGCGGCCGAGGGGCTGAACCCCGATGGCGCGGTGATCGATGCGCAAGGCGGTCTGTGGTCGGCGCAATGGGGGGCGTCGCGGGTGGCGCGCTATGACCGTCAGGGCCGGTTCGACCGGGCCATCGACCTGCCCGCCCGGCATGTGACCTGCCCGGCCTTTGGCGGGGCGGATCTGGGCACGCTGTTTGCAACATCGGCCCTGCAGGGGCTGGACGATCCGCGCGCGGCGGATGGCTGCACCTTTGCCCTGCCCGCAGGCGCCACGGGCCAGCAAGAACATCGGGTGCTGCTGGCCTGAGCCGTCATGGCCGGGGCAAGGAAAAACCGGGCGCCTTTGCGGGCGCCCGTTTTTTTTTGTCACAAAATCAGCTGCCCGCCGCTTTCCGGCGAGGCTTGCGGGCCTTGGGTGCCGGGGCAGGCTTTTCCGACGGGGCGGCGCCCAGTTCGTTCTGGCCCAGCATTTCGCTGGCGCTGTCCGGATCGGATGCGCTTTCCGCGGGGGTGCTTTCTGCCGCGGCGCTGCTGTCGGTGGCAGAGCCGCCGGTGGCGGGGCCGAACAATTCAGCCTCGGCGCGCGCCCAGTGGTCGGCCTCGTGACCCTCGGGGCGGCCTTCGGTTTCCCAGATTTCATGCGCGCGGGCGCGGATCGCGTCGTTGCGGTCGTTGGGCGTGGTGTGGTCGTCCATCATGGTCTCCTCCTCAGTAATCTTTAGGGTGGTGCCGGGCGCGCGCCGGACGGGGCCGCGCCCGTTAGGGTCGTCAGGCCGCGCGGATCAGCGCCGTGACGCTTTGCCAGCCGATGGGCAGCGTGCCCGACACGGCCTCGTCACAGGCGACATCGTCGCGGGCTGTGTCGATGCGCAGGGTCCAGTCGCCCTCGGGCAGCACGAATTCTCCGTCATCGCCCGCATTGATGACGATCAGAACCTCGGTCCCGCCTTCGGGCTGCAACTGCAGGCCAAGGGCGCGCAGTTCGCCTTCGGACCAGTCGTCGTCCTGCATGCGGTCGCCGCGCGGATGCAGCCACAGGCAGACAGGCTGGCCCGGCTGCGCCTCTTCCGGGGAATGGGCAAAGCGGGTGCGGGCCAGTCCGGTTTCAGTGCGGAACGCCGTCAGCGCCGCCACCGCGTCGCAGATATCGGGGCGCGCGCCGTCCCAGTCCAGCCAGCTGATCGCATTGTCCTGGCAATAGGCGTTGTTGTTGCCGTTCTGGGAATTGCCCATCTCGTCCCCGGCCAGAATCATCGGCACGCCTTGCGACAGGAACATCGTGGCCAGCATGCCCCGGACCCGGCGCAGGCGGGCGGTGTCGATGCCCGCATCGTCCGACGGCCCCTCGGCCCCCAGATTGTCCGAGATGTTGTGATCGTGGCCGTCACGGCCATCCTCGCCATTCGCATCATTGTGCTTGTCGTTATAGCTGACCGTGTCCCACAGCGTGAACCCGTCATGGGCCGCGACGAAATTGACGCTGGAGGTCGCGGGCCGGTGGCTGTGGTTGAACTGCACCGGCGATCCCGACAGGCGTTCGCAGATCGCCCCCAGCATCCCCGGATCGCGGCGCCAGAAGGCGCGTGTATCGTCGCGGAACTTGTCGTTCCATTCGCGGAAGGGCCAGCGATAGCCGCCGACCTGATAGCCGCCATCGCCGATATCCCACGGCTCGGCGATCAGCTTGACGCCGGACAGGATCGGATCCTGACGGATGGCATTGAAAAAGCTGCCGTCGCGTTCGAAGCCCTCGGTTTCGCGGCCCAAGGTCGAAGCAAGGTCGAAGCGGAAGCCGTCCACATGCATGACCTGCACCCAATAGCGCAGCGAATCCATGACCATGCGCAGCACCATCGGATGCGCCACGTTCAGCGTGTTGCCGGTGCCGGTGGTGTCGAAGCTGTGCCGCTTGTCATCGGCCAGCAGGTAATAGCTGGCATTGTCGATGCCCCGGAAGGACAGGGTCTGGCCCAGCTCGTTGCCTTCACAGGTGTGGTTGAAGACGACATCCAGGATCACCTCGATCCCGGCCTTGTGGAACCGGCGGATCGCCTCTTTGACTTCGCGGATCTGGCCGGTCTTCAGATAGGGCGCATGGGGCGCAAAGAAGGACAGCGTCGAGTAACCCCAGTAATTCGACAGATCCTTTTCGACCAGATAGCGGTCATTGGCAAAAGCATGGATCGGCAACAGCTCGATCGTGGTGACGCCGATCTTTTGCAGATGGCTGATCACCGGTTCGGTCCCCAGACCCCGGAAGGTGCCGCGCAGATCGTCGGGCACGTCGGGATGCTGCTGGGTCAGGCCTTTGACATGGGCCTCGTAGATGACCGTATCGGCCCAGGGGGTGCGCAGCGCGCGTTCGGTGTCCCAGTCAAAGCGGCTGTCCACCACCACGCCCTTGGGCATGAAGGGCGCGCTGTCGCGGGTGTCAAAGGACAGATCATCCTCGCCGATCGTATAGCCGTGCAGCGCGTCGTCCCAGATGATCTCTCCGCGCAATTCGCGGGCATAGGGGTCCAGCAACAGCTTGTTGGCGTTGAAGCGATGGCCGTTCTCGGGTTCGTAGGGACCATGGACGCGGTATCCATAGACCTGACCGGGCATGATGTCGGGCAGATAGCCGAACCAGATCCCCCCTTCCATGTCGGGCAGGGTCAGGCGGTGCAGTTCTTCCTTGCCGTCATCGTCGAACAGGCACAGCTCGACCTTGGTGGCATGGTCGGAAAACAGCGCGAAATTCGTCCCATCGCCCAGGAATTCGGCCCCCAGAATATCGGACCGGCCTTGGCTGGCATCAAAGGCAGGGGAACGGGTTTGGTCACGCATGAAGTCCTCGACGGTTGAAGGGGGCGGGCGGAGTGACCGACCGCCTGATATGGGCATGGGCCGCACGGCGGTCCAGCATCTGTTGGGTAATCAAAACGGTGCCCAAGGGGGTGCGGGTGAACCAGCGGGCATCGTCCGCCGGATCCTCGCCCGTGACCAGACCTTGGGGGATCTGCGCGCCGGGGGCAACCAGCGTCTGTTGCAGGCGGGCTGTTGACGGCACCATTGCGCCGGTCAGGGCGACGCTGCCGCGCCCCAGATACCAGTCGGTGAGGGGCGTCGCAAAGGGCAAGGGCACGGGTGCGTCATGGATGAAATCCAGATGCGCGCGGCGCAGCGCGTCCAGCGTGCCGACATCGCGCCAATAGGCCCGCCCCGAGGCGCCGGGCGGCAGGCGCCAGACCGCCGCCTGCCCTTGGGCAACGGCAGCCGGGATCACGTCATGGCCGAAATCCATCGCCGGAACCTCGCGGTCGAACAGCGCCGCGCGCAGCCAGTCGCGATCAAAGATATAGATGCCCATCGACACCAGCGACCGATCGGGATGGCCGATCATCGCGGCCGGGTCGGCGGGCTTTTCGCAAAAGGACAGGATCCGCCCCTGCGCATCCGCCTGCATCACGCCGAACTCTGATGCCTCGGCCCGCGACACGGTATCGACCGCCACCGTGACCGCCGCGCCCGAGGCGCGATGGGCGGTCAGCAGGGCGGCGTAATCCATGTCATAGATATGATCGGCGGCCAGAACCAGCACCTGATCGCCGCCCATTGCCTGCAGATCCGGCCAGCAGCGGCGGGCGGCGTCGGCGGTTCCCAGATACAGATCGCGCCCGTCGCGAAGTTGCAGACCTTTCGGTTCGAACCGCTGGCCCCACCGGGTCGGCAGGTGATGGTGCAGGCTGCGGGGCGCGTATTGCGTGGCCACCAGCAGGCGCTGCAACCCCGACCGCACACAGTTCTGCATCGCAAAATCCACGATCCGGTTGGCGCCGGCGAACGGCACGGCGGGCTTGCTGTCTCGCGCGGTCAGATCGCCAAGGCGCGTCCCCTTGCCCCCGGCCAGCAGGATGGCGGCCAGATCAAGCGGTGCGGGCGCAGGATCAGCGGCGTGACGGACCGCCGTCAGGACCGACGTGCCGGGCGACAGGGGGGGTGGGATGGACATGTGCGGGCTCCTCGGCTGCAAAGGCGGGCCGCGTGAGGGCGGCAAAGGGCCGGGACGCGGGCTGGTCCATTGCGAACCACCCTGCGCCCCGGATGTTCCCCCTCATGTCAATTATCAATCCCGCCTTTGCCCGTTTGCGTATCAATCAGGCGCACACGGCAACCATCGGGTCCGGTCCAGTCCAGAATTGCGGCACCGTCCGGTTCACCAGCGCCCTGCCCCGACGCCGCCTCGGGCAGGTCCAGCCGGGCGGTCAGCCGCCGCCCCTGCGCCGATTGGCGGATCAGCCGGACGCCGTCGTCATCGATCCGCGCCACAGCCTCGGCGTCGCGCAGCATATCCCCCTCGGTCTGGCGCAGGCGCAGCAGATCGCGGGTCCAGCGCGCCTTGACGCTGCCCAGTGCCGTGGCCGGACCGGCGCCCGCATCCGCGGAGCCAAGACCGGTGCCCGCATCCGCGGGCGTGCCGATCCGCGACAGGCGGTCCCAATCGGGGGCGCGGCGGTTGTCGGGATCGGTCAGCGCCAGAAACAGATCCTGCGTGCCCTGATAGATGTCGGGAAAGCCCGGCATCACCATCTTGACCAGCAACTGCATCAGCACCAGCGCCTGTGACCGGTCCAGCAGCCGGGTCAGCGCGGCGGGCGGTTCGCGGTCCCAAGCGGCCAGCAGGGCGCGGCCCAGACCGGCGGTGCGGGTTTCGGCATCCTCGTCGGGATTGGTCCAGAAGCTGACCTCCTTGGCCTCGCGCATCGCCTTTTCGACATGCTGGGACAGGCGTTCGGGCGCCTCATCCGCACCGTGGATCGCCAGCGCGGATTGCACCATGTACCAGCGCCACTGGCCGGGCACGCCTGCGGCCTCGGGCATCGCGGCGGCCATGCGGTCCAGCGCGATCAGATCGTCGGGCAGGTGGCTGGCCGCGATCAGGCGCGCGCGCGCATCCTCGGACCGTTTGCTGTCATGGGACGATGTCAGCACCATATCCGCCGCCCGGCGCTGCGCCAGCGCATGGGTCGCCTGATCTGAAGTGACCGAAACCTCATCGGGTTCGCAGCCCACCTCGTTGCCGGGCAAATAACGGGTCCAGCGGAAGCCCGCCGTGTCTTCCTGCGATTTGGCGATCAGCGCACCCGAGACCTGCTGCAGCCGCACCACGAAATCCATCTGTGCATGGTTGCCCGGATCGGCCCAGATCGCGGACAGGGCGCGCAACACCTCGTCATGGCGCAGACCCTTGGCGGCGTTCTCGGTGACAGCGGCGATCAGGTCGCGGTCCTGCGCCCCGGCGCCCCGAGAGGTGACATAGGTGCGATAACAGGGCATCGCGACCAGCAGTGCGGTCACCGCCTCGCGCAGGGTTTCGGGGCCGGGTTCGACCGTTGCCGAACCGTCGATGGCCAGTGCCGCCATGCGCGTCAGTTGCCGCCGTTCGGCGCCCAGTTCATTGTCCAGCACGTCATGCTTGGCCTGCGTCAGGGCGGCGTGGAAATCCAGCGTCTCGCCGGTCTGTTCGCGCCATTCGCGGTCCAGCACAGCGATCCCCGCCGCAGGCGTCAGCATGCGGGACATCAGGCGACCGGCCTCGTATCCGGTGGTGCCGACGGTCTTCCAGCCCTTGGGCAAGGCCTCGTCCCCGGTCAGGATCTTTTCGATCCAGACCGGCGTGACCGGCAAAGCCTCGGCCAGACGGTCCAGATAGCCTGCGGGATCGGCCAGCCCGTCGATGTGATCGACCCGCAAGCCCTGCACCTGACCGCCCCGCACCAGATCGAAGATCAGCGCATGGGTGTCGTCGAACACCCGCGGGTCTTCGACCCGCATGCCGATCAGATCGGTGACGTTGAAAAAGCGCCGGTGGGTGATGGCGTCGCGTTCCATCGCGTAATGGACCAGACGCCAGTTCTGCGCCTCGTGCAGGGTGCGCAGATCGTCGGTGCGGTCGCTGCCCGGCGCCAGCGGCAGGGCCATGTCGCCGAAATGCCAATGGCCACCCTGAACGCGGAACGCGCCCTCGGTCAGCATCTTCTCGAACGGTTCGGGCAGCCATGGCAGCACCAGCGGCCCTGCCTGCCAGTCGATGTCGAAATGGCGCGCCCGGTCGCTGGCGCGGCCACGGGCCAGCACATCGGCCAGCCACGGGTTCTGCACCGAAAAGGCGGTGTGGTTCGGCACGATGTCGAGAATGATGCCCAGACCCCGCGCCGCGGCCTGTTCGGCCAGACGGTCAAAGCCCGCCCGTCCGCCCAGCACCGGGTCGATCTCGGTCGGATCGGTAATGTCGTAACCGTGGGTCGATCCCTCGGTCGCCGTGAAGATCGGCGACAGGTAAAGATGCGACACGCCCAGATCGGCGATCTGGTTCAGATGCGCGGAAAGACCCGCAAAATCAAGCCCCCCGCGCAACTGGATGCGGGAGGTGGCAGTGGGAATGCGGAGGATCATGCCGGGTCTTTCACAGTCGTAAAGGGTTCGGTGCCGCTGCGTGCCGAAGGCAGCGCAAGGACGGTCAGGGAATAATCGGTGTCGGGCGTGCCCGCCGCAAAACCCGCATCGGCCAGGGGCGCGGGGTCGGTCTGGCCCAGGGCCAGTGACAGCGACAGCCCGCCCGCCGGAAACCGCCATTCGGCGCGGATCAGGCCGGGGCCGTCGCGGGTCACGGTGGTCGTGGGCTGTCCGCTTTTCAGCAGCGGCACAACATGGGCGGCGCGAAAGGCCAGCGCGCGGCGGGTCAGGTCCATCCAGCCCCGCGCGCGGTCGTCATTCGCCCAAGCCAGCCGCGAGCGGGCCATGGTATCGGGCGACAGCGGATCGGGCACGGCATCGCCAAGCGCCGCGATGCCCGCGAATTCGGCGGCGCGGCCCTTGCGCACGGCCTCGGCCAGATCGCCGGTGAAATCGGCGAAGAACTGAAAGGGCGCGGTCTCGCCCTGTTCCTCGCCCATGAAGACCATCGGGATGAAGGGCGCGACCAGCAGCAGGGCATAGACGACCTCGACCGCCTTGGGATCGGCCAGCGTCAGCAGCCGGTCGCCTTGGGCGCGGTTGCCGACCTGATCGTGGGTCTGGGTCGAATTGACGAAGGCGGTCGGCGGCAGATGGCCGCAGGGTGCGCCGCGCGGCTCGTCCCGGGGCGGGCGGGGCTGGCCTTCCTCGACATGGCCGCGTTGCAGGGCCAGCGCCAGATCGCCCACCGGATCGACGGCAAAGGGCGCGTAATAACTGTCGGATTCGCCGGTCAGTGCGACATGGATCGCATGGTGGAAATCATCGTTCCAGCTGGCATCATAGCCTGCCTGCCGCAGGTCCGGGATATTCCGCTCGTCTTCCGTGATCAGGTGGCGGCGGGGCGACAGCAGGCCCACGCGGCTGGCCAGCCCGGTCATGAACTCATCCGCCCCCGGCCCGGCGATCTGATGCACCGCATCCAGCCGCAGCCCGTCCATGCCATAGACCTGCAGCCAGTGCAGCGCACAAGAGGTCCAGTAGTCACGCACCTGAGGCCGGGAAAAATCGATGGCGGCGCCCCAGGGGGTCTGGCGGTCGGGGTTGAAGAAATCGGGCGCGGCATGGTGCAGCCATGCGCCCTCGGGTCCGAAATGGTTCATCACCAGATCCAGAATGACCATCAGCCCCTGCCGGTGCGCGGCATCGACCAGACGGCGCAGATCGCCGGGGCTGCCATAGGCGGGCTGCGGCGCAAAGGGCAGCACCCCGTCATAGCCCCAGCCCCGGTCGCCCGGAAACTGGCCCACGGGCATCAGCTGGATGGCGGTAAAGCCGAGACCCGCCAGCTGCGCCAGCCGCGTCTCGGCGGCGGCAAAGGTGCCTTCGGGGGTGAAGGTGCCGACATGCAGTTCATAGATCACCGCCTCGGCCCAGTCCCGGCCGGGCCAGTCCCGCGCTTTCGGCGGATCGATCAGGACCGAGGCGTCGGACACGCCCCCGGCCTGCAACCGGCTGGCGGGGTCGGGCATGACCTGCCCGTCGACGCGGAACAGATAGGTGGCGCCCGGCGTGGCGGCATGGTCCAGCGACCACAACCCATCGGCCCCCGCCTGCATCGGCAGATCGCGACCCTCGATCAGCAGATCGACCTGGTCCGCGCGGGGCGCCCACAGGCGGAAGGTCCAGCCCTCATCCCGCTTGAGCGGTCCCCAAAAGCTGCTGCGTGTCATCGATGCCCCCTTGCGCCACGGCGACGGTGCCGGGTTCTTCCCCCTCAATGACCGAGGCGCTTGGGCGTTCCCCCGATCTGACAAAAAGCAGCCGGATCGGGGCGAATGGAATCAGGCGTCGCGCGGTGGGGCAGGATGTGCCTGACCGATGCACATCCGCGCGCCATCTTCGGTCACCGCCCAGACCCCGCGCGGGCAAACCTCCAGCAGCAGGGGGCAGCCATCGCTGGTGGCCTCGAAGGCGACCATCAGATTTTGCAGCATGGGGCGCGAAAAGGCGATCCGCGCCAGCACCGCACCGCCCAAGGGCCTGCGGGGGGCAAAGGGGGACGTCATGAGAACCTCGGATAGCTGGGGCGGTAAACAAAGATCAAGTCTTGCCACAACCCTTGCGTGCGTCCAAGTCACGAAAACCCCCAGAACTCTGATGTTTACCCTGCGTCAATCCGTCCGATCGGCGCCCCCTGCGCCAGCATGTCGCCCGCCGATGCCAGATGCGTCAGGCGTCCGGCATGCGGGGCCTCGATTTGCGTCTCCATCTTCATCGCCTCGATCACGGCAATGACCTGTCCGGCCTCGACCGTTTCGCCGTCCCCGATCTGCCACAGCGACAGGGTGCCTGCGACGGGGGCGGTGACGGTGCCGGGGGCCGCTTCCTCGGGCACCGGGGCCGCTGCGGACCCCGTGCCCGGGGATGCTGCCAGCATTCCGGGCGGCAGGGCGATCTGATGACGCTTGCCGTCGATCTCGATCGCAAAGCGGATCATCGGGCCTTCGTCGGGCGGGGTGACGCGGGGCGCGGGGGTCGTGGCGGCCGCCAGCCGGTCGGCGAAATCGGTTTCGATCCAGCGGGTGTGGACGGCGAAATCATCCGTGAATTCAGGGGCCTCCAGCACCGCGCGGTGAAAGGGCAGGACCGAGGCGACGCCCTCGATCCGGAATTCGCGCAGGGCACGCCGGGCTCGGGCGATGGCGGTGGCGCGGTCGGGCCCATGCACGATCAGCTTGGCCATCATCGAATCGAACTGGCCCGCGACCTGCCCCCCCTGTTCGACGCCGCTGTCCAGCCGGATGCCGATGCCGCCGGGCGGCTGCCACAGATCGATCGGGCCGGGGGTGGGCAGAAAGCCGCGCCCCGGATCTTCGGCATTGATGCGGAATTCGATGGCATGGCCCTGTGGCGCGGGCACCGTGTCATCGGCGATCCGCGCGCCTTGCGCCACGCGGATCATCGCGCGGACGATGTCGATCCCGGTGGTTTCCTCGGTCACCGGATGTTCGACCTGCAGCCGGGTGTTCACCTCGAGAAAGCTGATCGTGCCATTGGCAGACAGCAGAAATTCGACCGTCCCGGCGCCGCTATATCCGGCATGGGCGCAGATGGCGCGGGCGCTATTATGGATGCGGTCGCGCTGATCGTCGGTCAGAAACGGCGCGGGCGCTTCCTCGACCAGCTTCTGGTTGCGGCGTTGCAGGGAACAGTCGCGGGTGCCCAGCACCTTGACGGTGCCGTGACGGTCGGCCAGCACCTGAGCCTCGATATGGCGGGGGCGATCCAGAAACTGTTCGACATAGCATTCGCCGCGGCCAAAGGCGGTGACAGCCTCGCGCGTGGCGCTGTCGAACATCTCGGTCACCTCGTCCAGCGCGCGGGCGACGCGCATGCCGCGCCCGCCGCCGCCGAAGGCCGCCTTGATGGCCAGCGGCAGCCCGTGTTCGCGTGCGAATACCAGCGCCTGCGCGCCGTTCTCGATGGGACCGGGGCTGCCCGCGACCAGCGGTGCGCCGACCGCCTGCGCAATCTCTCGCGCGCGGATCTTGTCGCCAAGCGCGTCGATCACATCGGGGTCCGGCCCGATCCAGATCATCCCGGCATCCTGCACCGCGCGGGCGAAACCGGCATTTTCGGACAGAAAGCCATAGCCGGGATGGATGGCATCGGCGCTGGCCTGGGCGGCGATGGTCAGGATCTTGTCGATGTCCAGATAGGTGTCGGCGGGACGGTGCCCGCCCAGTCCATAGGCGTGGTCGGCCATCCGGACAAAGGGCGCGTCGCGGTCGGGATCGGCATAGACCGCCACCGAAGCGATGCCCTCATCGGCGCAGGCGCGGATGACGCGCAGGGCGATCTCTCCGCGATTGGCGATCAGGATGCGGCGGATGGGCGTCAGGGGGGTGTCGAGGAACATGAGGATCAGCCTTCCGGGTCAATGGGGGCAAAGGGGGCGTCCGCGACAAAGCGGATGCGCGCGCCGGGGGGCAGCTGGCCCGCCAGATCCAGCGCGTCGGGGCGCAGTGTGGCGATAACCGGATAGCCGCCGGTCAGCGGGTGATCGGCCAGAAACAGCACCGGCTGGCCGGAATGCGGGATCTGGATGGCGCCGGTCGCGGTGCCCTCCGACGGCAGTTCGGTCGCGTCATCGCGCAGGATCGCATCGCCCGCCAGCCGGATCCCCACGCGCGAGGATTGCGGCGTCACCTGCCAGTCCTGCGACAGGAACCGATGGATCATCTCGGCGCTGAACCAGTCGGCTCGCGGGCCCATGACGACCGGCAGGGTCACCAGATCGCCGCTGCGGGGCAGTTCGGGCGCCGGGCCGGGATCGGTCACCGCATCGGCGGCCCGGTTCGCGGGCGCCAGCGCATCGCCCGCCATCAGCGCAGGCGGGCCGATCTGCGCCAGCGTGTCGGTGGACACCGATCCCAGCACCGGGGCCAGATCGAACCCGCCCCGCAGCGCCAGATAGCTGCGCATCCCCCGTTCCCCCGGATCGATACGCAGCGTATCGCCCGCATCCAGCGCAAAGGCCGCGCCCGGTGTCGCGGGCCTGCCCTCGACCACTGCCTGCCCCGCGCCGGACAGGGCCAGCACCATCGGCGCCTCGGCCTGCAGGGTGACGGGGCCAAGTGTGATCTCCAGCGCGCCGACGCCCGAGGGGTTGCCGACGGCGCGGTTGGCGCGGCGCAGCGCGCCCAGATCCAGCGCGCCGGATGCGCTGACCCCCTGCCCCGTCTGCCCGAACCGGCCCGCATCCTGCACAAGGATCGGAAAGGCCGTCTGCCCCACCCGCAGCCCCTGCACCTGGGGCACGGGCGGGGCGCTGACCGGATGCACCCGCGCCGCGCCCTGGACAAAGCGCGCCCGCACGCCGGGGCGCAGCAGCGCCGGGGGATCGCGGCCAAGGTCGAACATCGGCACATCGGTCCGCCCGATCAGTTGCCAGCCGCCGGGGCTGGCCTGCGGATAGATGCCGCAGAACCGCCCCGCCAGCGCGACCGAGCCTGCCGGGATGCGCGTGCGCGGAGCAGACCTGCGCGGCAGATCGAACCGCGCATCATCGCCGGTCATATAGGCAAAACCGGGGGCAAAGCCGCAAAACGCCACCTGCCATGTGGCGGCCTGATGCGCCGCGATCACCTCGGCCTCGGTCAGATCCATCAGGCGGGCGACATCGGCCAGATCCTCGCCCTCATAGGTCACCGGGATCTCGACCGTCTCAAGGCTGCGGGGCGCGGGGGCGGTGCCGGGACGGGGCTGGCGCTGCGCGATGCTGGCGGACAGCGCGCCATCGGCGGCCACGCCCGGCGCGGTGGCGATCATCAGGGTGCGGGCGGCGGGCACGACATCCGTCACGCCGGGCACGGGATCGGCCTGCAGCGCGTCGAACAGGGCCAGCGTGGCCTCCAGATCCGACAGCTCGACCAGCAGGCAGCGCGGCCCGATGGGCAGAAACCGCAGGGTCATCCCCCGGCCCCGGCAAAGGGCGCGATCGCCACGCCGCGATCCTGCAGGGCCGCGCGGATGGCCGCGGCCATGGCAACGGCGCCGGGGCTGTCGCCATGCACGCAGATGCTGTCGGCCCGCAGGGTCAGGGTGCTGCCATCGACAGCCTCGATCACGCCATCGGTGGCCAGACGCACCATCCGCGCCGCCACCAGATCCGGATCATGCAGCACCGCGCCCGGATCGCGCCGCGACACCAGCGCGCCGCCGGGCGTATAGGCGCGGTCGGCAAAAGCCTCGGCCACCACGCTGAGGCCGGCGCGGCGGGCGCGGTCCAGCACCGGGGCGCCGGCCAGACCCATCAGGACCAGCGCCGGGTCCGCCGCCAGCACGCCCGCGATCACCGCATCGGCCTGCCGCGCATCATCCGCGATGGTGTTGTACAGCGCGCCATGCGGTTTGACATAGCTGACCCGCGTCCCCGCCGCCCGCGCCAGCCCCTGCAGCGCGCCGATCTGATAGATCACATCGGCCGTCAGCTCGTCCGCCGTCACGTCCATCGGACGACGACCAAAGCCCACGCGGTCGGGATAGCTGACATGCGCCCCCACCGCGACACCGCGCGCCGCCGCCTGCCGCAGCGTCTCCAGCAGCCCGCGCGGATCGCCCGCATGAAATCCGCAGGCGACATTGGCGGAACTGACGATGCCCAGCATGGACGCGTCATCGCCCATGGACCAGGCGCCAAAGCCCTCGCCCAGATCACTGTTCAGGTCGATTGGCATGGATCCTCCTTACTGGCCCAGAAAGGCAAAGATGGTGGTAACGGACCGCGCGCCCATATACCAGGTCAGCGCACAGACGATGGCGCCAAGCGCCAGCAGCACACGGTTATAGCGGTGCCCGCCCATCAGATCGGACCGGGCATAGCCGATATAGGTAAAGATCGTCAGGCCGATGGGCAGGATCAACCCGTTGAAGCCGCCGACAAAGACCAGGATCGCCGCAGGCGCCGTGCCAAGCGACAGAAAGACCACCAGCGAAAAGCTGATGAAGACCACCGTTGCCCAGGACCGCGCCTTGTCGCTGCGCACCCCCACCACGTCCAGAAAGCTGACCGAGGTATAGGCCGCCCCAATGACCGAGGTCAGTGCCGCCGCCCACAGGACCACGCCAAAGACGCGCATCCCCCAATCGCCCGCCGCCGCCTGAAAGGCTTGCGCGGCAGGGTTGGCTGCCTGCGAGGACAGATCCAGCGTCACGCCGGAGGCCACGACCCCCAGAATCGCCAGAAACAGAACGAATCGCATGACCCCGGTGACCGCGATCCCGGTCAGGGCGGCGCGGGTGACGGCGCGCAGATTCGCCTCTCCGGTCAGGCCCTTGTCCAGCAGGCGATGCGCGCCGGAATAGGTGATATATCCCCCGACGGTGCCGCCGACGATGGTGGTGATGGCGGCAAAGTCGATATAGTCGGGCCAGACCGACTGGCGCAAAGCCTCGCCCACCGGCGGGTTCGATTGCAGCGCCACGAACAGCACCATCGCGATCATCACGATGCCCAGACCGATGATCATCCGGTCCAGCAGCAGCCCCGCCTGTTTCGACAGAAAAATGCCGATGGCCAGCGCTGCGGATATCGCCCCGCCGATGCGCGGATCAAGCCCGATCATGGCGTTCAGCCCCAGCCCGCCGCCCGCGATATTGCCGACGTTGAAGGCCAGCCCGCCGATCACCACCAGCGCGGTCAGCAGATAGCCCGCCCCGGGGATCGCCGCATTCGCGGTTTCCGACGCGCGGCGCCCGGTCAGCGCGGTGATGCGCCAGATGTTCAGCTGAACCACGAAATCGATCAGGATCGAGGCGAGGATTGCAAAGGCGAAGGCCGATCCCATCCGTGCGGTAAAGCTGGCGGTCTGGGTGATGAAACCCGGACCGATGGCCGAGGTGGCCATCAGAAAGATCGCGGCCAGCAGCCCGCCACGAAGGCTGGCAGCCGCGACCGAGGGGGCCGGTGCGTTATGGGACATGGGAATACCTCTGTGTCGGACTGTTTTTGATTACCGCCAGCATTCCCACGCTTCTGTGATCCGTCAAGGATTATGTGGCAACATGGCCTATATTGTTGAACAATCATGACTGACCCGAGGGGCAATTTGCCCGATCCTTGTGCAACAGACCGGCTTGCCCTGCTGCCTTCGGGGCGTCATGATCAATCCTGCAACAGCGGGACGCCCCATGACCGACGCCTTGGACAGCCTGCCTTCGGGCCTTGCGCAGGACACCGCCGCGCGGCTGCGCGACCAGATCATCACCGGCCAGCTGCGCCCCGGCCAGCGCCTGTCCGAGGCGCGGCTGGCCGCCGATCTGTCCGTGTCGCGCAACACCCTGCGCGAGGTGTTCCGCCTGCTGGTCCATGAAGGGCTGCTGACACACCTGCCCCATCGCGGGGTGTCGGTTGCGGTGCCCTCGATGGCGGGGGTGCTGGACATCTATCGCCTGCGCCGCCTGATCGAGATTCCGGCGCTGGCGCAGGCCTGGCCGCGCCACACGGCGATCGCGCGGATGGCGGGCGATGTGGCATCGGCGCGTGCGGCCAGCGCTGCGGGCGACTGGCAGGGTGTGGGCAGCGCGAACATGCGCTTTCACGCGGGCATCGTGGCCTTGGCCGACAGCCCCCGGCTGACCGGGTTCTTTGCCCAGACCATGGCGGAATTGCGGCTGGCCTTTGGCCTGCTGGACGATCCCGAACAGCTGCATGCGCCGTTTCTGCAGGACAATGGCGCGATTCTGGATCTGCTGCAGCAGGACCAGCCGCTGGCCGCCGCCGACCGGCTGGCCGCCTATCTGGACCGGTCGGAGCGCGTGGTGATGACCGCCTTTGCCCGGCTGGAACATGGTGTCGCGCAGGGCTGATCGCTGCAGGGCAGTTCTAAACCGTTCGTCATAAATTCGTCACCCAAGCGTTGCGTCACGGTCATCCCACGGCGATAGTCCTCGCCCCGGAAAGAGAGGTTCGCATGCCCCGCGTCCAGACCCGAGCGATCGGGAAATCCTTTGCCGGAACGCCGGTGCTGCAGGACATCGATCTGGACCTGCCGCAGGGTGCGTTTCTGGCGCTGCTGGGCCCGTCGGGCTGTGGCAAGACCACGCTGTTGCGTCTGATCGCGGGGCTGGAGCTGCCGGACGCCGGGGAATTGCGCTTTGACGACCGGGTGATCGCCGCGCCGGATGTGTTCGTGGCGCCCGAGGCGCGCGATCTGGGCATGGTCTTTCAATCCTATGCGCTGTGGCCCAGCATGACCGTGCGCGGCAATGTCGATTTCGCGCTGAAGACGCAGCGGTTGTCGCGGGCGGACCGGCAGGCGCGGGTGGATCAGATGCTGGCCTCGGTCGGGCTGGCGCATCTGGCCGAGCGGCGCCCGCATGAACTGTCGGGTGGCCAGCGTCAGCGGGTCGCGCTGGCGCGGTCGCTGGTGCTGCGCCCGGCCCTGCTGCTGCTGGACGAGCCTCTGGCCAATCTGGACGCGCATCTGCGCCACCGGATGCTGGCCGAATTCCGGCGCCTGCATGCGGCCACCGGCACGACCTTTGTCCTTGTGACCCATGATCAGGACGAGGCGATGGCCGTCGCCACCCATATTGCGGTGATGGAGGCCGGACGCATCCAACAGGTCGGCGCGCCCGAAGATCTGTATCGCCGCCCGGCCTCGCCCATGGTGGCGCGCTTCATCGGCCATGGCGCGACCCTGCCGGTGCAGGTGACGGCGGCGCGCGACGGACAGTGTACCCTGCGGATGGGCGATGCGGATCTGTCCCTGCCGGGCACCGCCGCGCCCGGCCCCGGCTGGCTGTGCCTGCACCGCGAGGATCTGCGCCTGACCACCGGTCCGGCCCATCTGCGCGCCGAGATCCTGTCGCAAAGCTTTCAGCACGGCCGCTATCTGACCCATGTCCTGCCGCAGGGGGCCGGGGTCGATCTGCTCAGCCTGTCGCTGGACCGCGCTTTGCCCCCGCAAACGGTGATCGGGCTGGATGTCACCGGGGGCTGGGTCATTCCCCGCGACGGGGCCGCCGCCCCGCAGCCCTCGACGGTCACCTTGCCCGAGCGGTCGTATGCCTGAGCTGCGCGCCATCTCGGGCGTCGGGGTCAAGGGTCCGGCCTGTTTCCTGTTGCAGATGCAGGGCCGCAATCTGCTGCTGGATCTGGGTCGCGGCCCGGATGGGTCCACCCTGCCCGATCTGTCGGGCCTGCCGCCGCTGGATGCGATCCTGTTCAGCCACGGCCATGTCGATCACACCGGCGGGCTGGATCTGTGGCAGGGCTTGGGCGCCCCGCCCTTGTTCGCCACCCGCCCCACCATCGCGCTGACCGAATGGCCCGCCCTGCGTCAGGCCACCCCGCTGGAGGGGTTGGACCAGATCTGCGGCCTGCCGCTGATGACCGGCCCTGCGGGCCATGCGCCCGGCGCGGTCTGGATGCGGATTGGCGGGCCAAAGGGGCTGCTTTATTCCGGCGATGTCAGTGCCGAAAGCCTGATGTTCCGCCATGCCCCGCCCCCGCCCGCGGCGGCGATGGTGCTGGATGCCTCTTACGGGCAGGCCAGCGAACCACTGGCGGATCAGATTGCGGCGGTACTGGCGCTGGCCGATGGTCCGGTCCTGTTTCCCTGCCCGGCAGGCGGACGGGGGCTGGAACTGGCCTTGGTCTTTCTGCGCCACGGCTTTGCGGTGTCGATCTGCGCCGCCCATCGGCGGGTGGCCGGGGCTTTGCGCCTGCATCTGGACTGGCTGACCAATGATGGGCAGAACGCCTTGGATATGATCGATAAAGCGGGCGCTCTTGACGTCGATTCGACCCTGTCCGGCGTCATGGTTGCTGCGGGTCCGAACGCCGAACGCGGCATCTCGGGCGCGCTGGCGGCGCGGATCGCGCGGGATGGCGGGGCAAGGATCGTCCTGACCGGGCATGTGGCCATGGGCAGCCCGGCGGAGGCGCTGATCGCGGCGGGCCGCGCGCAGGTCCGGCGCTGGAACGTGCATCCCACCTTTGACGGGGCCGCCGATCTGGTCGCCGCCTGCGCGCCCCGGACCATGCTGGCGGCATTTTGCGATCCCGACACGCTGGCGGATCTGCGCGCCCACAGCGGCTGGCCGATCGCGGCTGGCGAAAGGCTGATCTGGTGAGCCTGTTCGATCATCCCCGCTTTTACCTGCTGCGCCACGGCCAGACCGCGCAGAACGCCGCCGGGCTGATCGCCGGGGCGACCGATGCGCCTTTGACGCCGCAGGGTCTGGCACAGGCCCGGGCGGCGGCGCAGGCATGGGGCGGTCTGACCATCGGCAGGCTTTTCGCATCGCCCCTGCGCCGGGCATGGCAGACGGCCATGGAGATCGCCGCCACCCGCCCCGGCCTGCCCATCACCCCCGCGCCTTTGCTGGCCGAACGCCACTGGGGCATCTGGGAAGGCCAGCCGCGCGCCATTCTGGACCGTCAGGCCACGCCTGCGGGCGGCGAAAGCGCCGCTTTGTTCCACGCCCGCATCCTGCAAGGCTGCGCGGCGATCCCGGTGCAGGATGACAGCCCGCTGATCGTCGCCCATTCCGGCACGGTGCGCGAGATCTTCGCGGCGCTGGACCTGCCCTTCCTGCGCCCCGACAATTGCGCGCTGATTGCGGTCTATCGCGACGCGCAAGGCCGCTGGCGGGCCGATCCGCCCCGTCTGACCCCCCTTTCCCAACCGACCTGAGGTTCCCATGACCCGCATCCTGATGCTGTCCACCGCCTTGTCCGCAATCGCCCTGCCCGCCCTGGCCGAGACGCTGACGATCTACACATCCCAACCGCAGGAGCAGATGACCGAGGTCATCGCCGCCTTCAACGAGGCCCATCCCGACATTCAGGTCGATCTGTTCCGGTCGGGCACGACCGAGGTGATGGCCAAGCTGCAGGCCGAATTCGCCGCAGGCAACAGCCCCGCCGATGTGCTGCTGATCGCCGATGCGGTCGCGATGACCCAGTTGAAGGCCGATGACCGCCTGCTGGCCCATCCCGACGCGCCGGTTCAGGGCATCGACGCGGCCCTGCTGGACGCCGATGCGATGTTCTTTCCGACCAAGCTGATCACCACCGGCATCGTCTATAACACCACGCTGGTGGACACGGCCCCGACCTCCTGGGCGGATCTGGCCGAACCGCAGGCGGCGGCGCAGACGATCATGCCCTCGCCCCTCTATTCCGGCGCGGCGGCGATCCATGTCGGCACGATGGTCCAGCAACCCGAATTCGGGTGGGATTATTTCGAGGCGCTGGCCGATGGCGGCGCCGTCGCCGGACAGGGCAACGGCACCGTGCTGGAGGCCGTGGCGCGGGGCGAGAAAGCCTATGGCGTGCTGGTCGAATACATGGCGATGAATGCCAAGGCCCAAGGCTCGCCCGTCGATTTCGTCTTTCCGTCCGAAGGCGTGACGGCGGTGACCCAGCCCGTCGCGATCCTGGCCCAGACCGACGCCCCCGAGGCCGCCAAGGCCTTTGTCGACTGGCAGCTGGGTCAGGCCGCGCAGGAACAATCCGTGGCGCAGGGCTATTTCCCGCTGGTCGCCGGCATGGCCGCGCCCGAGGGCTATCCAGATGCCGCAAGCCTGACCATCATCGGCGCCGACAATGCCGCGCTGCTCAGCGATGGCGAGGCCGTCAAGATGGAGTTCGCCGATCTTTATGGCGGCTAAGCTGCATCCCCTGCGCCTCTTGGGCGATGCAAGGACGGGCGGGGCCGAGCGGATGCTGGCCCTTGCCCTGTGCCTTTATGTCGGGCTGATCACGGTCTGGCCGCTTGGCCAGTTGCTGTTGACGGGTTTTGGTCCGGGTGATCAGGGCCAGCCGCTTGGCGTCCTGCGCGACACGCTGTCGGCGCGGGCGACGGGGCGGGCGTTTCGCAACACGCTGCTGTTGTCGCTGATCTCGGTCGCGATCTCGCTTGGGTTGGGGGCGGGGCTGGCGCTGGCGGTGGGGCTGATGCGGATGCGGTTCCGGGCGGCGCTGTCCTTCCTGATCCTGATGCCGCTGATCATCCCCTCGCAGGTGCTGGCCCTGTCGTGGATCGAGCTGCTCGGCGCGAATTCGGCCATCCTGCGGCCCTTGGGGCTGGCGCCTGCGCCGGGTCAGGGCAATCCGCTGTATTCACCCATGGGCATCGCGCTGGTCATGGGGATCGAACATATGCCGCTGGTCTTCATCGCGATCCGGGCGGCGCTGAAATCCGTGCCCGCCGATCTGATCGAGGCCGCGCGTATCGCCGCCATCCCGCCCCGGTCGGTGCTGACGCGGATCATCGCGCCGCTGGTCCTGCCCTCGGCCATCGCGGGGGGGTTGCTGGCCTTTACCGCCGCCGTGGGCAATTTCGGCATCCCCGCCTTGCTGGGCATTCCGGGGCGGGTGCCGATGCTGACGACGCTGATCTATCAGCGGCTGAACGGGTTCGGGCCTGCGGTCGCGGGTCAGGTGGCGGTGCTGGCGCTGATCCTGACGCTGATCGCGGTGGCGGCGCTGATCCTGCGCGCCGTCCTGATGCGATCCCTGCGGATGCGGGTCGAGGGCGGGCGCGCCTTTGCCCCCACCCGCGCCGCGCCCCTTTGGGCGCAGGCGCTGCTATGGGCGGTGGTGGCGATCATCGCGATCCTGCCGCTGGCGGCGCTGGTCCTGACGTCGCTGGTGCCCGCGATCGGGGTGCCGTTCTCGGCCGAGGTTGCCAGTCTGGACGGCTATCGCCGGGCGCTGGACAATCCGGCGATCCGGCGTGCCTTCGGCAATTCGCTGATGCTGTCGGGGATGGCGGCGATCCTGTGCACGATGGTCGCGCTGCCCTTGGCCTATCTGGCGACGCGGCGGCCCAGCCCGGCGGTGGCGGCCATCGACCTGCTGGCCGAGGCGCCCTGGGTGGTGCCGGGCACCGTCGTCGCGCTGGCGATGATCCTGGCATTCCTGCCGCCGCTGCCGCTGCTGGGCGTGTCGCTGTATGGGACGGCGGCGATCATCCTGATCGCCTATCTGGCGCGGTTCCTGCCGCTTGTGCTGCGCCCGGTCATGGCGGCCGCGCAAGGCGCCGATCCGGGGCTGGACGAGGCCGCTCGGATCGTGGGGCTGGGTCTGGGCGACCGGATGGGGCGGATCTTTGCGCCCTCGGTCCTGCCTGCCGCGCTGGCGGGGGCGATGCTGGTGGTGATGACCGCGATGAACGAGCTGACCCTGTCGGCGCTTTTGTGGTCCTCGGGGCACGAGACCCTGGGCGTCATGGTCTTTTCCCTGCAATACGAGGGGAACTCCACCGGTGCCGCCGCCGTGTCGGTCCTGTCGGTGATGCTGCTGATGGGGTTGTGTGCGCTGGCCGAGGCGGTGATGCGGGTCACCGGTGCGGGCGCCGCCGCCCTGCCTTGGCGGGCCTGACCGGGCGCATCGCCCCGGCCCGGCGCATGGCGCGGGATCGATCCGGCGCCGTCAGTCCGCACCGGGATGCAAGACGCACATGTTGCGACCGCCATGCTTGGCCTGATACAGCGCCATATCCCCGCGCAGCAGGAGCGAGGTGCGGTCGTCGCCCGGGCCCCGCAACGCCACCCCCATGCTGAGCGTGACGGACTTGCCGATCCGGGCGATCACCTGTTCGCTGACCCGCAGCCGGATCCGTTCGGCAAGCGCCATGACATCGTCCGGCGCGGTGTCCGTCAGCAGCAGGCCGAATTCCTCGCCGCCCAAGCGCCCGAAGGCATCGCCATGGCGTACCATGTCCGAGATGACGCGCGCCGTGGCCTGCAGAACCTGATCGCCGACCGCATGGCCGAATCCGTCATTGATCGTCTTGAAATGATCCAGATCCATCAGCATCAGGCCGACCGGCGCCGTGTCCATCATCGCCGCATCCAGCCGCTGCAGAAGGGCGCGGCGGGTCAGGATGCCGGTCAGTTCATCCTCTTGCGCGATCAGGCGCATCTCCATCTGGGCCACGACCAACTGCGAGAACCGGGTCAGAAGATCCTCTTCCTGAACCGAAAAGCTGCGCGGCGCCGTGTGCAGCACGCAAAGCGCACCCACATTATAGCCGTCGGGCGAGGTCAGCGGCACGCCCAGATAAGCGCGCATATGCGCGTCCCCCTGCACAAAGGGATTGTCGCAGAACCGCTTGTCCTCCAGCAGGTTGGGCACCGCCAGCGGCCCCTCGCCCTGAATGGTGACGGTGCAGAAGGAATCCTCGCGCGGGCATTCGATGCGCGCCATGCCAGCCGCCGCCATGACCCACAGCCGGTCCCGCTCGATCAGGTTGACCAGCACCTGACTGACCTGAAAGATGTCCTTGACCAGACCGGCGATCTGCGAAAACTCGGCCTCGGGGACGGTATCCAGAACCTGATAGCGGCGCAGGGCGGCCAGCCGTCCGGCCTCGTCGTCCAGTTTGGCCTCGTCATACATTCCGCCACTCCGCCCATCGGATTTCCTGCCGGGCCAGTGTGCGGAATTGCGAACTGAACTACAAGGTCTGGTTGAAAGCAGCGGTGCCCGCCTCGCGCGGATCAGGTCCGCAGACGCCGCCCCTCGGCATCGAAGTGAAACGCCCGGGCCAGATCGGGGGTGACCCAGACCGGCCCGTCGACCGGGTGGTCATGTTCGCCGAACTGCCGCACGGTCAGCAGTCCATGCACCTCGGTCTGGACATAGCTCAGCGTCTCGCCGCCCAAGCGTTCCAGATGGCTGACCCGGCCCGCCACGGTGCCCCCATCGGCCGAGATCGCCAGATGTTCGGGTCGCACCCCAAGCGTCGCCGATCGCAGGCCAAGCGCCCCGGCATCCAGAAAATTCATCGCCGGACTGCCGATGAAGCCCGCGACAAAGCGGTTGTCGGGATCGTTGTACAGATCCATCGGTCGCCCGACCTGTTCGACCCGGCCCGCGCGCAGGACGACGATCTTGTGGGCCAGCGTCATCGCCTCGACCTGATCATGGGTGACATAGATCATCGTCGCGCCCAAGTCGCGGTGCAGGCGGGCGATCTCGATCCGGGTGGCGACACGCAGGGCGGCATCCAGATTGGACAAGGGTTCGTCGAACAGGAACAGTTTCGGTCGCCGCACGATGGCGCGCCCGATGGCCACGCGCTGGCGCTGCCCGCCCGACAGATCGGCGGGGCGCCGATCCAGCAGCGCCGTCAACGACAGCATGTCCGCAGCGCGGTCGGTGGCGGTCAGAACCTCGGCCTTGGGGGTGCTTGCCTGCCGCAGCGCCAGCCCCATATTGTCGCGCACCGACAGATGCGGATAAAGCGCATAGGACTGGAACACCATCGCGATTTCCCGCTGTGCCGGGGGCAGTTCGTTCACCCGCCGCCCCCCGATGGCGATCTGGCCGGCGGTCACATCCTCCAGCCCCGCGATCATGCGCAGCAGCGTCGATTTCCCGCAGCCCGAGGGGCCGACGAAGACGCATAACTCGCCCGGCGCGACGTTCAGATCGATGCCGTCGATGACCTGGGTGCGGCCAAAGCGTTTGGTCACCTGCGTCAGGGTCAGGGCGTCGTCCATGGCATCCTCTTTCATATCCGCACCGGGTCCAGCGTCACGGGCCGGCCGGACCGCACGCTGTCATCCGCCGCAAGGCACACGGCCAGCGAGGCCACCGCATCGGTCATATGCCGTGTCAGGTCCAGATCGCCGCCGATGGCGCGGGCGACGAATGCCGCCTGCGCATCGCACAGCTGCTGGTGGCCGGGCTCGTCCGTCATGTCCAGATCCTGCGTGCCGATCCCGGCGCGGTGGATGCGCAGGCTGGCCGTGCGCGTATGCGTGTCGATATCGTCGGATCGCGCATCCTCGGCCATGCGGATCGACACCGCGCCGCGCGGGCTGATCACGTCTTTGACGAAGAACGCCGTGTCCGACATCATCGGGCCCCATCCGGCTTCGTACCAGCCGCAGGAGCCGTCGTCGAAGATCACCTGAAAATGGCCGTAATTGTACATGTCGGGCGCGATCTCATCGGACAGGCGCAGGCCCATGCCGCGCACCTCGACCGGGGCGGCATCGGTGATCTGGCACATGACATCGACGTAATGGACGCCGCAATCGACGATGGGCGGCGTGGTTTGCATCAGCGCCTTATGCACCTGCCATGTGGCCCCCGAGGATTGCTGGTTCAGGTTCAGCCGGAACACATAAGGCCCGCCCATCGCCCGCGCCTCGGCGATCAGGCGCTGCCAGCTGGGATGATGGCGCAGGATATACCCCACGACCAGCTTGCGCCCCGTTTCCCGCGCGCAAGCCACCACGCGGCGCGCATCCGCGACCGAGGTCGCCAGCGGCTTTTCGACAAAGACATGCGCGCCCGCCCGCATCGCCGCCACCGCCAGATCGGCATGGCTGTCGGAATAGGTCGCCACGCAGACCAGATCGGGCCGCAGCCGCGCCAGCGCCTCGTCGAAATCATGGCTGACCGCATAGCCCGCCAGCGCCTCTGGCAAATCGGGTGCGCTGCGATTGACCAGCCCGACGATCTGAAAATCCGGGCTGTGATGATAGGCCAGCGCATGACTGATCCCCATATTTCCCAGACCGACGACAAGCACTCTGATCATTTGACGGCTCCTGCGGTGATGCCCCGGATCAGCTGGCGCGAGAAAATCAGGTACATGACCAGAACCGGCAGGATCGCCAGGCTCAGCGCCGCCAGCACCGCGTTCCAGTTGGTGACGAACTGCCCGATGAAGACCTGAGAGCCAAGCGTGATCGTCTTGGTCGCCTCGGACGGCGCAAGGATCAGCGGGAACCACAGATCGTTCCAGATCGGGATCATGGTAAAGACTGCCACGGTGGCCATGGCGGGCCGCACCAAGGGCAGGACCAGCCGGAAAAAGATCGCATATTCCGACAGCCCGTCGATGCGCCCGGCATTCTTCAGATCGTCCGACACGCCGCGCATGAATTCCGACAGGATGAACACCGCCAGAGGCAGCCCCTGCGCAGTATAGACCAGCACCAGCGCCGTCAGCGTGTTGACCAGCCCGCCGGCCACCATCATCTGCAGGATCACCACCGTGCCAAGCCGGATCGGGATCATGATCCCAAGCGCCAGATACAGTCCCATCAGGCTGTTGCCCCGGAACCGGTATTCCGACAGGGCAAAGGCCGCCATCGCCCCGAACAGCAGCACAAAGAACAGGCTGGCCACCGTCACGATCATCGAGTTCTGGAAATACAGCAGGAAATCGCCCTGGCGCAGCACCGTCTGATAGCCGACCGGATCAAAGGTTTCAGGCGTCGGCCAGGCCAGCGGATCGGCAAAGATCGCCCGACGCGACTTGAGGCTGTTGATGACGATCACAAAGACCGGAAACAGCGCGATCAGGGTATAGGTGATCAGCACCGCATGGGCGGCGATGCTGCGGGCCATGGATCTGCGGGCGACGCTCATCCCCGCGCCCTCAGAACTGATAGCGGCGCAGCCGCCGCTGGATGCCGAACAGATAGAGGCAGACCCCGCCCAGAATGATCGCGAACATCGCCGTGGCAATGGTGGCCCCCATATGCGGATCGCCCAGCTGCAGCTGGAACCCGAAGAAGGTCCGGTACAGGAACGTCCCCAGAATATCGGTGGCGAAATCCGGCCCCGCCAAGGCGCCCTGACTGACATAGATCAGATCGAAGGCGTTGAAATTTCCGACAAAGGTCAGGATGCTGATGATCCCGATCGCGGGCAGGATCAGCGGCAGCTTGATCTTCCAGAACTGCGACCAGCCGGTGATGCCGTCGATCTCGGCGGCCTCGATCACCTCGTCGGGGATCGACAGCAGCGCGGCATAGATCAGCATCATCGGGATGCCCACGAATTGCCAGACCGAGATCAGCGCCAGCGTCGTCAGTGCATATTCCTCGCGCCCCAGCCAGGGCGCGAACAGCGACCGCAGCCCGATCCCGTCCAGCATCCCCGGTGCGATCCCCCAGATCGGCGACAGGATCAGCTTCCACACGAATCCAACGATCACGAAACTGAGGATCGTCGGGATAAAGATCGCCGTGCGGTAAAACGCCGCCATCCGCAGCCGGGGCGACGACAACAGCGCTGCCAGCGCCACGCCGACCGGGTTCTGCACCAGCATATGGATCAGAAAGAACCAGGCATTGTTGCCAAGCGCGTTCCAGAACGCCCCCGACCAGCGCGGATCGCCGAACAAGGTGGCGAAATTCGCCAAACCCACGAACTCCCTGCCCTCCTCGCCACGGGCAAACAGCGACAGGTTCAACGTCCCCAGCAAGGGCACGATCATGATCACCGTATAAACCAGCACCGCAGGCGCTAGAAACACCCCGATATGCCAGCGCACCGCCCGCCGTCCCGCCATGCCCCGGCCCCTTCTTCTTCACAAAAATATCCCGCGGGGGTCCGGGGGCGCGAAGCCCCCGGCCTTTCGCCTGCCCGTCAGGGCAGGCTGGTCACTGCTGCGGCGCGTACCACGAGGCCAGCCCCTCCTGCAGGCGCGCCGCCGCATCCTCGGGCGTTTCGGTCCCGGCCAGCACATTGGCGCTGGCATTCCAGGTCTCGTTTTCCAGATTGGGCGTGCCGCGCGACAGGATCTGATAGGTCGACCGGATCGTCGGCTCGCAGCTTTCGCGCCAGCTGACGAATTCCTGCGCCAGCGGATCCTCCATCTCGACCGGCGAGGAATTGAGCGAGAAGAACCCCGGCAGCGCATTGGCGTAAAGCGTGGCGAATTCCGCCGATCCGACCCATTCGAGGAAGGTCCGCGCCGCATCGGCATTGGGCGAGGCCGCGTTCAGCCCCAATGCGATATCGGTATGGTCGCTGATATAGCAGGTATCGCCTTCGGCCATCACCGGGGGCGGGAACGCCCCCATCTCGAAGGCGCCGTCGATCTGCGGGGTAAACACGCCGATCTCCCAGCTGCCGGCGGGATAGATGGCGGCGCGGCCAAGCGTGAACAGGTTCTGGCTGTCGGGATAGGTCTGCGCCTGAAACCCCTCGCCCAGATAATCGCGCCAGCGGGCCAGCTGGCGGAAGGGTTCGACCCAGGCCTCGTCGGTCAGCGACTGCTCTCCGGCGATCAGGGCGCCGCGGCCCTCCTCGCCCTTCCAGAAGGTCGGGCCGATGTTCTGATATCCCATCGTCGCCGCCTCCCACTGGTCGGCGCTGCCCATGGCCATGGGAATATAGGTGCCGTCTTCCTTGATGGCGTCCAGCACGGCATAGAACTCGTCGATCGTCGCGGGCGGTTCCAGCCCCAGCTCCTCGAACGCGCTGCGGTTGTACATGAACCCATGGATGACCGAGGCCAGCGGCACGCAGAAGGTCGCCGCCCCGTCATCGGTCTGCCAGGCCGATTTCGCCACATCCGAGAAATTGGCCATCGCCGCCAGATCGGTCAGATCGGCCAGCTTGTCGCCGTTGAACAGCTCCAGCGAGGCGTCGAAGGGGCGGCAGGTGATCAGATCGCCCGCCGATCCCGCGTCCAGCTTGGAATTCAGGATGGCGTTGTATTCGGCGGGGGCGGTCGGGGAAAACACGACGCTGATGCCGGGATTGGCGGCCTCGAAGGCGGGGATGATGGTGTCCTGCCAGATCTGCAGGTCGTCATTGCGCCAGCTTTCGATGGTCAGCGTCACATCCTGCGCGCTGGCGATGCTTCCCAGACTGGTGCCAGCCAGCACGGTGCTGGCCAGCAGCGCCAGACGAAAGGGTTGGGTCATGGTCGTCTCCCTGTGATCGGGCCTCTGACGGGCCGCGTTTGGTGAAAATCCTGTGCCAGAGCCGGGCCCAGATGGCCGTCGCTGGCCTGCAGCGCGGCAAGGGCCCCTTCTGGTGTGGCGCCGCGCGCGATCAGGATGGCGGGTTTGACCGCGCCCCCGGCCTGTTCCAGCGCCGCATCGGCGGCATCAAGGCCGGTTCCGGCGATATCGGCGACGATCCGGGCGGCACGGCCCCTCAGCTTGGCATTGTCGGCGACCAGATTGACCATATGCCCGTCATGAACATGGCCCAGCCCGATCCCCACCAGCACAGAAACCATGTTCAGCGCCACCTTTTGCGCCGTTCCCGCCCCCATCCGGGTCGATCCCGCGATCATCTCGGCACCGGTGTCGATCAGCACGGTGATATCGGCCAGCGCCAGCAGCGGCGATCCGGCGACATTGGCAAATCCCGCCACGCGCGTGCCCTGCGCCTGCGCCGCCCGCATGGCCTCCAGCGCATAGGGGGTGGTGCCCGATGCCGACAGCACCAGCAGCAGATCGCCCGGCCCCAGACCAGCGCGGGTCACATCCGCCCGGGCCAGCGCCGGATCATCCTCGACCGCGCCGCGCATGTGCAGCAGCGCGTCCGCGCCCCCGGCAAACAGCATCGGCGTGCGGTCGGGCGGCAGGCCGAACGTGCCCGCCATTTCAAGACAATCGGCCAGCGCCATCAGCCCCGAACTGCCCGCTCCGGCATAGCCCATCCGCCCCCCGCCCTGCAGCGCCGCCAC
>NZ_RQRT01000046.1 GCF_004335005.1 Paracoccus nototheniae | reverse complement strand
ATGGCTGCTGCTGCCCGCCCTTCTTGTCATCCACCTGCTGATCGCCCTGCCCGCGCAGCTGGACCGGTTCGGATGGCAGGCCTTTGCCCTGCCGACGCCCGAGCTGGTCGTTCTGGTGCTGGCCGCGCTGGCCATCGGGCGCGGCTTTGCGGGCACCGCGCTGCGGGTGGCGGTGACGGCGGGGCTGGGGCTGGTCACGGTGCTGAAGGTGGCCGATCTGGCGATGCTGGAAAGTCTGGGGCGGCGGTTCAACCCGGTAGGGGATCTGCCGCTGATCGACGCCTCGGTCCGGCTGATCGCGGGCAGTCTGGGCAAGCCTGCAGCGTTCGGCGCCGTGTTCGGGGCGCTGGTCGCCACCGCGCTGATCCTGGCGGGGCTGTGGTGGGCGATGGGGGTGCTGTCGCGCGCCAGCCCCCGGGCTGGTTGGCTGCGGGGCGTCAGCCTTGGCGGCGCGCTGCTGGTGGCGGCGGCGGTGACCCTTGCGCCATCACCCCGACTGCCCGCGCTTGTCCCCGCGACCTTCATCTATTCGCAGGATCGGGGCGAGCTGGCCCTGCGCACCCTGTCCGAGCTGCGCCGCTTTCGCCGCGAGGTCGGGACCGAGGCTTTGACCGGGCTGCAAGACCCCCTGGCCCGCATCGACCGCGACGTTCTGGTGATTTTTGTCGAAAGCTATGGCCGGACCAGCTTTGACACCGAGTTCTTCGCCGCGAAGCACCTGCAGACCCTGTCCGAGGGGCAGCAGATCCTGTCCGCGCAGGGGCTGGCGATGGCCTCGGGGTTTCTGACCTCTCCGACCCATGGGGGGCAAAGCTGGCTGGCCCATGCGGCGCTGGCCAACGGGCTGAGGATCGACGATCAGACCCGCTATCAGGCGGCCATCGTCAGCGGGCGCCAGACGCTGTTTCACCATGCTGCCGCCGCCGGGTTCCGCACTGCCGCCGTCATGCCCGCCATCGTGCGCCCCTGGCCCGAGGCCGCGACCATGGGGTTCGACCGTATTCTGGCCGCGCCCGATCTGGGCTATCGCGGCCAGCCCTTCCATTGGGTCACCATGCCCGACCAGTTCACGCTGGCCGCCACCGACCGGCTGTTGCGCGATGGCAGCGATCCGCGCCGCCTGTTTGCGCAGATCGCGCTGATTTCGTCCCATGCGCCATGGACGCCGGTGCCGTGGATGCTGGACTGGGACGACGTGGGCGACGGGACCGAATTCGACCGGATGGCGCAATCGGGCGATCCGCCCAATGTCGTCTGGCGCGACCGCGACCGGGTGCGGGCGCAATATCGCGACACCGTCGATTACAGCCTGCGCGCGGTCCTGGACTATGCCGCGCGGCAGGGCGATGACGCGCCGCTGATCATGGTCATCGGCGACCATCAGGCCGCCACATCCATCGGGCTGGACGAACGGCGTCAGGTTCCGGTCCATGTCATCGGCCCCGCCGCGCTGGTCGCGCTGACCGCCGGATGGGGTCTGTCAGAGGGTTTGATCCCGGAACCGGGCAGCCCGGCCCTGCCGATGGAATCGGTCCGCGACCTGTTTCTGCGCAACTTTTCCGGAGGGGGCGACGTGCCTCCTGCATGAATATGACGCGGATGATACAGATCGGTGTGGCCCTTGGGGTCATGACCTTGTTGTGGGTGGGCCTTGATGGGGCGCAGGCGCTGCGCCTGTTGGCGCAGGCCGATCCGCGCTGGCTGGCGCTGGCGATGCTGGCGCTGACCGCGCAGACGGTGCTGTCGGCGCTGCGCTGGCGGATCACCGCGCGCCAGCTGGGACAGACCATCCCGATGGGCCGGGCGGTGGGCGAGTATTATCTGGCGCAGGTGGTCAACCAGTCGCTGCCCGGCGGCGTCCTCGGCGATGCGGGCCGCGCGGTCCGCGCCCGCCATCAGGCCGGGCTGAAGCGCGCCGGGGCCGCCGTCGCGATCGAGCGTCTGGCCGGTCAGGTGACCCTGTTCCTGACGCTGGCCTGCGGCGCGCTGATCGTGACGCTGATGCCGGGCGGGCTGGTCCTGCCCGCATGGGTCATGGGGCTGATCGGCGCGGCGCTGGCCTGCGGCGTCGCCATGGCGCTGGCGGTCGGCGGCGCGGGGCGCCTGTCGGGCCGGGCCGGACGTGCGGCCCGCGATCTGCGCGCGGCATTGCGGGTCACGCTGCTGAACCGCCGCGCCCTGCCTGCCCAGATCGGCCTGAACCTGGCCATCACCGCCGCCAACCTTGCGGCCTTTGCCTTTTGCGCCCGCGCCACCGGCACCGAAATGGCTCCGGTCGCGGTGGCCGTGCTGGTGCCGCTGATCCTGCTGACCATGATCCTGCCCGTGACCGTCAGCGGATGGGGCCTGCGCGAGGGTGCGGCGGCGGGTCTGTTCCCGCTGATCGGCGCCAGCGCACAGGCGGGCATGGCCGCCAGTCTGGCCTTTGGACTGATCTTTCTGGCCAGCACCCTGCCGGGTCTTCTGGTCCTGCTGATGGACCGCCGCGCGCGGCATCTGCCGACTCGCATGTCACCCCAGCATCTTCCCTCAACCCTTCCCGCACAGGCTGATCCGTGACCGATCCCCGTTCTCTTGCCTTCGCCCTGCCCGGCGACATCACCACCCTGACCGGCGGTTATCTCTATGACCGCCGTCTGGTCGAGGGGTTGCGCGCCCAAGGGCGGCAGGTTCAGATCCTCGCCTTGCCGGACAGCTTTCCGACCCCGCCGGCGCCCGACATGGCGCAGGCTTTGGACCAACTGCAGGCGCTGTCGCCCGACCAGCCGGTGATCATCGACGGGCTGGCATTCGGCGCGCTGGACCCTGCCGGTGTGGCGGCGATCCGGGCGCCGATCGTGGCGATGATCCACCACCCTCTGGCGCAGGAAAGCGCCCTGCCCGACGATCTGGCCGCCCATCTGTGGCGGACCGAGCGGGCGAACCTGTCTTATGCCCGCCATGTGCTGGTCCCCAGCCCCCATACCCGTGCGATGCTGATCGACCGCTATGACGTTCCCGCAGACCGCATCACCGTGGTGCGCCCCGGCACCGACCGGCCCGCCCCGGTTCCGGCGACGGCCAAGCCCAACCCGCCGCTGATCCTGTCGGTGGGCATCCTGCATCCGCGCAAGGGCCATGACGTGCTGATCGCGGCGCTGGCGCGGCTGGCCGATCTGGACTGGCAGGCGGTCATTGCGGGCAATCCTTGGGACGCAGACCACGTCACCGCCCTGCAGATGCAGATCCGCGACAGCGGCCTGTCATCGCGCCTGCATCTGGCCGGACGGGTCGATGACGCGCAGCTGGCGCAACTGTACCGCAACGCCTCGGTCTTTGCGCTGGCCACCCGGTACGAAGGCTATGGCATCGTCTTTGACGAGGCGCTGTCGCATGGCCTGCCCATCGTCAGCACCCGCACCGGCGCCGTGCCCGACACCGTGCCGGGCGATGCGGGTCTGCTGGTCGCCCCGGATGACGTGGCGGCACTGGCCGATGCGCTGCGCGTGATGCTGGCCGATCCCGCCGCCCGCGCCCGCCATGCCGCAGCCGCGCTGCGGGCCGGGAACGCGTTGCCCGGCTGGTCCGATGCCGCCCTTGCAGCGGGCGCGGTGCTGGACGGGCTGTAAGGCCCCTCAGGCGGCGCGGGCCATCCCGCCGCCATCCAGCGCGATGGTGCTGTCGCAGGTCCGGGCGATCAGTTCGGCGTCATGGCTGACGATCATCAGCCCCATCCCCGTCTCGCGCGCGATCGCTGTCATCAGCCGCGTCACCTCGGCCTGGGTGATCAGATCGAGGCGCGAGGTCGGCTCATCTGCGAACAGAAAGACCGGGTCCAGCAGCAGGACGCGCAGCAGGGCCAGCCGCTGCAGCTCTCCTCCCGAGACGTCCGAGGGGCGGCGCGTCAGCAGGCCGGGGGCCAGCCGCAACCACTCCAGCAGGGGTGCGATGCGGGACGGGTCCAGACGATGCCGCGCGACCAGATCGGACAGCGCCCGGCCAAGCGTCACCGCGCGGGGAAAAGCGCTTGGCGGATCCTGATACAGCTTCTGATACCGCACCGCCGCCACGCCCGGCGCGCGCGTGACATGGCCGGCATCGGGCCGCGCCAGACCCAGCAGCGTGTCGCCAAGCGTCGATTTTCCGCAGCCGCTTGGCCCGGTGACGCCCAGAATCTGGCCCGGATGCAGGGCGATATGCACGCCCGAAAACAGCACCCGCCCGCCCCGGCTGGCCGACAGGTCCGATGCCTGCAGAACCGGCGCGCCCTGGGCCGGGCGCGGCGTCTGGCGTGGCCAGCGGGCCGGGTCGGCGGCGATCAGCGCGCGGGTATAATCATGGCCGGGCGCCGACAGGATCTGCGCCGCCGGTCCCTGTTCGATCACCCGACCGCCCAGCACGACCATCAGATCGCCGCCCAGTTGCCGGGCCAGCGCCAGATCATGGGTGATGGTCAACAAACCGCCATCCCGCGCGGCCCCGGCCAGCAGCAGGGCGCAGATCTCGTCCCGGCGGTCGGCATCAAGGCCCTTGGTCGGCTCGTCCGCGATCAGGATGCGCGCGCCACCGGCCCGGGCGGCGGCAAAGGCCACGCGTTGGGCCATGCCGCCGGACAGCTGACCGGGGCGCCGGTCGCCCGCCTGCGCCAGCCCCAGCTGGTCCAGATCATCCTGCGCCGCCATGTGGGCCTGTCCCCAGGGGTCGCCCTGCACCAGCGCATGCCCCTCGGCCACCTGCGCCTTGGCGGGCATCAGCGGGTCCAGCGCCAGCCAGGGTTCCTGCGGCAGCACCCCAAGCGTGCGGCCCCATAGCGGGCGAAAACCGCCCGGGCGGGCGGCGTCCAGCACCTGCCCCGACACCCGGACCTGCCCGCGGGCGGACAGGCCGCCCGGCAGCGTGCCGATCACCGCCTGCGCCAGCAGGCTTTTGCCCGATCCGGTTTCGCCCAGAATGGTCAGCGGACACCCCGCCTGCAGCGCCAGCGAGGTGGGACTGACCAGCATCCGCCCCCCCGCATGGACCGAGATGTCGGTGGCAGATAACAGCAAACTCATGCGCGGCGTCCTTGGGCAATCAGGTTCAGGGCCAGAATGGTCAGAAAGATCGCGATGACCGGGGCGAACAGCGCCATCGGTGCCTCGCGGTAATAGGGCAGCAGCTCGACCATCATCTGGCCCAGCTCGGGGCGCGGGGCGCGAAAGCCGACGCTGACGAAGCCAAGCGCCGCGACCAGCATGATCGCCGTCGCCGCCCCGAAGGCCGCGACCGTCAGCAGCATCGGCGCCAGCTCCGGCCACAGATGGCGGCGAAAGACATAGACCGGCCCAAAGCCCAGCAGCCTGCTGGCCTGCACCCCCGGCGCGGCCAGCAGGCGGGCGCAGGCGGCGCGGGTCAGGCGGAAATATTCGACCCACAGAACCAGCGTCAGACCGATCCAGAAGGCCAGCGCGGTGTCGGGGATGATCGCGCCCATGATTAGCACCATCAAGAGGCCGGGCAGTGCCAGCACGCTGTCCGACATCAGGCTTAATCCCCGGTCGGTCCAGCCGCCCCGCCATGCGGCCAGCACGCCCAGGGCCACGCCAAGGATTCCGGCCGAGATCACCGCCGCCGCCGCCAGCACCAGCGACAGCCGCAAAGCCGCCGCCAGCCGCGCCATCAGCGAGCGTCCCAGATGGTCATAGCCGAAAGGCGCCGCCGCATCGGGCGGGCCAAGGCTGTTCAGCAGGCTTTGACCAAGCGGGTCGCCGGGCACTAGCAGCGGCGCGCCCCATGCAAAGCCCGCGACAAGGATCAGGATCGCCCCGCCCGCCCATTGCGCGCGCGTCGGGCCCCGCGCCGGGGCGGGGGTCAGGGTGGCGTCGGAAAGGCTCATGTCCGGGCTCCTCTGGGGTCGATCAGATGGGCCAACAGGTCGGTCGCCGCGTTCAGCGCCACGAATCCCAGCCCCAGCAGAAGCGCCGTGCCCTGCACCATCGGGATGTCGCGCCCGAAGATCGCATGGACCAGCGCATGGCCGATGCCGGGCCAGCCGAAGATCGCCTCGACCACAACCACGCCTTCGACCAGCATCACGAATTGCAGCGACAGAAAGGTGACCAGCGCGACGCCGATATTGCGCAGACCGTGGCGGCGCAGCATCTGCCCCTCGGACAGGCCCTTCCAGCGGCCAAAGGCATAAAAGGGCCGCGCCGCGACCCCGGCCATCGCATCGCGCGCCACCCGGGCAGACACCGCCGCCAGCCCAAGCGCCAGCGTCAGCGCGGGCAGGATCAGATGTTCGGCCCGGCCATGGCCCGCCGCAGGCAGCCAGCCCAGCTCGATCGACAGCAGCACGATCAGCATCAGCCCCATCAGGAACTGCGGCACCGCCCGCAGCGCGGACGATACGACCAGCAGCGACCGGTCCAGCCAGCCCCCGGCCCGCAAACCCGCCAGAATGCCAAGCGGCGGCCCGATCAGCGCCGACAGCAGCACCGCCACCCCGGCCAGTTGCAGGCTGGCGCCCAGCTGGTGGCGGATCTCGTCGATCACCGGACGCCCCGAGATAACCGAGACGCCCAGATCCAGCCGCGCCAGATCGCCCAGCCAGATCAGGAAGGCCTGCCATGCCGGGCGGTCCAGCCCCAGCTCGGCCCGCACCGCATCGGCCGCCGCCGCATCGACCATGTCATAACCGTATCGCCCCGCCGCAATGCGAAAGGCCATGTCGCCCGGCAGCGCCTGCATCATCAGAAAGGTCAGCACGCCGACCAGCAGCGCCACGACCAGCGCCTGCGCCAGCCGATAGGCGACCGCGTTGCGGATCGGGCCCGGCCCAAGGATTGCTTGCCCGGTGATTGCTTTCCCCATCATTCGGGCACCCAGTCCATTTGCGACAGGCCGATGCTGCGTTCGAACGGATCGATCACCGCGCCGGTCACGCCGCGGCTGACGGCGGCTGTCTGCTGATACCAGGCGACCGGAATGACCGGCAGTTCCGCCTGCAGGATGCCCATCGCCCGATCGCGCTGCGACTGGCCGCCCTGCCCTGCCGCCAGATCGACGATCAGCGTGGTGAACTCCGCATTCTGCCAGCCCATCGCGCCCCAATCGCCGTCCTGCGCGTAATCGGTCAGGATCGTGCCGATCGGATCGGGCACCAGCGCGAAGTTCCGCGCCAGCAGCGCCAGATCCAGCGAGCCATCGGCATGGCGCACCGGGATTTCGCTGGAATTGGTCGAATCGATGGTGACCGCGACCCCGATCTGGCCCAGCATCTGCTGGATCACCGCCGCCGACAGCGGCAGTTCGGGCCGGTCGGGATAGGTCGTCAGCGTCAGGCCGAGGCGTTCGCCGTCGCGGGTCAGGATGCCATCGGGGCCGGGCGTCCAGCCCAGATCGGCCAGCAGCGCGCGCGCCCCGTCCGGGTCATAGGTCAAAGGCGCCAACCCCTCGACATGCCACTGGGCGACCGAGGGCGGGAACAGCTGATCGGCGCCCGCAGGGTAACGCAGGATCGCCTGCGCCAGCCCCTGCCGGTCGATGGCCATCGACAAAGCCTGCCGCGCGCGCGGGTCCGACAGCGCCGGGTGCCCCGCATTCACCTTGATCAGCAGCGACCGCGGGATGGGGACCGACAGAACCTCGACGCTGTCCACATCGCTCAGCCGGCGGACCGAGGCCGGGTCCAGATTGAAAACGTAATCGGCATCGCCGCTTTCGGCCAGCAGGGCGCGCGTCTCGGCCCGGCCCACGGCCTGATAGGTGACGCGGTCGATACGGGCGGGCTCGCCCCAATAGCCATCGAACCGTTCGGCGGCCAGCGACAGGGGCTGGACCATGGCGGTCAGCCGATAGGGGCCGGTGCCGATCACCTCGACCGCCACCCCCAAGGCGTCATAGGCGGCCGGCGCCATGATCAGCGCGCGATATTCCGACAGGACGGCGGGCAGAGGCGCAAAAGGTTCAGTCAGGGTGATGCGCAGATCGTCGCCTTCGGGGGCGATGGTAGCGATGGGCGCGGTGTCCAGCAGGCCCGGCTTGGCGCGGGCATGGATCAGCGCATCGGCCACCGCTTGGGCCGTCATCGGCGTGCCGTCGTGAAACTGGACATCGGGGCGCAGGCGGAACAGCCAGGACAATCCGTCATCCGACACCTGCCATTCGGTCGCCAGCCCCGGCAGCAACCGCCCGTCGGGTGCGGCATTCACCAGCGTCTCGGCCAGCTCCATCTTGATCAGGATATTGCCCGAGGTCGAGGGATCGGCGCCCTTGATCTCGAACGGGGCGACGACATCCAGCACGCCATCATCGGCAAGCGCGGGCGTGGCGCTCAGGACTGCAAGGATCGGGGCGGCAAGGATCAGGGGCAGAAGGGGGCGCATCGCAAACTCCATGGTTTTGTGATGCTATTACATTACTCTTGCAGAGCTGCAACTGGGGCGGGCCGTAATTTGACAGCCGACATGCAAAAACCGGGGCCGCGTGGCGACCCCGGTCTGATGATGGTGGCAGTCTGATGAGGATGGCAGTCTTGTGAAGGTCGGATCAGTCCCAGATCTGCTGGAATTCGCGCCATTCCCGGGCGCCCATGCCCGATGTCTCCTGCGTCACGACTTCGCCTGCCAGACGGCGCTTCAGCACCGTCTTGGCCTGCGCCGACAGGCTGACGGCGTCCATCCGGTAATCGCGGAAGGCATTGAAAGCGGCGGGCACCCAATCGCGGGTGATGTCGCAGATCACGTCGGCATAGGCGCGGATTTCGTATTGCGCATGGGCATCGGCACGCAGACGCAGGAAATGCAGCAGGTTGTGCAGATCGACCTTCCAATACCACTGGGTATAGATATTGGCGGGCAGGTTCATGCGCGCCAGCTCCCGCGCCAGACCCTGCTGGCCGTCCTGTGACAGCATGGATTCATAGCTGTCATAGCTGCGCATCGCATCCTCGCGCAGAAGGTCCAGCACCCGCGCGGCCTCGGCGCCCTGCAGCACCTCGCCTCGGCCCTGATGGTTCAGCGAGGATTGCGCGGCCAGATGTTCGGGCGCGGGGATATAGAATTCCCGGTCGAGGATCGAATAGCGCCCGGAATATTCGTTCACATTGGCGGTGCGGTGACGGATCCACTGGCGCGCGACGAAAACCGGCAACTTAACATGCAGCTTGACCTCGCACATCTCGAAGGGCGTCGAATGCCAGTGCCGCATCAGATAGCGGATCAGCCCTTCGTCATTCTGCACCGACTTGGTGCCGGTGCCATAGCTGACCCGCGCCGCCTGACAGATCGCCGCATCGTCGCCCATGTAATCGACGACGCGCACCAGACCATGATCCAGCACCGGATGGGCGACATAAAGATGCGCCTCCATCCCTTCGGACACCGCGCGCAGGGTCTGGCGGGTGGTGCTGCGCTGCTGGTCGATCTCGGCCTGCTGGTCGGGGGTCACGGGCATGGCGAACGGTCCTTTGGGGCGGTGCGGTGGCCCTTGTCCTAAGTCAACTCACCCGGCTGGACAACACGGAACGCACCGCCGTGATGGCGTGTTGAAGCGCGTGACCCGCCGTGACAGGCTGGGCCGACAAGACAGGAGTATGCCATGAACATCCGCTATCTTCACACGATGGTCCGCGTGCAGGACCTTGACAAGACGATGGAATTTTTCCGCCTGCTGGGGCTGGAGGAGACCCGCCGCATCGACAATGACAAGGGCCGCTTCAGCCTTGTGTTCATGGCGCCTCCGGGACAGCCGGAATGCCCGGTCGAACTGACCCATAACTGGGATGGCGACGAAGGCCTGCCGTCGGACAGCCGCCATTTCGGCCATCTGGCCTATCGGGTCGGCAATATCTATGAGATGTGCCAGACGCTGCAGGATGCGGGCGTGACCATCAACCGCCCCCCGCGCGACGGCCACATGGCCTTTGTGCGCAGCCCCGACAATATCTCGATCGAGCTGCTGCAAGAGGGCGATGCCCTGCCCCCGCAAGAGCCCTGGGCCAGCATGGAAAACACTGGCAGCTGGTAAGGCCAAGTCCCCCGGCCATAGGTCATTGGCCGGGGATTACCCCATGAGCGGGGGGATGCACCGTCAGTCGCCCGGTCAATAGATATACCGGATCTGGTCCACCCAGAACCGTTCGATCCGGCGGCATTGCAGATTGACCTGATCCAGCGGCGGGTCTTCCAGAACGCCCGACATGGCCAGCCCTTCGGCATGGCGGATGAACATCTGGCGGACCTGATCGCGGATCTCCTGCCCGTCGGGCGTCAGCCGGACGCGGACCGAACGGCGGTCCAGATCGCAGCGTTCGTGATGGACATAACCCATCGCGACCAGCTTTTTCAGATTATAGCTGACATTCGATCCCTGATACATGCCGCGAGACCGCAGCTCGCCGGCCGACACCTCGGCCTCGCCCAGATTGTACAGGATCATCGCCTGCACCGGCGTCAGATCCCCCCGGCGCAGGCGTTCGAATTCATCCTTGACCAGATCCAGCATCAGCCGGTGCATCCGCTCCAGCAGCTGCAACGTCTCAAGATACGCCTCGGTCAGTTCGGCGACCGGGATATCGGCCAGAACGGATTCACGGATCGGTCGCGGGTCGCGAGGTGCAGGGGAAAGCATGGGCGGTCGATCCTGTCCAGTTCGGCTTGTCTGGACAATGACCGGAAAACCAACAAACTTCGGTTAATTTCCGCACAGATATTTCGCCTGCATCCCGGACAGGTTAGCTTGGATTTTAACGGCTTGCCGCAAAGCGCGTCCCGGCATGGGTCGCGATCCGGTCCAGCAGAGGTGCGAACATCGCGGGCGCACCCCGGTCGGGGCCCGGCCCCTCGCCGATGCGGGCGGTCACCCACAGATACAGATCCTGATCGTTCTCGGCCAGCATCCGTTCGTACAGATCCAGATCGTCCGGCCCCAGATCGGCCAGATGATCATCGGCGAAATGGCCCAGAATCAGATCCATTTCCTTCATCCCGCGCCGCCAGCTGCGCATATGCAGGCGTTTCAGACGGTGCGGGGCGGTCTCGGTCGTCTCAGCCATGCGACAATGCCTCTTCCAGACGTTCGACGCGGGCGCTGGCCTCGGCCAGAAGACGGCGCAGATCGGCCAGCTCGGCCCGCATCAGGGCCCCCGCATGATCGTCTTTCGGGCCTGGACCCTGCCCCGTCAACAGCCAGACGGGCGATACGCCGGTGACTGTGGCGATCCGTCCCATCAGGCTGGCGGTGGGTTCGGCCTGATCGACCTCCCACCCTTCCAGGGTTTCGGGGCGCAGGCCAAGCGCCTCGGCCATGGCGGCGATCGGCAGACCGGCGCCTTCGCGCGCAGCCGTCAGGCGGTCGCCCAGGGTGGCCATCGGCTCGGCATAGCTGTCCATCGGTCGCGTCCCCCGCTTGTGGCACTGTGTGCACCAGCGTATGCCATGCGGGCCGACAGTTCAAACCGACAGACGAAAGGTGCCCGCATGGCGTTCATTTCCGACCGGATGGCCCGGATCAAGCCCTCTCCCACGATCGCCATGACCGGCCGCGCCGCCGCGTTGAAGGCCGAGGGCCGCGACATCATCAGCCTGTCGGCAGGCGAACCCGATTTCGACACGCCTTTGTCGATCCGCGAGGCCGCCAAGGCCGCGATCGATGCGGGCCATACGCGTTATACCGCGGTTGACGGCACGCCCAGCCTGAAACGGGCCATCGTGGACAAGTTCGCGCGGGAAAACGGGCTGGATTACACGTCCGCGCAGATCACCGTGGGCACCGGTGGCAAGCAGATCCTGTTCAACGCGCTGATGGCCACACTGGAGGAGGGCGACGAGGTGATCGTGCCCGCCCCCTATTGGGTCAGCTATCCCGACATGGTGCTGCTGGCGGGCGGGACGCCGGTCATCGTGGAATGCGATCAGGCCGCCGGGTTCCGGCTGACGCCAGAGGCGCTGGAGGCGGCGATCACGCCGCGCACCAAATGGCTGATCCTGAATTCGCCCTCGAACCCCTCGGGGGCGGGCTATGACCGCGCAGCCATGCTGGCGCTGTGCGATGTGCTGCTGCGCCATCCCCAGGTCTGGGTGCTGGCCGATGACATCTATGAGCATCTGGTGTTCGACGATTTCGAATTCTGCACGCCCGCAGAGGTCGAGCCGCGCCTGAAGGACCGGGTGCTGACCATGAACGGGGTCAGCAAATCCTATGCCATGACCGGCTGGCGGATCGGCTATGGCGCCGCCCCCGAGGTTCTGATCAAGGCGATGGCCAAGCTGCAGTCGCAATCGACCAGCAATCCCAGCTCGATCAGCCAATATGCCGCCGAGGCCGCGCTGACCGGCCCACAGGATTACATCCGCGACAGCCGCGCGGTGTTCCAGCGGCGCCGCGATCTGGTGGTGGCGGGGCTGAACGCCTGCCCGGGCCTCGACTGCCCGGTGCCGCAGGGGGCGTTCTATGTCTATCCGTCGATGGCCGGGCTGATCGGCAAAACCAGCGCGGGCGGCACGCTGATCGACAACGACGAGGCTTTTGCCAATGCGTTGCTGGACGAACAGGGCGTGGCGGTCGTCTTTGGCGCGGCCTTTGGCCTGTCGCCGCATTTCCGCATCTCCTACGCGACGGCGGATGAGGTGTTGGTCGATGCGGTGGCGCGCATCCGCCGCTTTTGCGAGGGCTGCAACTAGGCCCGCCCGCCCCGCGTTGAGGCCCCGAACGAGCAGTCAAGAAGGAGCTTTCAATGCTGCCCCACAAAGCTGTGGTGGTCGTCGCAGACGGCCATTCCGCCACCATCTATCGCAACAACGCCAAGCAGGGGCTGGAACTGTCCGAGACAGAGAAAGTCACGCCCGACAGCCTGACCCAAGGCCCAAGCGCGAAGCTGGACGAAATCTCGCCCCGTGACGAGGAAGAGGCCGGTTTCGCCATTCAGCTGACCAAGCACCTGAATGCGATGGTCCTGAAGAACAAGATCGAGGATATCGCGATCATCGCCGATCCCTCGACGCTTGGGATCATGCGCAAGCATTATCACAAGGAACTGCAGATGCGTCTGCGCAAGGAAGTCGCCAAGACGCTGACGAATTCCGACATGCAGACGATCCAGAACAGCCTGAACTGATCTGCCTTTTCCGAATGAAAAACGCCCCGCAACCGCGGGGCGTTTTTTTTACGTCAAAAGACGCCGAGAACGTACAGGACGACGATCACAACGACCGGAACCCCCAGAAACCACGCCACGATACCCTTCATCACCTTCTCCTCACATAATGGTGAAGCGCAACGATCCGGGGCGGTCTGCGGTTCCGCCGATGTCAGAGTGCGGTCCAGCCGCCATCGACGCTGATCGTCGTGCCGGTGATTTGTGCCGCCGCATCGCTGCACAGGAACACGGCGGTATCGCCCAGTTGATCGGTGGTGGCGAATTCCTTGGAGGGCTGACGTTCCAGCAGGACTTTTTCGATGACCTCGTCGCGGTCCATGCCGTATTTCGCCATCGTGTCGGGGATCTGCGATTCCACAAGCGGGGTCAGCACATAGCCCGGACAGATGGCATTGGCGGTGATCGGCTCTCTTGCGGTTTCCAGACCGGTCACCTTGGTCAGCCCGACAATGCCATGCTTGGCCGCGACATAGGCCGATTTATAGGGGCTGGCGGTCAGCCCATGGGCGGATGCGATGTTGATCACCCGCCCCCAGCCCGCCTTGCGCATCAAGGGCAGCGCCGCCGCCGTGGTGTGGAAGGCCGAGGACAAATTGATCGCGATCACCGCATCCCATTTCTCGGACGGAAAATCCGGGATCGCGGCGACATGCTGGATGCCCGCATTGTTCACAAGGATGTCGCAGGCCCCCGCCGCCGCGATCAGCGCCCGGCAATCGTCGCCCTTGGACATGTCGGCGCGGATATAGCGGACCGTCACGCCATGTTCGGCGGCCAGCTTTTCGGCCAGCGCGCGATCGTCATCACTGTCGGTAAAGCTGTTCAGCACCACATCGGCACCCGCATGGGCCAGACGTTCGGCCACGCCCAGACCGATCCCGGAATTGGACCCGGTGACCACGGCGGTCTTGCCCTTCAGGAATTTCTGAAACATCGGCTGCTCCTTGACTGGGCCGCAGGCGACAAGGCGCGCAGGGCCGGTTTGACCGGCGGAGCATGGAAAAAAAAAGGCGCCCGCACAAGGCGGGCGCAAGTCATGAGGCAGGTTTCATACAGGCAAGAAACCTATCGAGCAGTGGGTCATTTATACGCGAGGAACCGCCCGAGTCCAACAGCGATCTTGCGCGCTTGGTTGACGCCCCCCGGCCAAGCCTGTTGATAATGCGGCCAAACAAGAAACGACAAGGCGGCAGGCGATGCGAATCTTCGAAAACCTGAACAATCATGCGCTCGGCGGCATGGTTGCGGGGCTGGGCACCCTGCTGGCCGGTGTTGCAGCAATGCCTCTGGCAAGCGTTGCCGAACCCGCCCATGGCATTGCAATCTATGGAGAACCTGCCCTGCCACAGGGGTTCGATCACCTGCCTTATGCCAATCCGGACGCCCCGAAAGGGGGAACGATTCGGCTGGCCGAGCCGGGGGGATTCGACAGCCTCAAGCCCTGGGTTCTGAAAGGCAATGCGGCATGGGGCGTGGGCGTCCATGTCAGCGAATCGCTGATGATGCGGTCGATCGACGAGCCGTTCACGCTGTACGGCCTGCTGGCCGAGACGATCGAGGTGGCGCCCGACCGCACCTGGGTCGAATTCACCCTGCGCCCCGAGGCCGCGTTTTCCGATGGCAGCCCGGTCACTGTCGAAGACGTGATCTGGTCATACGAGACGCTTGGGACCGAGGGTCATCCCCGCTATCTGGCCGCATGGTCCAAGGTCGCCGCGATCGAGGCCACCGGCCCGCGCAAAGTCCGGCTGACCTTCACCGAAGCCGACCGCGAATTGCCGTTGCTGATGGGCCTGCGCCCGATCCTGAAACAGGCCCAATGGGCGGGCAAGGATTTCGCCGACTCGACGCTGGAACCGCCCATCGGCAGCGGCGCCTATGTCATCGACCGGGTCGATCCGGGCCGCGCGATCACCTTTCGCCGCAATCCCGATTACTGGGGCCGCGATCTGCCGCTGATGGCGGGGGTGAATAATTTCGACGTGATCCGATACGATTATTTCGGCGATGCCAATGCCATGTTCGAGGCCTTCAAGGCCGGCGAGGTCACCGTCTGGCGCGAATTGTCGGCCCAGAACTGGGCCAGCGAATATGACTTTCCTCTGGTCACGCGCGGCGATGTGATCAAGGCCGAGATCGCGAACGAACGCCCCTCGGGGATCGTCGGGCTGGTGATGAACACCCGCAACCCGATCTTTGCCGATTGGCGGGTCCGACAGGCGATGATCGAGATGTTCAATTTCCGCTTCATCAACCAGACCCTGAATGGCGGGGCCGATCCGCGCATCGCGTCCTATTTCTCGAATTCCGTGCTGGGAATGGATGACGGGCCTGCCGCGGGCCGGGTGGCGGACTTGCTGGCGCCCTTTGCGGACAGCCTTCCCCCCGGCGCGCTGGAGGGCTATGCCCTGCCCGAAGGATCGGACCGGGCGATGGACCGCGCCGCCGTGCGCCGCGCGCTGGCGCTCATGGCTGAGGCGGGCTGGACCATTCAGGATGGCCAGTTGAAAAACGATCAGGGCCAGACCTTCGATTTCGAGATTTTGCTGAACCAGAACGGCTCTGCCATGCGCAGCGGATCCGAGACCCGCCAGATCGTGAACATCTATGTCGAGGCGCTGCGCCCGCTTGGGATCACCCCGCGCCTGACGCTGACCGATGCGGCGCAATATGTGGAACGCACGAACAACTATCAGTTCGACATGACATGGTACGAACGCGGCTTGTCGCTGTCCCCGGGCAGCGAACAGCGGCTGTACTGGGGTGCGGACGGGGTCACGACGCCCGGCAGCCGCAACTGGATGGGCATGGACAGCCCCGCTGCGGGCGCGATGATCGACGCCATGGTCGGGTCCGACACGGCCGAGGATTTCACCGCCGCAGTGCAGGCGCTGGACCGGGTTCTGACCACGGGGCGCTATGTGATCCCGGTCAGCTTTTCGCCCGTTTCACGGCTGGCCCATGCGAAAGATCTGAACTATCCCGACGAAATACCGGTTTACGGGGACTGGCCGGGCTTTTTGCCCGAAGTCTGGTGGCAGGAGACGAACTGATGCGGATGATTTGGGTTACAGTGCTGGCCTGCGGCTTACTGGCAGGATGCAACACCGTCGCCGGCGTCGGCGAGGATATTACCGGGGCCGCGCGATGGGCGCAGGGCGGCCTTCCGACAGGAGGTTACTGATGAAATGGCACCATGTTCAGGCTAACTGGTCGGCCTTCTACGAGGCGATCATCGACAAATGGCCCGAGGCCGACGACAGCGATCTGGACGAGATCGACGGCGACCAGCGCGCCTTCGTCGCCTATCTGGTCGAGGCGACCGGACAGGAGCCCGAAGAAATCCGCGAAGAGCTGCGCGAATGGCTGACCGGAGAGATCCCGTCGGATGTCGTGATGGATCCCGTCCATGACAATCACTCGATCGCGCTATCGTCGAAATTCGTGGGCGAGGGCGAGGATGAATATTCCGACGATGCCCGCTTTGGCGATGATGGCGACGACCGCGACGATACCTGACGGCAGACGCGCTTTCACGACACCGACAGGCGCCGTCCCTTGCCGGGGCGGCGCCTTTGTCTTGGCCAGGATCTATGCCGCAGGGCTGCGCCCGATCCCGTCCAGCCGCGCAATGCGCCCCGCCAGCATCACATAGATGACCCCGTATAGCCCGGCGACGATCAGGCCGACCCACTGGATCTGGAACGGCGTGAACACATAGGCCCCGACCAGCGCCAGCTGCAGCCCGAAATGCAGCGGATAATACCGGCGATCGCCCAGATTGTCGCGCGACCAGCCCAGATTGGCGGAATAGAGCCGGATCAGGCTGTCCAGCGAATTGATGACGAACACCACGCCGACCGCGATCATGAACCAGTTCAGCCAGCCGGGGATCACGACGCCCCCCTGATGATAGACGAACAGGACCGAAAACCACAGCCCCAGGGGGATCGCAGGCAGGGCCACCATCGCCAGCGCCAGATGCCAGACCATCAGCCCGCCCACGAACCGCGCCACGAATTGCCCGATCATGATGGACCAGGCGAACCACCAGAACAGGTAGAACTCGTGATAATCCGAGATGGGCACCGCAAAGCGCGGCAGGTGCACGAAATAATCGGCCAACAGTCCGACATTGCGAAAGAAATCGCCCATATCGACACGGGCATAAACAAAGGCGATCATCGCCAGCGCGGTAAAGGCCAGCATCCCGAACCCATAGCTGGACAGGATCGCCAGCCATTTCATGATCGCCATATTGCCGCTGCTGATGACGGCAGTGGCGATCACCACCACCACCAGCGCCCAGACCGCGCCCTGCGACAGGCCCGGCGCATAGGTGGGCAGGTTCGTCATGAACAGATAGCAGGTGAACGAACAGGTCGCGATAACGGTCAGGTTATAGACCCATTTGACGACGCCGATCTCGAACAGTTTCAGGCGCGGCTCGAGGGCGATGAAGTAAAAGGTGGCGACGAAATACATCAGCCAGACCAGCGGCCCCCACATCCCGAACTCGACGGCCAGGGCATTGGTGAACCCGAATGCGGCGTCTTCCTCGTAAATCGGGAATTCGGCCAGCGGCAGCATGACCAGACCCATGTCCAGACCGGCGGTGAACAGCAGGGCGATCAGCGTGAACAGGCCGACGGGCTCTTCTCCCTGCAGCCGCAGGCGGGGCCAGCGGATCAGGACGAACAGCGCGCAGGCCAGAACAGAGAGATAGGCGACAGTGATGATAGGCGTCATGGGCGATCCTTCTTCGTCATCCAAAGGGTTGACGGGCAACCGGCCTGCCCCGATCCGCCGCAGACCAAGGCCAGCGACCGTCCGGGAACGACCGGCGCGACGCGACAGCGCCACGGTTTTGTTTGATGCCCTAACCTTGATATGAATTGAGTGATCAGTCAATCAAAAACCCGCAGCCCTCTTTTCGGGGCGCTCAGCCTTAACCACGGGCGACGGTTCGGCTTGGCATTGTGTCGCGGTTCTGACAAATGCTGGCCAGACACGGAACGTGCAATCGCGCAAAGGGGCCGGACCTCGTGTCAACCACATTGAAAATCGCCGCTGGCAGCATCCTGGTCGGTGTGGTCGTGCTGGCGCTGAAGACGCTGGCATGGCGACTGACCGGATCGGTCGCGCTGTTGTCGGACGCGCTGGAAAGCATCGTGAACGTCGCGACCGCGATTGCCGCGCTGATCGCGATCCGGGTGGCGCAACGCCCCGCCGATCCGGGCCACCCTTATGGACATCACAAGGCGGAATTTTTCAGTGCCGTGCTGGAAGGCGTGCTGATCATCTCGGCCGCGCTGCTGATCCTGCGCGAGGCGTGGCATGCCTTTCAGAACCCCCGGGACATCGCCGATGCGGGGCTGGGAATGGCGATCAATGCCAGCGCGGGCGTGCTGAACGCGATCTGGTGCTGGATCTTGCTGCGGCAGGGGCGGCGGTTGCGATCGCCCGCGCTGGTGGCGGATGGCAAGCATCTGCTGTCGGACGTGATTTCATCCGGCGGGGTGCTGCTGGGCGTTGGGCTGGCGGTGACGACCGGCTGGTCGGTGCTGGACCCGGCGCTGGCGATGCTGGTGGGCGTCAACATCCTGTGGTCGGGGTGGAAGGTGATGGCCGCGTCCCTGTCGGGCCTGATGGACGAGGCCGTGCCCGAAACCACGCTGGCGGTGATCCGCGAGATCATCTCGGACAAGGCCTCGGGCGCGCTGGAGGCGCATGACCTGCGCACCCGCCATGCGGGCGCGGTGACCTTCATCGACTTTCATCTGGTCGTCGACGGCCAGACCACCGTGACCGATGCGCATGAGATCTGCGACCGGGTCGAGGCCAGCATCATGGCCCGCCTGCCCGACGCGCAGGTCACCATCCATGTCGAACCCGAACACAAGGCCAAGCATTCCGGCGTGCTGGTGATCTGAGGCCGTTCGCGGCCGCGGGTCATGACCCTCAGGCCGCCAGACGCACCCAGACCGGCACATGGTCGCTTGGTTTTTCGCCCGCCCGCGCGTCGCGGTCGACGCCGGTCTCGATCATCAGATCGGCGGCCTGCGGCGACAGCAGCATGTGGTCGATGCGGATGCCGTCATCCTTGTTCCAAGCCCCGGCCTGATAATCCCAGAAGGTGAAGGGCCCGCGCGTGCCCCACGGGTCGCGGATGCGCACGGCGTCCGTCCAGCCCTGATTGACGATGGTCCGAAAGGCCGCGCGGCTTTGCGGCAGAAACAGCGCGTCATCGGTCCATTTCTGGGGCTGGGCGGCGTCTCGGGCCTCGGGGATGATGTTGTAATCGCCCAGCATGATCACCGGCATTTCCAGCGCCAGCAGCTCGGCGGCGCGCAGGCGCAGGCGTTCCATCCAGGCCAGCTTGTAATCGTATTTCGGCCCCGGCGCGGGATTGCCATTGGGCAGATAGAGGCCTGCGATGCGGATGGCATGGGTGCCCACCACCGTCGCCTCGATATAACGGGCCTGTTCGTCGGCATCGTCGCCGGGCAGGCCGCGGGTCACATCCTCCAACGGCAGGCGCGACAGGATCGCGACGCCGTTAAAGCCCTTTTGCCCGTGGGTTTCCACTTGCCAGCCCAGATCCTGGAAATGCTCGCGCGGGAATCCCTCGTCGACGGATTTGATTTCCTGCAGGACGACCAGATCGGCATCGGTGGACGCCAGCCAGTCGGTCAGCGCCTGCACGCGGGCCTTGACGCCATTGATGTTGAAGCTTGCGATTTTCATGAGGCGCATCTTTAGCGGGCCTTATGCGTTTGGCAACCGGAACCGCCCGTGAAAGGCCCCGATGATCCGCGTCCTGACCCTGATCCTGTCCCTGATCGCGCTGCCCGCGCTAGCGGAGACGCGCCCGCCCACCGGGCTGCTGGCCAAGACCAGCCCCCTGCCCGCGACGATCCCGCTGCAGGTCCGCGCACCCGAGGGCGCGGATACCGCAATCCTGCTGGGCGATGCCGATGGTCAACCGGTGATAAGCGGGTATCTGCGGGGCGGCGGGGTGCTGCGCCTGCTGGTCCCGCCCGGCGATCACCATCTGGGGCTGGCGCAGGGGGCGCCGGATGACTGGCAGGGGCCTGATGATCTGTTCGGCACCCCGGCCGTGATCCTGCCCGACCCCCTGCCCTTTCGCATCACCGGCAACCGGCGTCAGGGTCAGGCGATCACCTTGACGCGAAACGAAAGCCGCCTGACCATCGCCCATCGTCAGGACCGGGTGACCTGCCAGATCGCGGAATGGACGCTGGACCGGGTGACCGAAACCACGCCCGCCGGGACCGCGCTGCGCTGGCTGGACCCGCAGCTGTCCACGCGCAGCAGGCCCTGCGATTAGACAGGCCCCGCGCCCAGGCCGGCCTGCGATCAGATCGAAAAGGACGTGCCGCAGCCGCAGCTGCTGCTGGCATTGGGGTTTTCGATGACGAATTTAGCACCGATCAGCTCATCGGTGAAATCGATCACCGCACCCGCCAGATAGGGCAGCGAGACCGGATCGACGACCACGCGCTGCCCGTTCTGTTCCAGAACCAGATCGTCGGCCTCGGGCACGTCCATCCGGATATCATACTGAAAACCCGAACAGCCGCCGCCCAGCACGGCCACGCGCAGGGGCGCGGCCTCTTTCCCGGCATTGATCTGGGACAGGCGTTCAAAGGCGCGTTCGGTGACTTTGGGGGGCAGGTTCATGGGGCGTTCCCGTATGCGGCGGTTATCCTTGAATATAGGGTCCGCAGCATCGCCCCGCAAGGAAGGCCCTGTCCCCGTGACCGAAACAGCCGTGACCGAACTCGCGCCCTTTGCCTGCCAGCCCCGCGACAGCCGGGGCCGTCTTCATGCCGAAAGCCTGTCCACCTTCCGCTCTCCGTGGCAGCGCGATCGCGACCGGATCATCCATTCCAGCGCCTTCCGGCGGCTGAAGCACAAGACGCAGGTCTTCGTCGAACATGACGGCGATGCCTGGCGCGGCGATTATTTCCGCACCCGCCTGACCCACACGATCGAGGTGGCGCAGGTCGCCCGCACCATCGCGGGCGTGCTGGGCCTGAACACCGATCTGGCCGAAACCGTGGCGCTGGCCCATGATCTGGGCCACCCCCCCTTCGGCCATACCGGCGAGGATGCGCTGGCCGTCCTGATGGCGCCCTATGGCGGGTTCGACCACAATGCACAGGCTGTGCGCATCGTGACGCGGCTGGAACGGCATTATGCCGATTTCGACGGGCTGAACCTGACATGGGAATCGCTGGAAGGGATCGCCAAGCATAACGGTCCTATTGCCGGGACAAGCCCGGCGGGCGGCCCCATCACCGGCGATCTGCCCTATGCGCTGGCCGATGTGAATGCCCAATGGGATCTGGAGCTGCACACCAATGCCTCGGCCGAGGCGCAGGTGGCGGCGGTGGCCGATGACGTCGCCTATAACCACCACGACCTGCATGACGGGCTGCGCGCGGGCCTGTTCACCGAGGCAGAGCTGTCCGAGCTGCCCGTCATCGGCCCGGCTTTTGCCGAGGTCGACCGCCTGTACCCCGGACTGGACCCCACCCGGCGGCGCTATGAGGCGCTGCGCCGGGTCTTTGGCGTCATGGTCGAGGATGTGATCGCCGTGGCTCAGAACCGGCTGGCCGCGCTGCAACCCCAAAGCGCGGACGAGATCCGGGCGATGGACGGCCCGATCATCCGCTTTTCCAAGCCGCTGTATCAGAACATCAAGGCGATCAAGTCCTTTCTGTTCCAGCGCATGTACCGCGCCCCGTCGGTGGTGGTGGAACGCGAACGGGTGACGGTGATGCTGAACGATCTGTTTCCGTTGTATCTGGATCATCCCGACCGCCTGCCCGACCAATGGCGCGAGGCGGCCCTGGCGATGGACGATCAGACCGGACGCGCACGTCTGGTGCTGGATTACGTCGCAGGCATGACCGATCGTTACGCGATTTCCGAACATCACCGCCTGATGAAGACTGGTTTCTGAACCTTGACTGGTGTCGCTGCGTTGACCGCGCAAGAGTGACATCAAAGGAGGATACCACCATGATCACCCGCACCGGATCCGCGAAATGGAATGGCGGCCTGAAAGAGGGCAAAGGCCAGGTTTCGACCAAGTCGGGCGCGCTGAACGCCCTGCCCTATGGCTTCAACACCCGTTTCGAAGAGACCCCCGGCACCAACCCCGAGGAGCTTGTGGGCGCGGCCCATGCCTCGTGCTTCTCAATGGCTCTGGCGATGATGCTGGAACAGGAAGGCGTCACCGGCGTCTCGATCGAGACGACCTCGGACATCTCGATGGACAAGGAGGGCGACGGTTTCGCCGTCAAGAAGGCCCATCTGACCACCACGATCACCGCAGATGCGGATGAGGCCAAGATTTTGGAAGTGGCCGAAAAAGCCAAAGCCGGTTGCCCGATCTCGAAGCTTCTGAATGCCGAGATCACCATGACCGCCTCGGTGGCCTGATGCGCGTCCGGGTCGGGCACGAAATCAGCATCTCGGTCACGCAGCCGACGCCGCTGATCTTTATGGTGGCCCCCGAGATCGCACGTCATCGCGATTTCATCGGGGAAGAGCAGGTATCGACCGACCCGTCCGTACCGGTCCACAATTACTATGACCGTTATAACAATATCTGTCGGCGCATGGTCGCGCCGGCAGGCAATTTCACCTTGCGCGGCGATGTGACCCTGCAGGATGGCGGCGATTGGGACGAGATCAACCCGGCTGCGCAGGAATTGCGGGCCGAGGATCTGCCGGACGAGGTTCTGGGGTTCCTGACCGCATCCCGCTATGTCGAAAACGATCTGGTCAGCCAGGAGGCCTGGGATCTGTTCGGCAACGTGACCCCCGGCTGGACCCGCGTTCAGGCGGTCGTCGATCACGTCCACGGGCTGCTGCAATTCGATTACGGCACCGCATCGGTTTATCGCACCGCGGCGGGCGCGCGTCAGGGCGGCATCGGTGTCTGCCGCGATTTTGCCCATCTGGGGCTGGCCTATCTGCGGGCGATGAACATTCCTGCCCGTTATGTGAACGGCTATGTCGGCGATATCGGCGTGCCCAAGGTCGATGCGCCGATGGATTTCGCCGCCTGGACCGAGGTTTATCTGTCCGGCAAGTGGTACACCTTCGATCCGCGCAACAATGAGCCGCGCAAGGGCCGCGTCGTCGTCGCACGGGGCCATGACGCCGCCGATGTGCCGCTGATGAACAGCTTTGGCGCCCATACCCTGACCGGCTTTACCGTCTGGTGCCATCCGGTGGATGAACAGGGCAACGAGCTGGACGGGATGGATTTCGCCTAGACCATCATATCCTTGGTCGCGGTCAGCCTGATCTCGGGGTGATCGCGGCCGATCCGGTCGATATCCCATTGCAGGCGGGTCAGATAGACCAGATCGCCGTCGTGATCATGGGCCAGATGGCCCTTGTTCACCTCGGCAAAGGCATCGACCTTGGCCTTGGGACCGGTGACCCACCGGGCGCTGGTGAACTGGCTGCCCTCGAAGCGGACAGGGATCCCGTATTCCAGTTCGATCCGGCTGGCCAGCACCTCGAATTGCAGCGCCCCCACCACGCCGACGATAAAGCCCGACCCGATCGCGGGCTTGAAGACCTTGGCCGCGCCTTCCTCGGCGAACTGCATCAGGGCCTTTTCCAGATGCTTGGCCTTCATCGGGTCGGTCGCGCGCACGCTGTTCAGCAATTCCGGCGCAAAGCTGGGAATACCGGTAAAGCGCAACGCCTCGCCCTCGGTCAGCGCGTCGCCGATGCGCAACTGCCCGTGGTTCGGGATGCCGATGATGTCGCCTGCCCAGGCCTCTTCGGCCAGCTCGCGGTCGGCGGCCAGAAACAACACCGGATTCGACACCGCCATTGGTTTCTTGGTGCGCACATGCACCATCTTCATACCGCGTTCGAAATGCCCCGAGGCCAGACGCACAAAGGCCACCCGGTCGCGATGCTTGGGGTCCATGTTAGCCTGCACCTTGAAAACGAATCCGGTGACGGATTTTTCCTCGGGCGCGATTTCGCGTTCGGCGGCGTTCTGCGGCTGCGGCGGCGGGCCATAGCTGCGGATGCCCTTCATCAGCTCCTGCACGCCGAAGCTGTTGATCGCACTGCCGAACCAGATGGGGGTCATGTGACCCTCAAGGAATGACTGGCGGTCAAAGGCGGGCAGCAGTTCGCGGGCCATCTCGACCTCGTCGCGCAGCTTGGTCAGCAAAGCCGCGGGCACATGCTGGGCCAGCAACGGATCGTCCAGCCCGTTGATCGAGATGCTTTCGGCCACCTTATTGCGGTCGGCGCGGTCCATCAGCTCCAACCGGTCGGCCAGCATGTCATAGCAGCCGATGAAGTCGCGCCCGACCCCGATGGGCCAGCTGACCGGCGACACGTCGATGGCCAGATTTTCCTGAATCTCGTCGATGATCTCGAACGTGTCGCGCGATTCGCGGTCCATTTTGTTGCAGAAGGTCAGGATCGGCAGATCGCGCAGCCGACAGACCTCGAACAGCTTGCGGGTCTGGGATTCGACGCCCTTGGCGCCGTCGATCACCATGATCGCCGCATCGACCGCCGTCAGCGTGCGATAGGTGTCCTCGGAAAAGTCGCTGTGACCGGGCGTGTCGACCAGATTGAAACGATGCCCGTCGAAATCGAAGGACATGGCCGAGGCCGAGACCGAGATCCCCCGGTCCTGTTCCATCTTCATGAAATCCGACCGGGTCCGCCGCGCCTCGCCCTTGGCGCGCACCTGTCCGGCCATCTGGATGGCGCCACCATACAGAAGGAATTTCTCGGTCAGCGTGGTCTTGCCCGCGTCGGGATGCGAAATGATCGCAAAGGTCCGGCGGCGGGCGATCTCGGGCGGAAGGTCGGGGCGGTTTGTCATGGACGCGCTTTAGCCTGCCCGCGCGCAAGGCGCAATCCGGCGCCGTCGCGGCAGGGGGCCGGTCGGGTGCCGTCGGGCTGGCGTCAGAACAACCCCTCGACCTGTCCCAGATCGTCCAGCCCGATCACCTCGGCCGCAGGGCTGCGCGGCAGGCCGGGCATGGTCATGATCTGCCCGCAGATCGCCACGACAAAGCCCGCACCCGCGTTCAGCCGCACCTCTCGCACCGGAATGACATGACCCGTGGGCGCACCGCGCAGGGTGGGATCGGTCGAGAAGCTGTATTGCGTCTTGGCGATGCAGACGGGCATGCGGCCATGGCCCGCCGCCTCCCATGCGGCCAGCTGTTCGCGGATGCCAGGGGCGGCCTCGATCCGGGCGGCGTGGTGGATGCGGGTGCAGACGGTTTCGATCTTGTCCCACAAGGGCAGGTCGTCGGGATAAAGCGGCGCGAACTGGGCGCCGCCTTCGGCCAGATCGACGACCGCGCGAGCCAGATCGGTCGCGCCCTCGCCACCCATCGCCCAGTGGCGGGCCAGAATCGCCTGCACCCCCTGCCCCGCACAATAGTCCTGCAGGGCCGCAATCTCGGTCTCGGTATCGCCATCGAAATGGTTCAGCGCCACCACCACCGGCAGGCCAAAGCTGCGGATGTTCTCGATATGGCGGCCCAGATTGGCACAGCCTTGGGTGACCGCCGCCACATCTTCGGTCCCCAGATCGGCGCGGGCCACGCCGCCATTCATCTTCAACGCCCGGATCGTCGCCACCAGCACCACCGCCGCAGGGGCCAGCCCCGCCAGACGGCATTTGATGTTAAGGAATTTCTCGGCCCCCAGATCGGCACCGAAACCCGCCTCGGTCACGACATAATCGGACAGGCGCAGGGCGGCGCGGGTGGCGATGACGCTGTTGCAGCCATGGGCGATATTGGCGAAAGGCCCGCCGTGAACCAGCGCCGGGTTGTTTTCCAGCGTCTGGACAAGGTTCGGCTGCAGCGCGTCCTTCAGCAGCACGGTCATCGCACCATCGGCTTTCAGGTCGCGCGCCGTCACAGGCTGGCGGTCGCGGGTTTCCCCAATGACGATGCGCCCAAGCCGGTCCTGCAGATCGGCCAGATCGCGCGCCAGGCACAGGATCGCCATGACCTCGCTGGCGACGGTGATGTCGAACCCCGACTGGCGGGAAAACCCGTTGGCTGGTCCGCCCAGACCCACCACCACATCACGCAGCGCGCGGTCGTTCATGTCCATGACCCGCCGCCAGCTGATCCGCCGCGTGTCCAGATCCAGCGCATTGCCCCAGTGGATATGGTTGTCGATCATCGCGGCCAGCAGGTTATGGGCCGAGGTGATGGCATGGAAATCGCCTGTGAAATGAAGGTTCATATCCTCCATCGGCACGATCTGCGCGCGGCCTCCGCCGGCCGCCCCGCCCTTCATGCCGAAATTGGGGCCAAGGCTGGCCTCGCGGATGCAGATCGTGGCGCGGTGGCCGATGCGGTTCAGCGCGTCGCCCAGACCCACGGTGGTGGTCGTCTTGCCCTCGCCCGCCGGGGTGGGGTTGATGGCGGTCACCAAAATCAGCCGCCCGTCGGTGCCGGTCAGCCCGGCCAGCGCCTCATGGGTGATCTTGGCCTTATCATGGCCATAGGGCAGGATCTGGTCATAGGTCAGGCCAAGGCGGGCGGCGACATCGGCAATGGGCCGCTTGGTTGCGGCGCGGGCGATCTGAATATCGGTCTGCATTCTTTAACGTACCACCATCACGGACACGGGCGAGTGCCGCACCACCGCGTTCACGTCGCGGCTGACACGGATGCTGCGCAATTCGTCGGGATTGTCGCTGGCCATGACGATCAGATCCGCCTTGTACCTGACCGCCGCCTTGAGGATCGTTTCCGCCACATGGCCGTGGCCCACATGGATCTGCACCCGCGCCTCGTCGGGAAAATGGCGGCTGGCGAAATCGTCCAGCGCCTGCTTCATCTGCTGCAACACGGTCTGTTCGTATCCCTTGGGCAGAAAAGTCGCCACCATCGAGCTGCCGAAATCATGCACGATCCCCAGCAGGTGGATGATGCCCTGATCCCCGGCCAGCCGTTGCGCGGCAGGCAGGGCCTTTTCCCAGCTTTCGGGATGCTGCAGGTCGATGGGCAAAAGCACGATGTCATGCATGACGGGCCCCTTTCCGGGTCGAAACGGTGGAAGCGGGCGCCGCACCGGTCGGGCCTTCGCGCCGCCGTTGCAGCCAGATCACCAACCCAAGCAGCAGGAAGGCCGGGATATAGATCCAATACCGCGACGGTGCCGCCGTCGGCGCATTGACTGCCAGAATGGTCTGATCCCAATCCAGACCCGCCGCCTGCGCAGGGCTGTCAAAGGCCACATTGTCGATCAGAACCCGGTCGCCATCCTGGATCAGCTCGATCCCGCTGGCTGCCAGACGATCCTCTCCGGTTTCGCCTTCGGGGACGGCCAGCAGGGCGGTGAACTCGACCGGGTTGCCGATATCGTTCAGACCCGCGATGCGCAGCCGCAGACCGTCGCCGACCTCGCTGCTTTCCAGCGCCTGCACGAATTCGGTGCCGGGACGTTCTTCGAAGGCGGGAAAGGCATAGTTCCAGAAAAAGCCCGGGCGGAAGATCGTAAAGGCGATCAGCAGCAGCAGGATCGTTTCATAGAACCGGTTGCGGACAAGGAACCACCCTTGCGTGGCGGCCGCGAACAGCAGCATCGCAATGGTCGCGGTGATGAAGACGAAGATGCCCTGTATCCAGCCCACATCGATCAGCAGCAGATCGGTGTTGAAGATGAACAGGAAAGGCAGCGCCGCCGTCCGCAGGCTGTAGCCAAAGGCAATGACCCCGGTCCTGATCGGATCGCCGCCCGACACGGCGGCGGCGGCAAAAGAGGCCAGACCCACCGGCGGGGTCACATCGGCCATGATGCCGAAATAGAAGACGAACAAATGCACCGCGATCAGCGGCACGATCAGCCCGTTCTGCTGGCCAAGCGTCACGATGACCGGGGCCAGCAGCGCCGAGACGACGATATAGTTGGCGGTGGTCGGCAGCCCCATTCCCAGGATCAGCGACAGCACCGCCGTCAGCCCCAGAATGGCCAGCAGATTGCCGCCCGACAGCACCTCGACCACATCGGCCAGCGCCGATCCGACGCCGGTCTGACTGACCGCGCCGACGATGATGCCCGCCGTCGCCGTGGCGATGCCGATGCCGATCATGTTGCGCGCGCCCGAGATCAGGCCATCGACCAGATCGTCGGCGCCCGAGCGCAGGGCGCGGGCCGTGCTGGCATTGCCGGTCCGGTCCGAACCGCGCAGCCAGACCATCAGCGGACGCTGCGTCAGCAGGATGAAGATCATATAGGCCGTCGCCCAGAACGCGGACAGGCCGGGCGACAGACGGTCCACCATCAGCGCCCAGACCAGCACCACGACCGGCAGGATGAAATGCAGACCCGACCGCACCGTCGGCCCCGGCAGTGGCAGGGCCGTCACCGGCGCGTTGGGATCGTCGATCTGCAAAGGCTCTTCGCGCGAGGCGACCCACAACAGGCCGACATAGGCGGCGCTGAGCATCGCAAAGACCACATAGGGCGCGCTGGAACCAAAGGCGGGCCGGATCCAGCCCATCGTGTAATAGACGATCAGCGACAGGGCACAGACGCCCGCGGTGATGAAGGCCGCGGTCATCAGGCGCGTCAGGATCGGCGGCGGGGTATAGGACCGCGGCAGCCCCTCCATCCCGGCCTTCATCGCCTCGAGATGGACGATATAGACCAGCGCGATATAGCTGATCGTGGCGGGCAGGAAGGCGTGCTTGACCACGTCGAAATAGGGAATGCCCACATATTCGACCATCAGAAAGGCCGCAGCGCCCATGACCGGGGGCATGATCTGGCCGTTGACCGAGGATGCGACCTCGACCGCGCCGGCCTTTTCGCTTGAAAAGCCGACCTTCTTCATCAGCGGAATGGTAAAGGTGCCGGTGGTGACGACATTGGCGATCGACGACCCCGAGATCAGGCCGGTCATCGCGCTGCTGACCACGGCGGCCTTGGCCGGTCCGCCGCGCAGATGGCCCATCAGCGAAAACGCGACCTGAATGAAATAATTCCCGGCCCCCGCCTTGTCCAGAAGCGCGCCGAACAGCACGAACAGAAAGACGAAGCTGGTCGACACGCCAAGCGCGATGCCAAAGACACCCTCGGTCGTGACCCATTGGTGATTGGCGACCTCGGTCAGGGAATTGCCGCCATGCGCGATGATCGAGGGCATGTAGGGCCCCAGGAAGGCATAGACCAGAAACACCGTCGCCACGATCATCAGCGCCGGGCCAAGGCTGCGGCGCGTGGCCTCCAGCAGCAGCAGGATGCCGATGACGGCCACGATCAGATCGCGGGTGATCGGTGCGCCGACGCGGCGGCCCAATTCGTCGCTGAAGACGAAAACATACAGGGTGACCACGACGCCCATCAGGGCCAGCGCCCATTCCCATGGCGGCACGCGGGATTTGGGGCTGCCCAGCACGATGGCGGCCACCACGCCCGCCCCGGCCAAAGCGATCCACCACAAGGGCATCGCGGCAGGGGCAGCATAGATGAACAGACCCGACAGCAGCACCGGAACACCGACGCCCAGAACCATCTGAAAGGATGATTTTTCAGCAGGATAGGCCATGAAAGCCAGAAACAGCGCGAAGGCCAGATGGACGGCGCGCGCATCGGTGGCGCTGATGATGCCGAAATTCAGCATGAAGGGCAGCGGCGACGCGATCCACAGCTGGAACAGCGACCAGCACAGCGCCACCCCCAGGATCAGCTTGCCCACCGCCCCCGGCGGGGTCCGCGCGCCCGTATCGGACGAGGCGACAAGGTCATCAAGCTCGGCCTGACTCAGTTCCCCGCGCCCCGAGGCCTGCATCTCGACGGCTGCGGCCTGTTGCTGGCGGTCTCTGGTCCTGTCCTCGTCGCTCATCACGGCACCCCCTGCGATGCAATTCTTATGATTTTAGCATGATGAAGGGACGGCCCCGCAGGGCCGCCCCGGTCAGGTGTGGATCACTCGATCCAGCCCTGTTCGCGGTAATACCGCTCGGCGCCCGGGTGCAGGGGCGCGCTGTTGCCGTCGGCGATCATCTCCTCGGGTTCCAGCGTCGCAAAGGCGGGATGCAGGCCCTTGAAGCGGTCGAAATTGTCGAAGACCGCCTTGACGACCGCATAGACCGTGTCGTCGGGGACGGTCGCCGAGGTGACCATCGTGGCCTTGACGCCGAACGTCTCGGTATCCTCGTCATTGCCCGCATACATGCCGCCGGGAATGATCGCTTTGGCGTAGAAGGGATTGGCCTCGATCAGGGCGTCGATTTCGGGGCCTGCGACATCGACCATGGTCGAGGCCACGACCGAGGTCGCCTCCTGGATCGAGCCGTTGGGATGGCCTACGGTATAGCTGATCGCATCGACCTGATTGTCACCAAGCGCCGCCGACTGTTCCGCCGGGCGCAGTTCCGAGGACAGGGCGAAATCGTCCATGCTCATGCCCATCGCGTCCAGCACCACCTCGAACGTGCCGCGCGATCCGGAGCCGGGATTGCCCACATTGACGCGCTTGCCCGCCAGATCGGCAAAGGTCTCCACGCCGCTGTCGGCACGGGCGACGACGGTGAAGGGTTCGGGGTGGACGGCAAAGACCGCGCGCAGATCCTCGAACGGATCACCCTCGTAATCCGAGCTGCCGTTATAGGCGTGGTACTGCCAGTCGGACTGGGCCACGCCCATCGTCATGCCCCCGGCCTTGATCTGGTTGATGTTGTCGATGGACCCGCCGGTCGCGGGCGCGGTGCAGCGCAGGCCGGTCTCGGCAGTCTCGCGGTTCACAAGACGGCAGATCGACTGGCCGACGACATAGTAAACGCCGGTCTGTCCGCCGGTGCCGATGGTGATGAACTGTTCTTCCTGCGCCATCAGCGGCGTCGCCGTCAGGGCAAAGACGGTGCTCAGCAGGATCGGTTTCAGATGGCTCATGCGGCGTCTCCCTTGAAAATTGGCGGGTGGGCAAGGAAGATCGGCCCCAAGCGCGCCCACCGGATGGCGCCAAGGGTAAAGACATCGTCCCGAAAGGCAAGCCCAAGGCGGCGCCATTTGCCCGTAAACAGGGCAGGATAAGCGCCGCCGCGCACGGCCCGAACGCAGCCCCCGGGCCGGACGCCGCAAGGACGGCAGGCGCCGGTTTCCAAGGCAGGGCGGCGGTCGCAAAGCCCTGTCGCGGCAATCTAGGCACAATTTGCCGTGTTTTGGGGCTGGCCGGATGGCGATTTTCGCGCTCCCATGGCATGGCTGGACAGCCCGACCTGACCACCCTAATGTCGCCCCAGCAGTCGAGGCCCCCTGGAATGGCACGCCGCGCGCCATTTTCTTTATGAAAAGCAAGGCCATGCTTGAATTTGACAATGTCTCTAAATCGTTCTGGACCGGCAAGCAGCACAAGATCATTCTGGATCAGGCGTCGTTTCAGGTCGAACTGGGCAACTCATTGGGTATTCTGGCGCCCAACGGCACCGGCAAATCGACGATTATCAATATGATGTGCGGGCTGGAAAAGCCTGATGAGGGCAAGGTCCGCCGCGAATGCCGCATCTCGTTTCCTCTGGGCTTCATGGGCGGAGTCGTCACCAAGCACAGCGCCAATGAAAATTCACGTTATATTGCGCGCATTTACGGGTTAGACCCCGATTACGTCTCGGCCTTTACGCGCTGGCTTTGCGATATCGAAGAATATTTCGACATGCCGGTGGGCACCTATTCGGCAGGCATGCGGCAGCGGTTCAATTTCTCGCTGCTGCTGGCGCTGGATTTCGACATTTATCTGATCGACGAAGGCATGCCGCAAACGACCGATGCCGATTTCAACCGCAAGGCCGGCAAGGTGCTGTTCGAGCGTTTGCAGACCTCGACCGTGGTGATCGTGTCCCACCAGCCGAGCACCATCGAAAAATTCTGCGACCGCGCCGCGATCCTGCGTGACGGCAAACTGTACATGTTCGAGACCCTCGACGAGGCAAAGCAATATTATGACTACACTTCCTAAAGCACGCCGCTATCATGCCTCGGCGTCGGATTCCGTGTCCCCCGCGGCAACGCTGCCCGCCGCCGATGCCGGTGCGCGCGTCCGGCTGGAGGTGACGCGCCGCGACGCGCCCCCTCAGGCCGCCAACACGCCGCCAAACCCCGCAAAGGACGACAAGGCGGCGCGGCTGCAACAGTTCATGGCGCCGGATCAGGTCGATGACGGCTTTGGCGATTTTTCGATGAAGCGTCCGCCCAAGGGCGATGCCGAGCCCTCCGATCCCGCGCAAGCCCCCGAATCCGAGGAAGGGCTGGAGGAAAAGCTGGCCGCGATCCGCGCCGAAAAGCTGACCGAACGGCAGCTGCGCATCGCCCGGCGCATCGCCGGCCTGCACCAGATCCCCGTCGCATCCGGCGAAGAGGCGGTGCTGCGGCTGCGCGAACGCGGCATCGATCCGTCCCATCGCACCGCGGTGGGCAGCATCCTGTCATCCGAGGGAAGCCGCGCGCAGGCCCGCCCGTCGCCCAACGCTCCGGCGCTGCGGCCCGACAGTCTGCCCTCGATCCTGCCCGACCGGGTGCCCGCCAAGCGCCCCGCCCTGCCCTCTCGCGAGGAGCTGACCGAGGACAAGCGCGCCGCCGAGATCTTTCGCATTCAGCGCGATCTGGCACAGCGGCGGCGCAAGCGCATGTCGATGCTGGCCTTCCGGCTGGTTCTCTTCGTCGTGCTGCCGACAATTCTGGTGGGCTGGTATTACTACCGCATGGCCTCGCCGCTTTATGCCACGGAATCGCAGTTCCAGATCCAGTCGGCGGAAGGCGGCGCCAGCGCGATGGGCGGGATCGGGGCAGCCCTGGGCGGCGTGGGGACGAACACGGATGCCGTCGCGGTGCAAAGCTATCTGACCTCGCGCGACGCGATGTTGCGGCTGGACAGGGATCTGGGATTCCGCACGGCGTTTCAGGCCGAAAGCGTCGATCCGATCAAGCGTCTGCCCGCGGATGCCTCGAACGAGGCGACCTTTGGGCTGTATCAGGATTCCGTCAAGATCGGCTATGACCCGACCGAAGGCGTGCTGAACATGGAGGTCATCGCCCCCGACCCGGAACTCAGCGAAAAATTCTCGCTGGCGCTGATCTCTTATGCCGAAGAACTGGTGGATGCACTGACCGCACGGATGCGCGGCGACCAGATGGACGGCGCCCAGCAAAGCTATGAGGATGCCGAGGCCAAGATGCTGGCCGCCCAGATGCGGGTGCAGGAATTGCAGGAAAGGCTGGGGGTTCTGGACCCGATGGCGGAAAGCGGCGTCGTGATGGGGCAGGTTTCCGCGCTGGAAGGCCAGCTGACCGAGAAACAGCTGGAACTGGGGCAGCTGTTGGCCAACTCTTCGCCGGTGCAAAGCCGCGTCAATGCCGTGCGGGGTGACATCACCCGCCTGCGCGAGATGATTGCCCAAACCCGGCTGGACCTGACCGAGGGCACCGACAGCCGCAATTCGCTGGCCGCCGTCGGCGGGCAGATGCGCGTGGCCGAGGCCGAATTGCTGACCCGTCAAGAAATGCTGGCCGCAGCCGCAGCCCAGATGGAATCCGCGCGGATCGAGGCCAACAAGCAGGTCCGCTATCTGTCGCTGTCCATCGCGCCCATCCCACCGGACGAGGCGACCTATCCCCGCGCCTTCCAGAACACGCTGGTGGCCTTTCTGATCTTTTCGGGGATCTATCTGATGCTGTCGCTGACAGCCTCCATTCTGCGCGAACAGGTATCGACATGAGCCATCACCGCCATATCCCCATCGGCCCGATCACCTGCGGCAACGACCTGCCGCTGACCGTGATCGCCGGTCCCTGCCAGCTTGAGGGGCTGGACCATGCGATGATGATCGCTGAAACCATGGCCCGGGCCTGCGCCGATGCGGGGGCCTCTTTCGTCTTCAAGGCCAGCTTCGACAAGGCCAACCGGACGTCGTTGTCCGGCCAGCGGGGTCTGGGCATCGACGAGGGGCTGCAGATTCTGGCAACCGTGCGCGACCGGCTTGGCTGTCCGGTCCTGACCGACATCCATGACGCCGAACAGGCGATCCGCGCGGCCGAGGTCGTGGACGTGATCCAGATCCCCGCCTTTCTGTGCCGCCAGACCGATCTGTTGCTGACGGCGGGCCGCACCGGCGCCGTGGTCAACATCAAGAAGGGCCAGTTTCTGGCCCCTTGGGACATGCCCAATGTGGCGCAGAAGGTCGCCTCGACCGGCAATGACAACATCCTGCTGACCGAGCGTGGCGCCAGCTTTGGCTATAACACGCTGGTGGCCGATATGCGGTCGCTGCCGATCATGGCGCGCACCGGCTATCCGGTAATCATGGACGCGACGCATTCGGTCCAGCAGCCTGGCGGACAGGGCGGCAGTTCGGGTGGACAGCGCGAATTCGCGCCCGTCATGGCGCGGGCCGCCGTAGCGCTTGGCGTTGCGGGCGTTTTCATCGAAACGCATGAGGATCCCGACCGCGCGCCGTCCGACGGGCCGAACATGATCCCGCTGGACCGCATGGCGGCGCTGATCGCCTCGCTGATGGCGTTCGACCGACTGGCAAAGGCCGATCCGCTGCCCGCATGATCCGCGCGCTTGTGATCCTTGCGGCGCTGGCGCTGTCGGCGCCCGCCCATGCACAGACGCCTCAGGCGCATTCGCCCCAGACTCCGGTCGCGACCATCCCGGCCCTGTCGGACCCGGCGACCGATCTGGCGATCCTCAGCCGCATCTCGGCCATTCTGGCGCAGGTGCCGGAATTCGACGGCGTGGGCGCACAGGTCGATGCGGGGATCGTGACCCTGACAGGCGAGGTGACCGAACAGCAGGCCATCGACCGGCTGGAGACGCTGCTGGCGCGCGTCGAGGGCGTGATCGCGGTCGAGGATCGGGTGACCCTGACCACCGATCTGGGCACGCGGCTGATCACCGTTCGGGACCGCTTCACGGCGCGGCTGACGCAGGTGGTCGCGGGCCTGCCGTTCATGGCGCTTGGGCTGGCCGTGGGGGCGCTGATCGTGCTGGCGGGGGGCTGGCTGTCGCGGCGCGACCGCACGCTGGCAGGGATCGCGCCGAACCCGTTCATCGCGGGGTTTCTGGCGCAGACCATCCGGCTGATCTCGTGGATCGTGGCGCTGGTGGTGGCGCTGGATCTGATGGGCGCGCGGGCGCTTTTGGGCACGCTGCTGGGGGCGGCGGGCATCTTTGGCCTGTCGCTGTCCTTCGCGGCCCGCGACACGATCGAAGGCGTGGTTGCCACGATGCTGTTGTCGCTGCGCCAGCCCTTCAACCCCAATGACCTGATCGAGGTGAACGGCCTGCGGGGCCGGGTCATCCGTCTGACCAGCCGGGGCACCACCCTGCTGACGCTGGACGGCAATCATATCCGCATTCCCAACCAGATCATCTACAAGGCCGTGCTGACCAATTACACCCTAAACCCCGAACGCCGGTTCATGGTCGATCTGACCATCGATCCGGGGGCCGATCTGGGCCGGGCGCGCGATCTGGTGCTGAAGACGCTGCGCGAGATGGACTTCGTGCTGGCCCGCCCCGAACCGGTCGCCTGGCTGGATGCCAGCGGGCCCGATCATGTCGTGATCCGGGCCGGGGGCTGGGTGTCGCAGGACGGCACGGATTTCGATCTGGCGCGGGGCGAGGCGTTCCGCCTGCTGCGCCACGCGCTGGAGCTCAAGGGCTTTCTGCCGCCCGAGCCTCTGCACCGCATCCGCCTGGAACCGGCCGAGGCCACCGACCCCGCCCGCCCTGCCCC
>NZ_RQRT01000045.1 GCF_004335005.1 Paracoccus nototheniae | reverse complement strand
CCAGCACCCCCACCGCAACCCCCACCAGCAAAGGCGGGATGATGCTGATATACAGCCCCGACGCGCGGAATTTCATCTTCAGCGGCAGGCGGTGGACCCACATATGCTGATGCAGGCGGCGCCGCCCGGTCGGATGGCGCGCGCGCAGAAGGGCGCGCAGGCTTTCCTGCAGCATCATCGCGCCGATCAGCCCCAGAAAGACGACATAGCACAGCTGGACGACCAGCTCGACCTGACCCACGCGCTGCAGGATGTTGAAGACCAGCACCCCAAGGGCCGAACCCACCATGCCCCCGGCCAGCAGCACGCCACCCATCCGGAAATCGACGGTCTTGCGCTTCATATGCGCCAGAACGCCCGACACGGACGAGGCCACGACCTGATTGGCCCCGGTCGCCACCGCGATGGCGGGCGGGATGCCGATGAAGAACAGCAGGGGCGTGATCAGAAAGCCGCCGCCGACGCCGAACAGACCGCTCATGACGCCGACCAGCCCGCCCAGACCCATCAGGGTGAAGGCGTTGACCGAGACCTCTGCAATGGGAAGATAGATCTGCATTGCGTCCCGGCTTGTGCTGCTTTGAAGGGCAGGATGCCTTGCCCGGCGCCCAAGGTCAAACCGCTTCGCCCTTTGGCGGCGCCTCTGCCCGTCCGGCAGGCGGCGATGGGATGGCGCGATGCGCCCGCACCCGACGGCGCCGGAACGGGTTGAAGCGCGGGCGGGCCGCCGCTAAGCAGGTCGTGTCACAACCGCGTGCGCGGGCGGGGTTCCGCGCATCTCGGGCAGGATGGCCACAGGGGGCAGGATGCGCATTCTCATCACCAATGACGACGGGATCAACGCACCGGGGCTGGAGGTGCTGGAACAGATCGCGACCGAACTGGCCGGTCCACAGGGCGAGGTCTGGACCGTCGCCCCCGCCTTCGAGCAATCGGGCGTCGGTCACTGCATCAGCTATACCCATCCCACAATGATCGCCGAACTGGCGCCGCGCCGCTATGCGGCCGAGGGCAGCCCCGCCGATTGCGTGCTGGCGGCTCTGGGCGTGTTGATGGACACGCCCCCCGATCTGGTCCTGTCGGGCGTGAACCGGGGCAACAATGCGGGCGAGAATGCGATGTATTCCGGCACCATCGGCGGCGCGATGGAAGCCGCGCTGCAGGGCCTGCCCGCCATCGCCCTGTCGCAATATCTGGGGCCGCAGACCGCCGGTCTGGCTGATCCGTTCGAAGGCGCACGCCAGCACGGCGCCGCCATCATCCGGCGGCTGCTGGATCACGGCGACTGGACATCGGATGCGGATTTCCGGCTGTTCTACAACATCAATTTCCCGCCCGTTCCGGCTGATGCGGTGCAGGGCCTTCGGGTCGTGCCGCAGGGCCAGCGGCAGGGCTCGCGGTTTTCGGCCATGCCCTATGATGCGCCGAACGGACGGCGGTTCATGTGGATCACCGGCGGCTCGCAGCAGGCCCCCGCACGCGAGGGCAGCGATGTGGCGGCAAACATGGCGGGCCATATCTCGGTCACGCCGATGCGGGCGGATCTGACCTGTCACGCCTCGCTGGACCGGCTGGCGCAGGCGCTGGACGGTCCCGCCCCACAGGCGGCCCAAAAGGTTGCCGCCCCGAAAGTTGCCGGATGAGCGATCCCGGCGAGGACAGCCCCGCCGAGCGCAAGATGCGCTTTCTGTTCCAGCTGCGATCGCGTGGCGTGACCGATCCCCGCGTGCTGGCCTCGATGGAGGGAATCGACCGGGGCCTGTTCGTGCGCGGCCAGTTCGCCGACCGCGCATACGAGGACACCCCCCTGCCCATCCCCTGCGGCCAGACGATCAGCCAGCCTTCCGTCGTCGGCCTGATGACGCAGGCGCTGGAGGTGGGGGCCCGCGACACCGTTCTGGAGGTCGGCACCGGTTCGGGCTATCAGGCGGCGGTGCTGTCGGGGCTGTGCCGCCGGGTCTATACCGTCGACCGGCACCGCCGTCTGGTCGTCGAGGCCGAGGCGATCTTTCACACTCTGGGCCTGTACAACATCATCGCGCAAGTGGCCGACGGGTCGCGCGGGCTGCCCGATCAGGCCCCCTTCGACCGCATTCTTGTGACCGCCGCCGCCGAAGATCCGCCGGGCCCGCTGTTGGCACAGCTGAAGATCGGCGGTATCATGGTCGTACCTGTCGGGCAGTCGGATGCGGTGCAGACCCTGATCCGCGTCACCCGGTCCCAGACCGGGTTCGATTATGACGAGTTGCGACAGGTGCGGTTCGTTCCGCTGGTCGAGGGGTTGGGCCAGACATGACCCCCGGCCACCAAGAGGCAGGCTGAGGACAGGACCATGAACAGATTTCACTTTCGGACGGTGCTGGGCGGTGCGGCCCTTGCGGCGCTGGCCTCTTGCGGCGCGGATGGCGGGTTCGACCCGGATCTGCGCGGAATGATGGGCGGCAGGGTGGACACCGCGGCCGCCGCGGCGGCGGCGGGTCCGCGACCGGCCCCCGATGGCCGGGGGGTGATCAGCTTTGGCAGCGGTCAGGTCGCGCTGGCACAGGCGGGCGACACGCCTGCCAGCGTCGCTGCCCGCCTCGGCCTGCCCGCAGACGAGCTGGCCGCCCATAACGCCCTGCCCGCCGATGCGCCCCTTTTGCCCGGCGCCGTGCTGGTCCTGCCGCGTGCCGTGGCCGCCGGGACGGCTCCTGCCGCCGCTGCGGGTGGCGGCACCACCGTGGTGACCGATCCCTTTGCCACCGCGGCGACCGCCGCCCCCGCTGCAACCGCAACTCCCGCAGCGCCAGCCGCCACAGCCGATCCGCAGATCCATGTCGTCGCGGCCGGAGAAACCGCATGGGCCGTCGCGCGCCGCTATAATGTCAGCGTTCAGGATCTGGCCTCGTGGAACGGCCTGCCCGGCGACATGAGCCTGCGGACCGGGCAGCGCCTGATCGTGCCGCAGCCCGGCCAGACCCCCGACCGTCTGGCGACGACCGCCCCGGGCCGGGGCAGCCCGACGCCGACGCCCCCATCTTCGACCCAGCCCCTGCCGGACGAACAGACCGCTCAGGCCGGTGCCCCACCGCCTGCCGCGCCGACGACCGATCTGGGGGCGACGCGGACCGCAGCTTCGGGCAGCGGGCAGTTCCGCATGCCGGTCGATGGCGCGATCATCCGGGTCTATGAAAAGGGCCGCAATGACGGCATCGACATTGCCGCCCCCTCCGGCACGGCGGTCAATGCGGCGGGCGGAGGCGAGGTCGCCGCGATCACCCGCGACAGTTCCGGCGTGCCGATCATCGTGGTCCGGCACGAGGGCGATCTGATGACCGTCTATACCGGCCTGCAGGATGTGGGCGTCGCCAAGGGCGACAGCGTCACGACGGGCCAGTCCCTTGGAACCTCGGGCAACGACGGCTTTGTCCATTTCGAGATCCGTCGCGGGTTTGAAAGCGTCGATCCCGAACGGATGTTGAACTGAGGCTGATCTGGCGGGCATGCCTTGTGCCTTATCCTTGATGCGCGTGGCCGGTCCTGCGCCACGAATTATCCCCTAAAGTGCGGCACCCCGGCGCCGTCTGATGGCGCCGGGGCGGCTGCCAAATCCTGAACGCGGCGCAGGATCGCCCCTTTCGCACCCTGCCGGGCGGGTGGATGCGCCGAGGTCTGGGACAGGCCCCGGCGCAGGCATCACAGATGGGTCAGCCGGTCGTCCAGACCATTCGCGACCTCTCGCCGGATGACCGCCTGCAGGTTGCCCGAGAATCGCGCGCCCATTTCGCCCGCCAGTTCATCACGGATCATCGCCTGCAGATGATCGCGCAGCGTGCCCTTGTCGATCGCGGCAGACAGCGCCTTTGCAAGGGCATCGCCGGTCAGCACGATATCCGACGTCCGAGAGATCGCGGCTGCGGGTGCGGTCATGGCAGACGGCTTTGGTTCATGGGACTGCGCGCGATCAGCTGCCTCCGCAGCCGGTCCCGGTTCCGGGGCGGCAGTCTGCGGGCCCTGCTCTGCGCCGTCTCCACCGCCGGACTTGTCCGGACATGAGCCTGCCGAAACGGTTTCACCATTGACCACCGGTGTCCCTTCGGCGTCGGGGGCAGCCTGCGCCCGCGCGTCCATGACCACCGGCAGGACCGCCTGCGGGATGCGGGGGGGCTGCAGCCTCCACATCAACCAGTCGGCCCATGCCGCCAGCAGCCTGTTGATCCGCGACCGGACCGCAGCCGTCGCGCCCGGCGCCGGAACGGCGTGGTCTGGCAGAGACGCGGGATAGGCGACGGTGAAGGACGTGACGACCGGCTGCGGCGCGAGCCCCGTGGCGGGCATCCGGATTTCGGACACGCCGATCCCGGGCATCCAAAGATCGGGCGTCCACAGGTCGGGAAGATCCTGCGGCATGACCTGCGGCTTGGGCCATCCGGTCGGGGTCGCCAAAGCCGGAACGGCGGCAGCGCGCGGGTGGTCGGGCGTCTTGCCTTGGCCGGGGCGCTGACGTCCGGCAGGCAAGGCGCGGGCAGCCGTCGTCGGTCGCACGGCCATCGACATTGGCGGCGCAGGAGGTGGCACGACCAGGCCCTGCGCGGCGCTGCCCGCCAACCGGCGTCGGGGCAAGGGGTCATGGCAGAGGCGCTGCAGCATCAGCATCGCGCCCGCCCCCGACCGATCCTTCGGCCCGTCGATTAACTGGCGGATTTCCTGCATTCCGGCACGGATGCGGGCGCGTTCCTGCGCCGCCTCGCCCCGATCAGGCGACCGGAACTGGACCTGCGGGACCGGGATACCGGTTTCGGGCTGGTTGCGTCGATCCGTCTGGCGGCGCGGGCCGGGCGGGCTGTCGACGCCGGGATGATCGGGCAGATCGCGGTCGGCGCCAAAGATGAACTCATCCGCGGGCCACGCCCCGGCTTTGACGCTGCCGGCAGACCGTGTCTTGCGACGCGGTTTGGCAGGCATGACAGGGTCGGGTAACGGGGCGGCCCCCGCCTTGATCGCGGCGGTCTTGCGGCGCGGCCTTGCCGGGGGCGCAGCGGCGGCTGTCTTGCCGGCCGCGACCGGTGGCGCGGCATCATCCCGGGGGGCCGGGGCGGAGGAACTGCGGCGTGGCCTTGTCATCGGCGCACCCCGCTGGTCGGGTCAGTTGCGCCCGATGGCGCGCAGCACGCGGTCCAGGCTTTCGCCCTGTTTGCTGGTTGCGGGCGCATCCCGCACCGCATTGTAATATTGCGAAGGGTCATAGGTCGGAATTCCCAGGTTGAGATTTTCTACCGTCAACAGACCCATAGCAGCCAGAAGTTGATAATGCGCTAATTGCAGGTTGGATTCCGCCGTGATCCGGTCGGCCCGGGCCTCCAGCAGCGATTGTTCGGCGTCCAGCACGTCCAGCGTGGTGCGTGCGCCCAACAATGCCTCTTCGCGCACGCCGTCATAGGCCTGCTGCGCAGCCGAGATCTGCTGCGTGATCGCGGTGATCTGCGCACGGGCCACGGCGATATTGGCCCATGTCTCGCCGACCTGCTGGCTGATCTGGCGGGCGGTGTTCAGTAGGGCCGACCGCGCCTGATCACGTTCGGCCATCGCCCGGCGGTGACCCGAGGACAGCCGCCCCCCCGAATACAGCGTCTGGCTGAGCTCCAGCCCGACCGAGGCCGAGTTCTGGCTGCCATATCTGCCGCCCAGATCGGCCTGCGGACTGCGGGCGACGCCGACGCTGGCGGTGCCCGACAGGGTCGGGTTGCGTTCGGCGGCAGCTGCGGCCACGCCGATTTCGGCAGCGGCGGCCTGCCGCTGCGACTGGCTGATCGCGGGGTGGCGGGACTGCGCGATGGCGCGCGCCTCGTCCAGCACGGCGGGCAGGCTGGGCAGTGGCGGCGGCGCATCCAGACGCCCCGGCAGACGCCCGGTCACCGCCAGATAGGATTCGCGCGCAATCTCCAGCTGGCCATTGGCCGAGGCAAGGCTGGCACGGGTCGCGGCCAGCTGCGCATCGGCCAGCGCCACGTCGGTCACGGTGATCTCGCCCACGTCAAAGCGGTCCTGCGCCGCCTGCCGTTCGCTGGTCAGCACCTCGACAGAGTTTTCCTGCAACGCGACCTGCTGGATCGCCTCGCGCACGTCGAAAAAGGCCAGGGTCGCGGCCAGCAGAATGTCCTGTTCGACCGAGACCAGTGCCTGCCGCGTGGCCAGAACCTGTTCCTTGGCCCCGTCGATGGCCAGTTGCGAGCGACCGAAATCATAAAGCGTCAGCGACGCCGCCAGCTGCAACGAGGTCGTGCGGGCGGTCGTGCTGTCTTCGGCGCGCGAGGCGCTTTGCCGCGCCACCCATTCGACAATCGGGCGCAACGCGGCGACCGAGGCCGCGACATCCTCGTCGGCGGCGCGCAGCACCGCGCGATTCTGTTCGATCAGCGCCGAATGGCGATAGGCCGCGACCATCGTGTCGGCCAGCGATTCGGCCCGCGCCGGCAGCGCCGCGCCAAGGGCCAGCAGGGCCAGAGCCGCCAGACCGGACAGGCCCGCCCGACCGGACAGACGACCGCGCGCCGTCACAACGTGAACCCGCGCTGGCGGTCAAAGCCCGGCAGCATCGGCGCGCGCGCATTGAAGGAATAGCGCCAGCTGACCTGCCCGTTCACCCGCGTGCCGATCCGGGCGACGCCCAGAGCACCCTCCAGGAACAGCGCGGCGATGCGCCCACCCTCGCGCAGCTGGTCGATGATGGCGGCGGGAACCTCTTCGACCGCGCCCTCGATCAGGATGACATCATAGGGGCCTTGTTTCGGCGCGCCTTCGGTCAGCGCCGCCTGCAGAACCGCGACGTTGAAGATCCCGGCCTCGGACAGGCGCTGCTCGGCCTCGGCGGCCAGTTCGGGGGCCTCTTCGATCGCCACGACCGCCTCGGCCATGCGGGCCATGACGGCGGCGGAATAGCCGTAGCCGCAGCCCAGATCCAGAACCAACTCGTCGGGCTGGATGTCCAGCGCATCGACCATCTTGCCCAGAGTGCGCGGTTCCAGCAGGACGCGGCCATGGCCGATATCCAGGTTGTCGCCGCTATAGGCCACGGACCGGCGCCCGGCGGGCACGAAATCCTCGCGCGGGATGGTCAGCATCGCCTCGATCACCGGGAATTTCGTGACATCACTGGGGCGAATCTGCGTATCAACCATCATCGTGCGGCGCGCGGAAAAATCGCTCATCTTGGGGAACCTTCGATCGACCTGTTCCTGCGACTATTGCCATGTTTCCCCATGCTGGGCAACGACGGACATGCCGCATCGACGCCTTGGGCGGGATCGTGTCTTGCAAGGCCCGCAGCGATCCACTAAGACACGCGCACTCTGGACGGCGGCGGGTTGGCGGAGAGGTTACGCACCGGATTGCAAATCCGTGAAGACCGGTTCGATTCCGGTACCCGCCTCCAGTGTTCCCCACATTCTCAAAGCGCCGCGACCGTATGGGTATCGCACCGGCTGCCACGCGATGTCGGCGCCGCCTGACGGACCCGAATCTGCTGCGGTGCTTGGCCAGCAGACGGCTTGATCATGTCCTGTGCGGCATGCCCTGCGTCACTGACGATCGTTCTCGGGCAGCGTTGATGGCATGCGTGATCGTGGCACTCGCGCGACGACCACGGCCCATCATGCCTCGTTGCCGCAGATCAGAAAGGATCGCATCGTGAAACGGTGGGATCAGACGCCACGGCAAAGGCCCTCGGTCAGCCGCAGATCGGCCGGGATCGCCGCTGCCGGCAAGGCGCGGCCTCAGTAACCCAAGGCCATACCGTCCTTGCGACTGTCGGACCCGCCCTCCAGCAATCCATCGGACATCCGGATCGCCTGGCTGCCGCCGATGGGCGACGCGGCAACCTTGATCTGATGCCCCCGGGCGGTCAGGGCGGCGCGTGTCGGCTCGGGCATCGTCGGCTCGACCTCGAGCACCCCGGCAAAGGCAAAGCTGCGCGGTGCATCCATGGCCGCCTGAACACCCATGCCAAGATCGATGATGTTGGACAAAAGCCACGCATGGCCCGACGCCTGATAATGCCCGCCCATGACGCCGAAGGGCATCTCGACCGTGCCGTTCCGCGTCAGCATCCCCGGGATGATCGTATGCATCGGGCGCTTGCCCGGAGCGATGGCATTGGGATGGCCCGGGATCAGCCGGAAGGACGCGCCGCGGCTGTGGAACAGGACGCCGGTGGCCGGGTCCAGACGGGTCGATCCAAAGCCGTGAAAGATCGAATTGATCAGCGAGATAGCATTTCCATCAGCGTCGAACACGCAGAGATAGACGGTGTCCTTGTGTTCCGGCTCGTCCCACAGGGCCGGCGGCATCGCAGCCGTCATGTCGATCCGCGACCGCAGGGTCGCGATGACCTCATCGGACAAAAGCGTGTCGACCAGACCGTCACAGTCGCCCGCATCGGCCAGCAGGGCATCGCGGTGGTGGTACGCCAGCTTGGTCGCCTCGGCATGCAGATGCACGCGGTCCACCTCGGACAGGGCCGCCACGTCAAAGCCTTCCAGAATGCGCAGGATCAGCAAGGCGGCCAAGCCCTGCCCGTTCGGCGGACATTCATGCACATCATAGCCGCGATAGGACGTGTGGATCGGGGTCACCCAATGCGCGGCCTCTGCACCGGTGGCAAAATCGCCAAGCGTATGCAGCCCGCCAAGCGATTGCAGATGGGCCACCATTTTTGCCGCCGTTTCGCCCTTGTAAAAGCCCGCCGCGCCGTCAGCCGCGATCTCGCGCAGGCGATCTGCCAGCAGGGGTTGGGCATGACGCTCGCCCGGACGGGGTGCGCGGCCCTCTGGCAGGAACAGTGCCGAGGCATGCGGATCGCCGGCAATGTAATCGGCATTGTCGGCCCAGTCCTGCGCCACGCGCGGCGTGACCGGATAGCCATCCTGAGCATAGCTGATGGCACGGGCAAAGATCCGGTCCAGCGGCATCGTGCCGTGATCGCGGTGCAACAGACACCAGCCGGAAATCGCGCCGGGGACGGTAATGGCATGGGGGCTGGTTCCCGGGATCTCGGTCGTCAGCCCCGCTGCGGTCAGGGCCTCGATCGTGGCCCCGCCCGGCGCCCGCCCGGAGGCGTTCAGCGCAAGCACCGCGCCATCGGCAGGCGCGTAAAGCGCAAAGCAGTCGCCGCCGATCCCGGTCATCAGCGGATCGACGACGCATTGCACCGCAACGGCGGCCAGCGCCGCATCGACCGCATTGCCGCCCTCGGACAGGATCGCAAGTCCCGCGGCCGTGGACAGCGGATGCGACGTGGCGACCATTGCGCGCCCGGCGAATGTGGACGGGCGGCGGGAGGAAAAGAAATCATGCATGGAGGTCTCGCTTATGGGGCACGGTTGGGGTGTCGGCCAAAGGATGGAAGCAGGCCGCAGCGCGGTTCGGGGTCGGGCCGCCTAGCCGCAAAAGGGCCGGGTCGCTCAGATGGCAATCGGGTTCGACCCTGTCGCAGCGCCCCGAGAACCGGCAGCCAGGCGGCAGATCCAGCGGGCTGGGGATCTCTCCGGGCAGCGGCGCGGTGATGGGTTCGAAAAACTCGGGTGCGGCGCGGCGCAAGGCCCGGGCATAGGGATGGGCCGGGGCGTTCAGCACCGCGTTGGTCGGCCCGGTTTCCACGATCCGCCCCAGATACATGATCGCGATGTCGTCACACAGGTAGCTGGCCACCCCCAGGTCATGGGTGATGAACACCAGCGTCAGCGCCATCTCGCGTTGCAGGCGACGCAACAGGTTCAGCAGCTGCGCTTGGGTCGACACGTCCAGCCCCGAAACCGCCTCATCCGCGACCAGCACCGTCGGTTCCGAGGCCAGCGCGCGGGCGATCGCGACCCGGCGGACCTGACCGCCCGACAATGCCGCCGGATAGCGGGATGCGACCTCGGCAGGCAGGCCGACGCGGGCCAGCAGCGACCGGACCCGCGCGGGAACCTCTGCCGGTGGGCAGATCGCGAAATGATGCAGCGGTTCGGCAATCAGGGCCGCAATCGTCATGCGCGGGTTCAGCGATCCGCGCGCGTCCTGATAGATCATCGCGACCTGTCGGGCGAAATCCCGGCCCTCGGCGCGCACTTCGGCGATCGGGCGGCCCTGATACAACGCACGCCCCTCGGTCGGACGGGTCAGGCCCAGAAGCACGCGCAGCAGGGTCGATTTTCCGGACCCGCTTTCGCCGACAATCGCGACAGATGATCCCTTGCGGATTTTCAGCCGGACGCCGTCAAGCGCCGGAAGCCCGACCTTCGCCGTCGAGAACATGCTGCCCGGCCTGCGGACCATATAGAGTTTCTCGACCTCGATCAGCTCGAACAGCGGCCTGGTGTCGGGGTCTTCTGTGGATGGCATCATTCCGCCTCCTCGGGGTTCCAGCAGGCAAGGTCGCGTCCCGCGACCTTTTCCAAGGGCGGTCTTTGCGTGGCACAGCGGGGCAGGACGCGGGGGCAGCGCGAGGCAAAGCGGCATCCGGCGGGCAGATCGTCATAGCCCGGGACGCTGCCCTGCGGCGGGTCAAGATCGGCGGTGCCGATCTCGATCACGCAGGATTTCAACAGCTGGGTATAGGGATGGCGCGGATCGCGCAGCACCGTCCCCGACGGGCCCGCCTCCATCACCTGCCCCGCATAGAGCACGACGATCCGGTCGCAGGATTGGCTGGCCAGCGCCAGATCATGCAGCACGAAGATGCAGCTGGCGCCCTTCTGTCTGGTCTGGTCCAGGATCAGCTGCACGATCTGCGCCTGAATTGTCACGTCCAGCGCCGAGGTCGGCTCGTCCGCGAACAGCAGGTCGGGATCGCAGGCCAGCGCGATCGCCACCATCACCCGCTGCTGCATCCCGCCGGACAGCTGATGCGGATAGCTGGACATCCGTGCGGCGGCATCGTTCAGCCCGACGCTTTCCAGCAAGGCAATCGCCTTGGCCCGGGCATCGGCGCGCCCCAGCGACAGTTGCCGGCGCAGCACCGAGGTCAGTTGGCTGCCCACGGTATAGCAGGGGTTGAGCGCCGCCCCGGCATCCTGAAAGATCATCGCCAGACGGCGGCCCCGAAGCCCGGTCCATGCCTTTTCCCGCAGCGCCAGAAGGTCCGGCACATCGTCAAAGACGGCGGCCCCATCGACCTTGGCCTGTCCGGCCAGCAGGCCCATCAGCGCTGCGGCGATGGTCGATTTCCCGGCGCCGCTTTCGCCGACCAGCGCCAGCGTCTCGCCCCGCCCCAGCGTGAAGCTGACATCGTCCAGAATGCGTCGGGGCCCGCGATGCACGGTCAGCCCCGTGACGCTTAACAGCGTGTCCGTCATTGGGCGCCTCTCATCTTGGGGTCGAATTCCTCGCGGATGCCATCGCCCACGATCGCCAGCGAGATCAGCAGCAGCGCAAGCGCGGCGCCCGGCATGCCAGACATCCAGGGCGCAAAGCTGACGAAACCGCGCCCTTCGGCGATCATCAGCCCCCAGTCCGGCGTCGGCGGGGTGACGCCGATCCCCAGAAAGGACAGCGAGGATGACACGAGGATCGCCTCGGACACCCGGACGGTGATCTGCACCGCCAGCGGGAAGACGATATTGGGCAGGATATGGCGACGGATCACCGTCAGGCGCGAAATGCTCATCAGCCCCGCCGCCTCGACGAACAGTTGCGACGAGACCTGCAGCACATCGGCGCGCACGGTGCGCGAGAACGGGCCTATCATGGAGATGCCGACGGCGATCGCGACCTTGTCGACCCCTTGCCCCAAAATAGCGATCACCGCGATGGCAAGGATCAGCGACGGCAGGGCCAGGATCGAATCGATGATCCGCATCAGGATCCATTCGACCTTGCCGGTCGTCAGACCGGCCGCCGTCCCAAGCACCAGCCCGCCGGTCGCGCCGATGAGAATGGCGAAAAAGGCGATCACCAGCGCATAGCGCGCGCCATAGATGATCCGCGACAGGATATCCTGCCCATAGCTGTCGGTGCCCAGCAGATGTTCGCCGCCCGGCGCCGTCATCATCGCGTCGATCGACTGCTGCGTCGGATTGTAGGGGGCGATCAGCGGGGCGAAGATCGCGCAGATCACAAAGCCGATCGCGACGATCAGCGCGAGGGTGAAGAACGGACGACGCAGGAACATGCTGCGGCGGGTCCGGGCCGATCGGACCGGAACCTGTGCGGGGGGGGCGGCATCCATCATCGGGCTCTCAATCGCGGATCAAGGAAGGGATAGGACAGATCGACCGCCAGATTGACCAGAATGAACAGGGTCGCGGTCAGCATGACGCCCGCCTGCACCAGCACATATTCGCGGCCAAGCACGGCTCCGGTCAGCATCTGGCCCAGACCGGGCAGCGAGAAGACCGTTTCGGTCAGCACGGCGCCCTGCAGGATCGCACCCAGTTGCAGGCCCACGACCGTCACCAGCGGCATCAGGATATTGCGGAACCCATGCACCCAGATGACGCGCTGCCTTGATTCGCCGCGCGCGATCGCCGCGGTGATGTAGGGCTGAGCCAGCACCTCGACCATGGCGGCGCGGGTGACCCGGACGATCATTCCGATGAAGAAGGTGGAGAGAGTCGCCGCCGGCAAGACCAGATGCAGCATCCCCGACCAGAAATCGTCCCAAGGCGCCACAAAGCCCATGACGGGAAAAAAGCCGACCTTGACGGCAAAGAACCAGATCAGGACGATGCCCAGAAAGAACGACGGAAAGGCCGTCCCGGTCAGCGCCAGCGCCGCGATCCCCACATCCCAGACACTGTCCTTGCGCACGGCAGAGACGACGCCCAACGGCACGCCGATCACGATGGCCAGCAGGATCGCGCAGGCCGTCAGGGTCAGCGTGACCGGCAGCGCCTCGGTCACCACGAAACGGAAGATGTCGGTCTTTGCAACATAAGAGTTGCCCCAGTCTCCGGTGACGAAATCGCCCAACCAGCGCAGGTATTGCACCGGAACCGGCTGATCCAGCCCCAACTGGGCGCGCAGCTCGTCATAGCTTTCCTGAGAATATTCGGTTCCCAGCATGATGACGACCGGATCCCCCGGTGCCAGCTTCAGAAGACTGAAGCTGGCGATCGACACGATCAGCAGAACCACAAGGGTCTGAAAGATCTTGGCGGCGGTCTGGGCGAACATTACGCGAAGCTGACCGTGTCGAGATTCATCAGATCGCAGGGCACATAGTTGAAGCCCTGCACCCTGCTGCTGAAGATCTTGTACAGCGGGAAATGCGCCAGCATCGCAATCGGGGCTTCGGCGATCATCAGATCCTCGGCCTGATTATAAAGAGCGGACCGTTCGGCAACGTCCAGCACGACCTGTGCCTCGGTGCAGAGGCGGTCGAATTCCGTATTGCTCCACCCCCAGTAGTTCCACGATCCGCCGGTCTTGAATTCGGGGAACAGCGTCTCGTCGGGATCCAGATCGGCGGTCCAGAAAAAGTCGAGCATCTCGAAATCCCGGTCCTGCAGGCGCTGCGTCCATGCGGCGGTCTCCAACAGCTCCAGATTGACCTTGATGCCGATCTCGGCCAGCATCGGGGCGACGATCTGGGCCACACGGGTTCCGGCGGGCGGATTTTCGGTCATCAGATAGGTGACCTCGATCTCGTCCTGATTGGCGGCCAGCGCGCGGAACGCCTTGGCCTTTTCCAGATCGAAGACATGCCCCCGCCCGGTTTCCGCGATATTGGGATCGTAGAAACCGGTCATCGGCGGTGAGATCGGGGTATAGGCCTGCTTGGCCAGCCCGAAATAAGCCTGCCGCAGCACGGCGTCGCGATCGATGGCATGGGCGACCGCAAGGCGCAGGTTCACGTCATCGAACGGCGCCCTGTGCGTGTTCATTCCGACATAGGTGTAATTGCCCTCGACACCGCCATAGACCTGCAGGTTCGGCATTTTCTGCACCTGCTCGGTCAGCTGCATCGGGCAGTCGTTCATGCCGTCGATCTGGCCTGAAATCAGCGCCGCGAGGGCGGTCGAGGGTTCGTCGATCAGCATGAACGACACCCGCTCCAGCTTGGGCAGATTGGGCTGGAAATACTCGGTGTTCGCGACCAGCTCGATGCTGTCGTTCTGTTGCCAGGACACGAATTTGAACGGGCCGGTGCCGACGGGATTGCGGCCGAAATCATCGCCGAATTTATCCACGGCAGCCGGGCTGACGATCGTGCCCGCGCGGCCGATCGACCCGGTCAGGGCCACCGGCAGGAACGCATAGGGCTGTGAGAAATGCAGCTTGAAGGTCACCGGATCGATGATCTCGACCTCTTCCAGCTTTTCCAGCTTCCAACCATGTGGCGATGCCGGGGTACCGGATTTGACCCGCATCAGGTTGAATTTGATCGCCTCGGCGTCGCAATCCGTGCCGTCATGGAATTTGACGTTCGGATGAAGCGTGAAGGCATGCGTTTTCTCATCCTCCAGCTCCCAGGTTGCGGCAAGGTCCGGCTCGAACGTGACGCTGGTGCCGTCATAGACGACCTTCAGCAGGCCGTTGCAGATGTTGCTGATGATCTGGACGGATCCAAGGCGGAAGGTGAAATGCGGATCCAGCGTGTCGATCGGCGTGATCGCCCCGATCCGCATGTGGCCGCTTTGCGCGACCTGGGCAAAGGCCGGAAGCGTTCCACCCGCCGTCGCCGCAAACAAGCCGGCCCCCATGCCTTTCAGAACCGAGCGGCGCCCGAGTCTGGCCGCAATGTGCTTTGACAGAATTGCCTTGTGATCTTGCATCGTCTTCCCCTGCTTGAATGGGCTGCATTCGCGGATGACGGGCCGCAAAACCCGCCGTGAAAGGCACGAGAACCCCATTTTCTAGGACGATGGTGGCTTGGCGCCTGATCCGTGCTGGGTTTATGATGAGCAGAATTGTATACATGTCGCAAAGCATTTGCCCCGAAATGTATACAGATCGCCGCGATCGGTGAAAAACTGGGCGGAAGAGGATGCAAATGTTGAAACGGACAGCAGATGAAATCTATGAAGCGCTGCTGAAGCGGATCGTGGACGGCGATCTGCGCCCCGGCGATTCCCTTGGGGAACAGGCCACCGCAGAAGAGTTCGGCCTGTCGCGCACCCCGGTTCGCGAGGCGTTGCAGCGATTGTCCACCGCAGGACTGGCCGAACGCGGCTCTCGTCGGGCTTTCGTCGTCCGGCGGATGGATCAGGAAGAGCTGGAAGACCTTTTCGAAGCCTTGGGAGAAATGGAGGCTTTGGTCGCGCGCCTTGCCGCCTTGCGCATGACCGATGCCGAATGTCAGGCCTTGAGGGACGTCGTGGTCAAAGGCGAAGCGCCCGGTGTGGACTATGAGGAGGTGAACGCCCAGTTCCACGACATCCTGCGGCGCGGCGCCCATAATGCGATGCTGTCGAGGCTGCTGGACGATCTGCACCGCCGCACGATGCCTTTGCGCGGTGCCCAGTTCCGCGTCCGCGCCGAGCGTGTGACATCCTCTCAGGCCGAACACCGCGCGCTGCTGGAGGCCGTTCTGGCAAAGGATGGCGATCTTGCCCACCTGCGGATGCGCGAACACATGGCGGCATCGTTGCGTGTCGTGTCCCAGCTGATCGGCGGGTGACAGGGCCGCTTTTCGGCGGCCGTTTCCGGTGCCAGAGGCGCTCCAGCGAATGGGGCGCCCTGTCACCCGGCCCGACGATCAGGCCGCGCGCGCAAACGGGGGGCTTCGGATCAGGGTTCGGGACAGTCGGAACCCCACCCGCGGATCACTGCCGCATCTGGCCTGCCAGAATATCGGTCAGCGCCGGTGCCAGCCCGGTCGCCTGCTTGGGCAGGGGTCGGTATTGCCGGTCGAGAAAGCCGGATGGCGTCGTGATGCGCACCATCGCGATGGCCTGAGACACCGCCGCCGCGATGGGATCGATCACGATGGCCGGGACCATGTCGGATATTTCGGGTGCCAGACCGGCCAGCGGGGCACCGCCCAGAATGATGACCTCGGCCCCATCCTCGTCGATCGCCTGCCGGGCCAGCGCCACCAGATCGGCCCGCAGGGTTTCGCGCATGCTGGCCATGTCTGCGGGATGGGCCTTGGGGGTGCGGACACCGCAGCACCGACCCATCAAGCCGCTATCGTGGACGCAATCCAGATACCACCGACGCATGACCGGCGAGAATGTCACGATCGCAAAGCGTTCGCCCAGCATCGCCGCACTCAGCATCGCGGCCTCGGCCATGCCGATGACGGGCAGATCGAACAGCTCGCGCGCGCCCCGCAGGCCGGGATCGCCAAAGGCCGCCATGACGACCGCATCGGCCCCGGCCAGATTTTCCGCGATCATGTCAAAGGCGATGCCACCGGCGATCTGCGCCTCGGCGCGGCTGGCGATATAGGGGAAACCGGATCGGGCGGTCAGGGGCACGATGTCCACATCCGGCCCGGCGATCCGGCGGGCGATATCCGCCATGCGGTCGGTCATGTCGGTGGACATGTTGGGATTGACCAAAAGAATGCGCATGAAATCCTACTTGCTTGAGGTCTGTCGAAGGGGCGTCGGGCCTGCTTCGGCAAAGCGCCGCTCGAACCGGGCGGCCGCTGCCAGCAGCAGAGCGTCGCAGCCCGGACCCGCGCCCAGCTGGATCCCCATCGGCAGACCCGCAGCCGTCCGACCGCAGGGCAGCGACAGGGCGGGCAGCCCCGCATGATTGTACTGCGCGGTAAAGGCCGCATGATCGCGCGGCCCCGCCGGGGCGCCACCGATCCGGTCCGGTCCCAGCTGCCCGACCGGCCATGCGGGACAGGGCGTGGTGGCCCCAAGGATCAGGTCATACCCGGCGACAAAGCCGCGCAGACAGGTGCGGATCAGCGCGGCCGCATCCAGCGCCCGGGCAACGTCCACCCCCGACAGGGTCAGGCCCTTTTCGATCTGCACGCCAAGATCGGGGTCGAAGAGGCCGGGATCGGCCTGCCAGCGTTCCCCGTAAAGCGCGGCCAGCCCCGCCCATTGCAGCGCCATCGGCGCAGACTGATCAAAGCCCGCGGGCCAGCCGGGCGAGGCCTCGACGACGTGGTGGCCGTCACTGCGCAGGATCCGGGCCGCCGCCGCGACGGCATCATGCGCGGCGTCATCCATCGGGACCGACAGGCCCATGCTGGGCGCAAGCGCGATGCGCAGGGGCCGGTCGGGCACGGGCACGGGGGGCGCGCCGCTCAGCACCTGATACATCAGCGCCACATCGGCCACGCATCCCGCCATCGGCGCCAGAACCGAGATGTTCCAGCAGGGTTCCGCATAGCCGGGACCATAGGGGATCGCATCCTGCGTCGGCTTCAGCCCGACCGTTCCGGTATGGGCGGCGGGGCGGCGGCCCGAGCCTCCGGAATCGGTGCCAAGGGCCAGCGGCGCAAAGCCCGCAGCGATCGCCGCCGCCGGACCGCCTGACGATCCCCCCGGCGTCAGGGCCGGATCGCAGGGGTTGCGGGTGATGCCGTGCAGGGGCGTGTTGGTGACACCCTTGCAGGCAAATTCCGAACAGGTGCCGATCCCCAGAACGACGGCCCCCGCCGCCCGCAGCCGGGCAACCGCCTCGGCGTCCTGCGGGGGTCTGAAACCGGCGAACAGGCGCGAGCCCTGCGTCACCGGACGCCCGGCCACCCAGATGTTATCCTTGATGACGACGGGTACACCGGCCAGCGGCAGACGCGCGCCCGCGGCAAGGCGGGCATCGACCCCGTCAGCCTCGGCCAGCGTCAGGTCCGCGTCCAGATGGGCAAAGGCGTTCACGGCGCGATTGCCATGCGCGACACGGTTCAGCGCAGCCCGGGCCACATCGCGCGCGCTGCTGCGTCCCGCATTCACTGCCTCGGCAATGGCGGCTGCGGGCGTCGTGACGGCGGCCCCGCTCATCCCTGGATCATCCGGTTCAGACCCACCGTCCGCGCGCCCACGGCCAGAACGGTGACCGCCAGCAGGATCAGCCCGGTGGACATCGCCGCCAGTGACGGGTCCGGCTGTTCCTCAAGAAACTGCAGCATCTTGATGGGCAGGGTCTTATTGCGCGCATCGGTCAGAAAGATCGACACCGGATAGTTGTCCATCGAGGCCAGAAACGCGAACAGCCCGCCGGTCAGATAGGCCGGGGCCAGATTGGGGATCAGCACCTTTGCGATGGCCTTGGGATAGCTCATCCCCAACGTCCGCGCCGCGTCGATAATCGAAAAATCAAAGCTGCCCATGGCGGCCAGCAGGGTGCGCATCACAAAGGGCAGCGTGATGACCACATGAGCCAGAAGCAGGCTGACATAGGCATCGCGCAGCCCGATGTCACGAAAGAACTGCAGCATCGCCACGCCCAGCACCAGACCGGGCATCATCAGGGGCGAGACGACAAAGGTCGCCACCGCCCTGCGCCCCACGAACCGGCCCCGCGCCACCGCAATCGCCGCCGCCGTCCCAAGGACAAGGCTGACCACGGTCGAGACGACCGCAAGGTTCAGCGACAGCAGCACCGCATCGACCAGCCCGGCCTTGGTCTGCAGATTGGCAAACCAGCGCAGCGACAGCGACGGCGGCGGCAGCGAATAGACGGGGGATGCCGAAAAGGCCACGATGACGGTGATCACGATGGGCAGCATAAGAAACACCACGGCGGCGATCCCGATGACCCAGGACAGGGTCTGAAAGATGCGGTCGGTCCGGGTCATTCCCGTGCCCCCAAACGTCCTGCCAGCCAGGTCGAACCCAGCACGACCGAGATGGCGATGATCAGCAGAATGGCCGAGATGGTCGATCCCAGCTGTTCGTTGCGCAGATACAGAAAGCTGCGGGCGATCAGCATCGGCATGTTCTGCTGCGTCTCGCCCACGATCAGGCTGGGGATGACATACATCGACACCGACAGCGAAAAGACGAAGGCGGCGCCCGCCACAATGCCCGGAAGGGTCAGCGGCAGGGCGACGTGGAAAAAGCGAAAGAATGGCCCTGCCCCAAGGCTTGCGGCGGCATCCGCCAGATAAGCCTTTTGCTGTTGCAGCACCGCATAGATCGGCAGGACCATGAAGGGCAGAAAGACATTCGCCGCCCCGATCACCAGCGCCGTTTCGGTAAACAGCATCCGCAGCGGCGCGTCGGTCAGCCCGACCGCCTGAAGGATCTGGTTCAGCGCCCCATTGGCCCGGAACAGGATCGACCAGGCAAAAGCCTTGACGATCACGCCAAGCGACATGGGTAGCACCATCGCGACCAGAAAGACCGTCAGCCAGACACCCTTGGCGCGGTTCATCGCAATCGCCGTCGGATAGGCGATGACCAGCGCCAGCAGCGTCGTCAGCAGGGCCACGCGCAGGGTGCGCATCAGGACGCCGATGTTGAACGGCTCGGAAAAGAACGCGACATAGTTCGCGATGCCGAAACCCCCATCGGCCATCCGCAGGCTTTGAAACAGCAGCAAGGCCAGCGGCAGCGCATAGAACAGCGCCAGAAAGGACAGGCCCGGCGCCGCCAGCAGCGCGATCCTGTCGAAAGTCGCGCGACTCGGCGCCGCTGCGGTCATGCCCTGCACCGCCGTCATGGAGCGACCTCATAGGCCAGGGTGTCTGCCACGGCCCAGTCCAGCGTCACCCTGTCGCCGCGGGAAAACCCTTGCCGGATGCCCGACAATTCGCAGATCACCCGGTCACCCTCGGTCGCGCGGGCGTGCAGGATGGTCTTGGACCCCAGCACCATCGCATCTTCCAGCACCGGGGTGATCAGGTTGCGGTCGGGCGCCGCATCGCCCACGGCGCCGGCGCGGACCAGTTCCGGGCGGACCCCGACCACGGCCATGGCACCAACCCCCAGATCGGCCCGCGCGGTGATCCGACCCTCGGCCGTGTCGATCACGCAGGTGCCGCCACGCTGATCCACCACCCGGCCCCGCAGGCGCAGCGACAGACCCACAAAATCCATCACAAAGGGCGTTTCGGGGCGCGCATAGAGCGTCGAGGGATCGGCGAACTGTTCGATCCGCCCCGCATTCATCACCGCGATGCGGTCCGAGACGCCCAAAGCCTCTTCCTGATCATGGGTGACAAAGATCGCCGTGATGCCGCGGTCGCGCAGCAGGGATTTCAGCTCGACCTGCATGGTTTCGCGCAGCTTGCGGTCCAGGGCCGAAAACGGCTCGTCCAGCAGCAACAGATCGGGCCGGACCACCAGCGCGCGGGCCACGGCGACCCGCTGCTGCTGTCCGCCCGACAGTCCCGTCACGGATTTGTCGGCGAATGCCTGCATCCGCACCAGATCCAGCGCCTCGGCCACGCGGCCCTGCAGGTCCGCCGTATCGCCGCGCGCCTTCAGACCAAAGGCCACGTTTTCCGCGACATTCAGATGCGGAAACAGGGCATAGTTCTGAAACACGACCGAGATGTTGCGGCGATGGGCGGGGATTTGCGTGATGTTGCGCCCGCCCAGAACCACGTCGCCGCTGTCGGGCGACATCAGCCCCGCGATCACCCGCAGCAGGGTCGTCTTGCCACAGCCCGACGGCCCCAGCAGCGATACCAGTTCGCCCCGCGCCATGCGGAAATTCATCCCCTCCATGACGGTCACGCCGTGAAAGGATTTCCGCACCATCGACACCTCGAGATAGCGGGCGTCGGCGGGCCATGTCTCGCCTGCCTTCGGTGCCGGAAGGGGCTGCATCTGCATCACGCGGCCATCAGCCTGTCGAACCGCTCGATCCAGCTTTGCCGGTTGGCGGCGACGAACGCCCAGTCCGGCGACAGGATCGGCACGCCTGCAGGCGCCAGACCGACGGCATCGACCTTGGTATTGGCGGGCAACGAGGCGGAAAAACTGGCGATCTGCAACTGCAGGTCGGGGCCCAGCATCTCGTTGGCATAGGCGGCGGCCAGTTCGGGGTTCGGGCCGCCCTTCACCAGACAGATCCCCGAGGGCTGGGCAAAGATCCCCTCGGCGGGGGCGGCCAGATCGACCGGCACGCCCTCGGCCTTGCGCGGCAGGGTATAGGACGAGAACTGCCCGGCCAGCATCGAAATCTCGCCCTGTTCCAGCAGGTTGAAGGCCTGGCTCATGACGGAATAGGTGCTGAGGACGTTCGGCTTCAGCTCTTCCAGCTTGGCAAAGGCCGCCTCGATTTCATATTGAGCCTCGGCAAAGGGCTTGCCGCTGCCCAGCATCGCCGCCGCGAACAGCGTCCACATGCCTTCGGTGTTCTGCAGCGACGGGATGATCAGCCGCCCCTGCGCCTCGGGGGACCAGAGGTCGGCCCAGGACGCCACGCCGTCGCGCATGCCAGAGTTATAGGCGATGCCCGCCCAGGGTTGGACGTAATTGGCCCACATGCCGTCCATATGAACCGCACCATCGCGCAGGTCGGTCATGTTCGGGACGGTGCCGGGATCCATGGGGGTCAGCAGCCCTTCGTCCACGGCCTGAATCATCACCGGATCGTCCATCTGCACCACGGACAGATAGGGCCGGTCGCGGTTCGAGGCCATCTTTTCCAGATTGACCGAGGATTTCGTGCCCTCGAACAGGATATCGGCGCCGATCGCCTGTTTCATGTGCGGCAAGACGATCTGCTCCATCCAGGCGGAATGGCTGCCCGCGCAGCCGACCACCAGTTCAGTGGTCTGCGCACGCAGGATGGCGGGTGCGGCAAGGACACCGAACGTCGCGGCGGCGGTGCCTTTCAGCAATGTACGACGGTTCATGCTGGTCATCGGTCGGGTCTCCTTGCGGCTGGCTGCAGGACGCGTCGATCGCAGGATCTGAGGGCGTCCGGATGGCATTCCATTTGACGAGTCAGGTCCGGCGTGCCACCGAACGCAGGATCGGGCAAGCGTCCTGACCGCGATTGAATGCCATTGCCCTGAATTGAAACACCCCTGCCCCGCTGTGCTGAAAGCATCGGCAAAGTGACATCGGAAATTGCATTCCATATTCGGAAATTCAGACAGGTTCGTTCGGAAAACGGCCGTCATGCGGGCCGGAACATCGACCGCCGCGCGGCCAGAATCGCAGCCCGTCATCCGGCGGGACCGCACCCGCCGCCCGATACGTCACGCCACCACCGGCGCAAGCCGGTCTAGTCGGGGGTGGCGGCAGTCAGGACCGCCGCGACGGATGCGCCGGTATGGGCCAGATGGATGCGCCATGCGGCAAAGGCCGCCGGGCCGTCCCGGTCGCGCAGGGCGGTCATCAGCGCCTCGTGTTCGCGGATCGATTGCGCCCATCGTTCGGGGTCCAGAATGGCCAGAAACCTGCCGCGACGGGCCCGCGACACCAGCCTTCGATGGTTCTGGGCCAGCCGGGGATTGCCGCATTGCGCGACGACGAGGTCGTGAATCGCCGTATTGACGTCGAAATAGGCGTCCAGCGAGGATGCGCGGTAATGGCTGAGCATTTCTGCATGCAGCCCCTCGAACCGCGCCATCAGAAGCGGAGAGATGCCTTCGGCAAGGCGCTGCGCCGCCAGCCCTTCCAGAACCGAGATCACGTCGAACAGATCGCGCGCCTCATCGGGGGAATAGGTCGTCACCTGCGCGCCGCGATTGCGCGAAATCTCAACAAGGCCATCGGCCTCCAACAGCTTCAGGGCCTCACGGACGGGTGTGCGCGACACGGCCAGTTCGGCCGACAATTGCCGTTCGACGATGCGCGCCCCCGGTGCCAGCTGGCCGCGCACGATCCGGTCGCGCAGGATATCGGCCACCCGCGCCGCCATGGCCGAGACCTCGGCCACCAGCGGTACCGCGACGGGTATCCGCACCGATTGAACGTCCATCAAGGCCACGCCCTTTCCCGTCTTTCAGGATCCGCAGTCCGACGCCTGCGGCGCCAAGCCCCAAGCATATGGCATTCCATCGTGAAAAGCCAAGTCGGGTTGCGCACATGGCGGCGCTGACGGGACAGCTGCCCCGCATCGGCATCCTGAACCCCGACACCCCTTGCGTCGCCGCCAGTCACGCGTCGCGATGGGGGCGATCGCAGAACCACGCAGGCGGATCGTGACAGGCGGCCCTTTCATGCCGCCCGTCGTCATCCACGGCAGGACCGACAGGTCTGCGGCAGGGCGCTGAACGATGCCAGAGCCGTCCCACCCGGCGCCGGACAGGACAGCGTCAGGCCGGTCGTGCCAAAGGGGCCTGTTGCGTGGGATCGCCCCGGGACGGGGTCACGGATCGGGTTGCAGGGTCACGACGACCTTTCCCCGCGCGCGTCCGGTATCCAGATAGGCCAAGGCCTCGTTCGTCTGCGCAAAGGGCAGGACGCGGTCGATCACGGGTCGGATCGCCCCCGTCCCGACCAGCGCGGTCAGGCGCGCCAACTGGTCGCCATCGGCGCGCATGAACAGAAAATCATAGTGGATGCCGCGCGCCCTCGCCTTGCGCCGGATGCCGAGGCTGAGGACGCGCATCACCTGCTGCATCACCCAGTTCAGCCCCTGGCGCCGCGCGAATGCGACCGTCGGCGGCCCCGAGATCGAGATCAGCCGCCCGCCCGGCCGCAGCACCTGCACCGAGCGGGCCAGCGCATCGCCGTCCTGCCCGCAGATCACCAGATCATAGCCCGACAGGCGATCCTCGAACCGCTCGGTACGATAATCGATGACGATGTCGGCGCCCAGATCCCGGACCATCGCACTGTTGGCGGGGCCGGTCGTGGTGGCGACCGTCGCGCCCAAAGCTTTGGCCAACTGGATCGCGATGCTGCCGAACCCGCCCGATCCGGCATGGATCATGACCTTTTGCCCCGGCTGCAGATCGGCCAGCCCGACAAGCGCCTGCCAGGCGGTCAGCCCGACCAGCGGCAGGGATGCGGCCTCGGTCATGCTCAGACCCCGGGGCATGGGCGCCAGATCGTCCTGATCGACCGCGATGCGTTCGGCCAGCGTGCCGATGCGCCCGTCGCGGGGCCGGCCATAGACCCTGTCGCCCACCGCGAACCGGGTGACGGCAGAGCCCACGGCCTCGACCACCCCGGCCAGATCATGGCCCAGAACCAAAGGCGGCTTATAGGGCAGAAGCGGCCTGAACGCGCCGTCGCGGATCTTGCCGTCCAGCTGGTTCAGGCCCGCCGCATGGATGCGGACCAGCACGTCGCGGGGCCCGGCCTGCGGATCGGGCCGATCCGTCAGGCGCAGCGCCGCCCCCTTGGCATAGGCGTCAAGCACAAAGGCTTTCATCGGGTCACTCCTTCTGCGGCATCAGCGGCGATAGCGGGCGGCGGCCTGGGTGTTGGAAAATCCCGGCAGCATCGCGAGACGCGCGGCCTGATAGGCGTCCCACAGCCCGGCATCGGGCAGCGCCGGGATGGTGATCGCCTCGCGCGCGTCAAAACCCGCCATGGCCGCATCGACCAGATCCCCGGCCTCCATCATCGGCGGCAGCGTGGCCAGATCGGCGCCCGCACGTTCCCACAGCTCGGTCCGGGTGGCGGCGGGCAGCACCGCCTGCACATAGACGCCCTTGGGGCCCAGCTCGAACGCCAGACCCTGTGACAGAAAGATCGCGAAGGCCTTGGTCGCGCCATAAACCGAATTGGCAAATTCCGGCATCAGCCCCACGACCGAGGCGATGTTGACGATCGCGCCGCGCTGTTGCGTCGCGAAACGGCTGGCGGCAGCATGGGCCAGCAGCGCAAGGCTTGTCGTGTTCAGCGTGATCAGCCGGGCGATGGCGGCGGCGGCGTGATCGGCAAAACTGCCGCCCAGCCCCGCGCCCGCATTGTTCACCAGCGTGCCGATGGAGACATCCTCGCGCAGCCGTGCCGCCACGCGCTCGATGTCCGCGTCATGGGTCAGATCGGCGGGCAGGATCTCGATCGCCACGCCGGTTGCGGCGCGCAGGCGTTGGGCCAGCGCCTCCATCCGCGCGACATCGCGGGCGACAAGCACCAGATCCTGCCCGCGACGGGCGAACCGGTCTGCATAGACGGCGCCAATGCCGGTCGAGGCACCGGTGATCAGGGTTTTCGTGGACATGATTGCTCTCCGGCGGATCAGGGGATATATTCATGATGACCATCATCATTGCTAATTAAATATGATGGCCGTCATAATTAAGTCAAGCCCCCGAAAGGATGTGATCGGCCCATGAAAGTCTCTCGTGACCAGATGACCCAGAACCGCAGCCGTATCCTGGACCAAGCCGCATGCCTGTTTCGCGACAAGGGGTTCGAGGCCGTGTCCGTGGCCCAGATCATGAAGGCCGCCGGGCTGACCCATGGCGGCTTTTATGGTCATTTCGCCTCCAAGGATGACCTGATCGCCCAGACCATGGCCCATGCGCTGTCAGCGCAGGATCAGACGACGCCCGGCATTGGGGCCGTTCTGGGCGCCTATCTGTCGCCCGCGCACCGCGATGCCCCGGCGACGGGCTGCCCGGTCGCGGCTTTTGCCTCTGATGCCCGCCGCCAGACCCCCGGGGCCCGCGCGGCGATGGCAGAGGGCATCCGCGCGCAGATCGCCCGGATGACAGACGCGCTGGACCGGCCTGACGCCCGCGATGCCGCAATCGCCGGCTGGTCCGCAGCCGTCGGCGCCATGATCCTGTCCCGCGCCATCGACGACACCGCCCTGTCGGACGAAATCCTGAATGGAACGCAACGCTGGCTGCTGGCGGCGCTGGAACCGGCAAGCGATGAATAACATCCCCGCAAAGATGTCCATGAATCACGCCCATGGGGATGCAGAGACATCAGGAACGCGCTTTGCGACGAAGCCGGACATGACCGCGACACCACAGACCAACCGCATCCTGTGCACCGGCACAAATCTCAAGATCGCATCCCGCGCGACGGGCCGGTTGTATGACCGGACCCTTGCGCCTTACGGTCTGAACATCAGGCCATATGCGATGCTTGCCAATTTGCGCAGGCGGGCGGGATGCCGACGATGGGCCTGTCCGCCCGGCTGTCGATCAAACGGACGGCCCTTTACCGCGCGCTGGCCGTGCTGAAACGGCGCGATCTGGTCCGCAGCGAGGTGGGCCGGTGGCGCGAACAGATCCTGTGCCTGACGGATGCGGGCACCGCCCTGCATCGCCGCGCGAAAAAGGGCTGGGCCGTCACGCAGGACGCCTTTGTCGCGGCCGTCGGCGCCGACGGGCCGGTCTTTGTGACCATGCTGGACCGCGCCCGCGCCATGTCCGACACCCTGTCCAACGCCGATCCATCGGGCACGGATCAGCCCGAAACCGGCGGGATCACCCGATGACCGGCCCCCTGCTGCGGCTGCGGCTGCGGCTGCGGCTGCCCCTGTCGCAGGGGCTGGTGCAGACGCATTTCATCGCGCTCTGCGGCGATTACGGGATGGCCGCAGTGACGGCGGCGGGAATGCCGGTGGTGATCGGCATCTTTGATTTCGTCGGCACGGTGGGTTCGGGCTGGCCGTCGGCCGCGTATGACAATCGCTGGCTGCTGTTCTGGTATTGCGGGCTGTCGCAGTCGCCCGAACCGGTGGCGCAACTGCGCTCAGTCTGTCTTCAGGGCTGCGATCTCGGCCCGATCGGCACGCATCTGCCCGTTCCCGGGAAAGGCAGCAGCCGGGGTGACGGTCAGTTCCCTCATCCAGCGGCGCAAGCCACGCCCTCGGGCAGGTCGAGGTTGCGTGCGGCCTGTGACACCGCCACACGCCGATCGGTTACCAGCCTGACAGCTTCTGCGGTGAACTCAGGGCCGAACTTCCGTCTCGTCATGTCCGCTTTCCAGTTCCCTGGTCACGATCTTATCTTCGTCTCCACGAAACTGGCAGCAGATCAGAGAGCAAGCAGTTGGCACAGCAGCGCGGAAGATAAACAATCCAACCAAGGCGCCCATCCCCTCAGCACCCAGAATTTTCAGCGTGAATCTACGGGAGTGGAGGACCATGATGTAGCGGCAAACACGAGTATCCTTTCGCCTGACTCCATTGTCTTCAAAGCCCAATGACGTCGCCTGCGATGGCTCAGGGTGCTTTTACACCATTGATCAGATAGCATGGAATGGGCAGCCTTTCCGGGGCCATCCCCACACGGACGCAGAATGCGTCTCTGACATCCTTCAGGCGTCTCTTCGCAGCTGGTGCCCCGAAGAGACCTGATCCCAAGCCACCAACGGCAACACCGTGCCGACAGGATAGATGGGTGCGCTCGTCGACATGGCGGGCATCGTGCGGCGGAACCGCTGTCCCGGATGGGCGACGGGAACCGCGTCGAGCAACCTTTTGGTATAGGGGTGGGCCGGGCGCATCAGAACCTCGCGCACCGGCCCCTGCTCGACAATGACGCCGCGATACATGACCAGAATGCGATCGGCGATCCGTTCGACCACCGCCATGTCATGCGAGATGAACAGCAGGGCCAGATCCTCGTCGTGCTTCAACTGTTCCAGCAGGGTCAGGATCTGTTCCTGCACGGCAACATCCAGCGCCGAGACGGGTTCGTCCGCGATCAACACCCTGGGACGCACAACCAGCGCGCGGGCGATGCAGATTCGCTGGCGCTGCCCGCCCGAGAACTGATGCGGATAGCGATCAAGGCTGCCCTCGGGCAAACCGACCCGCGCGATCATGGCGGCCAGTGCCGTATCACCAGCGCGGTCCGTTCGGTGCAGGCCCCTGATCCGTAACGGCTCGGTCAGGATCTGGCGCACGGACATGCGCGGGTCCAGCGCGGCATAAGGGTCCTGAAACACCATCTGGATGTCGTCGCGTGCGGTGCGCAGGGCCTGCCCGCTCAGCGCCAGAATATCCTTGCCTGCCAGCATCGCCCTGCCGTCAGCGGTCGGCACCAGCCGCAGCAGCGACTTGGCAAGCGAGGATTTTCCACAGCCGCTTTCCCCGATCACCGCGACCGTCTCGCCCGGATGCAGATCGAAGCTGACATCCTCGACCGCGTGCAGGTTCGCGGTGTGACGCCGCCACAGCCCCGAGCGGACGGCAAAGCGCGTGGTCAGATGGCTGACCGACAGGACCGGCACCTTGCGTGACGGCGGCGCCGGGGGCCGGGCGGCATCGGGCTGACGGAACCGGGGCGCGGCATCCAGCAGCTTGCGGGTGTAATCATGTGCGGGCGCGTCAAACACCTGCGTCACGCAGCCCTGCTCGACGATGCGGCCCTGCAGCATGACCGCGACCCGGTCGGCGATCTCGGCCACCACCCCCATGTCATGGGTGATGAACAGCACGCCCATACCGGTCTGCTGTTGCAGACTGCGGATCAGCTGCAGGATCTCTGCCTGAACGGTCACGTCCAGCGCGGTTGTCGGCTCGTCCGCGATCAGGATGTCGGGCTCGCACACCAGTGCCATGGCGATCATGACCCGCTGCCGCATGCCTCCCGACAGCTCGTGCGGGAACTGGTCGAACCGGCGCAAGGGGTCGGACATGCGGACCTTGTCCAGCATCGCCACTGCGCGCGCCTTGGCGGTGCCTTCGTCATGGGGGCGATGCTGGCGGATCGCCTCGATCAGCTGCGCACCCACCGTCATCACCGGATTGAGCGAGGTCATCGGATCCTGAAAGATCATCGCAATCCGCGCGCCCCGGATGCGGCGCAGGCGCCGCTCGGACAGGCGGGCAAGATCCAGCGGCGGCTGGCGGGGCGCGTTCAGCAGGATGCGCCCGCCAGTGATATGACCGCCCTGATGGTCGATCAACCGCATGACCGCCTTGACCGTCACCGACTTGCCCGAGCCGGATTCCCCCACCAGCGCCAGGATTTCGCCGCGTTCCAGCGTCAGTGACACATCGCGCACGACAGGGGTGCGGTCGGCCCCAAAGGCCACGTCGAGGTTATGGATGCTCAGCAGGCTCATGGGCGGCCCTTTCCGTTCAGGCAGCGTCGGGGCGCGCGGCCCAGACACGGATTTCCAGCAGAGAATCGCGGCGCGAGGCGGCCATCTGCACCACCGACAGGCCCGGCGCAGGGGCATCGCCGACCCATTCGTTCCAGATCGGCACGAAGGCGGGCCAGTCCGCGATATCGGCCAGCCAGACCTGCGCGCTGATCAACCGGGCGCGGTCGCTGCCCATCTGACCCAACAGATCGTCGATCACGCCCAGAATGCCCCATGTCTGGCCCGCGAAGCCTTCGGCCTTGTCAGGCGCAGTCAGGCAGACCGAGGCGATGTCACCGGCGGCCGATCCCAGAAAGATCTTGGGGCCCCAGCTGTCGATGCGGCCAGTTTTCTGGATGCTCATGCGGCGGCCTCGCGATAGGCGACGGCCACGATCTCCAGCAGCAGATCGGGGCGATACAGCTCGCCCGATACGCAGGTGCGGGCGGGAGGGTTGGCCGCATCGACCCATCCGTTCCAGACCGAATTCAGCGCCGAGAAATAGCGCATGTCCTTGAGCCAGATCGTCACCGTGAACAGGTCGGACTGCACAAGCCCCGCCTCGGACAACAGCTGTTCCAGCTGCGCGACCACATCACGGGCCTGTTCCTTGATGTCACCGTCCAGATTGCGCGGTTGCAGCCCGGTGAAATGGGTCCAGTTGCCGGTCTTGCAGACCAGCGAGCGTTTGGCGCCGTCCATCGGGGCGGGATTGGTGCGGGTGATCATGTCTTCTCCTTCAGTGGGATTTCAGTTTCGGGTCGAACTGGTTGCGCAGCGCGTCACCCAGCAGATTCATGCCCAGCACGGTCACGAAGATCGCAAGGCCGGGAAACAGCGCCATCCACCACGCGGTCGAGATATAGGACCGCGCATCCGACAGCATGCCGCCCCAGGTCGGGATCGCAGGCGGCACGCCCAGCCCCAGAAAGCTGAGCGAGGATTCCGCGATGATCGCATTGGCCATGGCAAAGCTGGTCATCACGATGATCGACAGCATCACATTGGGCAAAATGTGGTGGCGGATGATAAAGCTGTCCGAGGCACCAAGCGTGCGCGCCGACAGGATGAATTCGCGTTCGCGCAGGGCCATCGTCTCGGCCCGCGTGACGCGGCAATAGGGGATCCAGCGTTGCGCGGTCAGCGCGATGATCACGATGCCAAGGCCCTGACCGATAAAGGCCACGATGGCGATGGCCAGCATCAGCGGCGGGAAGGACCAGAAGATCTCGACCAGCTTCTGGATCGCGGCGTCGATGCGGCCGCCGAAATAGCCCGAGATGACGCCCAGCAAGACCCCCGTCAGGCTGGCAAAGACCGCCACGGCCCCCGCGATGATCAGCGACACGCGCGAGCCATAGATGATCCGGCTGAGGATATCGCGCCCGACATGATCGGTGCCCAACACATGCGGCCCCGTCCAGTCGGGCGGCAGCATCGCGACCATCAGATCCTGATGATGAGGGGAATGCGGCGCCAGCCATGGGCTGAACAGTCCCATCACCAGCAGGATCGCGATGGTCGCGGCACCAAAGCCCGCCTTGAAGCCGGTCAGATGGCGATGGTCGCGCCGGAACCTGCGCCAGCGGGGCGCGGCAGGGGTTAGGGTCATGCTCATCTCAGGTGATCCTGATGCGGGGGTCGATAAAGGTGTAGAGGACGTCGATCAGCAGGTTCACGAGGATGAAGATGCCGGTATAGACCAGCACCAGACCGATGATCAGGGGATAGTCGCGCGACGAAATCCCCTGGATCAGCAGGCTGCCGATGCCGGGCCAGGCGAACACCGTCTCGACGATCATCGCGCCCGACAGCAGCGCGCCGAATTCAAGCCCGATGATGGTCACGACCCCGATCAGTGCGTTGCGAAATGCGTGCCGCCACAGTACGCGGCTGCCGCTGAGGCCCTTGGCCCGGGCGGTCATCACGAAATCCTCGTGCAGGGCCTCTTGCACCGAGGCGCGGGTCAACTGGGTGATGATGCCCATCATGTTGGTTCCCAGAACGATGGCCGGCAGTGCCAGATGCTGCAGTGCTGCGACGAAGGCATCGCCCCGCCCCTGCAGCAGCGCATCGACCAGCAGAAAGCCGGTAATCCGGTCCAGACCCATCCCCCAAGGCTCTCGCCCGCCCGACGGCAGCAGGTGCCAGTGCCCGGCAAACAGCAGGATCAGCAGGATGCCCATCCAGAAATTCGGCATCGAGATGCCCGCGAAGCTGAAGGTCGAGGCGATGCTGTCCCAGACCGATCCGGGCCGCGCGCCCGCCAGAACACCAAGCGGAATGCCGACAAGAACCGCGACGAGTGTGGCGGCCAGAGCCAGCTCGATTGTCGCGGGCAGGCGTTCCAGAACGATGTCCATCACCGGCTCGCGATAACGAAAGGACATGCCGAAATCCCCCTGCAGGGCATTTCCCAGAAAGCTGAGAAACTGGATGACCGGCGGGCGATCCAGCCCCCATGCCTCGCGGATGCGGGCCTTGTCCGCATCCGATGCCTCGTCCGAAATCAGCATGCTGACCGCATCGCCAGGGGCGAACTGCATCAGGGTAAAGACAATCCCCGCCACGACGACAAGAACCGGGATCGCGCCCAGCAGGCGCTTGGACAGGTAAAGATGCATCAGATGTCTCCTGTTCCGGTCCGGGCCGCCGGAGCGGCCCGAAGGGGCAAATCAGTTCACAAAGATCTCCCAGCCATTGACCTGATCGGCCGGGCGGGGGGTAAACGTGATCTCGTTCGACACGCCCCAGGCCATCTGGTGCTGCCACATGAAAGCGGCGGGGGCCTGTTCGACCAGATGCGCGATGGCGGCCTGCATCTTGGCGTTCCGTTCTGCCAGATCGAACTCGGCCCGCTCGACCGCCAGCAATTCATCCAGCCCGGAATCCGAAAAGCCGATGCGGGGAGAGCCGCCGGTCGCGAAATACTGGTGCAGTGCCCGCGACGGGTCGATCATCGAGCCGCGTCCCATGTAATAGAACGGGACGTCGCCCTGCTGCACATTGGCCCACAAAGTCGCCCATTCGGGTGTATCCAGCGTGACGGAAAAGCCTGCGGCCTCCAGCATGGGAACCATCGCCTCGGTGATCTGGCGGTCGGCGGTATAGCGGCCGACCGGAGTGGACAGCGTCACCTCGACACCTTCCAGACCCGCCGATTGCAGCAGCGCGCGGGCCTTTTCGGGGTCATAGTCGAAGGGACTGGCGAAATCAGGATCATAGCCGATCTGACCTTCGCTGACCGGACCATCCAGCAGGTTCGCCTGCCCTTGCAGGATCGCCCGCACGATCGCCTCGCGGTTGATGGCATGAGCCACGGCCTGCCGCGCCTCGATCCGGTCCCAGGGGGGCGTGCCCGGCGACATGGCAAGAAACATCATTTCGACGGAATTGGTCGAGGCGATGCGGGCATGGGGCATATCCTCGACCCGCTGCATCAACTGCGGCGGCACGCCCTGCGCAATCTGGACCTCGTTGTTGGCCAGCGCGGTGACGCGCTGTTCCGGCTCGGCCATGATGCGATACATGATCTGCGCGGGGTTTTCGGGCGACAGCATCGGGTGGCCGTCATTGCGTTCGATGACGATATGCTGGCCGATGCTGACCTCGGACAGCTTGTAGGGACCGGCGCCATAGGGAGCATCGGTGAACATCGCATCGCCCATCTCGTCGAACAGCGCCTTGGACGTCACGGCCACACCGGCCAGATTGTCGCGCAGCGTCGCGTCCGGCGTGGCCGTGGTGATGCGCACCGTCAGGTCGTCGACCGCCTCGACCGTTTCCCAGCCTGCGACCAGATAGGATTTGCCCGATCCCGGATTGCTGCCCAGATAGTCGATGGAATGCACGATATCTTCGGCAAGGACCGGGTCGCCGTTATGGCGGGTCAGCCCTTCGGGCAGCTTGATCTCCCATGTCAGTTCGTCGATCGACTCGACCGATTGCGCCAGAAACGGCACGAACTCACCCTTGTCGAAATCATAGCGGGTGATACAGCCATAGATCTGGCACCAGACGCTGGACAAAAGCACGACCGGATCGCTGTAGGGATTATACCCCGAGATCGTCTCAGTGATCGCCACCGCAACGCGTGCGCTTGTCGGTTCCTGCGCAAGGACACCGGAGGCCGGGGCCGTCATCGCCGCTGTCGCAAGAAGAGGTAGAAATGTCTTTCTCATGTTCGTCCGCTCTGTTGGGCCATGTCGGGGTGACAGGTCTTTGGTTTCACTTTGATCTTGCCTTGCCGGCCTGTGTTGGTCAGAATGTAAGTGAACGATTACTTACCACCTGAGAAGTCCGAAATTTGATGAAAGGCCCGCAATGTCCTGCCAACCGCAGTCATCGCTTAACGAATGGTCGAACTGCCCGGGTTTCGCGCAATTCAGGGATGAAACTTGATGCAAATCTCGGCTGACACCGTCCCCAACGATTCGCCCGGTGGCGTCGCAGGACGCCTGATCGAGGCGGGCACGACCGAATTCGTCCTGCACGGATTCCAAGGGGCCAGCATCTCGCGGATCGTCGGGTCCGCGGGCTGCAACGTGCGCATGATCTATCACTACTTCGGCAGCAAGCTGGGCCTCTATCGCGCCTGCATAGATCGCAGCTACGACCGACTGCGTCAGGCCGAGGCCGACGCGACCTTCTGGGCGCTGCCCGCGCGCGAGGCGATCTCGGCGCTGGTGCGTTTCACCTTTGACTACATGGTGACCAATCCCGAGTTTCAGGGGCTGATGCGGGTCGAGAACATGGCGGACGGCCAGCATGCCCGCACACTGGAACAGGTGAATGCCCGTGCCGCCGCGCTGTTCGATGCAATCGGTGGGGTTCTGAACCGGGGGATCGCCGCCGGAGAATTCGCCCGGCGGTGCGAGCCGCAGCTTTTGTATCTGTCGATTCTCGGGCTTTGCACGATCCACGTGTCGAACAGGCACACGATGGGCGTCGTCATGGGCCGCGACCTTGGCGCGCCCGATTTCCTGACCGCAAGACGGGACGAGGTCGTGCGCATCATCCTTGCCTCGCTTGACGAAAAACCTTCATGAACGGCGCGGTCACCACCCCCCACCCCCTTGCGACCAAAGCCGGGATGGCCGTGCTGCGCGCAGGCGGCACCGCCCCCGAGGCACTGATCGCGGCGGGCGCCATGCTGACCGTGGTCAACCCGCATTTCTGCGGTCTGGGAGGCGATGCGGTCTGGATGGTCGCCGACCGCCAGGGCGACCAGCGGGCGTTTCTGGCGATCGGTCAGGCCGTCGACCGGGATCTGCCCAAGGGTCCCTTCCCGCTCAGGGGGCCGGGATCGATCCTGACCACGGCGGCGGTTGTCGATGGCTGGCGCCATGCGCTGGCCTATTCGGCTGAGCGTCTGGCCGGACGGGCCCGGTGGGAGGATTTGCTGGCACCCGCCATTGCTGTGGCGCGGGACGGGTTCGCCGTGACCCCCTCGCAGGAATTCTGGGCCAGGTTTCGCGCGGACGACATCGCGCATTGGCCCGGGTTCGAGGGGTTGTTTGTGCAGGACGGCCGCGCCCTGCCTGCCGGGCATCTGTTGCGCCAGTCGGATCTGGCGCGCAGCCTGCATCTGATCGCCCAGAACGGACCGGGCGAGTTCTATTCGGGTGGCCTGGCCCGCAGGATCGTCGAGGCCCTGCGCGATGCCGGGGCCGTCATCTCCGCCGCGGATCTGGCGCAAACCCGAACGCGCGAGGACGTGCCGCTGTCGCTGCGCTACCGCGGCCTCAGCCTGCTGGCCCCGCCTCCACCGACGCAAGGGCTGACCACGCTGCAGATCATGGGCATTCTGTCCCGTTTTGATCTGTCAATGCTTGAACCCGGGGGCGTCGACCACTTTCACCTCTGCGTCGAAGCGGTCAAGCAGGCCTTCCTCGATCGTGGCGTCATCGCCGATCCGGCCAGTGCGTCGGTGCCCACGGCCCGGCTTTTGGGTGACGATCATCTGAATCGGCTGGCTGCCCGCATTTCACCAGATCGGGCGCTTGCATGGCCCCATGCCTGGCAGCATGGCGACACGGTTTTTCTGGGTGCGATGGACGAGCGAGGCAACGCCGCAAGCGTTCTGCAAAGCACCTATTTCGACTGGGGCAGCGGCGTTGTCGCGGGCGATACGGGGATCATCTGGCAGAACCGGGGCGCCGCCTTCAGTCCGGATCCCCGCCACCCGAACGCCTTTGCGCCCGGAAAGCTGCCGTTCTACACGCTCAATCCCGGCATCGCCTTGCGCGACGGAAGGCCCGCATTCGTCTATGGGACGCAGGGTGCGGACGGTCAGCCGCAGACGCTTTCGATGCTTCTGACGCTGTTGGTCGATTTCGGGCTGGACCCGGTCACGGCCCTGTCGGCCCCGCGCTTTCTGCTTGGCCGCACATTCTCGGATCAGCGAGACAGCCTGAAGATCGAAGGCCATACGCGGGCTGGCATCATCGCTGCGCTGGCGGCAAGGGGCCACGAGGTCTCGCCCATCCCGTCATTCAGCCCTCTCGCCGGGCAGGCGGGTGTCGTGACCCCAGACAGTGGGTTTCACGACCCGCGCGGCTAGCAGAGGCAGATAGTCTATCACGGCGTCAGGACTTGGCCATGATCGTGTTCTATTCAGATCATGGTTGCTCATAGGGATGGCGGTGAATGCGCCCAGATCACCACGGACAGTATAGAGGGCTGCATGTGAAGCCTCGGCAGACTCATCCCGGCTTCAGATTGTGCAACTGTCCCATCCCGGATGATCACATAGCCCCCCCGCCGGACCGCGTTCTTCGTGGCAAGACCCATCCTGAGCGAGTTTCGGGACGGGAGGCGGGGATGCTGATCTGGTAATCCTCCCCAAAACTAAGGGGATGCGGACGTAGAATTTTCTCAGCAAGATACCTGAGGGGAATCTGATGAAGATGACGAGATTTAACGAACCCCAGATCCTTGCGATCCTGCGTCAGGCTGAAGGTGGCGTGCCGGTTGCCGAGCTTTGCCGGGAGCACGGCATGAGCACGGCATCCTTCTATAAGTGGCGGGCGAGGTTTGGCGGCATGGATGCGTCCATGATCAGCCAGATGAAGAGCTTGGAGGATGAGAACCGCCGGCTGAAGCGCATGTTTGCCGATCTGAGCATGCAGGCTGATCTGTTGAACTGCGAAGGTGAATGCCATCGGTCCGAGAGAACTTGAGCAGGCCCTTGGAAAAAAGTGACGGGGCCATCTCAGTGTCGCGAGATGGCCGCCAAGGCCGTAAAGCATCGAGGGGTCAGCATCGCACTCGCCTGCCGGGCGTT
>NZ_RQRT01000044.1 GCF_004335005.1 Paracoccus nototheniae | reverse complement strand
CCGGCGGGATGGAACAATGTCTTCGGCTTTCGCCCCAGCTATGGGCTGGTGGCGGGCGGCGGTCCGGGCGATCTGTTCGTGCCGCAATTATCGACCGAGGGGCCCATGGCGCGGTCGATCCGCGATCTGGAGCTGTTGCTGGCGGTCCAGTCGGAACACGATCCCCGCCACCCCCATTCCAGCGGCCCCTATCGTCCCAAGGCGCCGGGGGGGCCGCTGCGGATCGGCTGGCTGGGCGATTGGGGCGGCGCCTATGCGATGGAACCGGGCGTGCTGGATCTGTACGAGGCGGCCTTGGGCACCTTCACCGCCCTCGGCCACAGCGTTACCGCCATTGCCCCGCCCTTTTCCGCCGCTGCTTTGTGGGAGGCCTGGACCACGCTGCGCAGCTGGACCATCGCGGGCAATCTGGGACCGCTGCTGCGCCAATCCCCCGACATGGTCAAACCGGATCTGCGGTGGGAGATCGAGCGTGGCCTTGCCACCACCGCATCCGATCTGCGCCGCGCCAGCGCCATCCGGTCCGACTGGTTCCGCTGCACAGCGGGAATGGCGGTCGATGTGCTTGCCCTGCCCTCGGCCCAGCTGTTCGCCTTTGACGCGGACTGGCACTGGCCGCATCAGATCGCCGGCACCGCGATGGACAGCTATCACCGCTGGATGGAGGTCGTGGTGCCGGCATCGCTGACCGGCCTGCCGGCGCTGTCGGTTCCCGCCGGGTTCGGCGTCAGCGGCACGCCGATGGGGCTGCAGCTGATCGGGCATCGGGGGCAGGACGCCACCGTCCTGAACCTGGGCCGCGATTACGAGGCCGCGACCGACTGGATCGCACAGACGCCCGCGCTGTAGGACGACGACGGCGGGCCCGCCCAAGCGGACCCGCCATCCGAACGACATCAAACGTCATCGCCCACGGAACCCGGCCCCGCCTTGGGGGTTTGATCAGACAGCACGAAAGGCGAACATCCGATGAGCGTTGACGACCAGAACCCCAAGGCCCACCCCACCGACAATGCCGAGAAAGATCCCGATGACTGGACCAGCGGCGACGATCCGATGACCGGCGCGCAGGCCTCGTATCTCAAGACCCTCAGCGAGCAGGCCGATCAGCCCGACGCTTTTGAGGATGGGCTGAGCAAGGCCGAGGCTTCCAAGCGCATCGATGCGCTGAAGGCCAAGATCGGCTGACGGCAGGTCCGGGGCGTGGGGCGCATCGCTGTCCGCGCCCCGGAGCCCCGGAGCCGCGCGTATCCGGTCAAGGTTTGCAGGTCTGCACGATGCCGGGCTGCTGGCTCCAGGCTGCATACCAGGTGCGGAACTGGGTGAACTGACGTTCGGCCCAGGCCTGCTGGCTGGGGGTCAGGGCGTCGGTTTCGTTGAAATGCAGACTGTATTCCGCATCGCCCTGCATCACCATCATATGCTTGTAATACAGCACCAGATCCGTGCCCTCGTCCCAGGATGACAGAACCTGCAGCGCCTCGGCCATCTCCAGCGCACGCTGGCGGGCCTCGGGGTCGCCGGTGGCGGCGGCTTTGGCAAGGGCCACGAAATGCAGCACCTCGTGCGGGATGGCATTGCCGATGCCGGTGATCGTGCCCGCCGCGCCGCATTTTACATAGCCGTGGAACACGCCCGTATCCACGCCCGCCATCAGGATCACCCCGTCATCGACGCTGGTGATGTGTTCGGCGGCATAGGTCATCGCCTGCGGCCCGCCGAATTCCTTGAAGCCGACCAGATTGGGATGGGCCGCGCGCAGGGCAAAGAACAGATCGGCCTTGGTTTCATAGCCGTAATAGGGGCTGTTATAGATGACCGCAGGCAGATCGGGCGCCGCCGCCAGAACCGCCTGAAAATGGTTGCGCTGCGCAATGGCCGAGCTGCCGCGCGACAGCACGCGCGGAATGACCATCAGCCCCGCCGCGCCCACACGCTGCGCATGGGCGGCGTGTTCGACGGCCAGCGCCGAATTGACCGCGCCGGTGCCCACCACGACCGGAATGCCCGCCGCGACCAGCCGGCCCACACCCTCCATCCGCTGCGCATCGGTCAGCAGTGGCCAGTCGCCCATGGAGCCGCAATAGACCACGCCCGACATGCCCGCCTCGATCAGCTGACCGGCCTTGCGGACCAGCGCGTCGAAATCGGGGGTGCGGTCAGCCTTGCAAGGCGTCATCAGCGCCGGGATGACGCCGGTGAAAACCTTCATGTCCATGGCAAGCTCCTGTGATCTGGAAAGGGGGCAAGGCAGCTGGGGGCCACCCGTTCACAGGATCATAGTTTTCTGTATTTTATTTGTCGACATAAAATCGACAGGGGCCCGACGGCGCGTTACAGCGGCACATCCTGCCGCAGATCGCGGGCAAAGAACTGCTGGATCTGGTGCATGATCTGATCGGCATGGGCGCGCGCCAGCCGGTCGCCCAGATCGACGTCGCGGGCCGCGATGGCGTCGATGATCGCCTGATGTTCATCGGCATATTCCTGCGGCAGGCGGTCATCAAAGGACTGGTAATACAGCCGCAGCAGCCGCCGCCCTTCGTCCAGCAGGCGCAAGAACAGCGCGGTGTAATAGGGGTTGCGCCCGGCCTCGGCGATGGCGGCGTGAAAGTCGCGGTTGGTGGCGATCATCGCCAGCGCATCCTGCGCGGCGACGGCTTGGGCGAAATCGGCCTGATGGGCGCGGATGATCTCCAGATCGGCGGGCTGGTGATTCTGCGCCGCCAGCCGGGTCGAGATGCGGTACATCAGCGTGATCGCATCGAAAAAATTATGCAGGTTCAGAAAGTCGATGTTCGACACCATCGTCGAGCGGTTGGGCAGCGTCTCGACCAGCCCCTCGCCCGCCAGCCGGACCAGCGCCTCGCGGATGGGGGTGCGCGACATGCCGAACCGTTCGGCCAGCTGCACCTCGTCGATGGGGCTGCCGGGGCGCAGGATCAGGTTCAGGATCTCGTCGCGCAGGCATTCATAGACCATCTTGACGCCCGATCCGCGGCGGCGTTCGGGGGCGGTGTCCGGAAGGGTATCGGGTGGGGCCTCGGGCATGGCGGCAATCCTTGTCGGTCGGAACCTTGGTGTCGGGACGGGGCATAGGCCGGACGCCCCCCCGGTTCAATCGCGGGCGCGCCGGTCAACCGATCGCGTCCAGCCCCAGTTCCAGCATCCGGTCCAGCTGCCCGGCCTCGTCCGCAGTCAGGGTCACGCCGTCCGTCTGCGCCTTTGCCCGCGCGGCAAAGCGGCGACCCGATGGCAGGCGGGCGCCCTGCCCGGTGATCGCGTCGAACAGCAGTTCGGCCCGCGCAAAGGGATCGCCGGGACGGCCCTTCGCAAAGGCCTCGGGGCTCATGGCGATGATCAGCTCGCCGTGGAAGGGCGCCAAAGCGGTCGAGCCCAGCTGTTCCAGCACCTCGGGGCTGGTCAGATCGCCGATCATCACCCCGGCCAGCAATTCGATCATCGTGCCGATGGCCGATCCCTTATGCCCGCCAAAGGGCAGCATCGCGCCCGCCAGCGCGGCGGCGGGATCGTCGGTGGGCTGGCCGTCCGTGTCGATGGCCCAGCCTGCGGGCACGGGCTTTCCGGCGCGGCGCAACAGCTCGATCTCGCCGCGTGCGGCGACGGATGTGGCAAAATCGAAGACATAGGGCAGGCCCTGCGGGCGCGGCCAGCCAAATGCCAGCGGGTTGGTGCCCAACAGGGGCCGGCTGCCCCCGGTCGGCGCGACGCTGGCATAGCTGGGGCACATGACCAGCCCTGCCAGACCCTGCGCGGTCAGCGCCTCGACCTCGGGCCAGAGCGCCGAGAAATGGGTGCAGTCATTGACCACCATCGCCGCCAGCCCCAGCTCTCTCGTGCGGTCGACCAGCAGCGGCAGGCCCAGATCGAAGGCCGGGCAGGAAAAGCCGCGCCCCGCCGCGACGCGGATGATCGCGCGGCCATCGTCGGGCTGCAGCACGGGCAACGCGGTTCCGTCCACCATCCCCGCCTTCAGCGTCCGCAAGACGCCCTCGATCCGATAGATCCCGTGGGATTTGCAGCCGTCGCGTTCGCCCGCAGCAATCACCCGGCCAAGCGCCTCGGCCTGAACGGCGTTCAGGCCCGCGCGCCGCAGGATGGCATTGATCCGTTCGAACAGCTGGTCGAGGGTCAGGGTCTGGGGCGTCGTCTGGATCATGGGGGCCTTTCCGGGGCAGGATGTCGCGGGCGCCCCTCAGGCATACAAGCTGTCCACAAAAGAGCAAGTCTTTGGGCCGCCCGTCAGACCCGCAGACACCGCGACAAGATTTCACTTGTATATTTTTTGTATATTTCATTTGATTTGAGTCACGGTCGGCGGGATATTGCCGCCATCAAAGGTCCGCCGATCAACAGGACCAACAGGGAGACCATCATGAAAACCTCGATCTTTGCGATTGGCCTGATCGCCGCCTCGGGCGCCGCCGCCCCCGCCTTCGCCGACAAGCTGGACGACATCATCAGCGCGGGCACGCTGCGTTGCGCGGTGGTGCTGGATTTCCCGCCGATGGGATCGCGCGACGACACCAACACGCCGATCGGCTTTGACGTCGATTACTGCAACGATCTGGCCGCAGCCCTGGGCGTCGAGGCCGAGATCGTCGAAACCACCTTTCCCGAACGCATCCCGGCGCTGATGTCGGACCGCGTGGACGTGGCCGTCGCCTCGACCTCGGACACGCTGGAACGGGCCAAGACGGTGGGCTTTTCCATCCCCTATTACGCTTTCGAAAACGCCGTCGTCGCCAATGAGGGCGTCGAGATGACCGATTGGGAAGGGATGCGCGGCAAGACCGTCGGCGCCACCGCCGGCACCTATGAGGCGATCTGGCTGGAGGAGCAGGTCACCGAATGGGGCGAGGGCGAATTCCGCCCCTATCAGAATCAGGCCGATGTGTTTCTGGCGCTGAGCCAGGGCCAGCTGGACGCCACCGTGTCCACCGTCGAGGTGGCCGAGGCGAATGTGGATTCGGGCAATTTCCCCGGCATCCGCATCGTCGACAAGGCGCCGATGGTGCCCGATTACGTCGCGCTGATCACGCTGCGCGAGGAATACGGGCTGATCAATTACATGGATCTGTTCATCAACCAGCAGGTCCGCACCGGCCGCTATGCCGAGCTGTATGCCAAATGGGTGGGCGAGGGCGAGCCCGCCGATCTGACCATCCCCGGCGTCTATCGCTGATCCGACCGGGCCGGGGCGTGCCGATGCGCGCCCCGGTCAACCGCAGGGGGCGTCATGTTCAATTACAATTTCCGATGGGCGCAGGCCCTTGATCAGCTGCCCCGCATGCTGGAGGGCGCGCTGGTCACCCTGCAGGTGGCGCTGCTGTCGATGGTGATCGGCATCACCATCGCGATGGTGCTGACCCTGTTCCGGCTGTCGGGCAACCGCCTGTTGCGCGCCCTGTCCGCCACCTGGGTCGAGGTTGCACGCAACACGCCGGCGCTGTTCCAGATCTATATGGTGCATTTCGGGCTGGGCAGTTTCGGCATCCATCTGTCGCCCTATCTGTCGCTGCTGATCGGCATCGCCTTCAACAATGCGGGTTATCTGTCGGAAAACTTCCGCGGCGCGCTGAAGGGCATTCCCGACACGCAGACCCGGTCCGCCCGCTCGCTTGGGATGACGCCCCTGCAGGCGTTCCGGCATGTGGTGATGCCGCAGATGCTGCGGATTTCCTTTCTGCCGATGACCAACCAGATGGTCTGGGCGATCCTGATGACCTCGCTTGGCACGGTCGTGGCGATGAACACCGATCTTTACGGCGTGACCAGCGATCTGAACGCCCGCACCTTCCGCACGTTCGAGCTGTTCGCGATTGCCGCGGTGATCTTTTACCTGATCACCAAGGCCGTCACCCTGTCCGCGCGCCTGCTGGCCGCGCGGCTGTTCCGGTATTGAAGGGGGGCGCGCGATGTTCGACACGGCATTGACCACGAACGATCTGATCTTTCTGGCGCGCGGCGCGGGGATGACGCTGATCGTCACCGCCATCTCGGTCTTTTTCGGGACGGTGATGGGGGTGGTCTTCGGCATCTTCCGCTATCAGGTGGGGGCGTGGTGGGCGGCGCCGCTGACCTTCGTTCTGGACATCTTTCGCTCGATCCCGCTGCTGATCCAGCTGGTGCTGGCCAATGCCTTCGTCACGACCGTGCTGGGCTGGCGCATCTCGGGGTTCAGCATCGCCTGTGGGGTGCTGTCGCTGTACACCGCCGCCTATTGCGCCGAGATCGTGCGCGGCGGGATCGAGGCCGTGCCCCCCACCCTGCGCCGCGCCGCCCGGTCCTTGGGCATGAGCTGGGGTCAGGACATGGCCAATGTCACCCTGCCGCTGGCGGCGCGGATCGCCCTGCCGTCCTGGATCGGGCTGGCGCTTGGGGTGATGAAGGATTCGGCGCTGGTCTATGTCGTGCAGGTCGTCGAATTGCTGAAATCGGCCCAGATCCTGATCACCCGGCTGCAGGAACCGCTGTTCCTGCTGATGATCTGCGGCTTGTTCTATTTCCTCATCTCGTTCCCCGTCGCCCGGCTTGGCGGCTATCTGGAAAAGAAATGGTCCCATGATTGAGATCGAAAATCTGCGCAAATCCTTTGGTTCGCTGGAGGTTCTGAAGGGCATCGACCTGAGCGTCGCCAAGGGCGAGGTGCTGACCGTCATCGGTGGGTCGGGGTCGGGCAAATCGACCCTGCTGACCTGCATCAACGGGCTGGAGCCCATCGATCAGGGCCGCATCCTGGTCGACGGGGTCGAGGTTCACGCCAAATCGACGAACCTCAACCAGCTGCGGCGCAAGATCGGGATCGTGTTTCAGCAATACAACGCCTTTCCGCATCTGACCGTGCTGGACAACGTGATGCTGGCGCAGCGCAAGGTGCTGGGGCGCCCCAAGCCCGAGGCCGAGGCCGAGGCGGTGCGCCAGCTGAACCATGTGGGACTGGGCGACAAGCTGGCCGTCTATCCCTCGCGCCTGTCGGGGGGGCAGCAACAGCGCATGGCGATCGCCCGCGCGCTGGCCATGTCGCCCGATTACATGCTGTTCGACGAGGTGACCTCGGCGCTGGACCCGCAGCTGGTGGGCGAGGTTCTGGATACGCTGCGCCTGCTGGCATCCGAAGGAATGACCATGATCTGCGTCACGCACGAGATGAAGTTCGCGCGCGAAGTGTCGGACCGCGTGGCGTTTTTCCATCAGGGAGTCATGGCCGAAATTGCCGCCCCCGAGGCGTTCTTCGACGCGCCCGCCAGCCCCGAGCTGCGCCGCTTTCTGTCGGCGGCGCATTGATCCATGACCGATGCGATCGTGATCGGGGCCGGGGTGATCGGCCTGTCATCCGCCTTGGCGCTGCAGGCGCGCGGGGTGCAGGTGACCGTGCTGGACCGCGAGGGGCCGGCGGCGGGCGCCTCGGCCGGGAATGCCGGGGCGTTTGCGTTCAGCGACATCCTGCCGCTGGCCTCGCCCGGATTGCTGCGCAAGGCGCCGCGCTGGCTGCTGGACCCGTTGGGACCGCTGTCGGTGCCGCCGCGCCATGCGCTGCGGATCGCGCCGTGGATGGTGCGGTTCTGGCGCAACTGCCAGCCCGACCGCGTGGCACGGTCCACCGCCGCCCAGACCCTGCTGATGGATCTGTCGCGCGCGGAACTGGAACCCTTCCTGCACGCCACCGGCACCCATGCCATGCTGCGCAAGGATGGCAGCCTGCAGGTCTATGAATCGCCCGCCGAACGGGACGCCGCCCTGCCCGGCTGGCAGGCCCGCGCCGATCATGGCATCGCGTTCCGCCATATGGATGCCGCAGAAATGGCGCAGATCCAGCCCGGCCTGTCGCCGCGTTTCACCCATGGCACCTTTACCCCCGGCTGGTATTCGATCAGCGATCCGCGCCTGTATGTTCTGGCGCTGGCGGACCGGTTTCGCGCCCAGGGCGGGTTGATCGAACAGGCGCAGATCACCGCCCTGTCGCCCACCCCGGATGGGGTGACGATCACCGCGCAGGGCCGGACATGGCAGGCGGGTCACGCGGTTCTGGCGGCGGGGGCGTTCTCTCGCGTTCTGGCGCGCGGTGTGGGCGACCGCATCCCGCTGGAGACGGAACGCGGTTACAACACCACCCTGCCACCCGGCGCCTTCGATCTGCGGATGCAGGTCATCTTTGGCGGGCATGGCTTTGTCGTCAGCCGCCTGTCCACCGGCATCCGCGTCGGTGGCGCGGTGGAACTGGGCGGGTTGACCCTGCCCCCGAATTTCAAACGGGCCGAGGCGATGCTGACCAAGGCCCGCGCCTTCCTGCCCGGTCTCGATCCGCAGGGCGGCACCCAGTGGATGGGGTTTCGCCCGTCCCTGCCCGACACGCTGCCCGCGATCGGGCCGTCGCGCGCATCGGCCCGCGTCATCCATGCCTTTGGTCACGGCCATCTGGGCCTGACCCAATCGGCGGGCACCGCGCGTCTGGTGGCCGATTTCATCACCGGCGCACCCCCCGCCATCGATCCGCAGCATTTCTCGCCCCAAAGGTTCTGACATGGCCAACCACACGTTTTCCTGCCTTGACGGGCATACCTGCGGCAATCCGGTGCGCCTTGTGTCAGGCGGCGGGCCGCTGTTGCAGGGCGCCACCATGCTGGAGCGGCGGGCCCATTTTCTGGCGGAGTTCGACTGGATCCGCACCGGGCTGATGTTCGAACCGCGCGGCCATGACATGATGTCGGGCGCGATCCTCTATCCGCCCACGCGCCCCGATTGCGAGGCGGGCGTGCTGTTCATCGAAACCTCGGGCTGTCTGCCGATGTGCGGGCATGGCACCATCGGCACTGTCACCATGGCGCTGGAAAACGGGCTGATCACGCCCCGCGAACCGGGCCGCCTGTCCCTCGACACGCCCGCGGGCAAGGTCGATATCACCTATGTCCAGAACGGTCGCTTTGTCGACGAGGTCCGGCTGACCAATGTGCCGGGCTTTCTTTACGCCGAAGGCCTGACCGCCCGTGTCGAGGGGCTGGGAGAGATCACCGTGGACGTCGCCTATGGCGGCAATTTCTATGCCATTGTCGATCCGCAGCCGAATTTCCGCGACATGGCCGAACATACGGCGGGACAGCTGATCGGCTGGTCACCGCTGCTGCGCCGGGCGCTGAATGAGAAATACCAGTTCGTCCATCCCGACCATCCGCAGATCAGCGGCCTCAGCCACATCCTGTGGACCGGTCAGCCGACCCAGCCCGGCGCGCATGGCCGCAACGCGGTCTTTTATGGCGAAAAAGCCATCGACCGCAGCCCCTGCGGCACTGGAACATCGGCCCGGATGGCGCAGCTGGCCGCCAAGGGACAGCTGAAGGCGGGCGACGAATTCTGGCACGAAAGCATCATCGGATCGATCTTCAAGGGCCGGGTCGAGGCCGAAACCACCGTGGCCGGGCGCCCCGCCATCATCCCCTCGATCGGCGGATGGGCGCGCCAGACCGGGATCAACACGATCTTTATCGACGACCGCGACCCCTATGCCCACGGGTTCACCGTCGCATGACCGCCCTCGCGATCCTGCCGGGGCGGGCCGAAGGGCCGGTGATCGCCACGACCGAACCGCTCAGCTTCTGGGGCGGGATCGATCCGGCCACGGCGACCGTCATCGATGTGCATCACCCGCTGCATGGCCGCTGTCTGACCGGGGCCGTGGTCATGATGCCCTCGACCCGGGGATCGTGCACGGGGTCCGGGGTGGTTCTGGACATGGCGCTGAACGGGCGTGCCCCCGCCGCCCTGATCTTTTGCGAGCCCGAGGATGTGGTGACCCTTGGCGCGCTGATCGCCGCCGAGATGTTCGGACGCGATCTGCCGGTGCTGCGCCTGAACACGTCCGATTTCGCGGCGCTGGCGCGCGAGCCCGTGGCGCAAATCACCGAGCGGGCCATCATCGCGGGCGATCTGCACCTGACCCTGACGCCGCTGCAGGGCAGCGCGCTGGACCTGACCCCCGCCGATATCGCCATGCGCGACGGCGACGAAGGCCCGGCCCGCCAGCAGGCCATGCGCATCCTGATCCGCATGGCGGCGGCGCAGGGGGCGACGCGGCTGATCGACGTCACGCAGGGCCATATCGACGGCTGCATCTATGCCAGCCCCGCCAATCTGACATTCGCCGAAACCATGGCCGATCTGGGTGCGCAGGTCTGCATTCCAACGACGATGAACGCCATCTCGGTCGATCGCGAGCATTGGCGCGCGCAGGGCGTGCCGGTGCTGTTCGGCGGGCCTGCGCAGCGGCTGGCCGATGCCTATACCCGCATGGGCTGCCAACCCAGCTTTACCTGCGCGCCCTATCTGCTGGACAGCGCGCCCCTGCAGGGAGAGGTCGTGGCATGGTCGGAATCCAATGCCGTGATCTATGCCAATTCGGTCCTTGGCGCGCGCACGGCCAAGCATCCCGATTTTATGGACCTGTGCATCGCGCTGACCGGGCGGGCGCCGCTGACCGGGGTCTATCTGGACGAACACCGCGCCGCGCGGCGGGTGCTGTCGGTCGATCTGCCGCAAGGGGCCGATGACGCCGTCTGGCCGCTGATCGGCTGGCTGGCCGGGCAGATGTCGCAAGGCGGCATCCCGCTGCTGCGCGGTCTGGCGGATGCCGCGCCCCGGCCCGATGATCTCAAGGCGCTGTGCGCAGCCTTTGGCACCACCTCGGCCGCGCCGATGCTGCATGTCGAGGGGGTCACGCCCGAGGCGCACCACCTGTCCCCCGATGCCGATCACCGCCGGATCACCCGCGCCGATATGGCGCAGGCATGGCAGACGCTGAATGCCGGCCCGGCAGCGGTCGATCTGATCGCCATCGGCAGCCCCCATGCCTCGTTGTCCGAATGCAACGCTTTGGCGGATGCGCTGGACGCTGTTCGGGCGGGCGGGCGCGTGGCGGTTCCCACCATCGTCACCGCGGGGCGCAAGGTGATCGCCGATGCCCGGGCCTGCGGCACGCTTGACCGGCTGACCGCCGCCGGGGTGCAGGTCATCCCCGATCTGTGCTGGTGTTCGATATCCGAACCGGTCTTTCCGCCCGGAACGCAGGCGGTGATGACCAATTCCGGCAAATACGCCCATTATGGGCCGGGCCTGTCGGGCCGCAGGGTCCGCTTTGGCAGCATCATGGATTGCGCGCGCGCCGCCCTGTCCGGGACGGCGCCCGACACCCTTCCCCTTTGGCTGACCTGAGGCCCCGATGCGCAGCACCAAGACCATCCATGTCATCTCTGCCCATGCCGAGGGCGAGGTGGGCGATGTCATCATCGGCGGCGTCACCCCGCCGCCCGGCGCGACCCTGTGGGACCAGTCGCGCTGGATCGCGCGCGACGAAACCCTGCGCAACTTCGTCCTGAACGAGCCGCGCGGCGGGGTCTTTCGCCATGTCAACCTGCTGGTGCCGCCCAAGCACCCCGACGCAGACGCCGCCTTTATCATCATGGAGCCAGAGGACACGCCGCCCATGTCGGGCTCGAATTCCATCTGCGTGGCGACGGTTCTGCTGGATGGCGGCATCCTGCCCATGCAGGAACCCGAAACCCATCTGCTGCTGGAGGCGCCGGGCGGGCTGGTCCGCGTGCGGGCCGAATGCCGGGATGGCAAGGCGGAACGCATCTTCGTCCAGAACCTGCCCAGCTTTGCCGCCCGTCTGGATGCACCGCTGGAGGTCGAGGGCCTGGGCACTCTGACCGTCGATACCGCCTATGGCGGCGACAGTTTCGTCTGCGTCGATGCACAGGCGATGGGGTTTGCGCTGACGGCGGACGAGGCGCATGATATCGCCCGGCTTGGCGTGCGCATCACCGCAGCGGCCACCGCGCAGCTGGGCTTTCACCATCCGGGCAACCCCGACTGGCGCCATATCTCGTTCTGCCTGTTCGCGGGGCCAGTGATGCGGGACGGCCCCGATCTGCGCGCAGGCGCGGCGGTGGCGATCCGGCCGGGCAAGGTCGACCGCTCGCCCACCGGCACGGCGCTGTCGGCGCGCATGGCGCTGTTGCAGGCGCGGGGTCAGATGGGGCTGGACGACCGGCTGACCGCCGTGTCGCTGATCGGATCGACCTTCGGGGGCCGGATTCTGGGCCTGACGCAGGTGGGCGACCACCCCGCCATCCTGCCAGAGATTTCGGGGCGCGGCTGGATCACCGGGATCCATCAGCACATGCTGGACCCGTCGGACCCCTGGCCGGGCGGATACCGGCTGAGCGATACCTGGGGGGCACGATAGCGGGCGCACGACAGTGGGCGCATGATAGGGGTCGCTTACGGCGTCGGCGCCACCGGGATCTTGCGCGGCGCGCGGCGCAGCACGATCAGCCCCGATCCCACGATCAGCGCCGCACCAAGCGCCATGCCGGGCGCCGGGATATCGCCGAAAAAGGCAAAGCCGAACAGCACGCCCCAGACCAGCAGCGAATATTGCAGCGGCGCCACGACGGATGCGTCGGCCAGCTTCAGCGCGCGGGTCACCAGCATATGCGCCATCGTCGCCACCACGCCCAGCAGGAACAGCAGGGCCAGATCGACCCCCGATTGCACCGGTTGCCAGTCGAACGGCGCCAGCACCAGCCCCGCGATCGCCGCCGCGACCAGCTGGAACAGCACCAGATCGCGGTCCGGCGTCTGGCGCAGGGACCGGCCCAGGATCATGATCCCCGCAAAGGCCGCCGTGCCCAGCAACGCAAAGACCACCCCCGGACCGGACACCTGCAGCGACGGCGCCAGCAGGATCAGCACGCCGACAAAGCCGACCGCCACCGCACCCCAGGTCCGCGCACCCACCCGTTCGCCCAGCAGCAAGGGCGAGATGGCCACCACATAAATCGGCGCCGCCATCCAAAAGGCCATGACATCGGCCAGCGGCATGTAAAACACCGCCAGATAGAAACAGAACACCTCGGCCGTGGCGCAGATCGCGCGCAGGGCCTGCAGGCGGGGGCGGGGTGCGGACCGGATGCGGGCCACGACCCGGCCGCCCCGCAACAGCAGGGGCGCCATCATCAGCAGCGCCGCCAGCGACCGCAGCAGGATCACCTGCGCCACGCCGTAATCGGCGACCAGCCATTTGCCGATGGCATCATTCGCCGCGAATGCCGCCATGCCCAGCAGCATCAGGACCGCCCCGGCCTTGTTGCCGGACAGATTCGAGATCATGTGAGGAATATCCCGTAAGTGGCCGGGACGCCCGGGATTTCACCGGGCGCCCGCTTGTCTGTCTGCGATCGGACGCAGGGCTTATTCGGCGGCGCGCAGTTCGGCCAGCGTGGCCTGCACCTGATCGACGACATCGGCGCCGATCGCCTCTTTATGGGTCTCGTAGACGACCTGCGATTTCTCCAGCATCTCTTCCTGGTTTTCAGGCGTGATGGTGTTGAACTGCAGACCGGCCTCTTCCATCTTGGCCAGCGAGGCCAGGTTCAGTTCCTGAATAGCGGCACGTTCGACGTCGCGACCGACGATGGTGCAATCGCGCAGCGCCTGCTGTTCCTCGGGCGAATAGCTGTTGAAGATCGCCTTGGAGAACAGGAACAGGAACGGCGTATAGGCGTGCTTGGTCTCGCTGATATATTCCTGAACCTCGTAAAAGCGCGAGGTGTCGATGGTCACGTAAGGGTTTTCCTGCGCATCGATGGCCTTGGTTTCCAGCGCCGAGAACACCTCGCCAAAGGACATCGGCGTCGCGTTCGCCCCGAAATTCGAGAAGGTATCCAGGAAGATGTTGTTCTGCATGACGCGAACCTTCATCCCCTCGAAATCCTCCCATGTCTTGATGGGCCGCTGCGAATTGGACATGTTGCGGAAACCGTTTTCCCAATAGCCCAGATTGACCAGCCCGACCTCGTCCAGCTTTTCGTTCAGCATCTCGCCGAATTCGCCGTCCATGACGGCATAGGCCTCTTCCGGGGTGCGGAACAGGAAGGGCAGATCGAACACGCCAAGCGCGGGCACCATGCCGACCAGGGGCGAGGACGAGGTGACGACCGCCTCTTGCAGGCCCGACCGGACCGCCTGCGTGGCCTGCAGATCGCCGCCAAGCGCGCCGCCCCAGAAACCCTGCATCTCCATCATGTTGCCGGTTTTCTCGTTCAGGCATTCCTGCATGGCCTGCATGCCGACGGCGACGGGGTGATCCTCGTTGATGCCGTTCGACACGCGGAAGCTGCGTTCGGTGAACTCGGCCAAGGCCGGGGTGGCGATGGACAGGATGGTGGTGGCGCAGAGCGTCGCCTTCAAAATGGAATATGTCATGGTTTCCTCCCTAGGATTTCAATTCAGTAGAACCAGCGAGCCGGGATGATGACGATCTGCGGAAAGGCCACCAGCAACAGGATCACCAGAACCTGCGCGATCAGGAACGGCCAGACGCCGCTGATCACCTTGCCAAGCGGCACCCGCCCCACGCCACTGACCACGTTCAGAACGACCCCCACCGGCGGCGTCAGCAGCCCGATGCAGCAGTTCATGATGAACATGACCCCGAAATAGACCGGATCGATCCCCGCCTTGATCACGATGGGCATCAGCACCGGCGTTAGGATCAGGATCGTCGGCGTCAGGTCCAGCGCCGTGCCCACGATCAGGATCAGGACCATGATCACCAACATCAGCAGCTTGGGATTCTCGATCAGCGGCTCGATATAGGCGGCGATCTCGTTGGGGATGTTCGCCGCCGTGATCAGCCATGCCGACACCAGCGCCGCACAGACCAGAAACATGATCGCCGCCGTCGTCCGGCCCGCGGCGATCAGCACCTCGGGCAGATCGCGCAGCTTCAGTTCGCCATAGACGACCATGCCCACGAACAGCGCATAGAAGGCGGCGATGACGGCGGCCTCGGTGGGGGTGACGACCCCCATCTTGATGCCGCCCAGAATGATCACCGGCATGCCAAGCGCCCATACCGCACGTCCCGCAGCGCGGGCGCGCACGCCCATGTCCTGCTTGGGCAGCGTCTCGACATCGTCGTTGCGGGCCACGATCAGCCAGGTGACGACCAGCGCGATGCCCATCAGCAGCCCCGGCACGATCCCGGCCATGAACAGCTGGGAAATCGACACGTTCGCCGCCACGCCGAAGATGATGAAAGCCATGGATGGCGGGATGACCGGCGCGATGACGCCGCCCGCCGCGATCAGCCCGGCGGATCGCGGGACGTTATAGCCCGCCCGCGCCATCATCGGGATCAGGATCGCCGCCAGCGCCGCCGTATCGGCCGCTGCCGAGCCCGAGATCGAGGCCATGATGACGGCCGCGATGATCGCCACCAGCCCCAGCCCGCCCCGGATATGGCCGACGCAGGTGATCGCGAATTCGATGATCCGGGTGGACAGCCCGCCCTTGTTCATCAGCTCGCCGGCCAGAATGAAGAAGGGGATCGCCAGCAGGGTAAAGGTATCGGCCCCGATCAGCATGTTCTGCGCGATGATCTGGGTGTTGAACATGCCCATGAAGGACATCAGGATCACGCCGCAGAAGATCAGTGCAAAGGCCACCGGCACGCCAAGCGACATGGCCCCGATCAACGATACGATAAAGACCAGCAGGGTCATTCGGCGCGCTCCCCGGCCTTGAGGGTTTTGGCGGGGCTGTCATACAGATCCTCCATCTCGCCGCCAAAGCCACGGATCTCGGCATCGGTGATGCGGCCCGTGACCAGACGGAACAGGCGCTCCAGCGTGATGGCGATGATGCCCGCGCCGGTGAACAGCCCGATGCCATAGACCCAGGCCATCGAGATGCCCGAGACCGGCGCGCTCATTGAGGCATTGATCGGCAGCTGCTTCCAGGTGCCGTGGGTCAGCACGCCCGCGCAGCCCAGGATCATCAGATCCGACAGGCCCATCAGCACGCGCCGCCCCCGGTCCCCGAATTGGGCGACCACCGTCTCCATCCCCATATGCTGGCGGTGGTGATAGACGACGACCGCACCGATGAAGGTCAGCCAGACAAAGGCGAACCGCGACAGCTCGTCCGACAAAGGCAGGCCGGAATTCATGGTATAACGCAGGATCACGTTCACAAAGACCATCAGCGCCATCGCCCCGATCAGAGCCGCCAGCAGGATGTCGAGGAACCGGAAAAACAGATGCGAGGCGCGCGACATCTCAGATCCTTTCGCCAAGGCCACGGGCGACCAGATTGCGCATCAGGGCCACCGTGCCAAAGGTCCATTCGGGGCAGCGGTCGGTGCGTTCGACCCAGTTGACCAGCCGCCCCAGTTGCGGCGAGGCGATCTCGACCCGGTCGCCGGTCTCGTGGGTAAAGCCCTGGCCCACGCCGCGCCGATCCTTGACCGGCGCGAACATCGTGCCCAGAAACAGCGCCGCCCCGTCGGGATATTGATGCGATCGGTTCAGCAGCTGGCCCGCCAGATCGGTGGGCGTGCGGCTGATCGCGGCCATCGGGCTTTCGCCGGTCATCTCGAACCCGTCCGTGCCCTCGACCCGCAGCGACACGGTCGCGCGGTCCAGATGCTCTTGGGTGAAATGATCATCGAACAGCCGGATGAACGGGCCGATCGAACAGGAGGCGTTGTTATCCTTGGCCTTGCCCAGCAACAGCGCGGACCGCCCCTCGACATCGCGCAGGTTCACGTCATTGCCAAGCGTTGCGCCGACGATGGTGCCGTCGGACCGGATGACCAGCACCACCTCGGGTTCGGGGTTGTTCCATTCCGACATCGGGTGGATGCCCACCAGATCGCCGCAGCCCATCGAGGACATCGGCTGCGCCTTGGTGAAGATCTCGGCGTCGGGGCCGATGCCGACCTCCAGATATTGGGACCACAGGTCCATCTGCTGCAACAGCGCCTTGACCTCGGCGGCCTTGTCGGACCCGGCCTGAACGCCGCGCAGGCTGTCGCCGATGACCGGGGCCAGACGGGCGCGCACCTCGGCGGCGCGGGCGCTGTCGCCACGGGCCTGTTCCTCGATCACGCGTTCCAGCATGCTGTCGGCAAAGGTGACGCCTGCGGCCTTGATGGCCTGCAGATCGACAGGGGCCAGCAGACGCCCGGCGCTGCCATCGAGAAAGCCGTCCAGCGGCCCCAGATCCGGCAGATCGCCCGACAGGACGGTGCGCAGATCGTCGCGTTCCAGCAGGCCCGACATGGTGGCCGACAACTGGGTCAGGTCATGAACCTGCCCACCGCGCAGCAGCACCGGGCAGGGACCGCCCTGCGCGCTGGACCAGACCCGGCCCACAAGGGTCGCGCGATCCGCGTCATCGGGCAGGACCGCAGACGCGGTCATGGCTTGCTGCATGCTCAATTCATTCCCCCTGATATCCCGGCATCCTCCAATGCCGCGTTGCCCGACTTTGTCAGACAACAAGATGACTGAACCCTAAGGGCAGGGACGGCGCGCTGTCCACTGGTTTATTTCAGACCGCCCCGTCGACGCCCTCAGGAAAAGAATTCCAGCCGCAGCCCAATCCGCGCCGCCGATCCCGACATATGCGCCCGCATGGCATTGCGCGCCCGGATCGGATCGCGCGCGGCAATCGCATCGCGCAGATCGACATGTTCGCGGTTCACGATGGCCACGATCTCGTCCAGACGGATACGCGTCCGCGAGGCGACGATGGTCTGCAAGATGCGGTCGGACACGGCACCCAGAAACTGCACGAAGTAATCATTGCCGGTGGCCGCCGCGATGGTGCGGTGAAAATCCAGATCGGCCAGAATGCCGTCATCGGCCTGATCGCCGGTGGCGGTCATGCGAATCAGCGCCTGATCCATCTGGTGCAGATGCTCGGGGCGGTGATAGGCGGCGGCCAGCCCCGCCGCCTCGATCTCCAGCGGCACGCGCAGCTGGAACAGATCGCGGAAATCATGCCCCTCCATGTGGTCGCCATCGTCCAGCCGGATATGGCGGGTGGGCCGGTCGATGACAAAGGCGCCGACGCCCTGCCGCGTCTCGATCATGCCTTCGTTGCGCAGCTGGGCGATGGCCTCGCGGATGACGGTGCGGCTGACGCCGAAGCTTTTGGACATGGCGTTTTCGGTGGGCAGCCGGTCGCCGGGCTTCAGCTCTCCCTGCTGGATCTGGCGGGCGAACCGGGCGGCGATCCGGGCGGGCAGATGTTCTGTCCGGCTGATCTGGGTCAGATCCGCGCTCATCGCTGGCGCCCTCCGGCAAGGGTCAGCTGGCAGCCGGGATTCATCACCAGACCGGGGTCGATGGCGCGCCTGACCGCCTCCAGCAGATCGCGCCGGGTGGCGGGCAGTCGCGCCTCGAAATCGTCGCGTTTCAGGCGCCCGATGCCATGTTCCGCGCTGATCGAGCCGTCATAGCGGTCCAGCACCCGGTTCACGATCTTTTTCGCCGCCGCGATCTGCGCATCGATCCGGTCGGCCCCAAGGGCATAATCGGGCATCACGTTCAGATGCACATTCCCGTCGCCCACATGGCCATAGGACACGCAGATTGCGCCGGGCATGTCCGCCGCGATGGCCGCTTCGGCCTCGGCCACGAAATCGGCCAGCCGCGACAGCGGAACCGACACATCGCTGCGATAATGCCGGCCCCGCTGCGCCTGACCCAGATTCATCCCCTCGCGCACCGCCCACAGGCTGGCGGCCTGCGCCTGCGATTGTGCGATCACGCCGTCCAGCGCCAGACCGCTGTCAAAGGCGCCCTCCAGAAACCGGGTCATCAGGTCGTCGATATCGACCAGCCCCGACCCCGAAATCTCGATCAACGCATAGGCGGGGTGGCTGGGCTCGATCGGCAAGGCCAGATCGGGCATCGCCTCGCGCGCCAGCTTAAAGGCCAGCGGCGGCATGAATTCAAAGGCCGACATCAGATCGCAGCATTCGCGCCGGGCGCGCCGATACAGCGTGATCGCATCCTCCAGCCGGGGCAGCGCGACCAGCGCGGTCGCCACCTGTTCCGGCGCGGGCAGCAGCTTGAGCGAGACGGCGGTGATGATGCCCAACGTGCCCTCGGCGCCGATGAACAGCTGTTTCAGATCGATCCCGCGATTGTCCTTGCGCAGCCGCGACAGCCCGTCAAAGACCTGACCATCGGGCAGCACCACCTCCAGCCCCAGCACCAGGTCGCGCGTCATGCCATAGCGCAGGACATTGACCCCCCCGGCATTGGTCGAGACATTCCCCCCGATCCGGCAGCTGCCCTGCGCGCCAAGCGACAGGGGAAAGAACAGCCCCGCCCCGGCTGCGGCATCGCGCAGGCTTTGCAGCACCACCCCGGCCTCGACCACGGCCAGATAATTGTCGGCGTCCAGATCGCGGATGCGGGTCATCCGGTCCAGCGACAGCACCACCTGCGACCGGGGCGCGTCGGGGATGGCGCCCAGCACCAGACCGGTATTGCCCCCCTGCGGCACGATGGCCAGATTCAGCGCCACGGCAGCCCTGACGCAGGCCTGCACGCCAGCGGTGTCGCGCGGGCGCAGCACAGCCACCGCGCCGCTTTGCACATCGCCATGCCAGTCGCGGCAATAGGGCAAGACGGCAGGCCCCGACAGGACGATATCGGCGCCCAGGGACTGCACCAGTTGCGCCACGCGGGGATCGGCCCCCTGATCTGCCGCCGTCGCCGCATCGCCGCGCATGATCTCACTTGCCTCGGCCATCCCAGAACCCTCCCCGGATGTTGATGTTGCAGGTCGTCAGACAATCATACTAATCTGGTCCCACAAAATTGCCACCCGGATCTGAGGAGGAGACCCGACATGCATATCCTGATCATCGGCGCCGGAGGCATGCTGGGGCGGAAACTGACCCAGAGGCTGGTCGCGGACGGGCTGGCGGGCCAGCCGGTCCAGACGCTGACCCTGGTCGATATCGCGGCGCCCGACGCGCCTGCGGGCTTTGCCAACAAGACCGATTGCGTGGCCGCCGACCTGTCGGCCCCCGGCACCGCCGCCCGGCTGATCGCCCTGCGCCCCGACGTGATCTTTCATTTCGCCGCCATCGTGTCAGGCGAGGCCGAGGCCGATTTCGAAAAGGGCTACCGCATCAATCTGGACGGCACCCGCGATCTGTTCGAAGCGATCCGGCTGGCCCATACCGCCGACGCATACTACCCGCGCGTGGTCTTTGCCTCGTCCATCGCGGTGGTGGGCGCGCCCCTGCCCTATCCGATCCCGGACGAGTTTCACACGACGCCCCTGACCAGCTATGGCACGCAAAAGGCCATCAGCGAGCTGTTGCTGGCCGACTACAGCCGCCGGGGGTTCTTTGACGGCATCGGCATCCGCCTGCCGACGATCTGCATCCGCCCCGGCCTGCCGAACAAGGCGGCCTCGGGGTTCTTTTCCAACATCCTGCGCGAGCCGCTGGTGGGCCAGCCCGCCGTGCTGCCGGTGCCCGACGATATCCGCCACTGGCACACCTCGCCCCGGTCCGCCGTGGGCTTCATGATCCGGGCCGCGACGATGGACCTGTCGGCTTTGGGGGCGCGGCGCAACCTGTCCATGCCCGGCCTGTCCGCCACCGTCGGCGAACAGATCGAGGCTTTGGCCCGTGTCGCAGGCCCCGATGCGGTGGCGCTGATCCGGCGCGAACCCGACGCGGCCATCACCGCCATGTGTCAGGGCTGGGCGCCCGGCTTTACCGCCAGCCGCGCGCGGGAACTGGGCTTTACCGCCGAGGAAAGTTTCGACGACATCATCCGCGCCCATATTGAAGACGAGCTGGGGGGCAGCCTGTGACCCATATCGCGTTTCTGGGAACCGGGCTGATGGGTGCGCCGATGGTGCGGCGCCTGCTGGCGGCGGGCCATGCGGTGACCGTCTGGAACCGCGCGTCCGACAAGGCGCAGGCACTGGCCGCAGACGGGGCGATGGTCGCCGCCGATCCCGCGCAGGCGGTGGCCGGGGCGCAGGTGGTCTTTACCATGCTGTCGGACGGGCCTGCGGTCGCGCATGTGCTGTTCGATCTTGGCACGGCGGCGGCGATGGCGCCGGGGGCGGTGGTCATCGACACCTCGTCCATCGCGCCGCATCTGGCCCGCGACCACGCGCAGCGGCTGGAAGGCATGGGGCTGGCCCATGTCGATTGCCCCGTCTCGGGCGGGGTGGCGGGGGCTGTGGCCGGGACGCTGGCGCTGATGGCCGGGGGCGATGCGGATGTGATCGACCGCATCGCGCCGCTGATGACCCCGCTTGGACGGCTGACCCATGTCGGGCCATCCGGCGCGGGACAGGTCTGCAAGCTGGCCAACCAGCAGATCGTCGCCGTCACCATTGGCGCCGTGGCCGAGGCGATGATGCTGGTCGAGGCCGGGGGCGCCGACCGCGCCAAGTTCCGCGACGCGATCCGGGGCGGCTTTGCCGAAAGCCGCATTCTGGAGCTGCATGGCGGGCGCATGGTCACCCGCGATTTCGCGCCGGGCGGGCTGTCGCGCCTGCAACTGAAGGATCTGGACGCGGTGGCCGAACTGGCCGATGCCAACGGCCTGACCCTGCCCTTGACGACCAGCGTGCGCGCCTCGTTCACCGATTTCGTGGCGGCAGGCCATGGCGAGGCCGATCACAGCGGGCTGTTGATGCATCTTGAGGCGATCAACCCCTCCTCCGACCGGAGGGACCGGACATGACCGACCCGACCCCCCGCCGCCTGCGGTCGCAGGACTGGTTCGACAATCCCGATCATGCCGACATGACCGCGCTCTATCTTGAACGCTTCATGAATTACGGCACCACGCCCGAGGAATTGCGGTCCGGCAAGCCGATCATCGGCATCGCGCAATCGGGCAGCGACCTGAACCCCTGCAACCGCCACCATCTGGATCTGGCGAAACGCGTGCGCGACGGCATCCGCGATGCGGGCGGCATCCCGATCGAATTTCCCAGCCATCCGCTGTTCGAGAACTGCAAGCGGCCCACGGCGGCGCTGGACCGCAATCTGGCCTATCTGGGTCTGGTCGAGCTGCTCTATGGCTATCCGTTCGACGGGGTGGTGCTGACGACCGGCTGCGACAAGACCACGCCAAGCGCCATCATGGCGGCGGCGACGGTCGATCTGCCCGCGATCGTTCTGTCGGGCGGCCCGATGCTGGATGGCTGGCACGAGGGGCGGCTGGTCGGTTCGGGCACTGTCATCTGGCAATCGCGCCGCAAGCTGGCGGCGGGCGAGATCAGCCGCGACGAATTCCTGCAAACCGCGTTGGATTCGGCGCCCTCCATCGGCCATTGCAACACGATGGGCACCGCGTCCACGATGAACGCCATTGCTGAGGCTTTGGGCATGTCGCTGACCGGCTGCGCGGCGATCCCCGCCGCCTATCGCGAACGCGGCCAGATCGCCTATCGCACCGGATTGCGCGCGGTGGAGCTGGTCCGTCAGGACATCCGCCCGTCGCAGATCCTGACGCGGGCGGCGTTTCTGAACGCGATCCGGCTGAATTCGGCGATTGGCGGATCGACCAATGCACAGCCGCATCTGATGGCGATGGCGCTGCATGCCGGGGTCGATCTGCAGCCCGAAGACTGGCAGCGCCATGGCTATGACGTGCCGCTGCTGGCCAATGTCCAGCCCTCGGGCGCCTATCTTGGCGAACGGTTTCACCGCGCGGGCGGCGTGCCTGCCGTGATGTGGGAATTGCTGCAGGCGGGGATGCTGGACGGCGATTGCCCGACCGTGACCGGCAAGACCATGGCTGAAAATCTGGCGGGCCGCGAAAGCCCGGACCGCGAGGTGATCAAGCCCTTCTCGGCGCCGATGATGGACCGGGCGGGCTTTCTGGTTCTGCGCGGCAATCTGTTCGATTTCGCGATCATGAAGACCAGCGCGATCTCCGAGGATTTCCGCGCCCGCTATCTGTCACAGCCGGGACGCGAGAACATCTTCGAGGGCACGGCCTTTGTCTTTGACGGATCGGGCGACTATCATGCGCGGATCAACGATCCGGATCTGGCCATCGACGAGGATTCCATTCTGGTGATCCGCGGCGCCGGGCCGCTTGGCTGGCCGGGGGCGGCCGAGGTGGTGAACATGCAGCCCCCCGACCGGCTGATCCGGGCGGGCATCCGCAGCCTGCCGACCATCGGCGACGGGCGGCAATCGGGCACGGCCGACAGCCCCTCGATACTGAACGCCTCGCCGGAAAGCGCGGCGGGCGGGGGGCTGGCATGGCTGCGCACCGGCGACCGCATCCGCATCGACCTGAACAAGGGCCAATGCGACATGCTGGTGGACGAGGCGCAGATCACCGCCCGCAAGGCCGAGGGCATTCCCGGCGTGCCCGCCTCGGCCACGCCCTGGCAAAGGATCTATCGCCAGACGGTCACCCAGCTGGATCGCGGCGCGACCATCGCGGGCGCCGAGGAGTTTCAGCGCATTTCGGACAATCTGCCGCGCCACAACCACTGATCGCGCCAGGCAGGGCAGAACCGGGCCAAGGGGTTCATCCCCGGCCCGGCCCAGACCGTGGCGGTCGGATCAGGCCTCGGGCGACCGGATCACGCCTTTTTTCAGGATGATATTGGCATAGAGCCTGCGCTCTCCGGTCGCGATGACGGCATAGGCGGCGCGGGTCCGCTCGTAAAAGGCGAACCGTTCAAGCGGTTCCAGCGTCAGGGGGCGGCCTTCGGCCTGGGCCAGCGCGGCCTCGAATTCGGGATAAATCGGCGGCGTCTCGCCCGGCGCGTCCATGGCGGCGGCGGGGTGATCGACGAAATCATCCAGGGGCAGCAGCGACAGCACCGCATCCAGCGCATCGGTGGCACTGATGCCGGGCAGGCGGACCAGCCGCTGCGCCATGCTGTCGGCGGGGAAGTTGGCGTCGGTGATGACGATTTCGTCCCCATGGCCCATATCGGCCAGGATCGCCAGCAGATCGCCGGTCAGCAGCGGATTAAGAGTTTTCAGCATCGCGAGGGGTGTCCTTTCAAGGGCGGAACCGGGGCACCTGACAGGCGCCCCGGCGATCAGACGATCAGCCCAGATCCTGCGGCAGCAGGGCCTCGGGCAGGTTCTGATAGCAGACCGGGCGCAGGAAGCGCCGGATCGACAGCGTGCCGACCGAGGTCGCGCCGAAATTCGTCGAGGCCGGATAGGGACCGCCATGAACCATCGTATCCGCGACCTCGACCCCGGTCGGAAAGCCGTTGGCCAGAACCCGGCCCGCCATGCGTTCCAGCACCGGCAGCAGGCGGCGGCCCAGATCGGTGTCAGCGTCGTCCAGCTGCAGCGTCGCGGTCAGCTGACCGGCAAAGCGGCGGGCGACCTCCTCCATCTGGGCGGCATCGGCCACGCGGATGACCAGCCCAAGCGGGCCGAACACCTCGTCCGACAGGCCGTGATCGGCCATCCAGTCGGCGGCACCCACCTGATACAGATGCGGCCCGGCGGCGCGGGCATCCGCATCGACCGCCAGCAGGGATTGCACGCCCTGCCCCTTGGCGATCCGCGCGGCGCCGTCGCGATAGGCCGTGGCCATGCCGGGGGTCAGCATGGTCTGGGGCGCGACCTTGACCAGCGCCGCCGTGACCGTCGCCACGAAGGCATCGGCCTCGGGGCCGTCGATCAGCACGGCAATGCCGGGATTGGTGCAGAACTGGCCCGCGCCCATGGTCAGGCTGCCCGCCCAACCCGTGGCGATCGCCTCGCCCCGCGCGGCCAGCGCCTGAGGCAGCACGAACATCGGGTTGACGCTGCCCAATTCGCCAAAGAAGGGAATCGGCTCGGGGCGCGCGGCGCACAGGTTGTAAAGCGCCCGACCGCCGCCAAGGCTGCCTGTGAAGCCGACCGCCTTGATGCGCGGATCGGTGACCAGCGCCTCGCCCACATCGCGCTTGCCGCCCTGGACAAGACTGAAGATGCCGGGGTTCAGGCCGCATTCGGCCAGCGCCGCGACGATGGCGTCGCCGACGATCTCGCCGGTGCCGGGATGCGCAGAATGGCCCTTGACCACGACCGGGCAGCCTGCGGCCAGCGCCGCCGCCGTGTCCCCGCCCGCGACCGAGAAGGCCAGCGGAAAGTTCGAGGCGCCAAAGACCGCGACCGGGCCGATGGGCCGCTGGATCATCCGCAGATCGGGGCGCGCCATCGGCTGACGGTCGGGCAGCGCCGCGTCATGGCGGCGGTCCAGATAATCGCCCTTGCGGATATGATCCGCGAACAGGCGTAGCTGGCCGGTGGTGCGGCCCCGCTCGCCCTGCAGGCGGCCTTCGGGCAGGCCGGTTTCCTGGCTGCCGATCAGGGTGATCGCCTCGGCCCGGGCCTCGATCTGGTCGGCGATCGTCTCCAGCAGGCGGGCGCGATCCTCGCGCGTGGTGGCGGCGAAATCGTCAAAGGCGGCCTCGGCAGCGGCGCAAGCCTTGGCCACCAGATCGGGATTGCCGATCGAAAACTGATGCGCATCGCCATGCGCGGGGTCCGAGGTGAACCGAGCGGTCGTGGCAATCTGCTGGCCTGCGATCAGATGGGCACCGTGGGGAATATGGGTCATGTCGAGCATCCTGTCCGTTCACGCCATGCGGCGTCGGTCGTCAGAGTGATCCCCGTGCAAGGGGAGCGGAGGGGGCCGATCCTGTCGGCCCCTGCATGGTCCTGCCTTAACATGAACCGCACGGGACATTCCATGACCCGCCTGCGGGACAGGGGACCAAAGCCGCCGTCAGGACGGCGGGATCGCCGCGCCGCCGGTCCGCGCCGGGGGCCGGGCATGGGACAGACGGTCCACCATCGCGACCAGATCGCGGAACCGTTCGCCCTGCACCAGCACATGATCGGTCATCGCCCGTGCCGCAGCATCCCCGTCACCGTCGCGGATCGCCGCGGCGATGCGGCGATGTTCGTCGAACGAGGTGGCGACGCGCCCCACCGCCTGCAGCTGTCGGCGGCGATAGGGCTGCAGGATCGCCTGCAGGCGGCGGGTCTCGGCCTCCAGAAACGGATTATGGGCGGCGCGATAGATCGCCTGATGAAAGGCGGTGTTTTCGACATAATAGCGGTCGGGATCGTGGCGCGCCCCCTCGCAGGCGATCAGGCTGGCCTCGATCCGGGCCAGATCGGACGCGTCGCGGCGGCGGCAGGCCAGACGCGCGCAAAAGGATTCCAGCTCGGCCATCAGCTCGAACCGGTCCATCAGTTCGGCCACGCCCAGCTTGGCCACAAAGGTGCCGCGCTTGGGCATGACGATCAGCAGGCCCGACGCCTCCAGCGCCTGCAGAGCCTCGCGGACGGGGGTGCGCGAACAGCCGTAATCCAGCGCGACCTGTTCGGGGTCGATCTGCTGGCCCGGCAGCAGACGCCCATCCACAATGGCGTTTTCCAAGGCAAGTCGGATGCGTTGCGCGGTCGGAAGGATCATCGGGGCACCTGTTCTGGCCGCTTATTCCACCGCAGGCCCAGCCAAAAGTCCATGCGGAGGGTTGTTATATACAACACGCCCGATTCGGTGTATATCACTTGAGGGGGAGGATCATCATGGGCAAGCAACGACTGGCATTTCTGACCGATTTCGTCGAGGCGATCACACGGCGCAAGCGCGGTGGCGAGGCCGAGACGCTGAAGGCGCTGGCCCGTCCGGCATCCGAACGCGCACGGGTCGCCTGCGCGGTGCTGATGGGGCGGATCGGGGATGCGGCGCGGGTGGCGGTGGCCGATCAGGCACTGTCGGCCTATGCCGAACTGGACGCCGATCAGCGGCTGGAGTTTTTCCGCGCGCTGCGAGACGATCACGGCGTCGATGCGGGCGCGATCCGCGCGGCCTATGCGACATGGGACGCAAGCCCCGATGCGGCGGCGGTGGCGGGGCTGTTTCAGGCGGTGGAACCGGCACGCCAGACCCTGCTGCGGCGGCTGAACATGGCGCCCGGCGCGACGCTGCGGCTGGTGCGGATGCGTCAGGATCTGCTGGCAGCGATCCGCAGCGACAAGGTACTGGCCCCCATCGATCAGGATTTCGCGCATCTGCTGGCCAGCTGGTTCAACCGCGGTTTCCTGACCATGCGGCGGATCGACTGGAACGCGCCCGCCGCGATCCTTGAAAAGCTGATGGAATATGAAAGCGTCCACCAGATGCAGGGCTGGCCCGATCTGAAGCGGCGTCTGGCCGATAATGACCGCAGGCTCTATGCCTTTTTCCACCCCGCGACCGGTGACGAGCCGCTGATCTTCGTCGAGGTGGCGCTGACCCAGGGGGTGCCCGATGCCATCGCCCCGATCCTGACCGCCCCGGACACAACCCCCGAGGCGCGCGACGCGGCGCCTGCAGATACGGCGGTCTTCTATTCCATCAACAACAGCCTTGCCGGGTTGAAGGGCGTCAGCTTTGGCAATTTCCTGATCAAGCAGGTGGTGGCGGTGCTGTCATCCGAACTGCCCGATCTGCGGACATTCGTGACGCTGTCGCCGGTGCCCGGTTTTGCAAGCTGGCTGGCCGCACAAGACGATCCGCAGGCCGTGGCGCTGCGCGAGGCGCTGGCGGGCGGCTGGACCGGCGATCCCGGCGCGATCGAGGCCCTGCGCCCGCAGGTGCTGGCCGTGGCCGCGCGGTATATCGTGACCGCCAGGGGCCGGGGCGGGCAGCCCGCCGATCCGGTGGCGCGGTTCCATCTGGGCAACGGCGCCAGCGCGCACCGGCTGAACTGGCCCGCCGATCTGGCCCCCTCAGCGCTGAAATCGGCGCATGGGCTGATGATCAATTATCTGTACGAACTGGACCGGATCGAGGACCGGCACGAAGCCTTCATCCGCGATGGCGCGGTCGCCCATGGCGCCCAGCTTGCCGCCGCACTGAAGGCCTGAAATCACAAGACGACAAGACCATGAGGGAGGAGACCACATGCAGACCATCCACGACCATTTCACCCAGACCGCCGAGGTGATGCAGGGCAAGACCCTGTTCGAACGCCCCGGCCAGCCCGATATCAGCTTTGCCCGGATGCGCGACATGGTCGAACGACTGGCCGGCGCGCTGACCGACCTTGGCGTCAGCCCCGGCGACCGCGTCGCCGCCCAGATCGAGAAATCGCCCGAGGCGATCGCGCTTTATCTGGCCACGCTGCAGGTGGGCGGGATCTTTCTGCCGCTGAACCCGGCCTATACCGGGTCCGAGATCGACTATTTCATCGGCGACGCCGCGCCGCGCCTGTTCGTCTGCGACCCGGCCGAGGCTGCGGGTCACGCCCATCGCGCCAGCGACGCGCTGGCGGTGGAAACGCTTGGTGCGGACGGTCAGGGCTCGCTGACCGACCGCGCAGCCGCCGCCACCCCGCGCGAGGATGTGCATCCCTGCGGCCCCGACGACCGGGCGGCGATCCTTTACACCTCGGGGACGACGGGGCGGTCCAAGGGGGCGGTGCTGACGCATGGCAACCTGACCTCGAACACGCAGGCGTTGCTGGACTGCTGGCGGTTCGACGCCAATGACCGGCTGATCCATGCGCTGCCGATCTTTCACACCCACGGCCTGTTCGTCGCCGCCAACATGGCGCTGGTGTCGGGCGCGACGATGATCTTTCTGACCAAATTCGATGCCGATCAGGCGATCGATCTGATGGCGCGGGCGACCGTGCTGATGGGGGTGCCGACCTTTTACACGCGGCTGCTGAAATCGCCCCGGCTGGACCGGCAGACCACCGCCGGGATGCGCCTGTTCGTATCGGGATCGGCCCCCCTCCTGGCCGAGGATCACCGCGCCTTCCACGACCGCACCGGGCAGATGATCCTGGAGCGTTACGGCATGACCGAAACCTGCATGATCGCCTCGAACCCCTACGAGGGTGCGCGGATCGCGGGTGCCGTCGGCATGGCGCTGCCGGGCATCACCGTGCGCATCACCGACCGCGAAACAGGCACCCCCCTGCCCGCCGGGGAAATCGGGCTGATCGAGGTCAAGGGGCCGAACGTCTTTCAGGGCTATTGGAACATGCCGGAAAAGACCGCGTCGGAATTTCGCCCCGACGGGTTCTTCATCACCGGTGATCTGGGCACGATCGAGGCTGACGGCTATCTGCGGATCGTCGGGCGCGACAAGGATCTGGTGATCTCGGGCGGCTACAACGTCTATCCCAAAGAGGTCGAAGAGGCCATCGACGCCCTGCCCGGCGTGCTGGAAAGCGCGGTCATCGGCCTGCCCCATGCCGATCTGGGCGAGGCGGTGACGGCCATCGTGGTCGCCAAGGACGCCTCGCTGGACCCGGACGCCATCCGCGCCGCTTTGGCGGGCCATCTGGCCCGTTTCAAACAACCCAAGCGGGTGATCGTCGTCGATCAGCTGCCGCGCAATGTCATGGGCAAGGTGCAAAAGGCGGAACTGCGCCGTCTTCACGCCGGACTGTACGATCAGGCCCATGCCTGACATCTGCGTGCCTAAGATCTGACCGCACCTGCGCGACGGAGGAGGTCGCGCGGGACCGGCGGTGCATACCGAAAAACGGGAGGAATATCATGATAATCTATGGAGTCGCGGCCCTGGCCGCCTGTCATCTGGCGGGCGTCATTCTGGGCGATCTGCTGGGCGTTCTTTTGGGCGTGCAGTCCAATGTCGGGGGCGTGGGCTTTGCCATGCTGCTGCTGATCGTGGCCACCGACTGGCTGCGCCGCACCGGGCGCCTGCCGCAACTGTCCGAACAGGGCATCCTGTTCTGGAGCGCGATGTACATCCCCATCGTCGTCGCGATGGCCGCCCAGCAGAACGTCGTCGCCGCGCTGGCCGGTGGCCCTGTCGCGATCATCGCGGGCGTGGGCGCGACCGCCGCCTGCATGGCGCTGGTCCCGGTCGTCGCGCGGATCGGCGGGCAGGATGCGCCGCTGCCGCCCCTGATGGCACAGGAGGCGTGACATCATGGAGATGATCACCGAAATCCTGGCCAAGAACGGGCTGGTCTTTGCCTTTGTGACCGTCGGCGTGGTGATGTGGATATCCTATCAGATCTCGGACCGGCTGTCGGCGGGGCGGCTGCACGGCTCGGCGGTGGCGATCATCATCGGGCTGGTGCTGGCCTGGTGGGGCGGGCTTGCCACCGGCGGCGACAAGGGTCTGGCGGATGTGCCGCTGTTTGCGGGCATCGGGCTGATGGGCGGCGCGATGCTGCGCGATCTGGCGATCGTCTCGACCGCCTATGGCGTCGATATCCGCGAGATCCGCAAGGCGGGGGCGGCGGGTGTCGTCGCGCTGGCGCTTGGGATCGTGGTGTCCTTTGCCGTGGGCGCGCTGGTGGCGGCGGCCTTCGGCTATACCGATGCGGTCAGCATGGCGACCATCGGCGGCGGGGCCGCGACCTATATCGTGGGCCCGGTGACCGGGACGGCGCTTGGCGCCAGTTCCGACGTGATCGCACTGTCGGTGGCGGCGGGCCTGTTGAAGGCGGTGCTGGTCATGATCGGCACGCCGCTGGTCGCGCCGCTGATCGGGCTGAACAATCCCAAATCGGCAATGGCCTATGGCGGGCTGATGGGCACGACCAGCGGCGTCGCGGGCGGTCTGGCCGCCACCGACAAGCGGCTGGTGCCTTACGGCGCGATGACGGCGACGTTCTACACCGGGCTGGGTTGCCTGCTGGGGCCATCGGTCATGTATCTGGCGCTGCTGGCGATCACCGGCGGCTGACATCCGGCGGGCGCCGTCCCTTGGGGGGTGGCGCCCGGTCCTGTGTCATGGTCGGCACCGGGCTGCGCGCCCCCGCCGCTCAAGGCATCAGATATCCAGCGTGGTGTCGCGTTCCCATTGGCTCAGATGCGCGCAATAGCTGTGCCATTCCTGCGTCTTCAGCTTGATATAGGCGTCGGAGAACCCCTGACCCATCGCGGCCTTCAGCGCATCGTCGGCGTCATAGGCGCGGATCGCGTCCAGCAGGTTCAGCGGCAGGCGGGCGCCATGGGTCACGGTATGACCCTCGGCATACATGTCCACATCGGATCGCGGCCCCGGGTCGGCCTTTGAGGCCAGCCCCGACAGACCGGCGGCGATGATCGCGGCCTGCAACAGATAGGGGTTGGCGGCGCCGTCGGGCAGGCGGAATTCGAACCGGCCCGGTCCGGGCACGCGGATCATATGCGTGCGGTTGTTGCCCGTCCATGTCACGGAATTGGGCGCCCATGTTGCCCCCGACACGGTGCGCGGCGCGTTGATCCGCTTATAGCTGTTCACCGTGGGATTGGTCAGTGCCGCCAGCGCCGTGGCATGGTTCATGATGCCGCCGACAAAGTGATACCCCTCGGGCGACAGGCCCAGGGGATCGACGTCATCGGCAAAGGCATTCGTGCCATCCTGCCGCCAGACCGAGATATGGGCGTGACAGCCATTGCCGGTCAGCCCCATGATGGGTTTGGGCATGAAAGTCGCGCGCATCCCGTGCTTTTCCGCGATCGAGCGGGTCATGAACTTGAAAAAGCTGTGCTTGTCGGCGGTGGCAAGGGCGCTGTCATACATCCAGTTCATCTCGAACTGGCCGTTCGCATCCTCGTGGTCGTTCTGATAGGGCTGCCAGCCCAGCTCCAGCATGGCATCGCAGATCTCGGCGATCACGTCATAGCGGCGCATGACGGACTGCTGATCATAGCAGGGCTTGACCGCCGTATCGGCCGGGTCCGATATCTGTGTTCCCTGCGGCGTCAGCAGAAAGAATTCCGGCTCGACCCCGGTCTTGACGGTCAGACCCATCTGGGCGGCCCTGTCCACCTGCCGGGCCAGCACATTGCGCGGCGCCTGATCCAGCGGCCCGCCCCCCGCCATCACGCAGTTCGACGCGACCCAGGCCACGTCGCGTTTCCACGGCAGCTGGAACACCGATGCCGCATCGGGCAGGGCCATCATGTCGGGATGGGCGGGGGTCAGGTCCAGCCATGTGGCGAACCCCGCGAACCCCGCGCCATCCGCCTGCATCGCGGCAATGGCCTGCGCGGGCACCAGCTTGGCCCGCTGCGCGCCAAACAGGTCGGTATAGGAGATCATGAAATACTTGATGCCCCGGCTTTCGGCAAAGGCTGCCAGATCGGTCATGGCGCTAGTCCCTGTTGAAGGAGAGAGGGGGGACCGGGGCGGGATGCATGCCCCGCCCGTCTGGTCATCGGTTCAAAGGGCCGTCAGTCGCGGCCTGTCATTCATCGGCTGCCAGTCACGGGCTGTCCGTCCCAGCCCGGCCCTCGCAGCCCAGCACTTACAACCCGGTACTCACAGCCCGGTGCGGCCCGGAATCCAGTTGGTGCCGGCCAGGGGCACGCCGGCCATGGCGGCGGCCTCGATGGTCAGGGCACACAGATCCTCGGGTTCCAGATTGTGGACATGGCTTTTGCCGCAGGCCCGCGCGATGGTCTGGCATTCCAGCGTCAGCACCGCCAGATAGTTGCGCAGCCGACGCGCGCCCTCGATCGGGTCGAACCGCGCCATCAGGTCGGGATCCTGCGTGGTGATACCCGCCGGATCGCGCCCCTCGTGCCAGTCATCATAGGCGTCCGCCGTGGTGCCAAGCGCCGCGTAATCAGCGCCCCATTTCGGGTCATTCTCGCCCAGGGCGATCAGCGCCGCCGTACCGATGGCCACCGCATCGGCGCCAAGCGCCAGCGCCTTGGCCACATCGGCGCCGGTGCGGATGCCGCCTGACACGACCAGCTGCACCTTGCGGTGCATGCCCAGATCCTGCAGCGCCTGCACGGCGGGGCGGATGCAGGCCAGGGTGGGCTGACCGACATTCTCGATGAAAACGTCCTGCGTGGCGGCCGTCCCGCCCTGCATCCCGTCCAGCACCACCACATCGGCGCCCGCCTTGACCGCCAGCGCGGTGTCGTAATAGGGCCGCGCGCCGCCGATCTTGATATAGATGGGCTTTTCCCATCCGGTGATCTCGCGCAGTTCGAGGATCTTGATTTCCAGATCGTCGGGGCCGGTCCAGTCGGGATGGCGGCAGGCGGACCTTTGGTCGATGCCCACCGGCAGGTTGCGCATGCCCGCGACCCGTTCGGTGATCTTCTGGCCCAGCAACATGCCACCGCCGCCGGGCTTGGCGCCTTGCCCCACCACGATCTCGATCGCATCACAGCGGCGCAGATCGTCGGGATTCATGCCATAGCGGCTTGGCAGATATTGATAAACCAACTGATCGGAATGGCCGCGTTCCTCATCCGTCATGCCGCCATCGCCGGTGGTCGTCGATGTGCCCGCCAGCGTCGCGCCGCGCCCCAAAGCCTCTTTTGCGGGGCCGGACAGGGCACCAAAGGACATGCCCGCAATGGTCACCGGGATCGTCAGCCGGATCGGCTTTTTCGCAAAGCGCGTGCCCAGCACGACCGAGGTGTCGCAGGTCTCGCGATAACCCTCCAACGGGTAACGGCTCATCGAGGCGCCCAGAAACAGCAGGTCGTCGAAATGCGGCAGACGCCGTTTGGCGCCGCCGCCGCGAATGTCATAGATGCCGGTCTGGGCCGCGCGGCGGATCTCGGCATTGATGTCGGGGCTGAAGGTCCAGCTGTCGCGCGGCCTTGTGCCTGTGGTCTTGTCCATGTCGTCCCTCACTTTAGTACGCCGCGGCGTGGTCGACGTTGAAATGATACAGTTTGCGGGCCGAGCCATAGCGGCGGAAATCCTGGGGCTGCGCATCGGCACCCGCGCGGGCCAGCAGATCGGCCAGCAGGTCCAGATGTTCGGGCCGCATCTCTTTCTCGATACAGTCCGAGCCAAGCGACTTGACCGATCCGCGCACGAACAGCCGCGCCTCGTACAGGCTGTCGCCAAGCGCGTCGCCCGCATCGCCCAGCACCACCAGATTGCCCGATTGCGCCATGAAGGCCGACATATGCCCGATATTGCCATGCACGACGATGTCGATCCCCTTCATCGAGATGCCGCAGCGCGAACTGGCATTGCCCTTGATCACCAGCAGCCCGCCATTGCCGGTCGCGCCCGCATATTGGCTGGCATCGCCTTCGACCACGACGGTGCCCGACATCATGTTTTCGGCCACCCCCGGCCCGGCGGACCCGGCAACCCGGATCGTCGCCTGCTTGTTCATGCCGCCGCAATAATATCCGGTGGGGCCTTTCACCGTCACCTCGATGGCTGCGTCCAGACCCACGGCGATGGCATGGGCGCCCTTGGGGTTCAGAACCTGCCAGTCGGTCTGGTTAGTGTCCGGGCCCTGCGCCTGCAGGGCCGCGTTCAGATCGCGCAGGGGGGTGGTGGCAAGATCGATGGTCTGCATGTCAGCGTTCCCAGAAATAGACGGTGGCGGGTTCGGGTTCCCAGACCCGGGCGGTCTCGATGCCGGGCAGATCGGCCAGCGCGCGGTATTCGGACCCGAAGGCGACGTAATCGTCGGTCTCGGCCATGATGGCGGGTTTGCAGGCGATCGGGTCGCGAACCACACCAAAGCCGTTGGCGGTGCCGACGACAAAGGTGAAGAACCCGTCCAGATCCTTCAGCGTGCCTTCCAGCGCCTGCCCCAGACTGTCGCCTCCGGCCAGACGGGACGACAGATAGCAGGCCGCCACCTCGGTATCGTTGGCGGTCAGGGGGGCAAAGCCGCTGGCGGTCAGGCTGCGACGCATCTGGTTGTGGTTGGACAGCGACCCGTTATGGACAAGGCACTGATCCGTGCCGGTCGAGAACGGATGCGCGCCAAGCGTCGTGACCGCGCTTTCGGTGGCCATCCGCGTATGGCCGATGCCGTGGCTGCCCGACATGGCGCGCAGATCGAACCGCCGGGCCACGTCGCGGGGCAACCCGACCTCCTTGAAGATCTCCATCGAGCGGCCCGCCCCCATGACGCGCAGGCCCTTGTCCAGCAGAAAGGCGCGGGCCGCTGTCTCGGTCCCGTCGGGCAGGGTCAGGACGGCATGGGTGTCGATGACGCGCATCGAAACATCGCCGTCCAGCGCCGCCGCCAGCGCCGCGTCCAGGCCCGCAAAGGCGCTGGCGGGATCGTCGGACTGCACGGTGATCTTCAGCCGGTCACCCTCGCCATAGATCGCGATGCCCGCGCTGTCGGGGCCGCGATCCGTCATGGTGATCAGCATGTCGGTCAGCATCGCGCCCAGTTGGGGCCGCAAAGCCTCGTTCTTCAGAAACAGTCCCACGATGCCGCACATAGCCACCTCCGTTCACGCTGACGCTTGCGTCCTGAACAAGGCTAGAAGCAGATGAAGTTGCTTATCAAGATATTAAATTTACTTTGCAGAAATATTTGAGGCGCGGATCATCCCGCCAGGCGCCCTTGCCCAAATTTCGATCAGACCGCCCGTGGGGCGGGATGCGGGCAGCTGCGACCGAACCCGCAATGATCCGCAACGCACCGTGGCATCGGCCGCTGTCCCGACGGCTCAAAGCGCCGCGTTCTGCCCCGGGACCGGGCAGATGCGCCCGGATTTCAGCCATTCGCGTGAATTCGCGCGGTCGGGCAAGCGGGAACCAACAGGAAACTGTTAATATCTTAAGGATGCGGCACCATCCGCCATGTCCTTTTCGAACATGGTGGGGTCCGCATGTCCTTGAGAACCTTTTCCCTTGCTGCCGCGCTGGCGGCACTGTCACCGGCTTTGGCCTGGGCGCAGGATGCCGAACCGGCGCTGGATACCGGCAACACCGCCTTTGTCGCCGCCTGCGCGATGATCGTGATGCTGATGATGCTGCCCGGTCTGGGGCTGTTCTATGCGGGCATGGCGCGGGCCAAGAACGCGCTGTCGGTGCTGACCCAGATCATGGCCTCGGTCGCGATGATCTGCGTGCTGTGGATCGCGGTCGGCTATAGCCTGACCTTTGACACAGACACGGCGTTGAACCCGGTGATCGGCGGGCTGTCGATGATGTTCCTGTCGGGCATCACGATGGACAGCATGACCGGATCGATCCCGGAATATCTGTATGTCATGTTCATGATGATGTTCGCGGCCATCACCCCGCCGATCATCGTCGGTGCCTTTGCCGAGCGGATGAAATTCGCCGCCGTGATGGTGTTCATGGCCGTCTGGCTGATGATCAATTACATCCCCATGGCGCATATGGCCTGGGGCGGAGGCTGGGTCTTCGGCATGGGCGTGCTGGATTTCGCAGGCGGCAATGTCGTGCATCTGAACGCGGGCATCGCGGCGCTGGTCTGCGCCTTGGTGCTGGGCCCGCGCACGGGATACGGCACCCGGATGCTGGTGCCCCATAACATGACCATGACCTATACCGGCGGCGCGATGCTGTGGGTCGGCTGGCTGGCCTTTTGCGGCGGCTGCGCGCTGGCCGCGAACGGCTTCGCGATGCTGATCATGCTGAACACCATGCTGGGCGGGGCGGCGGGCGCGCTTGGCTGGATGGCGGTGGAATGGATGCACCGCCGCCGCCCCAGCACCTTTGGTCTGCTGTCGGGCGCCATCGCCGGTCTGGTCGCCGTCACCCCGGCCTGTGGCTTTGTCAGCCCGGCAGGCGCGCTGGCCATCGGATTCCTGACCGCCCCCGTCTGCGTCTTTGCGGTCGAGGTGGTCAAGCGTCGCTATGGCTATGACGACAGCTTTGACGTGTTCGGCGTCCACGGGGTGGCGGCCTTTACCGGCGGCATCCTGACGGTGATCTTTGCCGCCCCCTCGCTTGGCGGTCTGGGCTTTGCCGAAGGGCGCACGATGATGGGGCAGATGGTCGTGCAGGTGGGCGTCATGGGATTCAGCATCGCCGTGTCGCTGGTCACCACGCTGATCGCGCTGAAGATCGCCGATGCGCTGGTCGGCCTGCGCGTGGATGCCGAGACAGAACTGACCGGTCTGGATATCGCCGAACATGGCGAGGCCGCCTATCGCCTGAACGAGGTCGCCTATGCCTCGGTCACGCCTGACGATCACGGCCCCACCGCCCCCGGACTGGGCGCGCCGCTGGCAAGCCCGGTGCATCAGCCGCATTAGGGTGGGTGGGGGGCGTGATGCCCCCCACCTTACCGGCGCAGAACGCCCTCCAACGGGGTCATCGCGCTGCCGTCGGAAAAGCGGTGCAGGCGGAACGGGGCGGGATCCACGCCGCCCGCATCGCCGCTGATCAGATCGGCGGCCAGCCGCCCCGCCCCGGTGCCCAGACCAAAGCCATGGCCCGAAAACCCGGTCGCGACATGCAGGCCGGGAATGCCGTTCCGCACCCCTTCCGTGGTCGAGATCGCCGGGATCAGATCGGGCAGCACGTCGATATAACCCGCCCAGCTTTGCGCGACCTGGGCATCGCGAAAGACCGGATAGGCGGCGCGCACGACATCCATCACCCGCCCGATGGCGGCCAGATCGGGGGCCGGGTCCAGCACGCGGGTCCGCTCGAACGGGGTCACTTGATCGGCGCGCCAGCGGCGGGGTGTCCGCAGCCCCTCGATGAAGGCCGGGCCGATGCCGGGGCGCACGCCGCGCCATTCGTTGCGCAGGGTCGGCAGAAAGGCCCGCATCAGGCGAAAGCTGTCCGGCGTCAGCTGATAGCGCCCCGGCAGGGCCGAGGCGATGGTATAGCCGCCGTCCAGCCGCTGGCGCAGGGTGAAATGCTTGCATTTGAACGATCCCTGCGGGCCGTCCGGCACGGGCGTCGTCCGCAGCACGGTGTTCTTGGTGCGCAGCTGTGGCAGGTGGATGCCCAGATTGTCCAGAAACAGCCGCGACCAGACCCCGCCCGCCACCAGCACCGCCGAACAGGCGACCC
>NZ_RQRT01000043.1 GCF_004335005.1 Paracoccus nototheniae | reverse complement strand
CCAGCCAGCGCCGGATGATGGCGGGCGGGCGGCGGCGGGGACGTTTCACAGCCGGTCGCCGAAATTCGTCAGATCGACGCGCTTGCCCAGCAGCAGCAGGCGGTCATTGGTCTGCAGGACCGGATCCTCGGCCTTGACGCAGCGGTATTCGGTGCCGCGCATCATGCCCAGCATCTGCACGCCGGGGCCTGCCTTCAGCTCGGACAGGCGGCGCCCGGACAGATGGGCGGGGATCATCAGGTTCACGACCGAAAAGCCGTTGCCCAGACTGACGTAATCCTGCACGGCGGGATTGTTCAGCATCTGCGCGGTGTGGCGGCCCATCTCGGTGCCCGGCATGATCACCCGGTCGGCGCCGATCTTGGACAGGATGCGGTGATGGGTGCGGCTGTCGGCCTTGGCCCAGATCGTGCCGACCCCCACCAGCCGCAGGTTCATCGCGGCGATCACGTTGCTTTCCAGATCGTTGCCGATCGACACCAGCCCGACGTCATAACGGTCCACGCCCGCCTCGCGCAGGGCGCCTTCGTCGGTGGCATCCAGAATGGCGCAGGCGGGCAGCTGTTCGGCAAGGCTGGCCACGCGGCGCGGATCCTTGTCGATGCCCAGCACCTGATTGCCGAAACGCGCCAGCTCGCTGGCCACGACGCTGCCAAAGGCGCCCAGCCCGATCACGACGAAACTGCGGTTCACTTTTCCCATGGGGTTCCCGACACCGGTCAAAACGCACGGATGGTTCTGCCGCTTTGCAGCAACTGTCAAGCGTGCCGCAGCGACGGCCCGCGACCGCCCCGGCCCCCAAGGTGGCCTTTCTGACGGGAATGTGAGACAAGCGTTACTGCTGCGGCGGATTGCCGCCAAGGGTCCATGGACCTCCCACCCGATCAACCTTGCCTGATGAAAGGGACAGATGTCACCGACACCCCCCAAACCGCCCGGCGGACCGCAACCCCCCCGCGACCGGACGCGCGAACGCGATGCGCTGACCGGGCGCTATCCGCCCAACGCGCCGAAAGCCTCGCCGCCGCCGCCTCCGCCCCCCGATGAGGGCGTCGAGCCGCTGCCCGAGCCCGAGGGTCCGACCCAGATCATCGAGACCGACTATACCATCGGTCAGGACAATATAGAACATCAGGGACGGGTGCCTTTCGACATCCACAACCCGGTCTTTGGCATCTCGGCGGCGGCGGTGGTGATCTTTACCGTGGTCACCCTGCTGTTTCCCGGCCAGCTCGAGCCGCTGTTTGCCGGGCTGCGCGACGGGCTGACGTCCAATCTGGACTGGTTCTTCATGATCGCGGGCAACATTTTCGTGCTGCTGTGCCTGGCGCTGATCGTGTCGCCTCTGGGCCGCATCCGCCTTGGCGGACCCGATGCCACGCCCGACTTCACCCTGACCGGCTGGTTCGCGATGCTGTTTGCCGCAGGCATGGGCATCGGGCTGATGTTCTATGGCGTCAGCGAGCCTCTGGGCCATTTCGAGGCCGCGTTGGGCGGCACCGTGATCGAAGACGGCATCCGCACGGACTGGGCGCCCCTTGGCGGCGCGCTGGACGATCCCGAGGCGGCGCGCCGCATCGGGATGGCCGCGACGATCTTTCACTGGGGTCTGCACCCTTGGGCGATCTATGCCGTGGTGGCACTGGCACTGGGGCTGTTCGCCTTTAACAAGGGTCTGCCGCTGACGCTGCGTTCGGTCTTTTATCCGATCTTCGGCGAACGGATCTGGGGCTGGCCCGGCCATATCATCGACATCCTTGCGGTGCTGGCGACGATCTTCGGTCTGGCGACCTCGCTTGGACTGGGGGCCGAGCAGGCGACGGCGGGTCTGTCCTATCTGTTCGGGTTCGAAAACACGAACATGACCAAGGTCATCCTGATCGTGCTGATCACGATGGTCGCGGGCGCCTCGGTCGTCCTCGGCGTCGAAAAGGGCGTCAAGCGGCTGTCCGAACTGAACATGGTTCTGGCCATCGTGCTCTTGGTCTTTGTGATCGCGGTCGGCCCGACCATCGCCATCCTGACCGGGTTCTTCAGCAATCTGGGCGCCTATGCGACCGAGATCATCCCGCTGTCCAATCCCTTTGGCCGCGATGACGACAACTTCCGTCAGGGCTGGACGGCGTTCTACTGGGCGTGGTGGATCAGCTGGTCACCCTTCGTGGGCATGTTCATCGCCCGCGTGTCGCGCGGTCGGACCGTGCGTCAGTTCCTGATCGCGGTGCTGATCGTGCCCTCGCTGATCTCGGTGCTGTGGATGACGGCCCTTGGCGGCACGGCCATCGATCTGACCATCGGCGGGTTCCTGGGCATTCTGGATGCGCCGCTGGAGCTGGAGCTGTTCGAGATGCTGGCCCAACTGCCCTTGTCCTCGGTGACCAGCTTTGTGGGCATCGTGCTGGTGATCGTGTTCTTTGTCACCTCGTCGGACAGCGGCTCGCTGGTGATCGACACGATCGCGGCGGGGGGCAAGATCAACGCGCCCGTCCCGCAGCGGATCTTCTGGGTCAGCGTCGAGGGGCTGGTGGCCATCGCCCTGCTGCTGGGCGGCGGTCTGGCGGCATTGCAGGCCATGGCCGTGTCGACGGGTTTTCCGTTCACCATCGTCCTTCTGGGCGCCTGCTATGCGCTTGTGAAAGGGCTGCTGGCCGAACGGCGGGAACTCGCCTGACCGACTGACTGAAAGGATAGGGAACGGGCGGGGTTTCCCGCCCGTTCTTGTCTTATGGGTGTCGCAATGCGAAAACCCCTGCAAAGACGCCACCAAAGGACCGACGCCGATGAGCGACATCACCGCCAGCGAACGCCGGCTCAGCGCCGCGCTCGACCGTCTGGACAAGCTTCTGGAAGCCGGGGCCCATGCTCCGACCCCCGCCGAGGCCGAAGGGCCGGCGGCCGGTCAGGCCGCGTTCGGCGATCTGCAGGCCCGGCTGGAGGCTGCGACCGAACAATCCGCCCAGCTTTCGGCGGCAAACGAGGATCTGATCGCCGCCAACCGCGACATGCTGGATGCGCAGGCCACCGGCGGCATCGGTGCCGACGAGGCCCGCGCCGCGCTGGAGGCCGAAATCGCCGCCCTGCGCGCCGCCCGGGCCGCCGAAATGGCCCAGATGAGCGAGATCATGGCCGAGCTGGAACGCCTGCTGGCAGGCGACGCCGCCTCGGATGAGGGCGAGGCGCCCCTGGCCGTCCATGCCGCCGCCGAGGCTGCAGGCGACGATGCCGGGCTGCCCGAGGCCCCCACCGGCGAAGCCCCGGCTTCCGAGGCCCCGACCCCCAAGGATGAGGAGCGCAAAGATGGCTGACGTCGATTTCACCATCGGGCACAAGGAATACCGCGTCGGATCAGCCGATGGCGAGGAACGCCTGCTGCAACGCGCGGCGGGCATTCTGGACGGCGAGGCGCGCCAGATCCTGGAACAGGCCGGACGCGTCCCCGAGGCCCGCCTGCTGCTGCTGGCCGGTCTGATGCTGGCCGACCGCTTTGCCGTGCTGGAAGAGCGGGCCGAAAAGGCCGAACGTCTTGTGAACCGCCTGCAGCAGAACCCGCCCCGGGTCGAGGTGCCGGTGATCCCCGCCGATCTGCGCGAAGCGATGGCCGAAATGGCCGCCCGGGCCGAATCGCTGGCCGACCGGCTGGAAGACCAGCAACGGCGTTAACCCGTTCTTCATCTTTGGCGGCGATGCTGGGGCCATGACACAGATGGCCCCGCTTTTGCTGATTCTGGTCCTGATGGGGTGCAGCACGCCCGCGCCCGGCTTTCTGTCCGCGCCCCGTCAGGATGTGATAGTCGACGGCATGCGCTTTGCCGTTTTCGCGCACGGGACCGAGGCTCAGGTGATCCGGCTGGACCGGGCCCGCCGCGCCGATCGCGCCCTGATCGCCGGGCGCATGATGCGGGCGGTCGAACAGGCGAGCGGCTGCACCCCGATCATCGGCAGTCTGGCGCCGCAGGGGGGGCGGGGTTCGGTTGTGGCCCTGCTGGATCTACGATGTCCGCCCTAGCCCTCGGTTCCGTCGCCCAGAAAGGCCGCGAGCGTTTCGGCGACCGCTTCGGGCGCATCCGCATGCAGCCAATGGCCCGCGTCTTTCAGCGTCACGATGCGGACCTGAGGGAAATAGGCGCGCAGAGCCGTCTCTCCGGAGGCATCGACGTAATCCGATGTCGCGCCGCGCAGCGCCATGACCTTGCCCGCAAAACCGCCCGGTGCCAGCCCGTCGGGCCAGCCCACGATCTGGGGCATGGCCGTGCGCAGGGCCCTGAGGTTCAGCCGCCATGCGGGCGGGCTGGCCTTCAGATCAAGGTTCTGCAGCAGAAACGCGCGGATCGACGGGCTGCGGACATGCGCCGACAGCAGGTCATCGGCCTGACTGCGGCGCGTGACGATGGACAGATCCAGCGCCTCCATCGCATCGATATAGGTGGTCTGGTCGTGATCATAGGCGACGGGCGCGATATCCATGACGACCAGCCGCCGAATCAAGTCGGGCCGGCTCAGCGCCAGCACCATTGCGGCCTTGCCGCCCATGGAATGGCCGACCAGATCGACCCGCCCGCCCAGATCGTCGATCAACTGCGCCAGATCATCCGCCAGTGCGGGGTAATCGGCGCGGTCATCCTGCGGGCTGTCGCCGTGATTGCGCAGATCGACCGTCACGACGCGGCGCGTCTGCGCCAACCTGCGGGCCTGCGCGCCCAGATTGCGGCCCTGACCGTAAAGGCCGTGGACCAAAACGATCGGCAAGGCCCCTGTCGGGCCGATGGCGGTGTGATGCAGCTTCATGCGCGCAGCTTACGGCGTCTGGCGTGTCGCTGCCAAGCCGTCTATTCTGCGTCCCATGACACGCAAGACCCACAGTTTCGACGACATCCCCGCCATGGCGGACGAGATCGCGGTGCTGATGGCCTCGCGCCTCGGCGGCGCCCGAAGGGGAGAGCGTCCGCCCCTGCAGGTGATGTTGCGCCGTCGCGGCGGGGCGCTGCCCGCCCGGCTGCGCGCCCGCGCCGCCCGCCTGGCCGAGGCGGATCTTTTATGCGCCCAGCCCAAGATCGCCCGCCAGCTGCCCCGCGACCGGCTTGGCCGCGATCATGCGGCGCTAAGTGCCCATCTGCGGCCCTTGGGCGAATTGTCCCGCTGGCAGGGGCGCGCGACGACCTTTGCGGCCTCGGTCGCCCTGGGCCTGCTGGTGGTGGGCGCGCTGGCGATCTGGATCATGGTGCAGCGCGGCCTGATCTGAGTTGCACAGGCTGCAACCCTGACACCCGCCTGCGGGCCTTGCCAAACCGTTCACAAGCTGGTGTGAGGGCTAACATCCCCAACCCGCGCGCAGGATCCCCTTATGACCCCGACCCCCGATTTCCGCGCCGCCGTGCTGGCGCTGGCGCTTGGTGCCTTTGCCATCGGCACGTCGGAATTCGCGGCGATGGGGCTTTTGCCCTATTTCGCCGCCGATCTGGTCCTGACCGAGCCTCAGGCGGGCCATGTCATCAGCGCCTATGCGCTTGGCGTGGTGGTCGGCGCGCCGGTCACCGCGATTCTGGGTGCGCGCCTGCCGCGGCGGCGCTATCTGGCGGCGCTGATGGCGTTTTACGGGGTCGTGAACCTGCTGGCGGCGGCGATGCCAGATCTGGCGACGCTGACCGGCATGCGCTTTCTGGCGGGCCTGCCGCATGGCGGGTTTCTGGGGGTCGCGATGCTGTACGCCGCCGACGCCCTGCCGCCCGAACAGCGCGGGCGCGGTCTGGCGCGGGTTCTGCTGGGTCTGACGGTCGCCAATATCGTCGGCGTCCCGCTGGCTGGCTGGATGGGGCAAAGCATCGGCTGGCGGTGGGGTTTCGCCATGCCGGGCCTGCTGGCGCTGATCTCGGCCTGGCTGATCCTGCGGGTCGCGCCGCGGGTCGGCGGCAATCCCGATGCCCGCCCCTGGGACGAGCTGGCCGCGCTGAAGAACCCGCAGGTGCTGTGGGTGCTGGCCGTGGGCGCGATCGGCTTTGGCGGGTTGTTCGCGGTCTATGCCTTTCTGACGGCGGGCATTCTGGCCACGACCGATGCGCCCGGCTATGTCATTCCGCTGACGCTGGCGGTCTTTGGGGTGGGCGGCACGCTTGGCACATGGGGTGCGGGCCGCCTGACCGAGATCGTGGGCATCGACCGCGCCGCCTATCTGTCACTGGCCGCGATGGCCGCGACGCAGGGCTTTGCGGCACTGGTCGTGGGCAACTGGCCGATGATGGTCCTGTCCTCGTTCCTGATCGCCGCAGGGGCCGGGCTGGTGATCCCGCTGCAAACGCGGCTGATGGATGTGGCGGGACCGGCGCAGAACATGGCGGCGGCGATGAATCATGCGGCCTTCAACGCGGCCAATGCGCTTGGGCCGTTTCTGGCCGGTCTGGCGCTGGCGGCCGGCTGGGGCTGGCGCGCGCCCGGTCTGGTCGGCGTGGCGCTTACCGCGGCGGGGGCGGTGGCGCTGACGCTGGCGATCCGGCAGGACCGGAAACGCGATCGGGCAGCTGCGGGGCGGGCAACGACCGCAGGATGACCTGCCGCGAGGTCGAGGCGAACTCCCGCCGCCAGGTCACCCACAACACGATAGCCGTGCCCAGCATCAGCGTCCAGGCGCCGGTCAGCCAGCCAAGCGAGCCAAGCGCGAAATAGACGCTGCGCAGCCCGGCGTTGAAGCTGCGCGCGGCGGTGATGTTCAGATCGGCCGCCTGCATCGCGCGGTCCATCGCGTCGGGGTGGTCGGGCCGGTTCGGCACGGCGGCCATCATCACCGCGCAATATCCGAACAGCCGGTGCGCCCAGACAAATTTCAGAAACGCATTGGCCACGAAGAACATCGGCACCAGCAGCCGCAGCTCCCATCCGGTATCGGCGGCGGGGTCCAGCTCCAGCCCGGATGCGATGGTGCGCAGCCGGTCGCCATTGCCGATCAGCGCCAGCAGCCCGCCGGTGGCGATCATGCAGGCGCTGGCGAAGAACGCCGTCCCCTCGCGCAGGCTGGCCAGAATGTTGCCGTCGAAGATGCGCGGTTCCCGGCTGACGAAATAGCGCATCCATTCCCGCCGGTACCGCGTCATCAGCACCGAGACCGAGGGCCGCCCCTGCGGCGGGCGTTCGGTGAACCAGCCGATCCCCAGCCATGCGGCAAACAGACAGACCAGCGCGATCAGGTCGCGCAGCGCCAGAGGATGAGAGGCGAGTTGATCAAGCAGGGTCATGGCGCGACATTAGGGCTGGATCGCGCCGCTTGAAAGCCCCTCTGCACAAGCCTATCGTCGCCCGACACGGCAGGGAGGAGAACCGGCCATGATGCAGATGCCCCCACCCGATGCGTCCGTTCTGGCGCGACGGCAGGCCATCATCGCGGCGTTGCAGGATGCCCTGCCCGGTGCGGTGATCGACGATCCGGCGGAAACGCGGGTCTATGAATGCGATGCGCTGTCGGCCTATCGCTGCACGCCCTTGGCGGTGGTGCTTCCCGCGACGACCGACGAGGTCTCGCGCCTGCTGCGCCTGTGTCACGATCTGCGCGTGCCGGTCGTGCCGCGCGGCGCAGGCACCAGCCTTGCGGGCGGGTCCATGCCCACCGCCGACGCGGTGGTGATCGGGCTGTCGCGGATGACCCAGGTTCTGGAAATCTCGGCTCCCGACCGGCTGATCCGAGTGCAGTCCGGGCGGACGAACCTGTCCGTCTCGGGCGCGGTCGAGGGGCTGGGGTTCTTCTATGCCCCCGACCCCTCCAGCCAGCTGGCCTGCGCCATCGGCGGCAACATCGCGATGAATTCCGGCGGCGCGCATTGCCTGAAATACGGCGTGACGACCAACAATCTGCTGGGTGTGACGCTGGTCCTGATGGACGGATCGGTCGTGACCCTGGGCGGTCCGATGGGCGAGGGGCCGGGTCTGGATCTGCTGGGCGTCGTCTGCGGATCTGAAGGCCAGCTGGGCATCGTGACCGAGGCGACCCTGCGCATCCTGCCCAAACCCGCAGGTGCCCGCCCGGCGCTGATCGGCTTTGACCGGGCTGAAACCGCGGGCGCCTGCGTGGCCGCGATCATCCGCGCCGGCATCATCCCCGTCGCCATCGAATTCATGGACAGCCCCTGCATCCAGGCGACCGAGGCTTTCGCCCATGCCGGATATCCCAATTGCGAGGCTCTGCTGATCGTCGAGGTCGAAGGCACCGCCCCCGAAATCGACGAACAGCTGGCCCTGATCCGCGACATCGCCATGACCTTCGATCCGGTCGAGTTCCGCGAAAGCCGCTCGGACGACGAATCCCTGCGCATCTGGAAGGGCCGCAAATCCGCCTTCGGGGCGATGGGGCAGATGGGCGATTACATCTGTCTGGACGGGACCATCCCGGTCACCGCCCTGCCGCAGGTGCTGTCGGGCATCGGCGATCTGTCGGCGCAATACGGCCTCAAGGTCGCGAATGTGTTCCACGCGGGGGACGGCAACATGCATCCGCTGATCCTCTATGATGCCAATGCCCCGGGCGATCTGGACCGGGCCGAGGCCTTGGGCGCCGACATCCTGCGCCTGTGCGTTCAGGTCGGCGGCTGCCTGACCGGCGAACATGGCGTCGGCATCGAGAAACGCGACCTGATGAGCGTCCAGTTCGACCCGGCCGATCTGGAGGCGCAGATGCTGGTCAAGGACGCCTTCGATCCGCATTGGCTGCTGAACGCCGCCAAGGTCTTTCCGTTGGAGGTCAGCGCGCCGCGCCGCGACCGCCGCCTGAACCGGCCCGCCGATGCGGCCTGAGACCGAGGGCCAGCTGGCCGATCTGATCCGCGCCGCCACCGGTCCCCTGTCCGTCACGGGCGGCACCACGCGTCTGCGACCGGGCGAGGGGCAGGGCACCCGTCTGGACATGACCGGCCTGACGGGCGTGACCCTTTATGAACCCGAGGCACTGACGCTGGTCGTGCGCGCCGGCACCCCGCTCGGCACGGTGCGCGACACGCTGGCCGCAGAAGGCCAGATGCTGGGGTTCGAGCCCTGGGGCGCGCCCGGATCGACCATCGGCGGCGTCGCCGCCAGCAATGTCAGCGGCCCGCGCCGCGTGCAGGCGGGGGCTGCGCGTGACGCGCTGATCGGGGTCCGCTTCGTGGATGGTCAGGGGCAGATCATCCGCAATGGCGGGCGGGTGATGAAGAACGTCACCGGATACGATCTGGTCAAGCTGATGGCGGGCAGTCACGGCACGCTTGGCGCGATCACCGAACTCAGCTTTCGCACCACCCCGCTGCCGCCGGTCACCCTGACGCTGGCGCTGCCCGATCTGGACGCCGCCGATGCCGTCCCGGCCCTGTCCGACGCGCTTGGCGGCCCCTTCGATGTCTCGGGCGCCGCATGGCTGCCGGGTCAGGGCGCGCTGATCCGGCTGGAGGGGCTGTCCGCCTCGGTCACGGCGCGCGCCGCCGATCTGTCCGCCCGCCTCGCCCCCCATGGCCGGGTGCAACAGGCCGACGACGCCTCATGGCTTCTTCTTCATGAAAATATCCAGAATGCCGACAGCGACATCTGGCGCATCGCCTGTCGTCCGTCCGAGGCCGCCACGCTTCTTGCGCATCTGCCGCAGCCTCTGTCGCTGGACTGGGGCGGCGCGCTGATCCATGTGCCGCTGCCCCCCGGCACCGTTCCGACCCTGCCACCCTTTTCCGGCCATGCCCGCCGCATCACCGGCGCGGCCCCCGCGCTGATCCCCGCCACCGATCCGCTGACCGCAAGGCTCGAGGCGGATCTGCGCGCCCGCTTTGATCCGCGCGGCATTTTTCAGGGGGACCGCTGATGCAAACCCATTTCTCGCCCGAACAACTGACCGATCCGGCCACCGCACGGTCGAACAAGATCCTGCGGACCTGCGTGCATTGCGGGTTCTGCACCGCCACCTGCCCGACCTATCAGGTTCTGGGGGACGAACTGGACAGCCCGCGCGGCCGCATCTATCTGATCAAGGAGATGCTGGAACAGGGCCGCCCCGCCGATGCCCGCACCGTCAAGCATATCGACCGCTGTCTGGGCTGTCTCAGCTGCATGACGACCTGTCCATCGGGGGTTCACTACGGTCATCTTCTGGAACATGCCCGCACGCATATCGAGGAAACCTATCGCCGCCCGGTCACCGACCGTCTGCTGCGTTGGGTGCTGAAATTCGTGCTGCCCCATCCGACGCGGTTCCGGCTGGCGCTGCTGGGCGCCAGGATCGCGCGGCCCTTTGCGCGGTTCATGCCGGACAAGCGGCTGCGCGCGATGCTGGACATGGCGCCGTCCTCCATCCCGGCGGTCAGCCGCAATGATGACGGTCAGGTCTTTGCAGCGACCGGGCCCCGCCGGGCGCGGGTCGCGCTGATGATCGGCTGCGCACAGCGGGCGCTGAACACCGATATCAACGACGCGACCATCCGCCTGTTGCAGCGCGCCGGGGTCGAGGTGGTGATCCCGCACTCCTTCGGCTGCTGCGGCGCGCTGACCCTGCATATGGGCGACGAGGCCGATGGCCGCGCCCGCGCCCGCGACAGCATTGCCCGGTTGTTGGCGACCGAGGCCGCCGGGCCGCTGGATGCGGTGATCATCAACACCTCTGGTTGCGGAACGACCATCAAGGATTACGGCCATCTGTTCGCGGGCGATCCGCTGCAGGCAGACGCCGCCCGCGTCGCGGGACTGGCCCGGGATGTGACCGAATTTCTGGCAGGCCTCGGACTGCCCGACCGGGTGGGCGACGCGGGCCTGGGCATGCGCGTCGCCTATCACTCGGCCTGTTCGCTGCAGCATGGCCAGCAGATCAAGTCGGCCCCCAAGGATCTGTTGGGCGCGATGGGCTTTCAGGTGCTGGAACCTGCCGATCCGCATCTGTGCTGCGGCTCGGCGGGCACCTACAACCTGTTGCAGCCCGAACTGTCTGATGCGCTGAAGACCCGCAAGGTTGCCACGCTGCAGGCGCTTGCCCCGCAGGTCATCGCGGCGGGCAATATAGGCTGCATGATGCAGATCGGCGGCGGCACGCGCGTCCCGGTCGTCCATACGGTCGAGCTGCTGGACTGGGCCACGGGCGGACCGAAACCTGCGGCGATCACGGATGCGTGAGGTCGCTTGAAGCGGTCTCGGGCGGGGCTAAATCCTTAGTCACCGGCGGCCTGATGGCGCCGGTCGGATCGCCCGCCCGGCTGACGGGGGGCAGCTTTGACATCGCTTGAGAATGAGGATGTGACCTATGCGCAATTTTGACCTGACCCCGCTGTATCGTGCCTCGGTCGGCTTTGACCGTCTGGCCGACGTGATGGACCGCGCGATGACCGCCGACGTCGCCGCGCCGACCTATCCCCCCTATAATATCGAAAAGACCGGCGATGACGCCTATCGCATCTCGATCGCCGTGGCGGGTTTTGCCCCCGACGACCTGAACGTCGAGATGCGCGACGGCGCGGTCATCGTCTCGGCCCGCAAGGCGGACGAGGATGACGGCCGCACCTTCCTGCATCGCGGCATCGCCACCCGCGCGTTCGAGCGCAAGTTCACGCTGGCCGATCACGTCCGTGTCGAGGGCGCCAGCCATGCGGACGGAATGCTGCATATCGACCTGGTCCGCGAGATCCCCGAGGCGCTGAAGCCGCGCCGGATCGAGATCGCGAAATCGGCGCCGAAGGTGGAGCGGCTGGACGCCTGATCTTTTGCGTCCCGCGAATGCCGGGGGGCCAGCCCCGTCGCCGGCTGGTCCTGTGACCAGTGGCGCACCAACCGGCGACCCCCCGGGATATTTTCATGAAGAAGAAAGGGCTGCCATTGGCGGCCCCTTCAGAATGTGCGGCGGGCGCGCAGGGCGGCGGTGATGGTGCCGTCGTCGAGATAGTCCAGCTCGCCGCCGATGGGGACGCCCTGGGCCAGGCCGGTGACGACGACGCCCGAGGGGGCGAGGGCGTCGGCGATGTAATGCGCGGTGGTCTGGCCGTCCACGGTGGCGCTGAGGGCGAGGATCACCTCGGTGATCCGTTCGTCGTCGATGCGCGAGAGAAGCAGCGGGATGCGCAGATCGTCGGGGCCGACCTCGTCCAAGGCCGACAGGGTGCCGCCCAGCACATGATAGCGGCCCTTGAAGGCGCGGCCCCGTTCCAGCGCCCACAGATCGGCCACGTCCTGCACCACGCAGATCTCGCCGGTCGCGCGGGCCGGGTCGGTGCAGATCGCACAGGCGTCGCGGTCGGTGATATTGCCGCAGATCAGGCACTCGCGCGAGGTCCGGGCCACCCGGTCCATCAGCTGGGCCAGCTGCGCCAGCTGCTGGCTGCGCCTGCGCACCAGTTGCAGCACGATCCGCCGGGCCGAGCGTGGCCCCAGACCCGGCAGGCGCGCCATCAGCGCGATCAGCGACTGGATGTCGTCCTGACCATCGGGTGGCGGGTCGCCTGCAAATGGCTGGGGGGGCGGCAGATCGGCGGGGGCCATCGGATCAGAAGGGCAGCTTCATGCCGGGCGGCAGGCCCAGCCCTTCGGTGATGCGGGCCATTTCCGACTGCATCCGGTCTTCGGCATTGCGTTGGGCGTCCTTGATGGCGGCCAGGATCAGATCCTCGACCACCTCTTTTTCCGAGGGCACGAAGATCGACTGGTCGATGTCCAGCGCCGTCAATTCGCCCTTGGCGGTGCAGGTCGCCTTGACCAGACCGGCGCCCGAACTGCCGGTGACGGTGATGCGGGCCAGATCCTCTTGCACCTGCGCCATCTTGTCCTGCATGTCCTTGGCGGTCTTCATCATCTTGGCCATATCGCCAAAACCGCCCAATCCCTTGATCATCGCTTAATCCTCATCTTCGAAGGGGTCCCATTCCTCGGCCTCGGCCACGGGCCCCTGGGTTTCGTCATGGGGGTTGGCCGCGCCCTCGGCCAGATCCTCGACCGGGGTCTGGACGGGGGCGCGGGTCACGTTGGTCAGCCGGGCGCCCGGAAAGGCCGCCAGCACCTGCTGCACGATGGGCAGGCCGAGCGCGCGGTCATGGGCGGCGCGGGCCAGGGCCGCGCGCGTTTCGGCAATCGTCGGGGCGCCGTCGTCATTGGTGACGGTGACCGCCCAACGCTGCCCGCCGGTCCAGCCGCGCAGCCGTTCGGCCAGACGCTGCGCGAAATCGGCGGGGGGGTTGCCCTTGGGCTGAAATTCGATCCGTCCGGCGCTGTAGCGGACCAGCGCGACATGGCGTTCGACCAGCACCAGCAGCGTCATGTCGCGCATCCGGTCGATCAGATCGACGACCGAGGAAAAGTCGGGATAGCTTTCGACCACATCGGGCGCGACGGCCAGCGCTGTCGCGGCCCCCGAGGCGGCCCCCGGGGCGGCGACGGGCGCGGGCCGGGCGCGGCGCAGTTGCGCCTGCGGGCCTTGCGACGGGGCTGTGCCGTGTTGCGCCCCCTGCTGAGCCGGGCCGCGGGTGAATTCGCCGGCGGTCTGGGCCTGCTGGACGCGGCGGATCAGCGCCTCGGGGTCGGGCAGGTCGGCCACATGGGTCAGGCGGATCACCGCCATTTCGGCGGCCATCATGGCATTGGGGGCGGCGGACACCTCTTCCAGCGATTTCAACAGCAGCTGCCACATCCGCGACAGCACCCGCATCGGCAGGCGTTCGGCCAGATCCTTGCCCCGCGCACGTTCGTCGGGCGAGATGGTGGGATCGTCCAGCGCGCCCGGCGTGATCTTGACGACCGAGATCCAATGCGTGACCTCGGCCAGATCGCGCAGCACGGCCACCGGATCGGCGCCGTCGGCGTATTGCGACTGCAATTCGGTCAGGGCGCTGGCGGCATCGCCGCGCAGGATCATCTCGAACAGGTCGATGACGCGGCCACGATCGGCCAGGCCCAGCATCGCGCGGACCTGTTCGGCGGTGGTTTCGCCCGCGCCGTGGCTTATGGACTGGTCCAGCAGGCTTGTCGCATCGCGCGCCGACCCTTCGGCGGCCCGCGTGATCAGGGCCAGCGCGTCTGCCGTGATCGTCGCGCCTTCGGCGGCGGCGATGCGTTGCAGCAGGGCGATCATCACCTCGGGTTCGATCCGGCGCAGGTCGAAGCGCTGGCAGCGCGACAGGACGGTGACGGGGACCTTGCGGATTTCGGTGGTGGCAAAGATGAATTTCACATGGGGGGGCGGTTCCTCCAGCGTCTTCAGCAGCGCGTTGAACGCGCTGGTGGACAGCATGTGAACCTCGTCGATGATATAGATCTTATAGCGGGCGCTGGCGGCCCGGTAATGCACCGATTCGATGATCTCGCGGATATCGCCGACGCCGGTGCGGGACGCGGCGTCCATCTCCATCACGTCGACATGGCGGCCCTCGGCGATGGCGATGCAATGTTCGCAGATGCCGCAGGGTTCGGTGGTGGGACCGCCTTCGCCGTCGGGGCCGATGCAGTTCATGCCCTTGGCGATGATCCGGGCGGTGGTGGTCTTGCCGGTGCCACGGATGCCGGTCATCACGAAGGCCTGCGCGATGCGGTCGGCGGCAAAGGCGTTCTTCAACGTGCGCACCATCGCGTCCTGACCGACCAGATCGGCGAACGTCTCGGGCCGGTATTTCCGGGCCAGAACCTGATAGGCGGGTGGGGTGTCGGTCATGGGTCCCTCGGGCATCGCCGTACCTTAGCGGGGCGGGGCAGGGGCCACAACCGGGTCACGTGCCCGGCAACGCAGGGACACTCAGGCGGCCAGCAGGCCGATGCCGCGAGCGCCCGCGATCAGGTCGGGGGCCAGATAATCGGCGTGATCGCCCGACAGGGGAACCATGTCGGGCACCTGCACGACGGTCATGCCCGCCGCGCGTGCGGCAACCGCGCCCACATCGCTGTCCTCGAAGGCCAGACAGCGGTCGGGGGCAATCCCCAGACGGCGTGCGGCCAGCAGATAGACATCGGGGGCGGGCTTGGGCAGGGGCACGTCGCTGCGCGTCACCACGATGTCGAAACTGTCGGTCAGCCGGGCGGCGGCCAGTTTTTCACGCGCCTGAGCCGTGGTGCTGGAGGTGGCGATGGCAAAGGGCATCCCCGCCTTGCGCAGCGCCGCCAGCAGATCATGGACATAGGGCCGCAGCGGAATGCCGTCGCGGTCGCGGCGTTCGATCAGCGCCTCGGCCCACAGGCGGTCCAGATGCGGAAAGTCGAAATCCGCGCCCAGATGGTCGCGCAGGATCGCGCGCGATGTCGGCTCGTCGATGCCCACCAGCGAGGCCAGCAGCCCCTCGGGGGCGGGGCGGCCCATGCGGGTCAGCGCCGCCTCTCCGGTTTCGATGCCCATCCGTTCGGTGTCCAGCAGGGTGCCGTCCAGATCAAAGATCACGGCATCGAAGCGGGTCTGGGTCAGGCGTGTCACGGGGTCGGTCCTTCCATCATGTCCGCCGCTAACATGGCGGTGTCGCAGGCGGGGGGCAAGGCATGCGCGCTGCATGGCTGCCTTGATGCTGGGCGATCTGATGGGGGGTTTTGGGGTGAGAGGCTGGACAACGACCCAAGCGGGACTCGTTACGGCTGCTTCCTTCCGGACCTGACCGAGTTGGCGAGGCACTTGCCCGCGCCAACCCCTCGGGCGCACAAATAGGCGGATGGGCGGCCGGATGCAAGCCCGGCATCGACCGGTCTTGTCACAAGATCAGGCGCATCACTGCAAAGCCATCGGCGTCGTGGCCCACCGCCTGAACTTGGTCGGGCAGGGGGCGATCCAGCGCGGCAGGGGCGGTGCGGAACAGGGCCGTGCTGCCGGGCTGGGGCAAGAACCCCCAATTGGGCTGCCCGGCCATCAGGATATGGCGCCGTTCCCGGACATAGCGGCGCAGCACGTCGCGGGTCAGCGTCCCCGGCCCCAGCAGCATGTCATTCTGCGACACGAGCGGGCCGAAGAGGCCGCAACCCGACAGCCGATAGGAGTTGGTCGCCAGAACGAAGGGGTCGTCATCGCCGACGGGACGGCCCTGCCAGCGCAGCTGGTGGATGCGCCATGCCTGGGGCCGGATCAGGCATCCGTCGGGATCAAAGCGCGCAGGCCGGGACAGATCGACCTGCCATGTGATCCCGTCGATCACATCAAAGTTATAGGTCGGAAAATCCGGATCCAGCAGGTCGGCGTCCCGCGCACCGGGGGGGATCTGCCGGAACATGCTGGCAGATCGCTCCAGCCAGCCGCGCAGCTGTGCGCCACGGATGCGAATGGCGGCGATCCAGTTCGGAAAGGGGTACAGATCGGACAGATGGCGCTGGTTCAGCGGCCCGGCGGGCACATCCGTGAAATGCTGGGTGCCGCCGCGTCCGCCCGCCCGATGCGGGGCCGTCGCCGACAGCACCGGCAGCCCGGCATGGGGTGTGCCCGCCAGCAGCCGCCGGACATGCCAGCGCTGCGCCAGATTGACCAGCCGCAGCCCCGCATCCAGCCCGATCACCGCATAATGGCTGTTCAGGTCTTGCCCCGACCGTCCGACCCGGATCGCCATCTGCCGCCGCGTGGCGCGATGCGCGGCGGCCACCGGGCGCTGCACAAGGTCCGATGCCGGAATGTCCACCGGAACCGGCTCGACCCTGGCGGCAAAGCCGTCCAGATGCAGCGCGCCCGTGACCCCGGCGCAAAACCGCAGATCGATGACTCCCAGATGAGAGCCGCCAAAGCCCGGCATCACCGCAGGCTTGCCCGCCAGCGTGCCCGCCCCGGCATCGATGCCCGGGCGGTCCTGCCAGCCGGGTCCGGGAAAGACCTGATGGCTGTGCCCGGCGATCACAACATCGATGCCCGCCAGTCCCGCCAACGCCAGTGCCGCATGCTCCATCCGGGGCGCGGGTTCGGCGGCGCCGATGCCGCTATGGGCCAGCGCCACGACCAGATCGACCCCGGTTGCCCGCAAACCGGGCAGCAGCCTGCGGGCCGAGGCGATGATGTCGCCGCTGTGCAGCATCGGGCGCAGGCCGGGATCCCATTCCCCGGTCTGGGGGGGCAGAAAGCCGATCACGCCGATCCTCAGGTCGTGATGATGGCCAGCCGAATCGGTCAGACGGCGGCGGATCACACACCATGCGGGGAAATCCGGGCCCCGCTGCAGGGCCAGATTGGCCGCCAGCATGGGAAACCGGGCCCGCGCGACGCTGCGTCGCAGAAATGTCAGCCCGAAATTGAAATCATGGTTACCAAGTGCCGCAGCGTCATAATTCAGGGCATTCATCGCCGCGATGGCGGGATGGATGGCCCGGGCCGCGTCGGCCTGCCGGGCGATCACCTCGCCCATCGGGCTGCCCTGCAGAAAGTCGCCATTGTCCAGCAGCAGGCAGGCCCCGGCCTCGGCCCGGTGCGCCTCGATCAGGGTTGCGGCGCGCGCGAGGCCGGGCAGCGCCGAGGGGCGGTCGGCCAGATAATCATGGGGCATCAGATGCATGTGCAGATCGGTCGTGGCCAGAATGCGCAGCGTCATGCCCGACGGTGCAGTCCCCGGACGATGTGGACCCACGGGCGGCGCGATCGCCGATCGATGCTCAGCCATGATGCCGCCCGGCATGCTGATCGGCGTCCATGTCTGTCCAGTGCAAGCGAATAAGGAAGATGTGATTATCCCTAGAGCACTTGGCGCGAGTGGCACAACCCTGGATTGAATTTTAACCGGTTTTATGGAAAGCTGACCACGTGTCATGGAAATCAGGCAATAGGATCGCATACCGGGGCCACAGACCGTGACCTGAGGCACGCAACAGACAGGTGATCAGATACAATGCTGACGACTTGGTTGAACACACAACCCAATCTGGACTATCAGCCAGAAAGCAAGTCCGCATCGCCGGACAGTAGCGGTCTGGTCAGTGGGTTGTTCCAAATGAAGTTCTCGACGCGTATCGATACCGACCTGCCGGCCGAACGGCTGTTTGATTCCATCGGGAATTTCGAAACGCTCGAACGTATGCTGATCGGACGCGGGGCCAGCGTGTCGCGGATCGATCCTTCGAACGATCCCAGTATCGGGATGGGCTGGAACATCCGGTTCGACTGGCGCGGAAAGCCCCGCCATCTGCGGCTGGCGGTCACGCGGTTCGACCGGCCCGAACAGATGACGATGGACGGGCGGTCGGATGCGCTGGAACTGGCGATCAGCGCCAGTGTTGTGCCGCTCAGCCGCGCCCGGTCCCGCCTGATCTGCGAGACCGAGGTCAAGCCGCGCAACATGCGCGCCCGGCTGATGCTGCAGACGGCCAAGCTGGGCAAGGGCCAGCTGGACCGCCGCTATCAGCGCCGGATCGAGGAATTCGTCAGCCAGATGTGCGGCACCGGACGCTGATCCGGGCGCCCGGCTTCAGTCGGCCAGCCCCGCCTGGCGTTGCGCCTCGCGCAGCGGATCTGCGGGATAGACGCCCAGAATATCCAGCGTCGAGGTGAAATATCCCAGTTCGTCCAGCGCACGCGCGACGTTCGCATCCTCGGGGTGGCCCTCGATATCGGCATAGAACTGGGTGGCGGTGAAAACCCCGTCGACCATATAGCTTTCCAGCTTGGTCATGTTCACCCCGTTCGTCGCGAATCCCCCCATCGCCTTGTACAAGGCTGCCGGAATGTTGCGCACGCGGAACACGAAACTGGTCAGCATCCTGTCGGACCGGCGGCTGAAATCGGGCTGGCGAGACATGATCAGAAACCGCGTCGTGTTGTTCTGGCGGTCCTCGATCCGGTCGGCCAGACGGTCCAGCCCATAAATCTCGCCCGCCAGCGGTGCGGCCAGCGCGGCCAGCGACGCATCGCCGCGCGCCGCGATCTCTCTCGCCGATCCGGCGGTGTCGGCGCCGGTCACCGGGCGGATCGAATGCTGGCGCAGAAAGCCCCGGCACTGGCCCAGCAGAACCGTATGGCTCATCGCGTCGGTGATCTGGTCCAGCCGCGTGCCGGGCAGGGCCAGCAGGCTGATATGGACGCGCACAAAGGCCTCGTCGATGATGCGCAGCCCGGATTCGGGCAACAGGTGATGGATATCGGCCACCCGGCCATAGGTCGAATTTTCGACCGGCAGCATGGCCAGATCGGCCTCGCCCGCGCGCACGGCCTCGATCACATCTTCAAAGGTGCGGCAGGGCAGGGCCTCCATGCCGGGGCGCGCGCTGCGGCAGGCTTCGTGGCTGTAAGCGCCGGGTTCACCCTGAAAGGCGATGCGATTTGTGGTCATGTCGGAGCCCCGCCTGTCCGGAAATCGAGTGTGCGGGGTAACTATACCTTGATCCTCCAAAGCGAAAGCGGATAGATACCGCTCGACTTGACGAGCTTACCAAGGCGGGGACCGCACGCGATGTTCAACACCATGACCCTGACCAAGGCAGCCGGCGCCTTTATCGGCGCGCTGCTGTTTCTGATGCTGGCCAACTGGGCTGCCAGTGGCCTGTTCCATGTCGGCCCGGCCGGACATGGGGGGGATCATGAGGGCGAGGAAATCACCCAAGCCTATTCCATCCCGGTTCCCGAAAGCGCCGCCGACAGCAGCGGTGTCGAGGAAGAGGTCATCGATTTCGCCGCCCTTATGGCGTCGGCCGATGCGGCAGCGGGCGAACGGGAATGGGCGAAATGCCGGTCCTGTCACCAGCTGAACGGCAGCGACGGCGTCGGCCCGCACCTGAACGGTGTGGTCGGTCGCGACAAGGCCTCGATCGAGGGCTTCAGCTATTCTTCGGCTGCGCAGGACATGCCCGGCGAATGGACCCCGGAAAACCTGTTCGGCTTTATCGAGAACCCGCGCGGCTATATGCCGGGCACCGCGATGAGCTTTGCGGGTATCCGCGACCCGCAGGCCCGCGTCGACCTGATCGCCTATCTGGAAAGCAATCCGTAAGACCGGGCTGCTTCTCCGCTTCGGCCCGTTCAGAACCCCGGCAATCGCCGGGGTTTTTTGCTGTCGGTGGGCAGGCGGGTGGGGCCATGACCCGGTGGCCGGTCCCAACCCGCCCGGGCTTTGCGCCCCATCACCCGCGTTCACGAAATCGCGGCTTGAAGCCCGGCCCCCCGCCGGCCTAGCCTTCGGCGTCCATCAAGAGGTTCCCCATGCGCCACACCGTCCTGATCGCCACCTTCCTGTCCGGCCTGTCCCTTGCCACGGCGGGGGCCGCACAGGACAGCGGTCCGGCTGACGAACAGGTGATCCGGTCCCACGGCGTCGCGATCTTTGACGAATTGCAGCTGCCCGCCGACTTTACGCATCTGCCCTATGTGAACCCGGATGCCCCCAAGGGCGGAGAGATGTCGCAGTCGATTCCGAACTCGATGGGGTTCGACAACTACAACCCCTATACCTTTCGGGGTCGGGCAGCGGCGCTGTCGACCATCATGCTGGAATCCATCCTGACCGGGACGGCGGATGAGGTGGGCGCGGCCTATTGCCTGCTGTGCGACAGCATCGAATATCCCGAAAGCCGGGATTGGGTGATCTTCAATCTGCGCCCCGATGTCACGTTCAGCGATGGCAGCCCGATGACGGCGGGCGACGTGCTGTTCAGCTATGAACAGCTGCGCGACAAGGGTCTGTCCAGCTTTCGCAGCGTGATCGGCCAACAGGTCGCCCGTGCCGAGGTTCTGGACGATCATCGCATCCGCTTTACCTTTACCCCCGATTATCCGCGCCGCGACCTGATCCAGTCGGTGGGCAGCCTGCCAATCTTCAGCCGCGCCGATTTCGAGGCGAACGAACGCGATCTGGAACAGACCATGCAGACGCCGTTTGTGGGGTCGGGGCCCTATGTCTTTGACCGGGCCGATCCGAACCGCAACGTCCGGTATCGCCGAAACCCGGACTATTGGGGGGCCGATCTGCCGATCAATCGCGGGCGCCACAACTTCGATACGCTGCGCTATGAATATTTCTCGGATTATGACGCCGCGTTCGAGGCGTTCAAGGCAGGCGAATACACGTTTCGCCAAGAGGTCAGCAGCATCATCTGGGCCAGCCGCTATGACTTTCCGTCGCTGAGCAACGGATGGGTCAAACAAGAGACCCTGCCCAACGGCAATGTCGCCTCGGGGCAGGCCTGGGTGCTGAACCTGCGTCGCCCGCAGTTTCAGGATGCCCGGGTGCGGCAGGCGATCGGGCTGATGTTCAATTTCGAATGGTCGAATGACGCGTTGTTCTATGGCTTGTACAACCGCGTCGACAGCTTTTGGGAAAACAGCGATCTCGAGGCGACCGGAACCCCGTCCGAGGCAGAACTGGCCTTGCTGACACCCTTGGCCGCCGACCTGCCCGACGGCATTCTGACCGACGAGGTCGCCACCGCGCCGGGCAGCGGCGAACGCCAGACAGACCGCCGCAATCTGCGTCAGGCCAGCGCACTTCTGGACGAGGCGGGCTGGGTCACCGGCAGCGACGGGCTGCGCCGGAATGCCAATGGAGATGTGCTGCGGCTGGAGATTCTGAATGACAGCCAGACTTTCGACCGGGTGATCAACCCGTTCGTCGAAAATCTGCGCGCTTTGGGCATCGATGCGACCAACAGCCGCGTCGATAATGCCGAATACGAAAACCGCAGCCGCAGCTTTGAATTCGACATGATCAGCGATCATCTGGGTCAGCCCGAGATCCCCGGCGCCGGATTGCAGCAGGTCTTCGGCTCGGCCAATGTCGGGGATGTATTCAATGCCGCAGGGTTGGCGAACCCGGCCATCGACGCGCTGATCACTCAGGTCGAGGCTGCGGAAACCAATGACGATCTGACCACCCGCGTCCATGCGTTGGACCGTGCCTTGCGCAGCCTGCATTTCTGGGTGCCGCAATGGTATAACGCAAACTATCTGGTCGCCTATTACGATCAGTTCGGCCGCCCCGAGACCCTGCCGCCCTATGCCTTGGGCGAGATGGATTTCTGGTGGTACGACGCCGAAAAAGGCGAGGCCCTGCGCGCAGCGGGCGCCTTGCGGCGCTAGGGCATTTCGCTTGATTTCCGGGACCGGATTGCCGACAACACGCGCCAACACGACGGCCCCGGCAAGGGGACGCGACATGGGGAAGGGCAAAGGCTGATGGGCGCCTATATCCTGCGGCGTTTGCTGCTGATCATCCCGACGCTGATCGGCATCATGCTGGTCAATTTCACGCTGACCCAATTCGTCCCCGGCGGACCCATCGAACAGATCGCTGCCCAGATTCAGGGCGAGGGCGATGTGTTCCGCAATATCTCGGGGGGCGGGGCCGAGGCGGGGCAGGCGGCCCCCACCGGATACGAAGGCGCGCGCGGCCTGCCGCCGGAATTCATCGCCCAGCTTGAACGGGAATTCGGCTTTGACAAGCCGCCGGTCGAGCGGTTCTTTTCGATGCTGTGGAATTATCTGCAGTTCGATTTCGGGACCAGCTGGTTCCGGTCGGTCAGCGTGGTCGATCTGGTGCTGGAAAAGATGCCCGTCTCGATCACGCTTGGGCTGTGGTCGACAGTGATCGCCTATCTGATCTCGATCCCTCTGGGGATCCGCAAGGCGATGCGGGACGGATCGCGCTTCGACACATGGACCTCGGGCGTGATCATCATGGCCTATGCGATCCCTGCCTTCCTGTTCGCGGTGCTGCTGATGGTGCTGTTCGCGGGCGGCAGCTATTGGCAGATCTTTCCGCTGCGCGGCCTGACATCGGATAATTTCGCCGACCTGTCGGTGTGGGGCAAGGTCAAGGATTATGCCTGGCACGCCTTTTTGCCCGTCATGGCCGCGACGATCAGCAGTTTCGCGACGCTGACCCTGCTGACCAAGAACAGCTTTCTGGACGAGATCAACAAGCAATATGTGATGACCGCCCGCGCCAAGGGCCTGACGGAACGCAAGGTTCTGTACGGCCACGTCTTTCGCAACGCCATGCTGATCGTGATCGCGGGCTTTCCGGCGATGTTTCTGGGCGTGTTCTTTGGATCAAGCATCCTGATCGAGACGATCTTCTCGCTGGATGGTCTGGGCCGTCTTGGGTTCGAGGCCGCGGTCCAGCGCGATTATCCGGTCATCTTCGGCACGCTTTACGTCTTTGGCCTGATGAGCCTGGTCGTCGGCATCCTGTCGGACCTGATGTATGTCTTTGTCGATCCGCGCATCGATTTCGAAAAGAGGGCGGGATGATGGCGATGTCCGAACTGAACCGCCGCCGACTGCGCAATTTCCGGCGCAATGGCCGCGCCTTCTGGTCGCTGATCATCTTTTCGGTGCTGTTCGTCACCGCGATGTTCGCCGAGATCGTGGCCAACGACAAACCCATCGTCGTGCGCTATCAGGGCGATCTGTACTGGCCCGCCTATAATTTCTATCCCGAGACGGCGTTCGGCGGGGATTTCGGGACCGAGGCGATCTATCGCGACGAGGCCGTGCAATGCCTGATCGTGTCCGGCGGGCGCGAGGCCTGCTGGGACGATCCCGAAGGTCTGATCGAGGCGGTGCAGACCGGTGCCAGCGATGTCCCCGAGGCCGAGCAGGGCTGGATGATCTGGCCGCCCATCCCCTATCATTACCGCACCATCAACAATGTCGGCACCGCACCAAGCGCGCCCGACAGCAACCATCTGCTGGGCACCGACGATACCGCGCGCGATGTGCTGGCGCGGGTGATCTATGGGTTCCGCACCTCGATCCTGTTCACGCTGATCGTGACGGTCGTCGCCTCCACCATCGGCATCGCGGCGGGGGCGGTGCAGGGCTATTTCGGCGGGCGGACCGATCTGGTCTTTCAGCGGGTGCTGGAGATCTGGGCATCCACCCCCGGGCTTTACGTCATCATCATCCTGTTCGCGATATTGGGGCGCAGCTTCTGGCTGCTTGTCTTCGTGACCATCCTGTTCGGCTGGCCCGCCTTGGTGGGGGTCGTGCGGGCCGAATTCCTGCGGGCGCGGAATTTCGAATATGTCCGGGCGGCGCGCGCGCTTGGGGTCAGCGACCGCAAGATCATGTTCCGCCACATCCTGCCCAATGCGATGGTCGCGACGCTGACCATGCTGCCCTTTGTGGTGACCGGCACGATCAGCGGATTGGCGGCGCTGGATTATCTGGGCTATGGCCTGCCCGCCGGTGCGGCGTCCCTGGGCGAGATGGCCTTGCAGGCAAAACAGAATCTGCAGGCGCCCTGGCTGGCGTTTACCTCATTTTTTACTTTTGCGATCATGCTGTCGCTTCTGGTGTTCATCTTCGAGGGCGTGCGCGACGCCTTTGATCCGCGAAAGACGTTTCGATGACCGATCAACCCGTCCGCCCCGCAGCAGGCGCCCCCGCCGCCGTGGCCGAGGAGCATGGCGGATCGATGCCCGGCGCGCCCGAGGGGCATCCCACGCCCTCGGCGCCGTCGGATGCGGTTCTGGACGTGCGCGATCTGCGGATCGGCTTTCGATCCGAAGGGCGGGTGATCCCGGCGGTCAAGGGTGTCAGCTTTCACATCCGGCGTGGCGAAACCGTGGCGATCGTGGGGGAATCGGGGTCGGGAAAATCCGTCACCGCGCTGTCCACGGTGCAACTGCTGGCAGGGTCGGCGGTGGTTCAGGGATCGGTCCGCTATGCGGGACGAGAGATGGTCGGCGCCCCCGACCGCACGCTGCGCGAGATCCGCGGCAACGATATCAGCTTTATCTTTCAGGAGCCGATGACATCGCTGAACCCGCTGCACACGCTGGAAAAGCAACTGTCAGAAAGCCTGGCCCTGCATCAGGGCCTCAGCGGCGCCAAGGCACGGGCGCGGATCATCGAGCTGCTGACCCGCGTCGGCATCCGCGATCCGGAAACCCGGCTGGCCGATTACCCGCATCAGCTGTCGGGCGGGCAGCGTCAGCGGGTGATGATCGCCATGGCGCTGGCCAACGGGCCGGACCTGCTGATCGCCGATGAGCCCACGACCGCGCTGGACGTCACGATTCAGGCGCAGATCCTGGACCTGCTGGCGGAACTCAAGGCCGATGAGGGCCTGTCGATGCTGTTCATCAGCCATGATCTGGGCATCGTGCGCCGCATCGCCGACCGGGTCTGCGTGATGAAGGATGGCGAGATCGTCGAACAAGGCCCGGTCGAGGCGATCTTTGCCCGTCCGCAGCATCCCTATACGCAAAAACTGTTGGCCGCCGCCCCGCAGGGACAGGCCGAACCCGTGGCCTCTGATGCCCCGGTGCTGGTCGAGACGCGCGATCTGAAGGTCTGGTTTCCCATCAAGCGCGGGCTGATGCGCCGCGTCACCGGCCATGTGAAGGCTGTGAACGGCGCGACCCTGACGCTGCGCGCCGGCGAGACGCTTGGCGTGGTGGGCGAATCGGGCAGCGGCAAGACCACGCTGGCGCTGGCGATCATGCGGCTGATCGACAGCGACGGCCCGATCCTGTTCATGGGCAAGGACATCCAAAGCTGGGGCGGCGCCCAGCTGCGTCGCCTGCGCCGCGATCTGCAGATCGTCTTTCAGGATCCCTTCGGCAGCCTGTCGCCGCGCATGACCGTCGAACAGATCGTGTCCGAAGGCTTGGGCGTCCACGGGATCGAACCGGGCCGCGACCGCCGCCAGATGGTGTCCGAGATCCTGACCGAGGTCGGTCTGGACCCGCAGATGATGCACCGCTATCCCCATGAATTCAGTGGCGGCCAGCGCCAGCGCATCGCGGTGGCCCGCGCGATGATCCTGCGCCCCAAGGTGGTGGTGCTGGACGAGCCGACCAGCGCGCTGGACATGACCGTTCAGGTGCAGATCGTGGATCTGCTGCGCGATCTGCAGCGCCGCCACGGGCTGGCCTTTCTGTTCATCAGCCATGATCTGCGGGTGGTGCGGGCGATGGCGCATCACATCATGGTCATGCGGGCGGGCGAGGTGATCGAACAGGGCAGCGTCGCGCAGATTTTTGACGCCCCCGAACAGGACTATACCCGTGCGCTGCTGAAGGCGGCTTTTCCGATTACCGAGTAAAGGCGTTTGCCATGAAGATCCTGTTCGTGCACCAGAATTTTCCGGGGCAGTTCCCGCATCTGGCCCCGGCGCTGATGGCGCGCGGGCACGAGGTTCTGGCCCTGACTGATGAAAAGAACCAGCGCCGCAGCCCCGTCAAGACGCTACGCTACAAGGCGCCCACGCCGGTCACGACGGATGGGGCCTTGGGACGCAGCTATTCCGATTTCGCGGAACGGGGGCTGCTGACGGCGCGGGGCGCGCGGGCGCTGCGCGACCGGCACGGGTTTTATCCCGACATCATCATCGGCCATCCGGGCTGGGGCGAGACGCTGTTTCTCAAAGAGATCTGGCCCGAGGCGACCCTGCTGGTCTATGCCGAACTGATGTATCGCACGCGCGGCCATGATGTGGGTTTCGACCCCGAACTGAGCCCGGACCGCGACGAGATGCGGTTCATGACCGTCGCGCGATCGGCCCATCTGGTGCAGGCGATGGTGCAGGCGGACGGGGCGATCGCGCCGACCCGCTATCAGGCGGACAGCTTTCCGCCCGAATTGCGCGCCAAGATCACCGTCATTCATGATGGCATCGACACGGGCCTTGTGGCCCCCGACCCCGACGCGCAGCTGGTCCTGCCCGATGGCCGCGTGCTGAGCGCGGGGGATGAGGTGCTCAGCTTTGTGTCGCGCTCGCTGGAGCCCTATCGCGGCTTTCACATCTTCATGCGCGCCTTGCCTGCGGTGCAGGAGGCGCGACCCCATGCGCATGTCGTGCTGGTGGGGGGCGATGGCACCAGCTATGGCAGCAAGCCGCGCGATGCCGACAGCTGGAAGGACAAGTTGCTGGCCGAGGTCGGCGGCCGTCTGGACCTGAGCCGCGTGCATTTTCTGGACCGGGTGCCGTACGGCGTCTATCTGCAGTTGATCCGGGTGGCGCGGGTGCACTGCTATCTGACCTATCCCTTTGTTCTGTCATGGTCGCTGATGGAGGCGATGGCGGCGGGCGCCTATGTCGTGGCCTCGGATACCGAACCGGTCCGAGAGATGATCCGCGATGGCCAGAACGGGCGGCTGGTGCCGTTCTTTGACGGGCCCGCGTTGTCGGCGGCGCTGATCCGCGGTCTGGAAGGCGATCCGCAGGCCCCGGCGATCCGGGCGGCGGCGCGCACCAGCATCGCCCAGGGCTATGATCTGGCCGGTGATTGCCTGCCGCGCCAGATTGCCTGGGTGGAAAGCCGGGGCAGGATCGGCTAGATCTTTGCGACTTTCCGAAAAGGGCCCTCCCGGATGACGCAGATCAGGCTGACCAACACCCGCACCCGGACGAAAGAGGATTTCGTCCCTATCAATCGCGATGACGTGCGCCTGTATCTGTGCGGGCCGACCGTCTATGATCGGGCCCATCTGGGCAATGCGCGGCCCGTGCTGGTGTTCGATCTGCTGGTGCGGCTGCTGCGCCACGTCTATGGCGCAGAGGCGGTCACCTATGTGCGCAACTTTACCGATGTCGATGACAAGATCAACGCCGAGGCGCAGCGCCGCAAGGCCGCCGGATCGCCTTTGTCGCTGGAAGCGCTGATCACCGAGCGCACGGATGAGACGATCGCCTGGTATCACGCCGACATGGATGCGCTTGGCGCCCTGCGCCCCGATCACGAGCCGCGCGCGACCGCCTATATTGCCCAGATGATCGCGATGACGACCGACCTGATCGCCAAAGGCCATGCCTATGAGGCCGAGGGGCATGTGCTGTTCGATGTGCGGTCGTTCCCCGATTACGGCAAGCTGTCGGGCCGCTCGGTCGATGACATGATCGCGGGCGCCCGGGTCGAGGTGGCGCCCTTCAAGCGCGATCCGATGGATTTCGTGCTGTGGAAGCCGTCGGATGCGGATGTGCCGGGCTGGGCCAGCCCTTGGGGCCGGGGGCGTCCGGGCTGGCATATCGAATGCTCGGCCATGTCGGCGGCGCTGCTGGGACCGCATTTCGACATTCATGGCGGCGGCATCGACCTGCAATTCCCGCATCATGAAAACGAGATCGCCCAAAGTTGCTGCGCCCATCCGCAGGCGGGTTTCGCCAATGTCTGGCTGCATAACGAGATGCTGCAGGTCGAGGGCAAGAAGATGTCCAAATCCTTGGGCAATTTCTTCACCGTCCGCGATCTGCTGGACCGGGGCGTGGCAGGCGAGGTGATCCGGTTCGTGATGCTGTCCACGCATTACCGCAAGCCGATGGACTGGACCGAGGCGAAGGCGGCGGAAGCGGAGCGACACATCGAGAGCTGGTTCTTTGCTCTTGTAAAGGCAGGATATGACCGACGAATGGTCGATGTCCTCAAAGACGGCGATGTTTGGAAGCCCTTAGACTCTGTGGTCGATGCGCTTTCGAATGATTTGAATGCTTCGGAGGCGATCGCTGCTTTGCACAAGTTTCCGACCAGCGTCAGCGCCGTGCAAATGGCACCGTTTGCTGCTTCCTTGGAATTGATGGGATTTGTGTCGGATTGGGACGAGATCGGCAGTGTCGCCCGGTTGGGCGTGGGAAGCGTGGGCGATCATCCCGCGCGCGACCGCGTGGCGGCGATACTACGAGCCCGCGACGAAGCCAAGCGGATCAAGGATTTTGCGACTGCGGATCGGATCCGCAAGGCGTTGCTAGATGCAGGTATCGAGGTTCGTGATACACCCGGTGCACCATCCTCATTTACCATTCCGGTCGATTTTGACGAATCAATTCTGGACGACTTAATTCTATGACCCTTGACGCCTGCACCGAAACCCTGCGCCAGCATGATCCCGACCGGTTCGGCGCCGTGCTGGTGGCCGAGCCTCAGGACCGGGCGGCGCTGGTGACGCTTTATGCGCTGAACCTGGAAATCGCCCGGGCGCCGTTCCAGTCGGCCGAGCCGATGCTGGCCGAGATGCGGCTGCAATGGTGGGTCGACCGGCTGGATCAGATGGGCGCGGGCACGCCGCCGCCGCTGCATGACGTGCTTACGCCCTTGTGGCAGGCCTGGGGCACGCAGGCCGGCGATCTAAGCGTCCTGGCCGAGGCGCGCCGTCGCGATTGCGACCGCCAGCCCTTTGATCATCCCGATCAGGTCGTGGCCTATGTTGAGGCGACGACCGGCGCGCTGATGCAGATCGCGGCGCGGCGCTGTGGCGCGCATGAAGGGGTGCGCGACATCGTCGGCCATCAGGCGCGCGGGGCAGGGCTTGCTGCATGGCTGCGCGCGCTGCCGCAATTGCAGGCAATGCGGCTTGGGGTGGAACCGGCCCGACCCGAGGATGCGCAGGCGCTGGCGGAGCAGGCGCGCGACGGTCTGCGGCTGGCCGCCCGGCTGCACGGCAAGCTGCCACGCCGGGCGGCGGCGGCGCTTTATCCCGGACCGCGCGTGCCCCGCCTGCTGTCCGAGATCATCGCCGGGCGCTGCGACCCCTTTGCGGTCACCCCCGCGATCACCCCCTTTCAGCGCCGGGCCTCGCTGGCCCGACTGGCTTTGACCGGGCATTGGTGGCGCTAGGCGGGCGCAGAAATCGCTTTTCCTTGCCGTCCGGCTATGGAAGGAATTGGGATCAAGGAAACCCGCCAGACAGGGGCCAGCAGACAGGGGGAACGGCACGCGATGGCCAAGCCAAAACTCGACGCCGAGGCCCGCGCGGGTCTGACGCTGATCGCGCCGCCATTCCTCTATGCGCTGATCATTCTGGCCGCGCCCCTGCTGACCATTCTGGCCTATAGTTTTCTGACCGACGGCTATCTGGTGGTCCTGCCCGAAGCCACATTGGCCAATTACGCGCAGGTGCTGGCCGATCCCATCGTGCATACGGTCATGGCGCGGTCGCTGACCGTGGCGGGGGTGGTGACGCTGGCCACCGTGGTGACGGCCTTTCCCATCGCCTATTACGTCAGCTTCATGGTCCGCCCCGAGAAAAAGGCCATGTGGCTGTTCCTGATCACCATCCCCTTCTGGACCAGCTATCTGATCCGGGTGTTTCTGTGGAAGGTGATCCTGGGCTATAACGGCGTGGTCAATTCCTCGCTGACCGGGCTTGGCATCATCGACGAACCGCTGACCTTCATCCTCTATAACGTCAACGCCATCGTCATCACGCTGGCCCATGCCTATGCGCCCTTCGCGATCCTGCCGATCTTCGTGGCGCTGGAAAAGATCGACCGATCCCTGCTGGAGGCCGGGCGGGATCTGGGGGAAAGCCGGTTGATGACCTTCTGGCGGGTGACGCTGCCGCTGGCCATGCCGGGGGTGATCGCGGCGGTGCTGATCGTGTTCATCCCCACCATCGGCGATTACGTGACGCCCGAGGTGATCGGCGGCGGCAAGATCCCGATGATCGCCAATATGATTCAGGTGCAGATGCTGGCGCTGGACAACCGGCCCCTTGGGTCCGCGCTGGCGGTCACGACGATGGTGATCGTGACGCTGGTCAGTCTGGTGTTTCTGTTCCTCAACCGCCGTTTCCTGAAGGTGCGCCGATGAACCAGGGCAGCGGGCGCGGCCTGCAGATCTATGCCGTCTTCTATCTGCTGTTTCTCTATGCGCCGATCATTCTGCTGCCGATCTTTGCCTTCAACTCGGGGACGATCATCGCGTTTCCGCTGCAGGGGATCACGACCGACTGGTTCGCGCAGATGTGGGGCAATGCGGCGCTGCGCCGGGCGCTGACCAATTCGCTGACGATTGCGGTCTCGGCCTCGGTGCTGGCGACCTGCTTCGGCATCTTTGCGGCCCGCGCCTCGACCCGGTTCGGCTTTCCGGGCAAGGCGGGCATCATGGGGTTCATCATGCTGCCGATGGTCCTGCCGGAAATCATCGTGGCCATGTCGCTGCTGGTCGTGCTGCTGGGCGCCGGGGTTCAGCTGTCCCTGCTGACGGTGATCGCGGGACATACGCTGATCTGCATGCCCTATGCGATCGCGGTTCTGTCCACGGCGTTTTCATCGCTGGACCGGTCGCTGGAAGAGGCCGCCTATGATCTGGGCGAGACGAAATGGGGCGCGTTCCGGCTGGTGACGCTGCCCTTGGTCATGCCGGGCATCATCAGCGCGCTGCTGATCAGCTTTACCATCAGTCTGGACGAATTCATCATCGCGTTCTTTCTGGCCGGGAACGAGCCGACGCTGCCCACCTATATCTTCAGCCAGCTGCGCTTTCCGCGCGCGATCCCCGTCATCATGGCGCTTGGAACGGTGCTGGTCATCGCGTCGATCGTCCTTCTGGCGCTTGGCGAATATTTCCGCCGCCGGGGCAATGCCCGCATCGGCGCAAAGCCCACCGGAGGGTTGATGTGACTGATCCCAGGCCGATGATCCAATGCCACGGCGTGCATAAATATTACGGCGATTACCACGCGCTGCGCGGGATCGACCTGACCATCCGCGCGGGCGAGTTCTTTTCGCTGCTGGGCCCGTCCGGCTGCGGCAAGACGACCCTGCTGCGCACCATCGCCGGGTTCGAGGATATCAGCGACGGCGCCATCCTGATCGATCAGAAACGCATGGACGAGGTGCCCGCCAACAAGCGGCCCACGAATATGGTGTTCCAGTCCTATGCCATCTTCCCGCATCTGACGGTGGCTGAAAACGTCGCGTTCGGGCTGCGCCGCGATCCGCGATCCAAGGCGGAAAAGGCCGTGGCGGTGGACGAGGCTTTGGCGATGGTCGGGCTGTCGGGCTATGGCGCGCGGTCGGCTCATGCGCTGTCGGGCGGCCAGCGACAGCGGGTGGCGCTGGCCCGGGCGCTGATCCTCAAGCCCAAGGTGCTGCTGCTGGACGAACCCCTGTCTGCGCTGGACCGAAAGATGCGCGAACAGATGCAGGTCGAGCTGATCAAGCTGCAGCGTCAGGTCGGCATCACCTTTGTTCTGGTCACCCATGATCAGGAAGAGGCACTGGTCATGTCCGACCGCATCGCCGTCATGTTCGAGGGCGAGATCGCCCAGCTGGACGAGCCGGAAACCCTCTATGCCCGCCCCGCCACGCGGCGGATTGCCGATTTCATCGGGGTGATGAATTTTCTGCCCGCCCGGATCATCTCGCAGGATGGCGGGCTGACCACGGTCGAGGTCGCCGGGCTGGGCATGGTCGAGCTGCCCGACAGCCAGCTGAGCCGCGCTGATGATGGCGACGGTGGCCCCACGATCGGATTTCGTCCCGAAACGATGACGCTGGTCGGCCCGGGCGCCACCCACAGCCAGCCGCGCGAAACGAATGCCACCATCGACGAGGTCGTCTATTACGGCGACATGACCTATTACGATCTGCGTCTGGACGGGGTGACGGGCGAGGATGGGAAGGCGCGCACCGTGCGGATCTCGATGCGCAACGTCTTTGGCCGCGATGTGCAATCCGTGGGCACCCGGACCCGTCTGGCATGGTCGCCCGGATCGCTGGTCCTGTTCCGCTAGGGCTCCGTTTCCCAGCAGTGTTGCGGCCGGATCAGCGCGGGGTCAGCCGCACCCAGATGCCATCTTTCGCGCGGATGGTCAGGCGGGCGACCGGGGTGGGGGTGCGGTCGGTAACCTCCAGCCGCCAGCGCCCGATGATGGCGGCCAGCATCACCACACCCTCGGCCATGGCCAGCCCGGCGCCGGGGCAGGCGCGCGGGCCCGCCGAAAAGGGCAGATAGGCGCCGCGCGCGCTGGCCTTTCCCTCGGGCGTGTCCCACCGGGCGGGGTCGAAATCATCGGGCCGGTCCCACAGCTTGCGATGCCGGTGCAGGTGCCAGGGCGACACGACCAGCTGCGCCCCGCGCGGAACGTGGCGGTCGCGAAACGTCTCGGGGCCGGTCGCCTCGCGCACGAACATGGCGACGGCAGGGTAAAGGCGCAGCGCCTCGCGGAAGACCGCACGGGTGGATTTCAGCGCCGACACGCTGCCGAAATCGTCGCTCAGCGCCGGGGCCTCGGCGGCCACGCGCTCCTGCCATTCGGGATGTGCGGCCAGCAGCCACAAGGCCCAGCCCAGGACCGAGGCGCTGGTCTCGTGCCCCGCCAGAAACAGCACCGCGACCTGATCGATCATCTCGGGCCCGGTGAAGCAGGCGCCGGTCTGCGGGTCGGGGGTGGTCATGATCTTGGTCGCCAGATCGTCGGGTGCGGTGCCTGCGGCAATCGCTGCGGCGCGCTCGGCCACCAGCGTTTCGATCAGCCCCCGGATGCGCGCCGCCGTGGTCCGGGTACGGCGCGAATGGGGGCGCGGCATCCATCGGGGCAGGGGCAGAAGGGCGGCCAGATTGACCAGCGGCTGCGCCTCCTGATGGGCGCGGAACGCCTCGAACACGTCGGAGGCGATGCGATGTTCGATCGGCAGGGAAAACAGCGTGCGAAAGATCACATCGGCGGCTGCATGGGCGGAATGCGGCTCGATATCATGGATGCCCGGTTCCAGCCGCGCGGCGGCGGCCCGCGCAGCATCCAGGATCGCGGGATAGCTGGCGCGCACCCGCCCCCCCTCGAAGGCCGGGTCGATGATGCGGCGCTGATGCGCCCACTCCTCGCCGTTCGAGATGAAGACCCCATTGCCCAGCAGCGGCGCCAGCCCTTCGCGCATGCGGTTGGATTTCGGGAAATCGCCCGCGCGGTCCTGTAGGATCACCCGCAGCAAAGCCGGGTCGTTGCAGAAAAAACTGTGGATCAGCGGCGTGCGGAATTCGGCCATCCAGGCGCCGTAAAGACGCTCGGGCAAGGCCGACAGCAGGTCGCGGCGAAACCCCCGGATCAGGCTGCGCAGGGTGCCGCGCCCTTGGGTTCCCTGCGGACGGGGCGTGGTCACGGGCGCGCGCCGACCGCGCGCGTGATCCGCGCGGGCGAGGGTTTGCGCCCCGCAAAGCGGCGGTCCAGCGTCTGCGGCCCGGCGGTGATCGCGAAATAATCATAATCGCCGGGTCGGTCGAAGGCGCAAAGGTATTGGAAATGCAGCCGGAACCAGCGGTTTTTCATCGCGCTCAGCCGTTCGGGCGACAGGGTCTGCGTGAAGGCGGCCGAGATCACCAGCGGCCATCTCTGCCCCGCGCCCCCGGCGCCGCAGACCGCCACCGGATCGCAGAGCGCAAAGCAGCAGGCATCCCCCGGCGCGGTGACATCCAGCCAGAAGATCCCTTCGGCCCGGCCCAGATAGCCCAGATCGTCGCGCAGCCGCCCGGCATCGGGCAGGAAGGCGGCCATCGGCACCACATGGCCAAGGGTCAGCAGGGACAGGGCCGGGCCCCCGGCGCGCGGCGGCCCCTCGCGCAGCAGATCGGCCAGCAGGGACACGGCCAGATAGGCGCCCGAGGAATGGCCGACCACCAGCACCTCATCGGGTCCGTCGTCGATGATCTGGCGCAGGCGGTCGCGGAACTGGCTCAGCCGATCCTCCAGTGCCGGGGGATAGCCGCCGCGATGGCGCGCTGTGAAGGCATAATCATGCATCAGGTAATAGGCGAACAGCCGGTGATCCAGCCGCTTGCCCATCACCAGCACCCCCCAGACCAGCGCCAGCCCCACCGGCAGGGCCAGCCAGCCGCCCCCAAGGGCAAGGATGCCCCATGCCGCCAGCCCCCCCAGCAACAGGCCCAGCATCAGCTGCGCCAGCAGCACCGCGATGGGATAGAGCGCGGCGATGACCGGCCCGCGCCGCAGCCGCATCAGCCGTGTCAGCGTGCCCGTCGCGATATAGGTCCATGAGGTCCGCACCAGCTGCGCATAGGTCGCGGCGATCCCTTGCGTCATCGAGGCCTGCACCAGATCGGACCACAGCGCGACCTCGATCACGGTGCGGGTGTCCTGCCCCTCGACCCGGCCATGCACGGCCCAGGCAAAGCCCGGCGCTTCGGCCTTGGTGATGCGCAGGCGGTGACCTGATATGGCGGCCTGATCGGCACCCTCGCGGCGATACAGCTCGCGATACCGCCGGGGCGGGATCGGATCGAATCCCGGCAGATACAGGACATGGCGTCGAAAAGAGGGGGTCATGGCGGCCTTTATCTGTCCGCACCCAGAATAAGGCCAAATGCCCCGCCGACAAGACCTGTCGACAGGACCGGCAGGTCAGCCGTCGCGCCAGCGCGCCTCGTGGGCCTCGATCGCGGCAATGCGGCGGGCGGTGGGGGGATGGGACAGAAACCAGGCAGGCGCGCCCGCGCCCGCCCGACCGGTCAGGGCGTCCAGTTTGCGAAACAGCGATTTCTGCGGATCGGTGCCAAGCCCCGCCTTGATCATCAGCGCGCTGGCAAAGCGGTCGGCCTCGAATTCGTCCTGCCGCGACAGGCGTGCGGCAACGGCGGTGGCGATGGCATTGGCGATCCATGCCCCGAAGCCGGGCAGGAACCGCCCCAGCACCCCCGCCAATGCCAGCCGGATCGCGTTCTGCCCCGCGAAATCGATCATCCGCCGCCGCGAATGACCAAGCGAGACGTGCCCCAGTTCATGCGCAATGACGCTGGCCAGTTCTTCGGGGGTGACCTCGCAGGCATCCAGCTTGCGGATGAAACCACGGGTCAGAAAGATGCGGCCATCGGGGGCGGCCAGCCCGTTCACCGGCTCGATTTCATAGATATGGGCGCGGATCGGGGGCAGGTCCATCGCCCGGCCAAGGCGGTCCAGCATCGGCGTCAGGCGCGGATGGCGCAGGGGCGTCGCCTTTTCGGTCAGTTCCTTTTTCAGCCGCCACGCGGAAAAGAACCACATCGCGGCCAGATACAGACCCAGCAAAAGGATCGGCGTGAACTTGAGCATGACCCCTATATGGCCCCGCCCTGCCGCTTGTGCCAGAGCCTGCGCGCCCCCCACACCCCGAGACCAAGTGCCGCAGCGACCGCCAGCGCCTTCTGCGCCGCCGCCTCTTCGCCGCGAAAGCCGCGCCCGGCCAGATGGCCCGCGCCCAGATGCAGCGCGGCCCACAGCATCTCTCCGGGGACCGAGGCTGCCAGAAAGCGCGGCAGCGACAGGCCCGCCGCCCCTGCGACATAGTTGGTGGCAGGCCCAAGCGGCGTCACCAGCCAGCGCGACAGGAACACCGCCATGACGCCCCGCCGCGCGATCAGCGCCTGCGCCCGGCCCAGAACCACGGCCAGCCGCCCACGCCGCGCCAGCCAGGGCTGCAGCCGCCGCGCCAGCAGAAAGGCCGTCAGATCGCCAAGCGAGGCGCCGGTCACCGCCCCCAGCCAGATCGCGGCCCATTCCAGATGCCCGGTCCCGGTCAGCGCGCCCGCGCTGATCAGCAGGACCGAGGTCGGCACCGGCACCATCATGCAGGACAGAAACGCGCAGACCGCCAGCAGCCACGGTCCCCAGAGGGGCAGGGCGGCGGCCAGATCCGCGCTCATCCCAGCAGGCGCATGGCGCGGGTCAGCCCGTCCAGCGTCAGGGGCAGCATGCGGCCCTCGAAGATCTCCTCGACCATCCCGATCGACCGGGTCATGGGCCAATGCGCCTCGGGGACGGGGTTCAGCCAGATGTGATCGGGCCAGGTCTCGGCCAGCCGCGACAGCCACAGCGCCCCCGGCTCGGCGTTCCAATGCTCGCTGGCGCCGCCCGGCACCGCGATCTCATAGGGCGACATGGATGCGTCGCCCACGACGATGCATTTGTAATCGCGGCCAAAGCGGCGCAGCACCTCCCATGTGGGGGTCTGCGCCTCCCATCGGCGGCGATTGTCGGTCCACAGGCCCTCGTAAAGGCAGTTGTGGAAATAGAAATGCTGCATGTGCTTGAATTCGGCCCGCCCGGCGCTGAACAGCTCGTCCACCACGCGGACATGATCGTCCATGCTGCCGCCCACATCCAGAAACAGCAGCACCTTGACGGCATTGCGGCGTTCGGGCCGGGTCTGCACGTCGATATAGCCGTGATCGGCACTGGCGCGGATCGTGCCGGGCAGATCCAGCTCTTCCACGGCACCGTGGCGGGCCCACTGGCGCAGCCGCTTCAGCGCCACCTTGATGTTGCGGGTGCCCAGCTCGGCCCGGTCGTCGAAATCGCGGAATTCGCGCCGGTCCCAGACCTTGGCGGCGCGGCGGTGGCGGCTGGCATCCTGGCCGATCCGCACGCCTTCGGGGTTGTATCCATAGGCGCCAAAGGGCGATGTCCCCGCCGTTCCGACCCATTTGTTGCCGCCCTGATGGCGACCCTGCTGTTCGGCCAGCCTGGCGCGCAAAGCCTCCATCAGCGCCTCGAAGCTGCCGCCGGAGGCGATGCCGGCGCGCTCGGCCTCGCTCAACAATCCCTCGGCCAGCTTTTCCAGCCAGTCGTGGGGCAGGGCGCGCGGATCGATCAGCGCCTCGACGGGAACGTCCTGCAGGCCTGCGAATGTCTCGGCAAAGGCGCGGTCGAACCGGTCCAGATGCCGCTCGTCCTTGACCAGCACCAGCCGCGCCAGCCCATAGACCCCCTCGACCGTCCGCCCGTCCAGTCCCGCCGCCATCCCCTCCATCAGATCCAGCCATTCCCGCAGCGACACGGGCACCCCGTGCCGGCGCAGACTGTCGAGGAAGGGCAGGAACATCAGGCCATCCGGTGAACAAAAATCGTGGCGAACAATCCGATCATGGCAAAGCCAAGCGCAAAGGCAACGCCATATTGCACCCGGTCGCGCCGGTTCCCACCCAATTGCGCGGCCCGCCGCCAGCCAAGGGCCGCTCCGATGACGGCAGCGATGATGACGATCATGACGGTCCTTCCCGCGACATCCGATAGCCTGCCAGATACCCTGCCGCGCCCCCACCCGCAA
>NZ_RQRT01000042.1 GCF_004335005.1 Paracoccus nototheniae | reverse complement strand
TCGTCGAGATCGACCGGCACCGGCTGCCCCGCGTTCAGCGTCCGGGTGATCTGATTGAGGTTCACGCCGACCCGGTTCAGCGACACCAGCGCCGCCGACAGGTCCGGCGCGGATCGCACCCGGACGCGCTGCCCCAAGGCAGCTGCGCGGCAGTACTCCGACACCGACACCCCGGCCCGCTCCGCCTCGGCCTGGACGCGCGCCAGCTCCTCCGCCGTCATCCGGAACGCCACCCGGTCGACGCGGCTCTCGGCCACCGCCAGCGACGGCCGCCCCGGCTTCGCGCTGCCGGGGCGGGTGGTCGGCGTGGCTGAGGCTGGGCCTGTGGCTGCGTCCGTCATCATGGCTCCCGCGGTGCCGCAAAGGGCTGGTCTGGCAGCATGCCAGATCCGCAGCATGCGGATATCCTGCGCAGCAGGCAAGCGTTTTTGTGTAACAAAAACTATGCTTGCTACTCCCTCTGATTGAACCGTAGAGTATGGCCACTCCATTTTCAGTTAAGGATATTGCAATGTCTCAGGGAAGTTCAGGGCAAGGCGGAGGCGCCGCTGCCGGAGGACTTATCGGCATCATCCTGGCAGGCTTTTTGTTCCTGCCGATGGTGAATGCCTACAGCGCGTGGAACATGCTCCGCGCCGCACAATCCGCTCTTCAGATCGTCGCCCGGCTGGTGCTCATCGGCGCGCTCTGGCTGACCGGCATGTGGGTCTTTGATCAGGGGTACAAAACCTATCAGGCCAACGGCATGACCGGTGAAGGCTATGCAACGGTCATTTTTTTATTGCTCAAGATCGGCGCGGCAATCTTCGTCGCTCAGTGGATCGTGTTCTTTCTGACCGGCGGTCGCTGGAGCGATATCGCCCCCTACATGACCCGGCTGCCGGGGCTTAAGAAACAGCACCTGCGCGGCATGTCCCTTGTCGATGTCACCCGCCAGCGCAAACCCAAATGGCTGGCCGACAGCAACCTGATCAAGCCCGTCGCCTTGGGCTGGGTCCCCTACCCGTCCCTCAATGCCGAGACCCTCCACACTCAGCTGGAAGGCGGCACCGGATCAGGCAAGTCCCAGGCCATCAAATGCTTGGCCGCGGAGTTTTTGGCACGCGGTGACAACCTGATCGCCGTCGATACCGGCCATGATCTGCTGGAGACCTTTGGCGGCGTCGCCGGGCACGTCTATCGCTTTGACGTGATGGACAACGACTTCCTGCCACGCTGGTCGCCCTACCACGAGATCGAGCGCCGCAGTGACTGGCACCAGCTCGCCCAGGGCCTGATCGGGGACGGCAAGGGCGACAGCGCCGAATGGCGCAGCATGGCCAAGTCGCTCTTCGCCGCCGTGGGCATGGGCTATGCCCAGGCCTGCGAGGAGGAAGACCGCATCTTCAGCAACCGGGAATTTTTCGACCTGCTGATCAGCGCCCCGCCCGAGGTCCTGGAGCCCTTTGTCAGGGGCACGGCAGCCGCATCGCTGACCAACAACGACAAGGGCCTCAATGCCATCCGCATGAGCCTTCTCGATCCCCTGCGCTTCTTCGAGTACCTGCCCGAACACGCCCAGCAGGTCGATGCCTTCTCGATCCGCAAATGGGTCCGGGAAACCATGACCGGGCCCAACCAGCGGTCGCTGTTCATCACCTATCGCAAACGCGACCTGGCCACCGTCCGCAGCCTGATCTCTGCTGTGGCCGAACTGGCCATTTCCACCGCCATCGATACCGGCAAGGCAGAGCGCCCGACATGGCTGCTGATCGACGAGCTGGCGGGTCTGGGCGAGATCCCTGCCCTCCTCACCGGTGCGGCGGAGCTGCGCAAGACCAACGTCCGTCTGGTCTGCGGCATGCAGGATCTCAACCAGATCGAGGATCTCTACGGTCAGAACCGCGCGGCCTCGATCTGCAACAACCTCACCAACAAGCTGTTCCTCAGGGCATCGGACGGCAGAGCCGCTGAACGCATGTCACTGGCCCTTGGGGAACAACGCATGCTGGTCGAGGGCGAAAGCCAGAGTGAGAGCGGCAGTGTCTGGACCGGGACCACCAAGACCAAGGGCATCAGCAGGTCGGAACGCGATGAGCGGGTGGTCATGCCCTCCGAGATCCTCAGCCTCCCGGATCTCATCGGCTACGTGAAGCTCGCAGGCGATGCCAAGGTCTACAAGACGCCTGTGCCGATCTTCGCGGGTTTCTATGACAAGCCCGAGCCGGTGCCAGCATCCGCACCAGGTGGGGCGTTGGTCAGAATGCCGAGTTAAGTATTTGATGTCGGGATATGTTCGCGCATGTTCCGGCGTTCTCAAGGTAGGTCGCTAAGTTCTGTGAAACGCTGACTTATCCACAGGCTAGGTCTTCGTTCGGGTCTCCAACAGGAGTTATATAAGTTGTTAAGATAGTTAGACCGAATCAATTTAGCAGTTTTATATAATTATATCAATTGATTATCCAGATACTTCTGTGTGTGATACACCGTGTGCCGGTGTGTAAAACACCGTGCTGAGAGTGTGTGATGCACCGGGAGGCAGAGAAGTAGCTTATGAAAAAGTGTGTGATGCACCGTGCCTCGCAAAGTGTGTGATACACCGTGTCATAGCAAAAGGCGTCGCCATTCGAGCCTTACTATTGGCCCATTAGCTCCTTTTTCCTCTATTATAGTATAGGTTGGCAGAGCATCTCTTTTGATCGCCATGCGGAGGTCCCTAGAAAATTGACCGAAAGGGGCGGGTGAACCGGTGCGCTTGTGTAGGTCTTTAAACGTGAAAGTCCAGCCGCCGGGGTTATCTATCCCGTTACCTGCATGACGACGGGCAAGACGGTATAAGAAGCGGTCCAAACCGCTGGTTAGATCAAAGTAGAGCGGGGAGATAGCTAGAACTTCTCTACTTTCAACGACGGCGCGATGAATCCACCTTGGCAAGGTCATCTGCGCACCTATCGGTCGGCCCTGTTCATCTTCATCCAATGTATAATCGGCTAAAAGATTAAATACCTCCATTCGGTCTTTATCACGGCGGCGGATCGTTGTTTCAATACGGGTTCCTTGAAGACGAGCAATCGCCGCTTTGAACTGGTGGTAGTTCTTTCCGCCGGTAGCCCGCCCTAAAGCTTTTAACAAATCATAGGGACGGAACGTGATCGTAGCGCCAGGTTTTTGGCCACGTTCTACACCGGCATTGATTTGAGAAATGGCCCATAGCAAGATATCAAAGTCATAAATGGTGGCAATACCACCAGTCTGCTCTGATGCTGTAATCGTAACTCTTTGGCCTGATGGACCCTCCCACTCAAGGCGCATGGGGCTTCGCTTCGCCAGACTGACCATCGGTGCAGACATCATCTCACGGTCGTCGCGCAAGGGAATATCTCCAGTGATCGCAACAAAAAGATCAAGCTGCTCGCGCTGAGTACTCATTTTTTAGACTCGTAAAGATCCATCAGGATTCCAAGCATATCGGCATAGGTCCGCCGGTCATCCTTGCAGATGCGCTTAAACCGGTCGATGATATCAAGAGGGGCCTTAACGCTCATCTGACCATCTCGAATTGGTTCTCGGCTTGGCCAGCGATCGATAGAACCCCCTGCCCTTTCAAGAAGAGTAGGATCTGTGTTTGCGGTTGAAGGACGAGAATTCTCAAATTTTTTCAGGCGTTCGATATCAAGCGGTTTGGGCATTGCGAGCCTCTTCTAAAAGATCAATAATCTCTGATGTATAGGCCACTGCGTTAAGAATGGCTTTATCAATGCCATTGACATCGCCAGGGTCGAGTTGTCGAAGCCCGCCACCAGCATTGTGTAGCGACGAGAAAGCTGTACGACGGTGAAGTTCTGCTTCCATCACCCTGCCCGCCTTGGTGAGCTCACCGTGAATATGCTTCTCTAGCTTACTTTTTACTGCGGCCGATGTTCTAGCAAACAAGATAACGGCAGGAATAGTTCGTCTGCGCGCCCTGCCCTCCATTTCAATCTCTGCAAGCGTATCTATAGCTGCATCCGCATCTTGTTGTTCTTCGCCTGATGGGATGATCACAAGATCGGACTCTGCAATCGCAAAAGACGTAAGGCGACTGGCTGATCCCTCGAGATCGATAAGCACGAACGCCGCTTGGCGTTGGGCAGTCGCAATTTCATCCTGAATAGCGCGCTCGCCGTTGCTTGTAATCACCTGAAGCCTTGTAGGCAGTGGGGCGAGAGTGGACCATCGAGTAAGACGCTTAGCCGGGTCTGCATCGATGATAATGACGTCGGTTGCCTCGGCTAGCTCCGTTCCAAGAATAATAGCAGAGGTGGTCTTTCCAGCCCCGCCTTTAGAGGTGGCGAATGATATAACGGGCATGGCTGACCTCTTCACGATTCACGGTAAATATACACATCTACCAAGAGGTAGCAAATGGTATAGTTCCACAGAGTACCTTTAAGTATAGTACGGTATCTTAAGGTACTATTGGCGTGTTATAGAAGTATCTGCATGCACGCTTTCGGTTGATAGCTTGCATGACGTCTTGGATTTGTAGGTTTTAATTATCGGCATGACCGACGCGAGGGGCGGAAAGCCGACTGGGGGTGGTCCAGCAGGGCATCTGCAGCGTACGCTAGCCAGGTCAGGTCAGTTGCCAGTTAGGGAAGGCGGCAGGGGGAGGTGAGCAGGCTCGTGCAGGTGCAGCACGGCCATCTTTTATCGCCTACTCCCTCAGGCGGGACCATTGCGACCTCAGTTTCGAAGCCAATGGTTTCCGGATCTTATTCAGATAGATGGTGCCCTCCATATCGCGGGTGGCACCCCTTCTGACGAAGGCCATCGGGTTATCGGCCTCATGCCAAGCTGTGTCCCATCTCCAGAATGGCCTTCATCGGTCCGTCTCCCTGGCCCAGTTGTTCGAAAAGTTCGGGCGCATCCTCCAGTTTTCGCGCGTCGCCGGCAAGCCAGAGAAGCTTTTGGGTCATCTCTTGGAGAAGGCCCGCTGCTAAGTTGAAATCTTCGCGGGTATAGACACGCATGCCAATCAGTTCGATCTCGCGAAAGGACAGCGCCTGCAGATCCACTAGCTGCGGGCCCTTATGGATCGAGACAATGGCGACCCGACCCCCCGCGCGCACATTCCGCACGGCGTCCGCCACGGCGGGGCCCACGCCGGCACATTCGAAGACAACGTCGAAGCCGCTCTTGCCAAGCTTATCTAGGGTGTTACGGTAGGAGTATTCATCCGCTAGATGCGCCTCGAAGCCCCCTTGCCTCAGCATCTCTATGCGATTTTGGTTGGTCTCGAAGAGTGTCACGCTTGAGACTCCGTTTCGCTCAAGGAGAGCCGCGAGGGTGGTTCCGATCGGCCCGGCGCCAATGACAGCGATGTTCTCTCCCGGCGCTACTCGCGCCCGGCGGGCGGCATGCACGCAGACAGCCAACGGTTCGACCTGTGCCGCAACAACGGTCGGGATGTCCAAACCGACCCGAACAAGATCGTCCGCCGGGATCCTGACCTGCTGGGCCATCCCACCGGGCGTGTCGATGCCGTAGAGCCGAAGCTTGTCACAGATATGCGGCAGACCCGACAGGCAGGTCTCGCAATTGCCGCAAGAGATCAGGGGATAGCAGACGACCCTCTCGCCAGGGCGAAATCCGTCCTTATCCTCGGCGGTCCTCCCCACGAACTCGTGCCCGAGGATGAGCGGCGCCTTCGAGCGGGGATGGGCGCCCTTATAGATGGTCAGATCGGTCCCGCAGATCCCGCAGGCCTCGACATCAATCAACACGCCGACCCCCTCGGCGGCAGGGACGTCGCGAAGTTCGACCCGGTTGGATCCGCAATAGACGATAGCCTTCATGATCTCTCCTCCCTTGTAGAGCCGGCCGCGGGGTGCGGCCGGCCATTTCGTCACATGATCGAGTATCCTCCATCGACCGGGATCACGGTGCCGGTCATGAAGGCGGCATGAGGGCTGGCTAGGAACAGCGCGATCCCCTGCAGATCACTTGGTGTCCCCCACCGCGCCATCGGGGTGCGCGACAGGATCGGCTGTGCGCGCGAAGGATCGTTCTGCAAGGCCTCCGTCAGGGGCGTTGCGATCCAGCCGGGCGCCACGGCATTCACCCGAATACCGTCGGACGCGTAGGCGATCGCCAGGGACTTGGTTAGCTGGGAGATCCCACCCTTCGACGCCGAGTATCCCGGCACCAGCCCACCGCCGAAGATGCTAAGCATTGAGGCGATGTTGATGATCGAGCCCCGCGACTGCGCGAGAAGCGGCCTAGCCGCCTCGCAGACCCGCATGGTCCCCGTAAGGTTGATGTCAATGACGCGCGCGAAGACATCAGCGTCGAGCTCCTCGCCCCGGCGGATAATGCCTGCGCAGTTGACAACAACGTCAAGGCTGCCGAGGTCGGCCACGAAGCTGCGGACAGCTGCCGTGTCGCGCACGTCGAGCGGGCGTTGCTCCATGGCGGGCCTCTCCGCGCGGGCGGCCTCGAGCTCCTGCTCGGTCGCCCCGGTCGAGATGACCTCGGCGCCGGCAGCGTGGAAGGCATCAGCGATTGCCCCGCCGATACCTCCTGTCCCACCTGTGACAAGGACCCTGGATCCCTGGGACCAGGCGCTCGCCCAGTTAGCGGATGAACTGGTCAACATAATCGGCTCCGAGTCCAACTTTCTCGTAATGCGCCCGGCACATGTCGATCTTCGTGAAGACGTCCTCGTAACCGATCTGCTTGTTCTGCTCGTCCAAGTAGATCATGCAGCCCGAGATGTTGAAGAAAGTGATCATCTCGTTGCAGTCTTCGGGCACGTTCAGGGTATGGATCTCGCCCGGCGGCTCATAGACGAACGATCCTTCTTCTGCGACCCAGTCATGTTCGAAGTAGTGCCACCTGCCTTTCAACACCATGCCGAAGACCGGTGCCGGGTGCAGGTGGCGCGACAGGATGCCCGAACGGGTTACTTTAAGAAGGTTGCACCATTGCCCACTCAATGTGTTTAGAAACATGGGGCGGAAGTAGACATTGGGTGCTTGGGGGACCCAGACCCTTTCATCGTCTGGAATGGCCTTCAGGGCGATCTCGGCGGGGGCCAAGAGATGGGTTGAACCCTTCATGTTTGCATACATGGTTTGTAGCTCCGTTTTGGGTTTCAGGAAGACGTGGGTGCTGCCCGCCACCGGCGGCGCACCGCGCCAATCATGGGAAACAGCCACACGATAAGTGTCAGCGTCCCAAGGGTTGCGGCGACGGGTCGATCAATGAATGCCACAAGATTCCCGTTCGCCTTGATGATCGATGACATAAAATTTTGCTCTACGATCTGGCCCAACACGAGGCCCAGGATCAGCGGAGCGGTAGGGTAGTTGTTCTCGTTCATCACCCACACGAGAAGGCCTGTTACGAGAACGATCCACAGCTCGAACACATTATTCGAAACTGCATAGGCACCGAAGATGCAGAGCAGCATGATCGTGGGGTAGAGGATCTCGTCACGCAGTGAGATCGCGAAGCGCCCCATGTAGATCGCTAGGATCCCGAAAGGAATGAGGAGCAGGTTCGCGAGGATGAAGATGATGTAGAGCGCGTTCACCAAGTCGCCCGACTGCGTGAAGACCAGCGGACCGGGCTGGATGCCCTTCAAGATCAGAACGCCGACGACAATGGCCGTGATGGAGTCTCCGGGGATACCGAATACGAGCGTCGGCACGTAGGAACCAGAGAGCGCCGCGTTGTTGGCCGATGAAGCGCCGGCGACGCCTTCAGTTGATCCGTAACCGAATTTCTCGGGTGTTTTCGAAAAGCGCTTGGATATTGCATAGGCGACCCACGCTGCGATGTCCGCGCCTGCGCCAGGAAGGACGCCGATCAGCGTTCCAACCACTCCGCCGCGCACGATGGGCGTCTTGTTCTGCCACAATGTCTTCATATCGGGCAGCGGCCTGCCGCTCACATCGATGCGAACTTCGTGTTGGCGGTCCGAATAGTTTGCAGCGCGGCGCAGGAGCTCTGCCAGGGCGAAAGCGCCGATCATCACCGCAATGAAGCCGATACCGCCCTGCAGATTTATGCTGCCGAAAGTGAACCGTTGAACACCGGTGACGAAATCAAGTCCGACAACGGCAAGGAACAGCCCCAACATGAGGCTGATGCCGCCCTTTAGAGCGTCATCACCTGCGACCAGCGTCGCGCAGGACAAGCCGAGGAGGGCGAGCCAGAAATACTCGTAGCTTGAGAAGTTCAGCGCGAAATCCGCAAGGAGCGGCGCACCGAGGATCAGGCAGATTGTCCCGATGATGCCACCAAAAACCGAGGCGATGGCCGACATGCCCAGGGCGTCGCCAACCCGACCTGCCTTGACGAGGTCGTTCATGTCATTCGTGTAGGCGGCCGAGGAAGGCGTGCCGGGCATTCTGAGGAAGGCTCCGGGCACGTCGCCCGCGAAGATCGACATGGCGGAGCAGGTGATGATGGTGGCCAGCGCGGCCACGGGACTCATGGCAAAGGTGACCGGCACGAGGAGGGCCACCGCCATGGTCGAGCTCAGTCCCGGTATCATGCCCACGAAGAGGCCGAAGAGTGCCGAGATTGCGATGGTTATCAATACATCGGCCTGAAGAACGAGGTCGAGACCCGCAAGAAAGGAGTCCATCAGAGCAGTCCTTCGATAATGCCGTGGGGCAGGGGAATGCCAAGCAGCTTGGTGAAGGCCAGCGGGATCAAGCCGCCGGCCACAACGCCCATTCCTAGCGCTGGCAACAGGGCCAATCCGTAGATGAGGCAGTGAACCACGACGATTGGCAAAGCGATGGCTATTGTGCCGTAATCAGGCGCAAGCAGCGCGAACGCGGCGATCGCCACCGGCAGGTAGGCGACAAGCATCAGCTGACGCCTGCTGCCGAGCCAGGTTGGCAACTCGATCCTGAACCCCTGCGACATGCCACGAATGGCGATGGCCATTCCCATAAGCCCCATCAACCCGCCGATGAGCAGCGGAAAGAGACGTGGTGATGCGGCGCCTGCCGGGACATGCAGACTGGTCGCAAGCACGGCGATAATCAGGCCGAGCGCGGCAAAGGCCGCTCCGGTCCAGAAATCCGGCAGGCGCATCTTTTTACTCCTGACGCTGAGCCAGGCCGAGGTCGTTCATGATCGTCCCGACTGAAGCATGCTGGTTTGCAAGGAACTGTTCGAACTCTTCCGGTCCATAGGCGGCAGTCCCAAAGCCCTGATTGTTCATGAACGTCTTGAATTCTTCCGAGGATGCCACCGCCGCTACGGCATCAGAGATTGTGGCAGCAACATCGGGCTCAAGCCCTTCAGGTCCGACCACGCCGCGCCAAGTGCCGCCCGCAAAAGGAACGCCTGTGGCCTCTTCGACGGTCGGAACGTCAGGGAACGCGGCCGAGCGCTCTTCGGAAAGAACCGCGATCGGCTTGGAGCGATTGGCTTGCATCATCGACAGGCCCTCGGGCAGCGAGGACGGGATAATTTGAACGCCGCCCGAGGCCAACTCCTGGAAGCCTGGCGCGGCGCCCTGCGATGGCACGTGCGTCACTAGCAGCGGATCCACGTCGTTGGCTTTCAGAAAGCCCGCGAAGGCCAAGTGGTAGGCCGCGCCTGCGCCCATCCCGGACGTCTTGTAGGTGCCCGCGGGCTGGGACTTGATAGCCTCAAGGGCCGTTGCCGCGTCATCCCATTCAGAGTCAGCCGCAACATGGAACGCCGCCGGATCGAAGTTCACGAGGCCGAGCGGCGTGTAGTCGGTTGCCTGAAACTGCGCATTGCCTGCCCAGTAGTAGCTGGCGATCTCGGCCGATGCGAAGCCGATCGTGTAGCCATCGGGACGCGTCGTCAGCATCTCGGAATGCCCGATCACGCCCCCGCCGCCCGGCTTGTTGACGACGTTCACGGTGACGCCGAACTCTTTTTCGAGACCTGCCGCCACGATCCGGGCAATAGCATCCGTGCCGCCGCCCGCGTTCCAGGCCACGATCATCGTAATCGAGCGCTCAGGGTATTCGGCAAAAGCGCTCCCGGCGCTGACAGCGAGGCCCGCTGCAGCGATCATCATTTTCTTCAACAAAAAATTATCCTCCTCGGGTTTCCGCGGCCTCCGACCGCGGTGCGGCTATGTAATCAAGCCGGCATCCTTCATCTTTCCTGTGGTGAACCCGATCGTCCGGGTCATTGCGGCAAAAGCCGCATCGGGGTCGTGTTGGCGGATCGCTTCTACGACTGCCAGGTGGTTGCCTAGGTTCTCCCGGAAATTGTCCATGTGGTTGGCGGTGACCGAGAACAGGACGCCAAGCACTGCGTCGATAGCAGAGTCGAAAGCCTCCAGGATCGGGTTCTCGGTCGCCTGTAGGATTGTCAGGTGAAACTCGCGATCTGCGAGTATAGCCGCCTCGGCGTCACCCCGTTCGGCGGCACTCTCCATCTTCGCGAATGCCGTCTCGATCGCGATGATCTGCATTCTCGTGGCGCGCCGAGCGACGAGGGCCGCCGAGGAGGGTTCAAAAATCAGGCGGGCCTCGTCTATGGCGCGCAAAAGCTCGTGCTGATGGGCCTTGCCCGCCATGACCCACCGCATGGTGTTTCGGCTGAGCATGTTCCACTTCGTGCGTGGGTTGACGACCGTTCCACGCCGGGGAGCCGTTTCCACCATCCCGAGCGACACGAGCGATCGGACTGCTTCACGGACAGAGGATCGGCCAACGCCGTGCGAGTCCATCAGTTCGGGCTCAGTCGGAATGGCCGAGCCTTCAGGATAGATGCCGGACGCAATTGCCATGCCAATGGCATCGAGAACAGGATCGGCACTGCGGCCTCTCACCAACTCGTCCATCAGAAAGATCGCCTCCTTAAATCAATTCATCTGATGAATAATTTCAATCAGGAACTGAGTCAAGTTCTTTGTCTGTCGGTAACGGCTAAAAGCGCGAATTTGCCAGACCCGAGAGAAAAGCTCGCTACGCTTGGCACTGTCATGCGAGCTTTTGGATAGAAGCTTGCATAGCGGCGCCACCCGGGATCCCAGCAAACCAAGGAAAAGTCTGCATCCAAGGCTAGGGACTGCTTCTCTCATGCAAGGTTTAGGGGCATAATATACTAAAACCCTGCAAGGATATGCCTGTGCCAGCCACCTCTCAAACCATCTGGAACAAGGGCCGCGTGGTGGGCAAGAAACCACCCCTCACGCCCGACCAGGTTGCCCTGATCCGTCTCCTCCTGCGCCAGGAGAGAGACCTGCGCAGCCTGGCGCTGTTCAACACCGCTCTCGATACCAGTTTCCGGGGCTCTGACCTGGTGCGCCTGCGGGTCTCGGACGTGGCCACCCTGTCCGGGGTGCGCGAGATCGTGGAGATCCGGCAGAAGAAAACCGAAGCGCGCCATGCGCGTCCGGTCCAGGCGCGACTGTCTGCAGGTACGCGCGACAGCCTGCGCGCCTATCTTGTCGCTTCTGAAAGGCCGCTGCACGGCTGGCTGTTCACGGGGCAGGGGACACGGTGGTCCCACAACCACCTCAGCGAAAGCCAGCTCTGGCGGCTGTTCAAGTCCTGGCTGGAAAAGGCTCGCATCGATCCGAGCCTTTATGGTCTGCATTCGCTGCGCCGAACCTTCCCGACCCATATCTATCAGCAGACCGGCAACCTGCGCGCGGCCCAGCTGCTGCTCGGCCATGCCAGCATCGAAAGCACCAAGGAATACATCGGCACCGAACAGGCCGAAGCCCTCGAAATCGCCCGCAAGTATCATCTCTGAGACATGCAGACCTATCTCGAAAAGCAGCTCCCTGCGAGGAATGTGGCCCGCTTCTATCGGTTGGCGGGGCGGTCTCAACTGGTCGTCGCAACCCTCTGCTGCTGGAGGTTGCGATGGCGACAGGCAGACGAAAATCCGAACGGTCGATGCGGCTCCACTCACCGGAGCGGCCAGCAGTGGCGCGGCAATCGGAGCGGCGTCGTTTCTGGTTCCTGATTGCCTTGGGTCTCTCCAGCGAGGACGCTGCCACCCGGACCGGCATTTCGCAGCCGGTCGGAACGCGGTGGTTTCGAGAGGCTGGCGGCATGCCCCTTAGGCAACTGGACTGGGCGCGCCTGCTTCCACCTGATGCCCGTCATCGACCACATGCGCGCCGCCGACCGGATCTTCGTCGACGAGACCCGTGCGTGGGTGCTGGACCCGGGCCGGAAGGCCACGAAGAGCGGCTATTTCTGGGCCGTCGTGTCCGACGATCGCGGACATGGCGGTGCTGGCCCGGCCCTGCTGGTGTCGGGTTTCTGATAGATGGGCATGAGGCTCATCAGGCGCATGAGCCGACGAATACGCTTCTCGTTCACCGCATGGCATTCGTTGCGCAGGTGCGAGGTCATCTGGCGGACGCCGAAGAATGGCGTGTCGAGGAACTGCACGTCGATCAGCCGCATCAGCGCGAGGTTCTGGTCTGTCTCACCCTGCGGCGCATAGTAAAACGACGACCGCGGGACCTGTAGCAGCGCGCACTGCTGGCCGATCAACAGGTCCGGATGGTCGCGTTCGACCATGCCGGTTCGGGGTCGGCCTCGGACCGATGGCGGCACGCCCCCTCACCACCTCCCGGCCCAGGGCTTCAGTTTTCTTTCCAAAAAAGAATTGGCCACCGCCAGCTCTCCGATCTTGGCGTGCAGGTCCCTGACCTGGTCTTCATCGATGACCGGCGTCTTGCGGCCACCGCGTTCAAACACACCTGACGCGCCATCGAGCAACGCGCGTTTCCATTGATTGATCATCGTCGGATGCACACCGAACCGGCTCGCCAGTTCCGACACGGTCTCCTCGCCTTTCATCGCCTCCAGCGCCACCTTCGCCTTGAACTCAAGGGCGTGCTGCTTTCGTTTCGACATCGTCGATCTCCTTCGTGATGAAGATCAGCAGACAGCAAAAACAGAGCTTACGTCAGCGTCCAGTTTTCGGGGGGCACCTCAGCGTTTTTGCAATGCAGTGCTCGTAGAAGCGGTCGTTGGGCGGAAAGCACAGTAAATAATCCCGGCGGCTGACTGCGCTGTGCAGATAACCAAAGCGCTTCCATGGACCTGGTAAAGCAGCCTGTCATCTAACGCTCCAAACGGACACAAAATCGCCGCGCCCGCTCCTGAAACGAACATTAGACGCTTTCTAAGAAGGCTGTTCGCTCGAGATTTACTCTCTTCCTCAACCGGACAACTCATCTTATCAACGATGATGACGCACGGCAACCGGTGCCTCCCGGAAGCTTGGCGTTTGCAGAGTAATAGCTGGGAATATTGAATGAACACTCCTTGGAGGATTGGCCTGCTTTTCTCTCATTCAGGGGCAACTGCCTTGCCGGAACGAGAGCACGAATTCGGCGTGCGGCTTGCCGTCGATGAAATCAACCGGGCCGGCGGCATCCTCGGGCGAGTTATTGAGGTTGTGGCACATGACCCCGCAGGCGATCCGGCCGTCTTCCGCCAGCAAGCCGAGATATTGATGACAGTCGAAGGCATTTCGGTCATCTTTGGTTGCCATACCTCCGACACACGCAAGCTGGTCGCGCGCTCTGTCGAGCGGCGCAATGGATTACTCTGGTATCCGGCAAGTTACGAGGGCTTCGAGTACTCTCCAAATATCCTCTATGGTGGATCAGTCGCAAACCAGTGCATTTTTCCGCTGTCTGACTACCTTCTTGCCGAGTACGGCGGGCGCAGTTATTTCGTTGGCTGCGACTACATTTTTCCTCGGGAAACCAATCGCGTGATGCGCGATTTGGTCGACGCTCGTGGCGGAGAAATATTGGGCGAATGTTACCTCCCCATGCTACCCTCGCGTGCTGAAATCGAGAAAGTGCTTATCGATATTCGCAAGCTTCAGCCTGATTTTGTTTTTTCCACGCTTGTTGGGGAAGCAGCACAGGTATTTGCGCGAATGTACTTCGAGGCCGGGCTAGGTCTGGACGGACATCGTCCAATCGGTGGTGCATCGATTACAGAATGCGAACTCGCGCGCCTAGGACCCGCCGCTGCAAAGGGGATCGTGACAGCTTCGGCTTACTTTTCTTCCCTCGATACAGACATGAATCGACGTTTCCTAAACACGCTTCGGAAATTTTATGGTGAGGAACGCCCCACGAGTGGGTGGGCCTCAGCTTCATATGCACAAATGCATATGTTCTCACGAGCCCTTGAAATCGCGCAGTCAGAGGACGCAGACCATTTGCTGCGCGCGTTGCACGGAATGAGATTTGACGCTCCAGACGGTCCTATCCTGCTCGACCCCGATAACAACCATGTCTGGCTTACTCCGCGAGTTGGGGTCGCCAATGTCCGAGGCGGATTTGACGTCGTCTGGTCAGCGCCTGACCTTGTACGGCCAGATCCCTATCTTGCCAATTCGCCGATCTCGCCAATGCCGATGGGCAGGAGGGTCGTGTGAACCGCCCAGACAATCAGGTGAGCGACATGCTGCGCGGACTGAGGGTGGCGGTGATTCATGCACCAGATCAGGACGGTGAGGCGCTGATCAGGCAGCTACGCAGGATTGGTTGCCAAGTCCAAGCTGTCTGGCCCGCACCAATCGAGCCTCCACCCGGTATCGATCTGGTTTTTATGAATTTGGATCATCGGTTCCAGCCCGCCAAGAGTTGGGCCATGAGCGAGGACGCGCCGGCAGTCGTCGCGATCTTGGAGTATGAAAACCCCGTAATTCTCAAGGCTTTGATTGTCACAGGCGTGCATGGGGTGCTGGTCAAGCCTTTAAGACCCGCTGGGATCCTGTCGACGCTAGTCCTTGCGCGCTGGTTACACGGGTATCATCGCCGCTTGGACAGCAAGGTCCGTAAGCTGGAAGAGACGATAAAAGCGCAACGCGACATTTCAAAGGCTGCGCGTATCCTTGCCGAAGTCAAGGGCGTGTCGGAATCAGATGCATTCGAGACCATCCGTAATCAGGCAACCCGGCGGCGAATCTCCATGTCTGAAGTGGCGGCAAGCATCATCGGCGCGCAGGATGTGCTGAAAGATCTCTCAAGAGACGAGTAAATAGCCTAATATTTGGTCATTTGTATCTGGAAGTCGTAAACTTCCCTATGTTCGATTGACGCAAGATCACTTTTCTAGCGGAACTCCCTCTAGCGCCCGGTAGGCCGCTATCACAACATAATTGGCTGGCAAGCCTCTGATCCGTTTCGCCCTCGCGGGGTATCGGTCAGAGGTTTTTACGTTTTGGAGGCCCACCCACGGCCATGGAAGCATGACAAATAGCCCAACGGAAAAAATTAAGATTGCTTGCCTGCAATTCGAGCCGCACTTTGGCGACATCACGGGTAATCTAACGCGCAGCATCGCCATGATAGAGAAGGCAGCTGATGCTGGCGCAAGTGTCATTATCCTTCCTGAACTTGCCAATTCCGGTTATGTATTCCGAAGCCGGTCCGAAGCTTTTTCTCTTTCCGAACTAATTCCCGACGGCCCATCCTCGCGTGCTTGGGCAGAAGTAGCCGCGCGCAGGCGTATCTATCTGGTCGCGGGTATGGCAGAGCGGGAAAGCAACCGCCTTTACAACAGTGCCGTCATCATTGGTCCATCAGGGATAATAGGCACCTATCGCAAGCTCCATCTCTGGGGCGACGAGAACCTTTGGTTCGAAGCCGGAAACCTTGGCGTCCCGGTGTTTGCAACACCCTTTGGCCGTCTGGGCGTGGCTATCTGCTATGATAGTTGGTTTCCAGAAGTCTTTCGTCTCGCTGCTGTTCAAGGTGCCGATCTGGTCTGCGTTCCAACAAATTGGGTTCCGATACCTGGTCAGGCAGAGGGCCAAAAGCCCATGGCCAACATCCTGCATATGGCAGCTGCGCACAGCAATTCCATAATCATAGCCTGCGCCGACCGAGTTGGGATCGAACGCGGCCAGCCATTCCTTGGCCACAGCTTGATTGTTAGCCATACCGGCTGGCCTGTCGCTGGTCCGGCTAGCGGCGATAAAGAGGAAATCCTTTGTGGCGAGGTCGACCTTTCGGCCGCGCGCAAGGACCGCAACTGGAATAGCTTCAACCACCCGCTGCGCGACCGTCGCACCGACGTCTATGCCGAACACCTTGGGGCCGAACTGGCTGTTCAACGTGAACTAAGACATTGCAACAGGGAGCAATGATATGAAGATCCGTAATATTTTTTTAGGAATAGGCGTGAGCCTTGCGTGCGCTGTTTCGGCTCACGCAGAAGAAAATATCAAAATTGGGATTCCGGTCGGGCTAAGTGGCGCAAACAGCGTCGTTGCGCCGTCAGTCATCCAAGCGTCTGAGCTAGCGATCGATCAAATCAACGCAAATGGTGGCGTACTGGGCCGCAAACTAGAGCTCGTAATTACGGATGATGCGTCCGGCGCGCAGGGTGCACAACGCGCTTATGACAGTCTTGTCTTCCAGCAGCAGGTCGATGCCATCGTGGCAATGGAAACCAGCGCAGCGCGGAACGCTGGTCTGCCTATCGTAAACCGAGGCAAGATCCCGCTTATCTACACATCATTCTACGAAGGCCGGTCTTGCTCTCCCTGGATGCATATCAACGCTTGGGTACCGGAACAGCAGGTTGCGCCAATCGTGAACGAATTCATGGACGGCGAGGGTGCCCGAAAATTTTTCCTGATCGGCAGCGACTATGCTTTTGGCCGAGGGATGCTGGAATTCACCCGAAAATATGTCGAGGAAAAGGGCGGAACCGTCGTCGGCGAGGAGTATCTGCCAATGGACGGATCTGACTGGACGCCTATCATCTCCCAGCTTCGCTCTGCCCAACCCGATGCAGTGATTACTTCAACCGCAGGTGGGGCACCCAATGTTACCCTCACCAAGCAGCTGCGAGCCGCTGGCGTAACCATTCCCTATGGCAACTATGCTGTGGACGAAGGCACCGCAGCCACGATGGGCGCGGATGCGGAGGGCATCTATATCGCGGCCTCCTATATTACCGGCATCGACTCCCCGACAAACAAGACATTCCTTGAGGCGATGGAGGCCAAATTTGGCGACAAGACGGAGACGCCAAACGAACTTTCCGTCCCGCAATACGAAGCAATCTTTGCGTATGCAGCAGCGGTCGAGAAAGTGGGATCAACCGATCCCGACGAGGTAGTCGAGGCATTGAGCCAAGTGACTGTCGAGGGACCGCGCGGTTCGATCACCATGAACAAGCAGCGCCATGCCCCCTTGACCATGCACCTAGGCCGCGTCGCCGCCAATGGCTCGATTGAAGTGATCAAGTCATTTGAAAACGTGGATCCGGGTGATCAGTGCCCGCAATTTGAAAACTGACAAGAACAGGTGCGGGGCGCTCGTTCCGCACCTATTCCAAAAATGAGGGCAAGATGGCAATTTTCATTCTCGACATTCTTACGACCGCCGCGATCCTTTTTGTCGTATCGGCAGGGTTGCTGGTCATATTGGGCGTGATGAAGCTAATCAACTTTGCCCATGGTGCATTTCTAACTGTAGGTGGATACTCTGCTTATATCACCGGACTGGCTGGCCTATCGCCTTGGCTTTCAATTCCATTTGCGGCGGCTGTCGGCCTTGTCGGAGGGCTGATAATCGAAAGGCTGATCGTGCGTCCCCTTTATGATCGACCTCTTGATGCAATTCTCGCTACTTGGGGACTGGGCATCGTGATTGGTCAGCTTGTCACCCTGATCTTTGGGCGCGGCGTCCAGTTCGCGCCTAGTCCAATCAGCGGAACGACAGAGCTTCTGGGCATAGACTACTCCGCCTATCGGCTGATCGTGGCATTGTTCGCGGTCCTTCTTGCTGCAGGCCTGAGTGCTCTATTGAAATTCACCCGGTTCGGCCTCAATGCCCGCGCTGTCATCATGAATGAAAACCTGGCCCGCGGACTCGGGATCGACAGCACGCGAGTGCGCGGCCTGACCTTCGGGCTCGGTGCCGCTCTGGCCTGCGCCGCCGGCGCACTTATTACTCCGCTTCTTTCGGTCGATCCGAACATGGGCCTCCCTTGGCTAATCAACAGCTTCATGCTGGTTATGATCTCGGGTGTCTCATTTCCCAGCCTCTTTCTGGCCTCGCTGGTCTTGGGTGGTGCGCAGGTAGCAGTCAGCACCTATGTCAGCCCCATTTTCGGGGGGATGACCATCGTAGTGGCCGCGGCGCTGGTGCTGCGTATCAACCCAAAAGGCTTCAGCCGTGCCTGATACTTCTTTCCGTAACTTGAACCGACTTCGTGCCGCATTGATCGGCTGCCTTCTCGGCTTGGCTCTTGTGGCTCTCGCACCCTTTGTGTTGGACACATATCTCACCAACATACTGATCCGGACACTTTTCCTAGCTGCCGTCGTGATGACTGTCGATATCCTTTGGGGTTCTGTTGGGATTCTGACATTTGGCCAGTCGGCATTCTTCGGTATCGGTGCCTATGCCTGCGGCCTGATCTTCACCCATTACGGCTTCGGGCCGGGCTGGGCGCTGGCCGCTTTCACGATTGGCTTAGGAATCGCCGCGATCGTTGCTGCAGCTACGGGATGGCTTGCCTTCTTCCATGGGTCGTCTCCACTCTATGCATCGATTATCACCTTGGCGCTGCCCGTTGTGCTCACGCAGCTTATTTTCTCCGGCGGCAATTTTACCGGATCGTCGAGCGGTCTCTCGGGCTTTCCTACCTACTATTGGGATTTGATGATTTGGTTCTGGATAGCCGGAGGCTTTCTGATTCTAACGACGACGGCGGCATGGCTGCTGGTCCGTAGCGACTTCGGTCGCGTACTGGTTGCCATCCGCGAAAACGAAGAACGCTGCGCCTATCTTGGGATTCCCGTCTCGCGCATCAAAATCATGCTAATGATCGCTTCGGCCGTTGTGGCTTCCGCGGCCGGCTTTGGTTATGCGGCCTTCTCGAACGTGGTTGCGCCTGAACTAGCCGGGTTTCAGCTTGGCACCGAATTTTTAATCTGGACCGCCCTAGGGGGCCGCGGCACGCTGCTGGGTCCTGTCTTGGCAGCCATCGGCATCGACACCATGTCCGCCTGGTTGTCGGGCGCCATGCCTTTCCTGTGGAAACTGCTTATCGGTGTGGTCTTCGTTGTCGTAATCGTCCTGCTGCCGCGGGGCTTTGCCCCAATCGTCACTGCCTTGTTCCAGCGTCTCCTCCCCCGCCAAAAGGCGCCTGCACAAGGCCGGCGTCTCGTTGCCGCGGAGCAAAGCCGTCTTGGGCAGGGCGCAGACGACGACACGCCGCCATTAGTCATTGAGCATCTGTCCCGGCGCTACGGAAGCCTGCAGGTTCTTCGCGACGTGACAATGACCGGACGTGCAAGTCATTTGCTAGGGATCATAGGTCCAAATGGTGCAGGCAAGACAACGTTAATGCGCTGTATCAGCGACGGCAGTGAGCGCACGGGCGGCACCGTCAGAATCAACGGAACTGAAATTGGCCGTTGCGCGCCTCATAAAGTTGTGGCCTTGGGCGTCGGGCGCAGCTTTCAGAACACCAGCCTTTTCGACACACTGACAATTTCGGATTGCCTGATGCTGGCGCGCTACCGGATCGACGGCGCCAGCCTTTTCAGCAATGGCGAAGCCGTTACGTTACCTCAGCCCGCCCTCGACATCCTGCGTGCCACAGGTCTTGATCAAAGGCTGCAGGAGGAAACCCGCAATCTGTCCCATGGCATGAAGCGAGGACTCGAGTTGGCAATGGTTCTGGCAACCGAACCCTCCGTAATGCTTCTGGACGAGCCAACCGCCGGTCTGACCAAAGCGGAACGCATGGCCATAGGCAAGATTCTAGGGCGCCTCGCACAGGACTATGGCCTATGCATCATTCTCATCGAGCACGACCTCGACTTCGTTCGCGAGATCAGTGATCGCGTCGTGGTTCTTCATCAAGGAGCAATCCTCATGGAGGGAACGGTGGATGAGGTGGTTTCGTCCGAATTGGTCCAATCGGTTTATGCCGGACATCATGTAGAGGCTGCGGAATGATTACTCCCCTTCTTGCTATCAAGGCATTAACCAGCGGCTATGGTTCCGCTGCGGTGCTGCATGAGGTCTCGTTGAACGTGAACAAAGCCGAGATTGTCGCGGTTCTTGGCAAGAATGGTATGGGCAAATCGACCTTGCTAAAGACCATCATGGGGTTTGTGCGCCCCCTCAGCGGCCAAATCACTTTCGCTGGAAAGGAGGTCACTCGCGCGGCGCCGAACGTCATGGCGCGCGCAGGCTTGGCTCATGCGCCCCAAGAACATACCTTATTTCAGGATCTTACAGTGGAGGACAACCTTCGAGTAGGAGTTATTTCGGATCGCGTTTTCCGTCAGCGCCTGCCTGAGGTGGAGGTTGTCTTTCCGCGAATGATTGAACGGCTGGGGCAGCGCGCAGGCACGCTTTCCGGGGGCGAGCAGAAGATGCTCCTGATGTCTCGTGCCTTGATCGCCCATCCGCAAATCATGCTTGTTGATGAAATCAGCGAAGGTCTTCAGCCGACTATGGTACACCGAATGGGCGAGGCGTTGACACGCGCCCGCGACGAACTAGGAATTGCAGTTCTGCTGGTCGAGCAGCATCTCGATTTCGCCTTATCCGTATCGGATCGGGTCGCCATCATGAAGCTTGGTGAGATCGTCGAGGAGGGCGCATCGCGAGAACTTGCGGGCGGCGGGCGGCTGGTAGCCCATCTCGCGGTTTGAGTGATGCATCTTACCCCGCGTGAAACCGACCGGTTGCTTCTCTTCCAGGCTGCCCAACTTGCCCGCACGCGCCGGGAAAGGGGCTTGCTGCTGAGCGAACCCGAAGCCCGCGCATTGATTGCCGATATGATCTGTGAAGGTGCACGTGCGGGCGGCACCGTTGCGGACATGGTTACGCTGGCATCCTCAGCTCTAACCGAAGATGACGTAATGCCAGGTGTTGGCGAGCTGATCAGCATTATTATGGTTGAGGCACTTTTCCCGGATGGGCAGAAGCTGATCTGCGTGCATGATCCGATTAGTCCGGGACGGAAGATGCAATCTGCATCACTCCATCAGCCGCGCTGGAGGACAGGACCGGATCCCATTGAGATCAACCGGAACCGCCCGATCCTGCGGCTGCGCGTTGTCAGCTTAGCAGATCGCCCCATCCAGATCGGGTCACATTATCATTTTTTTGAAGTCAACCCGGCCCTCCGGTTCGAGCGCCAAGCTGCCTACGGCTTCCGGCTCGACATTCCCGCAGCCACGACGCTTCGCTTTGAGCCGGGGGACACGCGGGATGTCGATCTTGTCACCATCGGCGGAGCGCGGATTGTCCATGGCCTCGCTGGCCTGGTCGAGGGGCCGCTGGACGATCCAGCCGTCCGCGAGCGCGCTATGGAGCGGCTCAAAGATTTTCTGAGGTGATCATGGCATACAACATTGGACGGGAACGCTATCTCCAGCTTTATGGACCTACTACCGGAGACAGCGTCAGGCTAGCCAATACCGGCCTTTGGGCAAAGGTTGAGCGGGATCTTTGCATTGGCGGAGATGAGCTGATCTTTGGCGCCGGAAAGACTATCCGTGGCGGAACCGGCTGCGACGGCGCCTTGACTGCTGCCGAAGGGATCCTTGATCTTGTCGTAACCAACGCGTTAATCATCGATGCCGTCACCGGGATCTACAAGGCCGACATCGGCATCAAAGAAGGCCGCATTGTCGGGATCGGTAAGGCAGGCGATCCGAACATCATGGACGGAGTGACGCCTGGACTGATTGTGGGCGTTAATACCGATATCCGGGCAGCCGAGGGGCTTATCGTCACGGCAGGCGGAATCGACTGCCATGTGCATTTCATCGATCCGGGACAAGTGGACGAGGCGCTTTGCGCGGGTATGACTACGATGATGGGCGGTGGCCTTGGCCCTACCACGGTTCCAATTGCCTCAACCGGCACCACCAATCTCGGCCTGATGCTTCAGGCGGCGGAGGCGTTTCCGATGAACTTCGGCTTCATTGCTAAGGCGGCCTCTCATCAGATCGAACCCTTGCTGGAACAATTGTCGGCCGGCGCAGCCGGGCTCAAAATCCATGAAGACTGGGGAGCCAGCCCCACCATCATTGACGCCGCGTTAAAAGCTGCCGAGCTTGGCGGTGGCCAGATCCAGCTTCACAGCGATACCCTTAACGAGTCTGGTTTCGTCGAACACACGATACGCGCCATCGCAGGCAGAGGCATCCATGCATACCATGTCGAGGGCGCAGGCGGCGGCCATGCTCCGGACATCATCCGCATCTGCGGGCACGAAAATGTCCTACCTTCTTCAACTAATCCCACGAATCCCTTTACTATCAACACATTTGATGAACATTTTGATATGGCGATGACGAGTCATCACCTTAACCCGCGCCTGCCCGAGGATGTCGCCTTCGCCGAAAGCCGCATCAGGCGGGAGACCATCGGTGCGGAGGATGTAATGCACGATCTAGGCGTCATCAGTGCTATCGGATCGGACAGCCAAGGCATGGGCCGGGTGGGAGAGACCATCGCGCGGACTTGGCAGCTGGCAGAGCATATGCGCGATCAGCGTGGGGCGCTAGACGAAGATCGGGGAGCCGGCGCGGACAATTTCCGCATCCGGCGCTATATCGCGAAATACACCATCAATCCTGCGCTGATGTTTGGCATTGACCACGAGGTCGGCTCGATCGAAATAGGCAAGCTTGCCGATCTGGTGTTCTGGAAACCCGACAGGTTCGGAGTGAAGCCCGAGCTAGTGCTTAAGTCTGGCTTCCCAGTTTGGGCACCCTTAGGCGAGGCGAATGCGTCGCTCATGTCCTGCGAACCACTGCGCTACCGTCCGATGTGGGGCTGTTTTGGCAGGGCACCTCAGAGCCTCGGTTTGCGCTTTGTCGCACCGGGGGCATTGAGCAGTGATATTGGCCGACGCCTTGATCTGCGCGCGAGGCTTTCGGCAGTTCGTTCGACCCGTGACCTGCTCAAGCGCGACATGGTCCTAAACGGTCGGGTGCCGGAAATCGAGGTCGATTCCGAAAATTTCGAAGTTCGGCTCGATGGCGAGTTGGCGACGAGCAGGCCGGCGGAACAGGTCGCGCTTGGCCAGATCTACATGCTTAAATAACAGGAGGCGGAATGGCAGCAGTAAGGATCGGAATCGGCGGCCCGGTCGGCAGCGGCAAGACGCGGCTGGTCGAGAGGTTACTGCCGGTCTGTTACACCGAAGGCGTCTCGGTTGCGGTGATTACAAACGATTTAGTCACTATCGAGGATGCCGAACGGGTGCGCAGATCTGGGCTCATTGATCCAGAGCGTGTAATGGCCGTCGAAAGTGGGGCCTGCCCGCATACGGCTATTCGCGAGGACCCTTCCATCAATATAGAGGCCGCCAACTACTTGGAGCGGCGCTTCTCTCCTGACCTGATCATGATCGAAAGCGGCGGCGACAATCTTGCCGCTACCTTTTCGAGCGATCTGGTGGACTGGTGGACTTTCGTCATAGACGTCTCGGCGGGTGACGATATCCCCCGCAAGCGCGGGCTTGGCGTCCTGCGCGCGGACTTGCTCATCGTCAACAAGATCGACTTGGCTCCGCATGTCGATGCCGATCTCGACCGCATCCGGCAGGATGTTGCTGCAGCGCGCCCTGACCGCCCTTCTCTTTTCACAGACTTGCGTAAGGGCGAGGGTGTCCGCGCTGTTTTCGACGAAATCACCCGCAGTGCACTCTTCGGCATATTTCCCGGATGAATGAGGGTTATTTAGCGCTCAACTTGGTCCGCGACGGTGGAGGTCGTACACGGCTTGCTGGGCGGCGACAGTGCTATCCCCTCACCACAACCGCAGTCCTACCAATTGAAGATGAGGATGGTGCGCTGATCTATGTTCAGAACGCCGCAGGTTCAATCTTCGGCGGCGACAGGCTGACCATGGACATTACTGTCGGGCCAAAGGCCCACCTTTGCCTTTCCACCCCTGCGGCGACCCGACTTCAGGGAGGCACACTTTCAATACAGGAAACCTCAATCAGCGTTGCAGAGGGCGGTTTCATCGAATCTATCCCGGATTTTCTCATACCGCACGCGGGAGCCAGACATCGTCAGGTCACGCGGCTATCACTTGACCGGAATGCAGGGGCAATCCTGATCGACACGATAGCGCCGGGACGTGTGGCACGCGGTGAATGGCATGACTATACATTCGTTTCTTATCGGCTGATCGCAACCGTCGAAGGCCGTGAGATCCTGATCGACGCGGCAAGCTTTGCCCCCGAAGAAGCACCTTCATCGCTTGCCGGCACCTTGGGCGGAGAGGGATATGTCGGCACACTTTTCGCGCTTGGACCCCAAACAGATTACGCGCCTCTTGCCAAAGAACTCTCTGAATGCCTCGAGCATATGCCGGGCGTTTTTGCTGGAGCCGCGCCTCTAGTGTCGGGCTACGGTGCAGTGGCGCGCTTTCTTGCCAATGATGCACCAAGGCTTCGCGAAGCGACTCATTCTGCCTGGGATACAGCCAGGACACACCTGCGGGACCGCCCTGCTCGCATCCTGAGAAAATAGAGAGGACATAACAATGTTGATGCTCCATCAGATTCTTGGCCATGCTTACGATTGCCGGTTTCGCGGCCGGAAGCGGGAGCGCCTGTGGGTTGCGGCCGCGGATGCAGGGCGGAGACGCCTACGGGTGAGGAGCGAGTTGGGAACAGAAATTGGCCTAGACCTTCACGAGCCGCGGTGGCTCGCTGATGGTACGGTGCTACATGATGACGGCCACCGCATCCTTGTGGTTGCTCGCAAGCCCGAGCAAGTCATGGTTGTCACGCTGCCAGAGTCCGATCCCGCGACCGCTTTTCGTATTGGTCATGCCCTAGGCAATCGCCACACCCCAAGCGAAATAGACGGTTGCGAGATTGTGGTGCCGGTGACGGAGACGCCTGAACTGGCCGCTCGACCACTTCTTGCATATGGGGTCGACCAAGCGCGAATACGCTTCGAAGAACGTGCCTTTGCCGCAGGGGCGCCTCCTGCGTGTGCGGGCGCATCGCATGAGCATCCTGTCGGTCGCGCTCATGTACACCATCACCACGACAAGGGCGCGCATGAACATTGAAGGGAGCTACTTTCCAATGGAAGGCGCAGCACTACTTGCGCTGATGCAGCTTGCGGATTCCGCGCTTCCTATTGGTCGCCATGCCCATGCAATGGGGCTTGAAAGGCTGCTCCGGGATGGGCGCGTTCCGGACGAGAACTGCCTCAGGCAAATTGTTGTTTCCGCCCTTATACACGGTGCCGCACGGGGGGACGGCGCCGCGGCCGCACTGTCCCATGAAGCATTTCTCGCGGGCGATTTGCGGGAGTTGCTAGCCGTCGACACTCGCCTAGACTGCCTGAAGCTGACAGAAGCCGCGCAAGCCGCCTCCCGTAGATGCGGTCATCGGCTAGCAACCCTCGCTCCCGGGTTTGCAGATAACCCGATGCTGGCTGCCTTTGCCGATGCGATTGCTCGGCATGAGACGCCAGGCCATCTCGCAGTAGTCTCGGCAGCGGTCTCGGCGGCCTGCGGGATTGCACAAGAGGCGGCAGTACTGATGGAGCTTCGCGGAATCGCCACGATGATCCTCTCTGCTGCCGTTCGCCTAGATGCGCTTCCCGCTAAGGCCGCTCAGACAATGCTTGCTGGCTTAGCCCCTGAAATACTTAGGGCAGGAAAAATCGCCTTAGCAACACCCGTTGAGGAATTAGAATGCAGCGCATCTGCAGCAATTGAAATAGCCATGATGCGCCACGCGCGGGATCACGGCCGTCTGTTTGCGACATAAACATCGAGGAAATTGGGATGGATGAAGGCAGTATCCTGCGCGTGGCTCTAGATTGGCAAGTGGATGAAATTGATCCGCCACGGTCTTTCGGCGGCTGGAACACCGGTCGCGTTGTCCAGCAAACACATGAAAGCCTCATGGAGGATGATTTCGAAAAACACCCCGCAGTCGAGGGGGAGCCGACTGCCCTCGTGCCCCGCCTTGCCATAAGCTGTGAAATTTCAAACAATGAATGCCGCTTCCTGTTTCGATTAAGATCGGGAATTCGCTTTCACGACGGCGCAGCTCTGGATGCCGAAGCAGTAGTGCTAAACTACGCCAGAATGTGCGATCCCTCGAGCAAATTCTTCTCTGCCGTTGTGTCGGATTTAAACCAATCTGCGGTCGAAATGTTAGCATCAGTCCGTGCCCTTGATCCGATGACGGTCGAGATTACGACGAAAGCTCCTGCGCCTGATTTTCTTCGCTACATGACGCAAGAGGACGCGCCCGGGGCACAGTCTTTGGTTAGTCCCCTTGCCCTGCAACAACATGGCCCTGACGGTTGTGCCGACCGGGCCCCGGGTACCGGTCCCTTTCGCTTCCATCGCCGCTTCCAGACCGAGCACGGGTCGGGAGTCGAGCTAGTCCGAAACGACGATTATTGGGGCGGCGCACCCAAACTCTCCGGCATCCGTTTTCTTCCCTTTCCCGACCTCAAAGACCGCGTTCGCGCCTTGCGGGAGGGTGAAGTCGATTTGGCCTATAGCCTCGAAGGCGCGAATCTTGAAGATCTCGCGGCAGAGGGGTTCAGCATTCCGGAATGTGCGCCTCCCTATCTGTGGTATCTCGTTTTCAATTCCCGCGACCCCCAGATCGGAGACGTCCGCATTCGCCGGGCCATTGCCCATGCCATCAACCGCAATGCTCTTAGCTCCGAGCTTTTTCCCGGCGCAACAGTGCCGGCCGTCAGTGCATTGCCTCCCGGCTCATCCTCTCACAATCCACAATCCGCTGAGTACTATCCCTATGACCCGCAGTTGGCTCGTGCGCTTCTGGCTGAAGCTGGGGTGGCTAATCGCCTAACATTACGGGCATTTGGCGCAAAGCATGGCTCCGCCCAACTTGATCCCGGCATGATATATGCACGAATTGCTGCGGATCTGGCGGCGGTGGGCATTAAGCTTGAAGTAGAGCTGCACCCGGATTGGGTTGTCTATTGCAATCAATGGCGCAAGGGGGCTGCCCGGGCGGTGTCTTTCACAGAAATGAGCTGGGGGATGTCTAGCGACTTGTGGCTTCGTCAGATTCTGCACAGTGCAAATGCCTCACCTACGGGCTTCAATGCCGGCTTCGCTGCTGATCCGTTGCTTGATGACCTGTTGGATCGCGCGGCCGTCACCTTGCCATTGAGAGAGCGTATCGCTCTTTACCGTATGGCCGATGCCCGCATCATGGATCAGTTACCAATCCTCCCGCTTCTCAATAGTCGCAGGGGGATGTTTGGCCATTCGCCGAGCTTACGAGGCTTAACTATCACCAATCAATGCTGGAACGATTTCCGAAACGTGTGGCTAGAATAGACTTGTTGGCTGGAAATATGGAGAGACTTATAGGCACCTCGATTTTGATCTTTTCCTGCCGCGGGTAGCGGGCTGGGGGGCTTGAGACGGGGATGTTACCGCCCGTCGGCATCCTTGCGCGCTATGGGGTCTTCAGATCTCCGTCTGTTACACAGCGTTCTGTGCTGCACAGCCTCACTTCCCGGCCTCGAGGTCAGGCCGGGCACGGGTTCAGGCGGCTCAACTGGCCGAGGCAGCGCATGTTGTAAGCCAAGTTCTTCATGCCGAACCTGGCCTTCGCCCGCACCATGCCGATCGTGCGCACCAGTGTGCCGCCCATGTTGTTGGCCTACGCGCCGGAAACATGCTCGACCCGCGCGCGCACCAACGACTTGGTCCGGTTGCTGCCCTTAGACCCCAGTCAGCGATCATGGGGTCTAAGGGGTCAGTCAGCCTCACTGCCGACCGGCAGCGGCATGACATGCAACTGCCCCATGCGCACGCCTTTCTGGGTCAGGATCGCGTCGGCCATCCGGCGCACCTGACCCACCGTGCCGCGAAGCACGACGACCTCAAGGCAATCGTCATGCGTGATATGAACATGTAGCGTGGACAGCTGCAGATGGTGATGGCTGTGTGCCTGTGTGGCCAGTCGCCGGGTCAGATCGCGGATGTCGTGGTCGAACAAGTATGTCAGCGTGGCGATGCAGGTTGCGTCAGAGTCGGCGTCGGTCGCGGCCATCTGGACACCGGCCAGCACATCGCGCATCGCCTCGGACCGGCTGGCATAGCCGCGCTGTCCGGCATAGGCGTCCAGAGCGGCCAGCTGGTCATCCTCGATGGTCATGGTCACGCGCTGCATTCGGTATCCTGCTTGTAAACCGGGCATCCCGCTTTGCCCGTCACCGGATTCTAGACGCCGGCGCTTGCCTTGGCCATCGCGATGCGCGTAAGCGGAATGCAATATTTCGTCATACGGATGTGCCGATGCGCCTTGTCCTAGCCCTGACCGCCCTGCTGGCCCCCCTGCCCGCCATGGCGGCACCTGATCTGGTTCTGGCCATTGGCGGAGAGCCTGATACCGGCTTCGATCCGATCCGGGGCTGGGGCGGCTATGGCAACCCGCTGTTCCAGTCCACGCTGCTGCGCCGGGACGCCGATCTGGTCACGCAGCCCGATCTGGCGATCGATTGGCAGCTGTCCGACGACCGGCTGGTCTGGACAATCACCCTGCGCGAGGGCGTCAGCTTTTCCGACGGCACGCCCCTGACAGCCGAGGATGTGGCGTTCACCTTCACGACGGCAAAGGGCACCCCCGACAGCATCGACCTGTCGGCAATGGAGCGGGCCGAGACGGTGGATACACAGACCGTGCGCTTTGTCCTGAACCGCCCGTGGATCACCTTTGCCGAAACGTTCTATACTCTGGGCATCGTCCCGGCGGCCAGCTATGCGCCGGGCTACGGTCGCGCGCCGGTCGGGTCGGGCCCTTATACGCTGGTCTCGTGGTCCGAGGGCGAGCAGCTGATCGTGCGCCGCAACGGCGGCTATCACGGCGACCTTCCCGAATTCGAACAGATCACCTTCCTGTTCACCGGGCCCGATACCGGCCTTGCGGCCGCGCAGGCGGGGGCCGTTCATATGGTCGCCCTGCCCGCACAGCTTGCCGACCGCGTGCCGCAGGGATTTCGGGCGGTCGTGGCGCAGACGGTGGACAATCGCGGGATCAGCATGCCCTCAGGCCAGCCGGTCACGTCGGATCGGGCAATCCGGCAGGCGCTCAATCTGGGCCTCGACCGCGAGGTGATCGCCGGGGTGGCGCTGAACGGCCATGGGACACCGGCCTTCGGCCCGGCAGACGGCCTGCCATGGGCCGGGCCGGATGACCGTGTGCCGACCGACACCAAGGCCGCAACGGCGGTTCTGGACAAAGCCAGCTGGCAGCCCGGCCCCGACGGCATCCGCACAAGGGACGGCCAGCGGGCGGCCTTTATGCTGAACTATCCGGCCAGCGACCCGACACGGCAGGCGCTGGCCGAAGTGAGCGCTGAGCTGGCCCGCCCTCTGGGCATCGAGATCACCCCGACCGGGGCCAGCTGGGACGCGATCCAACGGGTGATGCATGACCAGCCTGTGGTCTTCGGCTTTGGCAGCCATTCGCCCTATCAGCTTTATGCGCTCTATTCCTCGACGCTGGCCGGGATGGGCTGGATGAACCCGTCGCATTACGCAAACCCGCAAGTGGACGAGATTTTTGCCCGCGCGCTGGCCGCAGAAAGCCTCGAGGCTTCGGCCCCGATCTGGGCCGAGGCGGCGGCGCATTACGGCACCCAAGGCGACAATGCCTGGGTCTGGCTGGTCAATCTGGACCATGTCTATCTGGTCGATGACTGTCTGGAGGTCGGGCAGACCCAGATCGAGCCGCATGGGCATGGCTGGCCGATCACGGCCTCCCTGTCGGATTGGCGCTGGACCTGCGAATGACTGCACTTGTCCGCGCGCTGGCTGTCGTGGCGACCGTCGCGCTGGCGGTGTTCATGCTGCTGAAGGCCTCGCCCGTCGACCCGGTCGCGGCCTATCTGGGCCCCGCCATGGCTCAGGCCAGCCCCGATCAGATGGACCGGATTGCGGCCAGCTGGGGGCTGGACCGGCCCGCGCCCGAACAGTTCGCGCGATGGGCGGGGCATGTCTTGCGGGGCGATCTGGGATGGTCCACGACCTATGCCGCCCCCGTCGCGCAGGTGGTGTCGGAACGTCTTGGGGCCTCGGCCCTGCTGGCGGGATTGGCCTGGCTGCTGTCGGGCGTGCTGGGCTTTGCGCTTGGCCTGACGGCGGCGATGACACGGGATCGCTGGCCGGACCGGGTGATCCGGCTGTGGTGCTATGGCCTGGCCGCCACGCCGACCTTTTGGCTGGCCATGCTGATGATCGCGCTGTTCTCGGTCGTGCTAGGCTGGGCGCCGGTCTGCTGCGCGGGGCCAATCGGCGTGCCGCCCGATCAGGTCGGGCTGTCGGACCGCCTGCGCCATCTGGCCCTGCCGCTGGCCGCGCTGACCCTGTTCGGAGTCGCGCAGATCGCGCTGCACACCCGCATCAAGGCCATCGAGATCCTGCAGTCCGATTACGTCGCCCTCGTCCGACTGCAGGGCGCCACGCGCGATGACATCCTGCTGCGCCATGTCGCGCGCAATGCGGCTCTGCCGGGCGTGACGGTGCTGTTCGCCTCGGTCGGAGAGATCATCGGCGGTGCGATCCTGGCCGAGCAGGTCTTTGCCTGGCCGGGTCTTGGTCGTGCAACGGTCGAGGCCGGGATGCGCGGCGATGTGGCGCTGCTGATGGCCATCGCGATCCTGACCGCGATCACCGTCGTCGCGGCGAACTTGACCGCCGACCGGCTGGGCCCCGCACTTGACCCGCGTCAGAGGATGCCATGACCGCCGCGCTGCGTCTTGCCGTGATGACCGCGCTGGCCGGGGCGGTGCTGGTGGCGGTGCCGCTTGGCTCGGGCGCGCTTGGTGATCTGGGACTGCGGGCGGATTTCACGGCGCGGAACCTGCCGCCTTCGTGGGCCCGCCCGCTTGGAACGGACCGGATGGGTCGCGATCTGGCGGCGCGGGTGGTTCATGGCCTGACGCTCAGCCTGCAGGTCGGGCTGCTTGCGGCGGGGCTGTCCACGGCCATCGCGCTGGTCGTGGCGCTGGTCTCCAGCCTTGGGCGGGCAGCGGATGCGGCGATGGGGTTTCTGACCGATGTGATGCTGGCCCTGCCGCATTTGCTGCTGCTGTTGCTGATCAGCTTTGCCCTTGGCGGGGGCGTCACCGCCGTCATCATCGCCGTCGCCATCTCTCACTGGCCGCGCCTTGCGCGCCTGCTGCGCGCCGAAATCCGCCAGGTCCGGTCTGCCCCCTTTGTTGAGGCATCGCGCGCCTTCGGCCGCTCGCGCTTGTTCGTGGCGCGACATCACATTCTGCCGCTGCTGCTGCCGCAGCTGCTGACCGGATATGTCCTGATGTTTCCCCACGCGATCCTGCACGAGGCCGCCCTGACCTTTCTGGGTTTCGGGCTGGAACCCTCGCGCCCGGCCATCGGCGTCATGCTGTCCGAGGCGATGCGGCACATCGGCGCCGGGCGCTGGTGGCTGGCTGTGGGACCGGGCGCGGCGCTGGTCATGTTGGTCCTGTGTCTGGAACGCGTGGGCGATGCCCTCCACCGCCGCACCAACCCGAGGGAGCTGCGCCTGTGAGCCTGAGGGTCCGTGACCTGTCGCTTGGCTTTTCGGCGCCCGACGGGCTGTGGCGGCGACGCGAGACATGGCTGGTGCAAGGGCTGAACCTTGATGTCGCGGCGGGCCGGATCACGGCGCTGATCGGCGCGTCGGGGGCGGGCAAAAGCCTGCTGGCCCATGCGATCCTGGGGGCCCTGCCCGGCAACGCCCTGCAGACGGGCCGGATCGCGGTGCAGGGCAGGACGGTGTTTCTGCCCCAGCAAGGCGGATGGCTGGACCCCACCGCGCGCATCGGCGACCAGATCGCATGGGCGGCAAGGCGCAAGGCCTGTCCGGCGCAGGTGGCCGATCGGCTGGCCTTGCTGGACCTCGGCTCCGCCGTTGCGGCGCTTTATCCCCATCAGCTGTCCGGCGGTATGGCGCGGCGGGTGCTGATGGTCATGGCGCTGATCGGACCGCCCGCGCTGCTGGTCGCGGACGAGCCGACGGCCGGGTTGGATCCGGCCAGTTCCGCCCTGCTGCTGGCGACCCTTCGCGCGTATGCGGCCGAGGGCGGTGCCGTGCTGCTGATCACGCATGACCTGATTGCCGCCTTGCCCATCGCGGATGAGGTCGCGATGCTGGCCGATGGTCGTCTGCATCCCGCCTGCCCCGCGCAGGCCTTTGCAGGCGATGGCGCGGTTCTGCCCGCCGCCGCAAGAAGGCAATGGCAGGCTTTGCCGCAAAATGGCTTTACCGATGCTTGAGGCCCAGGGTATCGCCGTTGCGCAGGGCCGGCGCATCCTGATCCAGGGGCTGGATCTGACCATCCCTCGGGGGGAATGCGTCGGCTTGTCGGGGCCATCCGGGGCGGGCAAGACCACAGTGGGCCGTGCGCTGGCGTGCCTGCATCCCCTTGCGGGCGGGCGGCTGACGCTCGACGGCCAGCCGCCTGGAAAAGGCTTGTGGCCAGTGCAGTATCTGCACCAAGATCCGCTGGTCGCGATGAATCCTCGCTGGACGCTGGACCGCATCCTGCGGGAGGCCGGCCCCCCGCGCGACGATCTGCGCACCGCACTTGGCGCGGACCTTCCAGCCGAGCGCTTTCCGCACGAATTGTCAGGCGGACAGTTGCAGCGCCTGTCGATCCTGCGCGGCCTTATGGCCCGACCACGCGTGCTGATCGCCGACGAGATCACGGCTGCCTTGGACCCGGTCAGTCAGGCCCTAATGTGGCGCGTGCTGCTGGATGTCTGCCGCGCAACAGGCATGGGCCTGCTGGCGATCAGCCATGATGACGCATTGCTGGCAAGGATCAGTGGTAGATCGATGGCGATAGCTTGAATTATGCTTTTCAAGCTTTTGACAAGGAAGTGAGGGATACACTCGTTATGCCTTTTTCATGTCGAAGGATGACGCCTTCGCAAACGACCCCGAGCGGGTCCGATCAATTGCCACGCGTGAATACGCAAAAGGGATCAGTGCTTAGGGCCGTTGGTATTACTTATGGGCACCTCGATTTTTTGAGTTTTTCAGGCTCCGGGTAGGGGATTGGGCGGCTTGAGACAGGGATGATACCGCCCGTCGGCGGCCTGGCGCGCTAGGTGGTCTTCTGTGCTACACCTGTCACGCGCGGCGTTTCGTGCCTCCTGGCCTGATTACCGCGCCCCGGGGACAGGCCGGGCACGGGTTCAGGCGGCGCAGCTGGCCGAGGCGGCGCATGTTGTATGCCAGGTTCTTCATCCCGATCTTGGCCTTCGCCCGCACCATGCCGATGGTGCGCACCAGCGTGCCGCCCATGTCGTTGGTCTGCGCGCCGAAGATATGCTCGACCCGCGCGCGCACCGAGGATTTGGTCCGGTTGCTGCTCTTGGCCTGTTGGATCAGCGGCTTGCCGCGCTTGCCCTTGCGGTGGATGTGGCTCTTCAGCTTCAAGGCGCGCAGCCTGGCTTCCATCTCCTCGGACCGATAGGCGGGATCTGCCCAGACCCCCGCACCGGTATTGCCCCGCATCAGCAGGCGGTCCACCGCCTGGCTGTCGTGCAGGGCGGCATCGCTGACATGGTAACGCCGCACCAGCTTGTGCTTGCTGTCCATGTTCACATGGTTCTTGTAGCCGTAGTGGCTCTTGCCATGCTTTTTGGTCCAGCGCGCATCGGTATCCTTCTGCGACCGCTTGGCGGGCTTGTCGGCCCAACCCTCGGGCACCTCACCGTTCTTGATCGCCTTGTTTTCCACGCGCGTATTGTGATTGCGCGGCACCGGGACGATGGAGGCATCGAGGATCTGCCCGCCCCGCGCGATGTAACCCGCCACCATGGCACATTCGATGCCGCCGGGGGGCGTCCACCCCATCGCATACCGTCGAACTGCTTGAACAGCCCTTCCACCAGGCCCGCCTGCGCCAACGCCTCACGATAAAGCCAGACCGTCTTGGCATCGGGCACCCGGTCCTCAAGGCCGAGGCCAAGAAACCGCATGAACGACAGACGGTCGCGCACCTGATACTCGATCTGGTCGTCGGACAGGTTGTAAAGCGCGCCCAGCACCAGTGTCTTGAACATCTGAGCTACTCCCCGAAAATCGGACAGTGACGGAAGCTACGATCTGACGTCTGCTGGTCTTCAAGAGCGAGGAGATCAGGACATGAAGAAACGCAGGAACCATGACGCGGGATTCAAGGCCCGTGTTGCGCTGGAAGCCTTGAAGGGCGAGCGCACGGTGTCTGAGTTAGCCGCCGAATATGGCGTGCATCCGACGATGATCCATCAGTGGAAGAAGTCTCTGCTCGATGGTGCTGCTGACATCTTCGAGCGGGGCGGCAAGACGGCTCCCTCTGTTGATGAGGACACGGTGCGATCCCTGCATGCCAAGATCGGGGAGCTGGCTGTGGCCAACGATTTTTTGTCACGAAAGCTCAAGCCCTGGACCGGCAAGTGAGGCGTGGCATGATTGAGAAGAACCACCCGAGCCTGTCGGTCGGGGCGCAATGCCACCTGCTGTCGATCTCGCGATCGTCGTTCTACTACGAACTGATGGGCGAGACGGCCATGAACCTCGACCTCATGGTGGTGATTGACAAGCAGTTCCTCGAGACACCGTTTTACGGCGTGCAGCAGATGACGTGGCACCTGCAGAACGAGGGCCATGTTGTGAACTACAAGCGCATCCGGCGACTGATGCGGCTGATGCGCTTGATGCCGATCTACCAGAAGCCCGATACCAGCAGGCCGGCCAAGGGCCACAAGACCTACCCCTATCTGCTGGATGGGCTGCGGGTGGAGCGGCCCAACCAAGTCTGGTGCGCCGACATCACCTACATCCCGATGCGCCGCGGCTTTCTCTATATGGTGGCTGTCATGGACTGGTTCACCCGGAAGGTTCTGGCCTGGCGCATCTCGAATACCCTGGAAGCCGACTTCTGCGTCGAGGCCCTGAACGAGGCGATCCACAAGTTCGGCCCGCCCGAGATCATGAACTCCGATCAGGGATCGCAGTTCACGTCCTTCGCCTGGACCGACCGCCTGAAACGGATCGGCACCCGGATCTCGATGGATGGCAAGGGCCGGTGCATCGACAACATCTTCATCGAACGCCTCTGGCGGTCCCTGAAGTATGAATGCGTCTACCTGCACGCTTGGGAGACCGGCTCTCAGGCCAAGGCTGGCATCGGGGCCTGGATCACCTTCTACAACCACCAGCGGCCTCACGCCGCCCATGGCGGTCAACCACCCGCCGTGGTCTACTTCAACACCATCGAAACCGATCAGCAGGCGCAGGCAGTAGCTTAAATCAGCCGGAAAACTGTCCAAGGATCGGGGAGTAGCTCACATCAGCACGGCATCCATGGGCTTGCGCCCGGCGCGTGACTTGCGCTCTGCATCCGGCTTGCGTCAGACGCGCTCCAGCGTTGCACGGAATTCCTCCCACGGCACGACGGCGTCGATCTCGACCAGCGGGTCCCTCTTGGCGTCCAGGCTTGCATAGCGGTCCGAAAGATCAAAGAAACCCAACTGCGCCATCGTCAAACTCCAAGCCGCCGATCCCTCTCATTTATACCGCAGCAACACGGGGCAGGCAATTTATCGAGGTGCCCTTATACCCTTTATGCCATCATTTGCGCCCGTTTTATTTTTTTAATATCTTTTTTATTGTTTAATTTACTATCGCTTGAGCTTAATAAGACGAGCTTCTCGGCAGCAATATCTATAAATACTATAAAGATGATTAACTTAATTATTATCATCTTCCCATTTTCAATTGCAAACGTTTTAAGTAAATTCAATCTGGATAAATTAAGATGAGCATTCTATTAGCGCGTGAAAGCAGAATAGTTAGCTCTTCTGGTTATCTATCGCGTTGTTTACCTTCATTCCCCATCACCCGGAGTTCCAATTTTTCGCGCTGGTCCTGCTTTTGTGCAACCTGATCTTTTTGCCGATCCAGCCAATCGAATTTTGACGACTTCTTGTCCTCCTGCGCCTGTTCTACCTGCTGACGAAGTTCAGCGCCTTTGCCCGAAACGCTTCGCTCCTTCGCCTGCCGGTCCAGCCACCCAAACCGCGACCCCTGCTGCGCCCCTGCCTCACGCCCACGCTCCGAGACCCCCCACCTTTCCCGCTCAGGTGCTTTCTCCCGCCCAACCTGCTTCCAGGCCTCGCGGATTTTCCCCCATTCCCCGGCCTGCCGTTCGACCAGCGTCCCGCGATCCTCTTTGAATCGCTCCAGCGCCTGGCCCATCTCCCAGGCCCGCCCGGCCTTCAGCGGCTCCAGCCGCCCGCCCAACTCCCGGTTCAGCCGCTCTGACAGCGCTGCCCGGTCCCGCTGGCTGGCGGCGACAAACGTGCTTTCCCGCCGCTCCTTCGACAGAAAATTCACCGCCACCAGCTTCGCAAAACTGCCGCCCTGCTCGCGGTGCTGTTCCCGTGCCGCCGCGATAGACAGCGACAACCGCCCGATCAGCCCGCGTTCCATGCGCTGCCGTTCGCGCGCCCCGTCCCGCTCGCCCCGGAACTGCGCCGCCCATTCCGGCTTGGTGTCGCGCTTATGCGCCGCCACGACATCCCGGGTCCGGCCCTTATGCGCCGAGGCGATCTCCGCCTTCTGCGCCGCATAGCCCCCGCGCAGCGCCACCCACTCCTGCCGGTGCCGCTCTTTCGTGGCTGCGCCGATCTCCCGCAGGATCGCGGCCGGGCTCTGGGGCCGCTCAGAAGCCCGCTGAGCCGCCTTACGTGCCTCGGACAGGGATGATGCCCCCGAAGCCGCCTCTTGCCGCTCCTGGGCCGCCTGAGCGCGCCCTGCGGCCTTCTCCACGACATGCGCCCGCCGCACCTCCGGGTCCGGGTACTGGCGCTGCTTTTCGGCCACCCGCTCGTACTTCGCCGCCCGATCCGGACTGACCACCGCACCACGGGCTTTTTCGTACTCGTTCGCCCACCGGTCCAGCGCCCGGACCTTCGGCGGATCGATCTTCGCCATCCGCCCGTCCTCGGGGCTCACCCGGTTCACGATCACATGCACATGCGGATGGGCCGTGTCGCGATGTGCCACGATCACCGCCTGGTGCTTCTCCAGCCCCAGGACCCGCAGACTGTCATTCGCGGCGCGCGACATCTCCGCCCGGTCCAGTTTCCCGGCCTCGGTCGGATGCCAGGCCAGCGAATAGGCCAGCACCGGCTTTTGCGCCTTGCGCCCGGTGGCCGCGATCCCGGCCTCGGCCTTCAGCTGATCGGCCCGCTCGGCGGTGGCGATCATGATCCGCGTGGCCACCTCGGGCCGGTCGCTGGCAATGTTGCGCGTCTCCGTCCACGCCACCCGCTCCGACGAGGCCGGATGCGGTCCCGACGCCGCCGCCCCGCCCTCCGGGCCGGGCGCACGCTTGTCATGGGTGTAATACGCCATCGCCCCTTTGAAGCTCCGGCCCTGCGCGGCGATCTGGAAGTTCATGCACCGATCTCCGCCAGCCGCTCCACCGCCGCCCGGACCTCGGCCAGCACCTCGTCGAGATCGACCGGCACCGGCTGCCCCGCGTTCAGCGTCCGGGTGATCTGATTGAGGTTCACGCCGACCCGGTTCAGCGACACCAGCGCCGCCGACAGGTCCGGCGCGGATCGCACCCGGACGC
>NZ_RQRT01000041.1 GCF_004335005.1 Paracoccus nototheniae | reverse complement strand
CCCCGCCGCCGCCCCCAGAAGGCCCGACCGCAGCGCAAAGCTGCGCAGGATGCGGCCCCGCGTGGCGCCAAGGGTCTTGAGGATCGCGGCCTCGAACACCCGCTCCCGTTCCCCGGCCGAGGCCGCGCCGATCAGCACCACGAACCCGGTCAGCAGCGTCGCGCCTGCCGCCCAAGCGGTCGCGGCGGCGATCCCCGACAGGGCGTCGGCGGCGCGGTCGATGGCCTCGCCCACGGCGACGGCGGTGATGTTGGGAAAGCGGTTGCCCAGATCGCGCAGGATCTGCGCCTCGGCCTGCGGTTCGGCATAAACGGTGGCGATATGGGTATGGGGCGCGCCCTGCAGCGCGGCGGGGTCCAGCGCCATGACAAAGCCGATGCCTGCATCGCTGAAATCGACGATGCGCAGATTGGCGATGGTGGCGGTGATGTCGCGGCCCAGAATGTTCACGGTCACGCTGTCGCCGATTGTCAGGCCGATCTCGGTCGCGATCTCGTCGGACAGGCTGACAAGAGGAGGGCCTGTGTAATCCTCGGGCCACCATTCGCCTTGGGTGATCTGAGTGCCGGGTGGCGGTGTGGCGGCATAGGTCACACCCCGGTCGCCGCGCAGCACCCAGTGATCGCCCGCCACCTCGCGCGCGGGACGGCCCTTCAGTTCCGTGATGATGCCGCGCAGCATCGGTGCGGTCTGCACCGTTCCGACCAGCGGATCATCGGCCAACCGGTCGCGGAACCCCTGCAACTGGTCGGGCTGGATATCGAGGAAGAAATAGGTCGGCGCGCGGTCGGGCAGTTCGGTCGCGATGGCCTGTCGCAGATTGGCATCCACCTGCCCCAAAGCGGCCAGCACGGTCAGCCCCAGCCCAAGGGACAGGATCACCGACAGCGCCTCGTCACGCGGACCGCCGATGGCGGCCAGTGCCAGCCGCAGCGCCGGGCGCCCACGCGCGGCCCCGGTCCGGGCGCCCGCCCGCGCCGCGCGACGCACCAGCGCCGCAGCCCCGACCAGCACCACAAAGGCCGCCAGCACGCCGCCCGCCACCCCAAGCGTCAGCCCCCACAGGCCCGAAAACCACGCCGCCGCCGCGACCAGTGCCACCAGCGCCCCGGCAATCAGCGCCAGAAACCGCGCCTGCGGCCACAGCTGGCCCGAACCGCCCAGATCGCGGAACAGCGCGGCGGCCCGGATGCGCCGGGTCTGCGCCAAAGGCCACAGCGTAAAGACGAAGGCGGTCAGGATGCCGTACAGCGCCGCCTCGGCCAGCGGACCGGGATAGGGGGCAAAGACCGCAGGCACCGGCAACCGCGCCGTCAGCAAGGGCGCCACGGCCAGCGGCACCAGCACGCCCAGCACCAGACCCAAAGCCACGCCCAGCAGCGTCAGCGCGCCGACCTGCAGGAAATAGACCTGAAAGATCGTCCGCCCGGACGCGCCAAGCGTCTTCAGCACCGCGATCACGTCGCGCTTGCGGGCCAGATGCGCGCGCACCGCCGCCGACACGCCGACCCCGCCGACCGCCAGCCCGGTCAGGCCGACCAGCACCAGAAACGCACCGATCCGGTCTACGAAGGTGTCGATCCCCGGCGCACCCCGGCGGCTGTCGCGCCAGCGCGCACCGCTGTCGGGAAAGTCGCGGCGCCAATCGGCCCTCAGCGCGTCGGGATCGCCGCCCTCGGGCAGCATCAGGCGATAGGCGCTGTCGAACAGCGTGCCCTCGGTCAGCAGCTGGCTGTCGGCCAGCGCGGACCGCAGAACCAGCGTGCGCGGTCCAAAGCCAAAGCCCGCAGCGCCCGCATCGGGTTCGGACATCAGCCGCGCGGTCAGCACGACATCCTGCACGCCAAGGCGGAACACATCGCCCACCGCCAGCCCCAGCCTGTCGGCCAGCAGCGGCGCCATGACCCCGCCCGGCAGCCCCTGCGGCGTGGTGCCAAGCGCCTGCGCCATCGTCAAGGGCGGGTCCAGCACGACTTGCCCGACCAGAGGCCAGGCCGCATCGACGCCCTTGACCTGCGACAGCGCGCGTTCGGACGTCTCGCCCTGCCCGACGACCGCCATGGACCGGAAATCGACGATCTCTGACACGGTGACGGCGCGATCCTCCAGCCAGGCCCGCTCGACCGGATCGGCAAAGCGATAGGTCAGGCTGACCTCGGCATCGCCGCCCAGCAGCGCGGCGCCCTGCTGGGTCAGCCCGGTCTGGATCGCCATGCGCACCGATCCGACGGCGGCGATCGCCGCCACGCCAAGCGCCAGACAGGTCAGCAGAACCCAAAAGCCGCGCAGGCCCCCGCGCAGATCGCGCCGCGCGAGGCGGGCCGCCAGCGCAAGGCTCATGCCGCACCCCCGGCGATGGTGCCGTCATCCAGCCGGATCACCCGGTCGCAGCGCGCGGCCAGCGCCGGATCATGGGTCACAAGAACCAGCGTGGCGCCGTGATCGGCCTGCAGCCCGAACAGCAGGTCCATGATCGCCTGACCGTTGGTGCCGTCCAGATTGCCGGTCGGCTCGTCCGCCAGCAGGATCGCCGGGCGCGGTGCGGCGGCGCGGGCCAGCGCCACGCGCTGCTGTTCGCCGCCCGATAACTGGCCGGGATAATGATCCTGCCGCCCGGCCAGCCCGACACGCGCCAGTTCCGCCGAGGCGCGCGCAATGGCATCGCCCGCGCCCGCCAGCTCCAGCGGCACGGCGACGTTTTCCAGCGCGGTCATTGTCGGGATCAGGTGGAAGGACTGGAACACCACCCCCATATTGCCAAGACGAAAGCGTGCCAGCGCGTCCTCGTCCAGCGCGGTCAGATCCCGGCCAAGCGCATGGACCTGTCCGCCGGTGGCGCGTTCCAGCCCGCCCATCAGCATGAGGAGTGACGATTTGCCCGACCCCGACGGACCGACCAGCCCCACCGTTTCCCCCCGCCCGACCTGCATGGTGATGCCGCGCAAAATGCGGACCGGCCCCGCATTGCCCTGCAGGGTCAGTTCTGCATCGGTCAGGCGGATCACCGGGTCGGTCATCGGGTCTGTTCTCGCTTTCGGGGGTCGGGTTTGGGGGGATCGGATTTTCTGGCGTCTGCCGGCACGATACGGGGGCCGCGCGCGGCTTGGCAACCGCCCGGCGGCGGCTGTGGCGGCGCTGGCGGTCACGGTCATGGCATCCCTGCCAGCCCCTGCAGGCGCGCAGGGCCTGCGGCTGACCGCGATGGGCGACAGTCTGACGCAGGGATACGGCCTGCCTGCCGAACAGGGCTTTGTGCCGGTCCTGCAGGACTGGCTGACCGGGCGCGGCCATGACGTGACGGTGCTGAACGCGGGCGTATCGGGTGATACCACCGCAGGCGGCGCCGCGCGCGTCGCCTGGACACTGGCGGATGCTCCCGATGCGATGATCGTGGCGCTTGGCGGCAACGATCTGCTGCGCGGCATTGATCCGGCCTCCAGCAAGGCCAATCTGGGGACGATTCTGGAACAGGCGGATTCGGCGGGGGTGCCGGTCCTGCTGGCAGGCCTGCCCGCGCCCGGCAATTACGGCCCCGATTTCAAACGCGACTTCGAGGCGATGTATGTCGATCTGGCCGCCGAATGGGATGTGATCCTTGTCCCCGACTTCCTGGGCCCGATCGGCGAAAAGGCCATGCAGGGCCTGTCCCTGACCGATCTGATGCAGGACGACCGCATCCACCCCAATGCCCTCGGCGTCCGCCAGATTGTCGAGGCGATCGGCCCCGATGTCGAACGCCTTCTGGACCGCGCGGGCCAGCAGCCTTCGCCCCCGTGACCCATGCAGGCGGGTTCGGCGCCCGTCCCGTTGCCTTTCTGCCCGGCCATGATGCGGCCTGCCCTGAAAAACGTCATTCGGGATCAATCCTTGGCGGCTGACCCAGACTTCCTGAAATTTGATATTTAAAAATTCAAGTAAATACCAAGTCTGGATCCCGGGAAACATGTCCGAAGGGTACCACCAGCATGAGCATCAGCCGCCGCAGCTTTCTCAGGACCACCGGCACCGCAGCCGTCCTGTCCCTTGCCTCGCCGCTTGTCGCGCGCGCCCAGACCGAAACGATCAAGGTCGGCGGCCTGCATGACCTGACCGGCGCGCTGGACATGATCGGGATACCGATGAACCAGGTGTTCCAGCTTGCCATCAAGGAAATCAACGAGGCCGGTGGCCTGCTGGGCCGGCAGGTCGAAGGCGTTATCTATGACCCGCAATCGAACATGTCGCTTTATTCGCAATATGCCACGCAGATGGCCTTGCGCGACCGGGTTGCGGTGGTGATGGGCGGGATCACCTCGGCCAGCCGGGAAACCATCCGGCCGATCTTTCACCGCTATGAGACGCTGTATTTCTACAACACCCAATACGAGGGCGGCGTCTGCGACCGCAACGAGGTCACGCTTGGCACCACCCCCGCGCAGACCGTCGCGCGGATCATCCCCTATGCGATGAATCTTTACGGCAAAAAGGTCTATACAGTCGCGGCGGATTACAATTACGGCCACATCACCTCGGCCTGGGTGAAACGCTATGTCGAGGAAAACGGCGGCGAGGTCGTGGCGACCGAGTTCTTTCCGCTGGATGTCGCGCAGTTCGGATCGACCATCTCGCAGATTCAGGCGGCCAAGCCCGATTTCGTCTGCTCGGCCATGGTCGGATCGTCGCATCTGGGCTTTTACCGGCAATGGGCGGCGGCGGGGATGAAGGATCAGATCCCGATGATCTCGACCGTTCTGGGCGCGGGCGGCAACGATCAGATCATGCTGACCCCGGCGGAAGGCAACGGCATCCTGTCCTCGTTCGGCTATTTCGAGGCGGTCGACAATCCCGTCAACAAGGCCTTCCTGGAACGCGTGAAGGCTGAATACCCCACCAACACCCCGGTCGTGTCCGAGATTTCGGAATGCACCTATGAGGGCATGATGATCTGGGCCGATGCGGTGCGCGAGGCCGGTTCGATCGATCGCGACGCGGTGCGCGCGGTGATCGCGCAGGGCAAGACCTATGACCTGCCCGCCGGTCAGGTGACCATCGACCCGCAGACCCAGCACGCCATCCGCGACGTCTATATCGCCGAGCTGACCGACCAGAATTTCGTCATCCGCGAGGCCTATCCGCAATCGCCGCCGCTGGACACGCAGATGGTCTGCGATCTGATCGCCGACCCCGACGCCAATGTGCATCACGAAATCAGCCTGTAAGGGCTCTGCCGGAAGGATCGCGCAGGCATGGATTACGCAATCGTCGTCACGCTGGAGATGATCCGCGCCGTGGCATGGCTGGTGCTGCTGTCATCGGGTCTGGCCATCATCTTTGGCATGATGCGGGTCATCAATTTCGCCCATGGCGAATTTCTGATGCTGGGCGGCTATACGGTCGTGGTGACGACCAATGCCGGGGTGAACGAATGGTTCGCCATCCTGGTGCTGGCGCCGCTGGTCGTCGGGCTGTTCGGGGTGCTGGTCGAACGGCTGGTGATCCGCCAGCTGTATGGACGGCTGCTGGACAGCCTGCTGGCCACATGGGGCCTGTCGATGCTGATGATCGGCGGCGTCACGATGATCTTCGGCAATACCGTGCAGGGGGTGGCGACGCCCTTTGGCAGCCTGCGCATCGGCGGCTATCAGATCCCCGGCTATAATTTCGTGCTGATCCTGTTTGCCGCGCTGATCCTGACGGCGGTCTGGGTGGTGCTGAAATTCACCCGCGCGGGGCTGATCGCGCGGGCCACCATGCAGAACCCCGCCATGGCCGAGGCTTTGGGCGTCCGCACCAGCTGGGTCTATATGGCGACCTTCGGGATCGGATCGGCGGTGACCGGGCTGGCGGGCGGCCTGCTGGCGCCGCTGACCGGGGTGGTGCCGACGATGGGCGCCAGCCTTGTCGGCCAAAGCTTCATCACCGTCATCACCGGGGGCGCGGCGGTCATCACCGGCACCCTGTCCTCGGCCACGCTTCTGGGCACGATCAGTCAGGGCACGACATTCTGGGCCGGACCGGTCTATGGCGATGCGGCCCTGCTGGTCGCGGCGCTGGTCCTGCTGCGGCTGCTGCCTCAGGGCATCACCGGCCGCATCTTCAAACGTTCGCTGTAACAAGGAGCACCCGCAGATGGAGAAAACCGTCGCGCGCGATCCCGGATTCTGGATCATGCTGGCCATCGGGTTGGCCGTCATGGTTCTGGCCCCGGCGCTGCTGGACATGTTCATGGTCCTTCAGATCACCCAATATGTGGTGCTGTCGGTCTTTGCGCTGTCCCTGGGCTATATCTGGGGGTTCGGAGGCATCCTGTGCTTTGGACAGGCAGCCTTTTTCGGGCTGGGCGGCTATACCTTCGCGGTGGCCGCGATCAGCATGGGCGACACCACGGTGCCGCTGATCCTGTCCTTTCTGCTGCCCGCCGCCTTTGGCGTCGTGCTGGGATATTTCATGTTCTATGGCAAGCTGACGGATGTCTATCTGGGCGTCGTCACCATGGTCGTGGCGCTGATCTTCTGGAAGCTGGCCAACCACACGGCGGGCCCGGGCTATTCCATCGCGGGGGTTCGGCTTGGCGGGTTCAACGGCATCCCCTCGATCCCGACGATCAACATTCCGGGCCAGCCCGATGCCTGGCTGGACCCGTCGCAACTGTTCCGGTTCTTCATGGCGGTGCTGGTCGCGGTCTATATCGCGCTGCGCCTGCTGATCGCGTCGGATTTCGGCCGCGTCTCGATCGGCATCCGCGAGAACGAGACCCGCGCCGCCCTGCTGGGCTATGACATCCGCCGCCACAAGGTCATCGTCTTTGCCATCGGCTCGGGCATCGCGGGTCTGTCGGGGGCGATGTGGGCCAGCTATCAGGCCTTTATCGACCCCAACGCATTCTCGATGGAGATGTCGGCCAAGGCGCTGGTCTGGGTCATGGCGGGCGGGGTCGGCACGCTGGTCGGTCCGATCATCGGCGTCATCGGCCTGCAATGGCTGACCCTGCAGCTGGGCACGATGGAGCTGCTCAACAGCTATGTCGTGCTGGGCGCGATCATGATGGTGCTGGTGCTGGCCTTGCCGCGCGGGCTGGTGCCCACCGTCAAGGTGCTGGCCCTGACCGGCTGGACCCTGTGGCACAGCGGCAGGCCCGGCACCAAGGCGGCCCCCGGAAAGGCGGTGGGCGATGACTGAGGTGCAGACCCCCGATCCGGGCTATCGCATCCTGCGCACGCGCGGGCTGACCATGCGCTTTGGCGGCGTGACGGCAGTGGACAATGTCGATTTCGACCTGCGCGACGGCGAATTGCGCTGTCTCTTGGGGCCGAACGGCGCGGGCAAGTCCACCTTCTTCAAATGCCTGACCGGCCAGCTGGTCCCGACCGGTGGACAGGTGCTGTTCAAGGAACGCCCGATCACCGGCATGAACACCCACGAGATCGTCAATCAGGGCATCGGCATCAAGACGCAGGTGCCGAATGTCTTCGACGGTGTCTCGGTCTATGAAAACGTCCGCCTGTCGGCCCGGCGCAAGCATACCGCGCCCATGGCCCGCGAGGTGGCCGAACAGACCATCGAGAAATGCGGCATCACCCATCTGATCCGGCGCGAGGTCGGGCAGCTGGCCCATGGCCAGCGCCAGCTGGTGGAACTGGCGATGGTGCTGGCGGCCTCGCCCGAGCTGATCCTGCTAGACGAGCCCGCCGCCGGGATGACCGGGGACGAACGCGACCGGCTTGCGCAGCTGGTGCTGACGGCCGCGCGCAGCGCGGCGGTGATCGTGGTCGAACATGACATGGCGTTCATCCGCCAGATCGCCAAGTTCGTCACCGTTTTCAACCGCGGCGCGATCTTCCGCGAGGCGATGATCGACGACATCATGCGCGACCGGGCGGTTCAGGAAATCTATCTGGGGAAACAGGCCGATGCCATTGCTTGAGGTCAAGGGGCTATCCGCAGCCTATGGGCTGGTGCCCGCATTGCACCGCGTGGACTTTCACGCGGACCCCGGCGAGGTCGTGGGCATCCTGGGCCATAATGGCATGGGCAAGACCACGTTGATGCGCGCCATCATGGGCTTTGTGAAGGTCACGGGTGGCGAAATCCTGTTCGACGGCCAGTCGATTTTGCCCGCCAGCGTCAATGCCCGCGCCCGCGCAGGCATCGGACTGGTCCCGCAGGGCCGAGAGATCTTTGCCAATCTCAGCGTCGAGGAAAACCTGCAGGTCGGCATCGCCACCACCGGCGTCGACATCGCCGCCACCGTGGCCGAGGTGCTGGAGCTGTTTCCCCGCCTGAAACGCCTGCTGGACCGGCGGGGCGGGGCCCTGTCGGGGGGCGAACAGCAGCTTTTGTCGCTGGCCCGCTGCCTGTGCCGCAAGCCGCGCCTGATGCTGCTGGACGAGCCGACCGAGGGCATCCAGCCCTCGATCAACGACGAGATCGCCGAGACGCTGAAGGTGCTGACGGCGCGTGGCGGGATCACCATCGTGCTGGTCGAACAGAACCTCGATTTCATCGCCGGGCTGGCGGGGCGGGTCTATGCCATCTCGAACGGCGTGCTCGACCGCCAGATCCCGCGCGAACAGCTGACCGATCCGCGCGCCGTCAGCGAATTCATGGGCTTTGTGACCTGAAATCCCGCGCCCGCCCCCTGCCCGACCGGATCGCATCGCGGGCCCCGGGCGGGCGCCGCCTTGCCCATCGCCACCCCACGATCAGGAGCCTTGCCATGTCCGTCAAACTGCCCACCGACACCCAGCTGGCCGGGGTCGCCGAGACCCTTGGGATGAACCTGTCGCCCGCCGACATCGCCTCGTTCAAGGGGCTGATGGGCGATTACGTCGCGGCCTATAACATCGTCGATCTGATGCCCGACATGCTGCCCCCCGTCACCTATCCGCGCACCCCGGGCGTCAAGCCTGCCGCCCCCGACAACCCGCTGAACGCCTGGTATGTGCAATCCACCGTCACCGGCGCGCCGGGCGGCAAGCTGGCGGGCAAGACCGTCGCGCTGAAGGACAACGTCATGCTGGCGGGCGTGCCGATGATGAACGGATCATCCACGCTGGAAGGGTATCTGCCCGATGTGGACGCCACCGTCGTCACCCGCCTGCTGGACGCGGGCGCGACCATTCTGGGCAAGGCGCATTGCGAATGTTTCTGCATGTCGGGCGGCAGCCATACCGGCGCCCATGGGCCGGTTCTGAACCCGCATGACCCGACGCGTTCGGCAGGCGGATCGTCATCGGGATCGGCGGCTCTGGTCGCCACGGGTGCGGTTGACATGGCGATCGGCGGCGATCAGGGCGGCTCGATCCGGATGCCCGCATCCTTTTGCGGCACGGTGGGGATGAAGCCCACGCATGGGCTGGTCCCCTATACCGGCATCGTCCCGATCGAGGTCTATATCGACCACACCGGCCCGATCACCGCCACCGTCGCCGACAATGCCCTGATGCTGGAGGTTCTGGCAGGCCCCGACGGCTATGACAGCCGCCAGCTGGGCTGCACGACCGCCCCCTATACGCAGGCGCTTGGCCAGCCGGTCGCGGGTATGAAGATCGCGATCCTGACCGAAGGCTTTCAGCAGACCGGCGCCGAGGACGGCGTGAATGCCAAGGTCCGCGAGGCCGCCGACCGGCTGGCCGCCCTTGGCGTGCAGGTCGACGAGGTCTCGGTCCCGATGCATCTGCTGGGCGCTGCGATCTGGACGCCCATCGGGTTGCAGGGCCTGACGCAGACGATGATGCTGGGGGACGGCTATGGCACCAGCCGGCGCGATCTGTATGTCACCAGCTTCATGGATTTCCATCGCGGCTGGCGCCAGCGCAGCGATGAGCTGTCCGAGACGCTGAAGCTGGCGATGCTGTTTGCCCAATATGCCGATGACCGGCATGGCAAGCGGTTCTATGGCAAGGCGGTCAATCTCAGCTATCGGCTGCGGGCGGCCTATGACGCGGTGCTGGCCGATTACGATGCGATCATCATGCCCACCACGCCGATGACCGCGACGCCCCTGCCAGGCCCCGATGCCCCCCGAGAAGAGGTCGTGGCCCGCGCCTTCGAGATGCTGGCGAACACCTGCCCCTTCGACATCACCCATCACCCGGCGATCAGCATGCCCTGCGGCATGGTCGCGGGGCTGCCGGTCGGGCTGATGATGGTGGGCCGGGCCTGGGACGAGGCGACGCTCTATCGGCTTGCCAGCGGCCTCGAGGCGTCGGGCGACTGGCATGACTGGTGATCCGCTGATCCTGACGGCCATTCTGGGCCATGCGGGGGATGGGGCATGGCACGACCGGCTGCACGCGATGGAGCATCAGGGCCGGGTCGAGGTGCTGACCATCCCCGCCACGGAGGCGGCGCGCAAGCGGATGCGGCTGCGGTCAGACCGGGGGCGCGATTGTGCCATCGCGCTGGCCCGCGATCAGGGTCTGACCGATGGGGCGGTGCTGTATTGCGACGACGACCTGGCCATTCTGGCACGGGTGGACGGCGCGGCGCGGCTGCGGCTGGAACCCGCCACGGTCGCGGATGCGCTGCGTTTGGGACATTGGTGCGGCAATCTGCACTGGAAGGTCGATTTTCACCCCGACGCGATGGAGATCGTGCTGGACGGCCCGCCCGACCCTTATCTGGACCGCCTGCGCGACCTGCAGGGGCTGGCGCAGGTCCGCATCGTGATGCCCGGCCATGCAGGGTGAGGCGCTGCTGACAGCCCTTTATCTGGGCGACAGCGCCTATCCTTCGGGGGTGTTCGCCTTTTCCTGGGGGCTGGAGGTCGCGCTGGCCGAGGGGCAGGCCGATCCCCACGGGCTGGCCGATTGGATCGGGGCCGAACTGAGCGGTCGCTGGCATCCCTTCGACCGGGTCGCGCTGGCCGGCGGGTTTCGCGCCGTGGGGCAGGATCTGGCCGCCTGGAACGGTCTGGTCGATGAGGCCATCCCTGCCGATCCGCAGCGGCTGCAATCCCTGCAGGCGGGGGCGGCGCTGATCGCCTCGGCCCGGCGGATGGGGATCGACCCGGACGCGGCGCTGGACCCGGACGCGACCCATGCCCCGGTCGCGCATGGCCATGTGCTGGCCCGCGCCGGGATGGAGCTGGCCCCGGCGCTGGCTGTGTCGGGCATGGGGATGGCGCGGGGTCTGGCCTCGGCGGCGCTGCGCTTGGGGCGGGTGGGTGCGGTGGCGGTGCAGCGCGACCTGCGCGGGCTGATCCCGCTGATCGCCCGGCTGGCGACGGTGCCGGACCCCGGTGACCGGCCCGCCAGCTTTGCGCCCTTGTCCGATATCGCGCTGATGCGGCCTCTGGCGGGGCGGCTGTTTGTCAACTGACCGAAAGGACCGGTTATGCATCTGACCCCCACGGAACTGGAACGCCTGACAATCTTTTCCGCCGCCGAACTGGCGCGGCGCTATCTGCGGCTTGGCATTGCGCTGTCCCACCCCGAGGCCGTGGCCTATCTCGCCGACGAACTGCTGACCGTCGCCCGGCAGGACTGGACCCATTCGCGCATCGTGGCCCATGCCGCGACGCTTTTACGCACCGATCAGGTCCAGCCCGGCGTGGCGCATCTGCTGAAAACCTTTTCGGTCGAGGTCGCGATGGCCGAGGGCACCAAGCTGGTCACCGTCTTCGACCCGATCCAACCCGGTCCCGACGATCCCGTCCCCGGAGAGGTCATCGCCGCCGACGGCTGGATCGAACTGAACGAAGGTCGCCCCACCACCACTATCGGGGTGCTGAACACCGGCGACCGAACCATCCAGGTCCGCAGCCACGCCCATTTCTTCGAGGTGAACCGCGCGCTGCAGTTCGACCGGCGCGCGGCCTATGGGATGCGGCTGGACCGCCCCTCGGGCGGGGGGATGCGGTTCGATCCGGGCATCGAACGACAGGTGACGCTGGTGCCCTATGCGGGCGCGCGCCGCATCCACGGCTTTGCCGGTCTGGTCGAGGGACAGGCAGACGACACAAGGAACGCGGCCTTGGCCCGCGCCACGGCCCGGGGGTATCTGGAATGAGGATCAGCAGACGCGACTATGCCGCGCTTTACGGCCCCACCACCGGGGATCTGGTCCGCTTGGGCGACAGCGCCCTGTTGGCAGAAATCGAATTCGACCACACCCATTACGGCGATGAGCTGAGCTGCGGCGCAGGCAAGGTCATGCGCGACGGCGAGGGGTTCTGCACCACCGGCACCGCCGCCAGCGGCGCGCTGGACATGGTGGTGCAGAACGCAGTGATCATCGACGCCGATCTGGGCATCGTCAAAGGCGATATCGGCATCCGCGACGGGCGCATCGTGGGCATCGGCAAGGCGGGCAATCCCGACATCATGGCGGGCGTCACGCCGGGGCTGGTCACCGGGCCGAACACCACCGTCGTGCATGGCGACCGCCATTTCGTCACCGCCGGCGCGGTCGAGGCCCATGCCCATTTCCTGTCCCCCCAGCAGGCCCATCACGCACTGGCGGGCGGCACGACGACGATGATCGGCATGTCGCCGGGGCCGAATTTCGACGTGTCCTGTTCGGGACCGCTGACCCTGGGGCGACTGATCCTGGCCGCCGACGAATATCCGCTGAATTTCGGCTTTCTGGGGCGCGGCTGTTCGGACCCCGGCGCAGTCGCCGAAAGCGTCGCGGGCGGCGCCCTAGGGGTCAAGATCCACGAGGATTTCGGCGCCTCGCCCGCCGTGCTGGACGGATCGCTGCGCGCCGCCGAGGCGGCCGATTTCTCGGTCCATCTGCACACCGACACGATCAACGAATTCGGCTTCTATCAGGATACCATGGCCGCCATCGCGGACCGCACCATCCACATGTATCACACCGAGGGCGCGGGCGGCGGTCATGCGCCCGATATTCTGGCGGTGAACGGCTTTGCCAATGTCCTGCCGTCGTCCACCAACCCCACCAACCCCTTTACCGCCCCCGCGCTGGAAGAGGGTGTGCCGATGACCATGCTGGCCCATATGATGAGCTTTGATCTGATCGAGGACGTGGCCTTTGCCGAGGCCCGCATCCGCCCCCAGTCCATGGCGGCCGAGGATCTGCTGCATGACATGGGCGCCATCTCGATCTTTGCGACCGACAGTCAGGGCATGGGGCGGCTGGCCGAAAATGTCGCGAAATGCTGGCAGCTGGCCTCGGTCATGAAGGAACGCGTGGGCCGCCTGCCCGAAGAACGCACCGCGTGCGCCGACAACGAACGCATCCGCCGCTATATCGCGAAGCTGACCGTCAACCCGGCCATCGCCGCCGGGATCGACGCGCATGTGGGATCGATCGCGCCGGGCCGGATGGCCGATCTGGTGCTGTGGCCCTTTGCCTTTTTCGGCGCCAAGCCCGCGACGGTGATCAAGTCGGGCACCATCGTCTGGTCCAGCATGGGCGACGGCAATGGCAGCTTCATCGGATCGGAACCGATGATCCACCGGCCCATGTGGGGATCGCTCGGCTCGGTCAAGCACCGCTTGGGGGTCACCTTCGTCAGCAGGCTGGCGGTTCAGGCGGGGACCGCAGACAGGCTGGGTTGCCTCAAGCCCTTCGTGCCCATCGCCTCGGTCCGGTCCCTGCGCAAATTCGACATGCGCAGGAACGACGCCCTGCCCCGGATCGAGGTCGATCCCCAGACCTTCGAGGTGCGCGCCGACGGGCGGCTGCTGACCTGCGATCCGGCCCGTCAGGTGCCGATGTCGCGCCGGTATTTCCTGCGATGACGGCGGCGCGCGTGGGCATCGGCGGGCCGGTCGGTTCGGGCAAGACCGCCCTGATCGAGGCGATCCTGCCGCATCTGGCCAAAGCCGGGATAGACACGGCGGTCATCACCAACGATCTGGTCACCGACGAGGATGCGCTGCGGCTGCGGCGCGGCGGGCTGCTGGCGCCCGGACGGGTGCTGGCGGTGCAGGCCGGCGCCTGCCCCCATACCGTCATCCGCGAGGATCCGACCCTGAACATCGCCGCCGCCGACCGGCTGGAGCGGGACTTTCCGGGGCTGGAGCTGATCCTGATCGAATCCGGGGGCGACAATCTGGCCTCGACCTTTTCGCCCGATCTGGTCGATCACTGGCTGTTCGTGATCGACGTTGCGGGCGGCGACGACATTCCGCGCAAAAAGGGGCCGGGCATCCTGCAGGCCGATCTGCTGGTCGTGAACAAGACCGATCTGGCCCCGCATGTGGGCGTCGATCTGGCGCAGATGCTGGCCGAGGCGCGGCAGGTCCGGGCCGGGCGCCCGGTGATCGGCACCGTCTGCCGCCGCGACGAAGGCGTGGCCCAGATCGTCGCCCATCTGCGCCGCGAGGTGCTGTTCCGGTGACCGCCATGACACCGGGGCCGCCCCCTCAGCTGGATCTGCGGGTCGGTCTGGGGGCCGATGGCGGCACCGCGATCCTGCATCGCCATGTCGCATGGCCGTGGTCGCTGCCGCGCGGATTCCGGCTGCGGGGCCGCGAAGGGCCGTTGACCGTCCTGCCGCAGGCGGCGGGGGCGGCGCTGCTGCCCGGCGATCACTGGCGCCACCGCATCCTGTTGCAGGACGGGCATCTGCATCTGGTCACCGCAGGCGCCGGGCTGGTCCATTCGGGCGGGCCGGATGGCGGCGCGGCGATGGCCCATGTGGACTGGTCTGTCGAGGTGGCGCAGGGCAGGCTGGCCCTTTTGCCAGACCCATGGGTTCTGTCGCCCGGCGCCCGGATGGCACAGCGGATGCGCGTGGTGCTGCCGGCGGATGCCTGCCTTGCGCTGATGGAGGGGGTGTGCCTGCGCGGCGCCCCGACGCCCGCGACCGGGTGGGACAGCGACACGGTGATCCGCCGCCCCTCGGGTCAGGTGGTGCTGCGCGACCGGCAGCGGGCCAGCGGCGATCAGCTGGCCCGGCTGGCGGGTTTGCCGGGGGGCATGCGCGCCTTTGGTCAGGTTCTGCTGCTGGCCCCGGCCGCGCAGCTGGCCGCGCTGGATATCGCCATGGGGCCATGGGACGACAGGGATGTCTGGGGCGCGGTGGCGCCCCTGCGCGGCGATGCGGGCGTGATGATCCGGCTGGCCGCGACCTCGGGCGGGGCCTTGTCCGCCGCGCTGGACGCGTGGCGTGCGCGGCTGGTGGCGGGACTTTAGGCGCCGCTCAGCAGGGGGGCCGGCGCAGATGCCAGTCGGTGACCGACTGAAAGGCGTGACCGGCGCGCAGCAGCCCCCCCTCGTCCAGGGCCCGGCCCATCAGCTGAAAGCCCATCGGCCCGCCGCGATCGTCAAAGCCTCCCGGCAGGGTCAGCGCGGGCAATCCGGCCAGATCGGCAGGTGCGGTAAAGCGTAGCAGGTTGCCCAGATCGGGATTGGCCGGATCGACCGAGGGCGCGCCGATCGCATTGTCCAGCCACGGCAGCGGCGCCCCCACCACCGGCAGGATGACCATGTCGACGCCCTCCATCGCGCAGGCCAGCGCCCCGTTGAAGCCAAGCCGCCATTGCATCGCCCGGCCCACATCAAGGGCGTCCAGCGCATGCCCCGCCTGCAACAGCCCGCCCAGACTGGGGCCGTATTCCGCCGCCCGCGCGGGATAGGTGGCCGCGTGGGCCAGCGCGACCTCGATGGCGCAGAGGGCGGTCCAGTGGTCGGTCATCTCATCGGGAAAGGGCAGGGTGACCGGCACGATCAGGGCGCCCAAAGCGGCAAAGACCGCGATCGCGGCCTGCATCATGGCGGCGGTGTCCGGGGCGGCTGCGTCAAGGATCGCGGCGTGATCGACGCCGATCCGCAGGCCCCGGATCGGCGCGCCCAGACCCGCCAGATAATCGGGCACCGGCGCTGTCAGCGCGGTCGGATCGGCGGCATCGGCCCCGGCGATGGCCTGCAGCATCGCCGCACAATCGGCGGCGCTGCGGGCCATCGGGCCGACATGATCCAGACTGTCGGCCAGCGCAAAGACGCCGTGGCGGCTGACCCGGCCCCATGTCGGCTTCAGCCCGGTGATGCCATTGGCATGGGACGGAAAGCGGATCGAGCCGCCGGTATCGGACCCAAGCGCGCCAAAGCACAGCCCCGCCGCCACCGCGACCCCCGACCCGGACGAGGATGACCCCGCCCAAAGCCGGGCGTCCCACGGGTTTTTGGGCACCGGCATGTCGGGGTGATGGCCCGCATAGGCGCCCTCGGTCATGGCCAGCTTGCCCAGAATGACCGCGCCCGCCTGTTCCAGCCGCGCGGTGACGGTGGCATCGCGCCCGGTCCGGTTGTCACGATACAGCGCCATTCCGGCGGCGGTCGGCGCGAATTCGGTCTCGCACAGATCCTTCAGCGCCAGCGGCACGCCATGCAGCGGGCCGCGATCCAGCCCCGCCTGCCGTTCCTGCGTGGCCAGCGCCGCCTTGTCGCGCGCCCGATCGGCCAGCAGATGCTGATAGGCGGTCAGCCCCCCCTCCAACTGCGCGATGCGGTTCAGCGCGGCCTCGGTCACCTCGGTCGGGGTGGCGGTGCCGCTGGCGATCAGGGCCGAAACCTCGGTCAGGGACAGGTCGATGATGGCGCGGGCAGGTGCGATCCGGGGGCTTTGGGTGTTCATGGCAATGCCTTCTGTTGGCGATGATTGTATTCGCACATGAGATATTTGAAACCGCAAGTATAAAGGCGGGCAATCGGCGGAAGAGGGGCGCCGCTGCCCGGATTGCACGCGCCGCACTGCCCAAGATTGCTGCAACGGCGAATCCCTGGATGTCCCGCGCCGAATAGGCTTTTCGCCGGGCGCCCGCCGGGCCACCATCGCAGGATGCGTGTCGGGGTCATTCTGTCTCATGGTGGATTGGCCGGGCTGTGGACGCCCGGCTGCCAGGGCGCAGCCCTTGTCGCCGCAGCCGAGGTGAATGCCGCCGGCGGCGTCCTGGGGCATGAGATCGAGATCGTCCATTGCGACAGCGGTGAAACCCCGCAATCGGCCTTTCAGGCAGCCCGGACGCTGGCCATCAAGGATCGCGTCGATGCGGTGATCGGCCTGCAGGCCTCGCATCTGCGGTCTTCGGTCCGGCGCGGTCTGGGCGGGCTGGCCCCCTATGTCTATACCCCCCATTACGAAGGCGGCTCTTGCGGGCCGGGCACCGCCAGTCTGGGCGTCACGGACCAGGAGGTTCTGGCGCCGGGCATCGCGTGGCTGGCCGAACGGCGCGGGGCGCAGCGGTTCTTTTTCCTGGGCAATGATTACATCTGGCCGCGCATCGCCATCGGCACGACCGGGGCGGCGGTGCGACGCGCGGGCGGGCAGATGGTCGGCCATGCGCTGGTCGATCTGCATGACCGCGACTATGCGCCGGTTCTGGACCGCATCCGGGCGGCGCGTCCCGATGTGGTGGTGATGGCCCTGCTGGGCGAGGATGCGGTCGCCTTCAACCGCGCCTTTGCCGGGGCGGGGCTCGCCACCGGTTGCCTGCGCCTGATGCTGGCATTTGAGGAAACGCAGCTTTTGGGCGTGGCCCCCGAGAATGCCGAAAACCTGTTCGCCGGGGCCAGTTATTTTCAAGGCACGACCGATCATGGCCGCGATGCGCTGATGGAGAATTACCACGCCAGCTTTGGCGGCATGTTGCCCGATGTCACGACCAATTCGCTGAACTGTTATGACGCGGTCTATCTGGTGGCGGCACTGGCGCGGCAGGTCGGCCATATCGACGGGCATCTGATGGCCCGCCAGCTGCGCAGCCGCCTGCCCCGCAGCCGGGTCTATGAGCTGATCGGACGATCCGCGATCCGCGCCCGCGTGGCGCTGGCCGAGGCTGGCGGAACGGAATTCTGCGTGCGCCAGACCTGGCAGGTGTGACGGCCCTGCGGCGCCTGCGCCCGGCCCTTTCACCTTTCAACTGGCGCAGAATATCAAAACTGCGATATTATCGTGTAAGGGTATTGATGAGGGCCGAATGACCGACGCCAGACTGACCGACCAGCTGAGCTATCTGATCGCCCGCGCCAACCGGATGGTCGAAGAGGATCTGGCCCGCCGCCTGCAGCCCGGCGGCCTTGCGATCGAACAGTTCCGCGTTCTGAAAGCGCTGGAACAGGACGGCCCCTCGCCCATGGGCGGTCTGGCCGCGCGCGTTCTGGTCGAGCCTGCGACCCTGACCAAGATCATTGATCGCATGACATCCGAAGGTCTGGTCTTTCGGCTGGCCGACCCCAAGGACCGCCGCAAGGTCATGGTCGCCCTTGCCCCCAAGGGCATCGCTTTGGGCCGGGATCTGCGCAATATCAGCACGGCCCATGACGACCATATCGCGCAGGCCCTGCCGGGCAGCGAACTGTCGCGGATCAAGCGGATCCTGATGGATCTTGACCTGTCCTGACAGCCCGACAGGCCCCTCAGCCCGCCGCTCAGACCGCCGGGCGGCGATGGCGGGTCGCCGTCTCATAGGCATAAGCCTGCGACAGCAGCCCGGCCTCGGACCACAACGGGCCGACGAAGATCAGCTGAAACGGCGCCCCCGAGGCGTAATAGCCCGCAGGAACGGTGACCCCCGGCAGGCCCGCGATGTTCAGTTCCCCCACCGTGGTTTCCTGAATCGTCTCGGTCCCGTGCAGGGGCGGCACCTCCTGACGCATCTGCGGAAAGGCCAGCCCTTCCAGCCGGTGTTCGGCAAAGACCGCATCGAAGATCCGCAGATAGGCGGATTTCAGGGCGATAAATTCCGGCAGCGCGGGCGGACGGGTGGGATCGTCCATCGCGGCGCGGAAATCGGGCAGCTCGTGCAGATAGGCCAGCACGCCCCCGGGGCCAAAGGCGTCTTCGGCCGCGGTGGCGCGGGCGAAATCGTCAAAGGTCTTCAGCGCCGCATCCGGCCCCAGCCTGCGCAGATAGCAGCCCAGATCATAGGCGACCGACTCCATCCCCCGCGCATCAAAATTGGACCCCGGGCCGGTCGTCCGGCGCAGATCGGCAAAGCCGGTGCCCGCGAAGGGATCATCGACAAGGATCGCGCCCGCCGCCTGCAATTCGGACCGCGCGCGCAGATAAAGGCCAGTGGTTTCCGCCGACAGCGGCTGATCGCGCCAGCCGGGACCGTAAAGGCCGATGCGCTTGCCCCGCAGCCCATCCGCCGACAGGCCCGCCGCATAGCCCTGCGCGGGGATCTTGCCGGCGCTGGCCAGGGTCTTGGGATCCTCGGCGCTGTATCCGGCCAGCACGTCCAGACACAGGGCCGCATCCGTCACCGTGCGCGCGATCGGTCCGACCACGTCGCGATTGGCCGACAGCGGCACCACGCCCGCATTCGGCACCAGCCCGATGGTCGGCTTGATCCCCACCAGCCCCTGCGCCGAAGCCGGGTTCTGGATCGAGCCGCCGGTTTCCTCGGCCAGTCCCACGACGCACATGCAGGCGGCCACCGCTGCCGCCGTCCCGGCACTGGACCCGCCCGGCACCCGGTCGGCGATCGCCACGTTCAGCGTCGGGCCCGCCCAGCTGTCATTGGCATGGCTGCCCGTATGGCTGAGCACGGGGACATTCGTCTTGCCCAGAATCACCGCATCCGCCGCCCGCATCCGGGCCACGACCGGGCTGTCGGTGGCGGGCATCAGATCGACCCCGCCAGTCCCCGAATAAAGCAGCCGCCACCCGGCGGTGGTGGGAAAACCCACCATGTCCATCGGATCCTTGATCACGACCGGCACGCCCGCCAGCGGTCCCAGTTGATCGCCTGCAGCCAGCCGCCGGTCGATCTCGCGGGCATCCGCCAGCGCATCGGGATTCTCAAAGATGATCGCGTTGACGGTTCCGTTCAGCCGCGCGATTTGTGCCAGACTGGCGCGGGCCAGCGCCTCGGCGGTCAGGGAGCCTGCGCGCAACCCGTCGCGGATCGCGGTGATCGTCAGCCCGTCCAGATCGCGCAGGACATCGGCCTGCGCCCCATCGTCGCCCGACGCCGGGGCTGCCGTCCCGCTCACAGCTGCACCCCCTTGGTCAGCGCCCCGTCGATCACCAGATTGGTGCCGCTGGTGAAGCTGGAGGCCGGGCTGGCCAGAAACACCACGCCGCGGGCGATTTCTTCCGGCGTGGCCATGCGGCCCATCGGGTTCAGGCCAAGGGCGGTGGCGAACAGGTCCGGGTTGCCGGTCTCGATCTGCTGCCAGATGCCGCCGTCGAAATAGGTGTTGCCCGGCGAGACGGTATTGGCGCGGATGCCCTTGGGCGCCAGCTTGAAGGCCAGCCCCTGCGCGTAATGGACCAGCGCCGCCTTGAAGGCGCCATAGGCCGCGCCGGTAAAGTCGATCTCTCGTCCCGACACCGACGACACCAGCGTGATCGACGCGGCACCGGACTGTTCCAGCCAGGGCATCGCCGCCGTCACCAGCCGCACCGAATGCATCATGTCGGTGTCGAACCCCGACTGCCACGCGGCCTCGTCATCCGCCACGGCCAAAGCGGACACATTGCCGATCACGATATCAATGCCGCCCATGGCCTCGGCACTGTCCTTGACCCAGGCCTCCAACGCCGCCTTGTCGGTCACATCGACGGCCGTGCCGCGCACCCCCAGATCGGCGGCGGTGGCCTGCACATCGGCCTGCGTGCGCGCGCAGATCGCCACCTGCGCGCCCTCGGCCACCAGAATCTCGGCGCAGCGCCGCCCGATGCCCTTGCTGCCGCCGGTGATCACGGCCCGCAGGCCCTTCAATCCCAGATCCATGTCCGTCCCCTTATTTCACATAGCGTTTCAGGATCGACGCCCCGACGCTGTATTTCGGATCGACCATATTGCCCAAGCGCACCTTGCCGCACATGGTCAGCAGCATATAGGCGTCGGCCTCGGACTGGCCCGTCTCGGCGGCCAGCCAGCGGACCAGTTCGCGATAGGCGATGCGCGCGGCATCCTCCAAGGGCCGGGCCGAGCCGATGAACATCATCATCTCTTCGGTTTCCAGCTGCGGCCATGCGTTGCCATGACCCTTGATCAGGTCGATCTGCACTTCGACCGTGGCGGGGATCTCCAGCGCGACGCCGCACAGTTCGCCATCGCCCTGAATGGCGTGGCAATCGCCCAGATACAGATAGCCGCCGGGCGTGTTGACCGGCAGATAGATGATCGCCCCCGGCCCCACATCGGGCAGATCCATATTGCCGCCGTAATAGTCGGGCTGCAGCGACGAGATCGCCTCGATCTCGGGCGAGGTGCCAATGGTGCCGATGAACGGCTCATAGGGCAGGGTCAGGGTGTCGGACCAATGCACGCCACCCTCGTCCACGACGATCTTCCTGACCTTTTCGGGCAGGGGCGCATTCAGCATCGCGGTGTTGCCGGTGCCGACCAGCCCGCCGAATTCGGGGATCAGGCAGGTGGTGCCGACCGGCTGCGGCCCGCGCGGCGTGATGGACATGATCCGCACCGCCAGCGCATCGCCTTTTTCGGCACCCCGCACATGGATCGGCCCGTTCTGCGGATTGAGAAACGGAAAGTTCAGGATCGCCGAGGGCAGATCGTGTTCCGAGGTGATTTTGCCCTCGAACGCGTCATGGGTTTCGACCGTCACGACCGCGCCGGGATCGACCTCCAGCACCGGCGCGACATAGGGGCCATAGACATAGTGGAACTTGCCCTGATCGGCGATGGTGATGCTGTGGCGTTCGCCCGCGCGGCCCTTGGCGACGCCCTTGCGCGCCATGATCGAAGTGTCCAGCCAGCTCATCCTTGCTCCTCTCCGGATTGTCGGTCCTGCGCGCCCGGGTGGCACGGCGCGGACCGGGTGCGATCCTGCGGCATCGCAGGGCAAAGGCCATGAGGCCTTGCGCCGCATGCGCCCATCAGGGCCGAAACCGCACCCTTGGGTTCGATCACAGAACGCCAGACCAAAGGCAGGCTCGTCAATGAAAATCGGCTTGGCCCGGGCCCGGACAGAGGCGGTTGCCCGAACCGCGCGCAGGCTTTCCGCGCGCCCCACCGCGCCGACGCCGTCAGGGCGGTGGGGCACGCGGGCGTGTCGGACGCACCGGGGCAAGCCGCCCCCTGCGCGTCGCGCACCATACAGTGCCGGGGCGCGTGCGGGCGCCCCGGACCAGATCAGATGTCAGCCCGCCTTTGATGCCGCAGGCAGCTCGATGTTGATCTCCAGGCTGGACATCTGGTCGCCGCGTTCCATCCGGACCTCGACATCCTTGTCACCGATCGGCACATGCTTGCGGATCGCGGCGACGATGTCCCGTTGCAGCATCGGCAGATAATCGGCCTCGGCGGCGCCACTGCTGCTGCGCTCATGCGCCAACAGGATCTGCAGCCGGTCCTTGGCCATCTGCGCGGTCTTGGGCGGGTGCTTCTTGCGGGCAAAACCGAACAGGTTCATGACGCACGCCCGAACAGGCGCTGGAACAGGCCCGGACGCCGTTCTCCGCCCATGCGCATCTCGACCTGGGTGCCGGTCAGGCGCGACACGGCATCCTCATAGGCCTGAGCCGCCGCCGAGGGTCCGTCCAGCACGACCGGCGTGCCCACGTTCGACGCCTTCAGGATCGCCTTGCTTTCCGGCACGACGCCCAGCAGCGGCACGGCCAGAATTTCCAGCACGTCATCGACGGTCATCATCTCGCCCTTGTCGACGCGGTCCTGATCATAGCGGGTGATCAGAACCTGCGCCTTGATCGGCTCGGCGCCCTCGGTCTCGGCGCGTTTGGTCTGGCTGCTCAGCAGGCCCAGAACGCGGTCGCTGTCGCGCACCGACGACACTTCGGGATTGGTGACGACCACGGCCTCATCGGCGAAATACATGGCCATCTGGGCGCCATGCTCGATCCCCGCCGGGCTGTCGCAGATCAGATAGTCGAATTCGGTCTTCAGCTCGTTCAGAACCTTTTCGACGCCTTCCTTGGTCAGGGCGTCCTTGTCGCGGGTCTGCGAGGTGGGCAGGATCGACAGCGTGTCCAGCCGCTTGTCCTTGATCAGCGCCTGTTTCAGCCGCGCATCGCCCTGAATGACGTTGATGAAATCGAACACCACCCGGCGTTCGCATCCCATGGTCATGTCCAGGTTGCGCAGGCCCACGTCGAAATCGATGACGACGGTGCGAAAGCCCTGCTTGGCCAGCCCCGCCGAGATCGCCGCGGAAGAGGTCGTCTTGCCGACGCCCCCCTTGCCCGAAGTGACCACGATGACCCGCCCGAGGGGCGGAGTATTCTTGAGTTCTGTCGTCATGCGATCACCTCCATGCGAAGTTTTTCATCCTCCAGGTAAATATGGGTACAGCGTTGCCGGGCGGCATCCTCGATCGTCTCGCTGGTCTGATAGAGGCCCGCGATGGCGACCAGTTCGGCGTTCAGATCCTGGCAGAAGATATGCGCGGACTCGTCACCATGGCAGCCCGCCATGGCCCGGCCCCGCAGGGTGCCATAGACATGGATGTTGCCCGCCGCGACCAGTTCCGCCCCCGAGGCGACCGATCCGATGATCGTCAGATCGCCCTCGGCCATCACCATCTGGCCCGACCGCACGGGCGACCGGATCACCTTGTTCTGAACCTGGCGCGGCGCGGCGGCGGCGGCAGTGGCGGCCGCAGCGCGCGCAGGGGCGTAATCGCGGGGGACCGGCGCATCGCGCCCGGTCGTGACCGGGATCAGGCCCAAAGCCTGCAGCTGCGCCTCGTCCATGCCGGGGGCGTTCTGCACCCCAAAGACCCGCAGCTGGCGCCGGCGCAGATTGTCGACCAGATCCTGCAGCCGGGCAGGATCGCCGAACCCCGGCGCATTGACCAGATCCAGCACCACTGGCGCGCCGGAAAAGAACTGCGGCGTCCGGCGCAACTGTTCGTCCAGCTGGGTATAAAAAGGCTCACCTGCCATCTGGGTGTCGATGCGGATCGCCAATGCGGTCAGAAAGCGGCCCCGCACCTGAAATGCGGCGACTGTTGCCGGCATGGGATCATGCCGCGTCCGGGCGTACCGATCTGACACGTCTCAACTCTGCTCCTGCTTTGCGGCGGATCGCGACTCGGGGCCGCACCGCTCTTGTTAACCGTCTTTTTCACGAACGGGCCGCCAACGAAAGCCATCCTTCGCATGTTCAGCAGGAACCCGCCAAGTCCGGGGCGCAGCCCACGCCGGGTCTTGCAGACCGAAGCGCTCCGTGATCCGCCCCCTTCGCCCCCTGCCCGAACCTGATGACACCCCCGCGACTTCACCGGACCGGCAAAGCCGTGCAGACCCTGCATCCTCCCGGCTCGCGGCTTTCATCTTGGCCTCAATATCCCGGGGGGAATCGCTGCAAGCGATGGGGGGCAGCGCCCCCCTGCCTGCGCCCCCCCTGCCTGCGCCCCGGAACGACCCACGTGGCAATGGTGCCTTGCCCCACCCCTCAAGCATCTATACTTCCAGAGATATGGAAAAGAGCAATGCAATCTCCACCCTGTCGGCGCTGGCCCAGAACACCCGGTTGTCGGTGTTCCGTCTGCTGGTCGTCGCGGGCCCTGACGGCATGAAAGCGGGCGACATCTCGACGGCACTGGGCGCGCCCGCCAACACGATCTCGACCAATCTCTCGATCCTCAACGCCGCCGGGCTGGTCCGCGCGCAGCGCGAGGGGCGCGTCATCCGCTATTTCGCCCGGATCGAGGGGATGGTCTTGCTGATGAGCGACCTGATGCGGGATTGCTGTCGGGGAAATCCCGATCTGTGCCTGCCGCTGATGACGCAGCCGCGCGATCGCCCCTGCCCCCAAAAGGATGCCCCATGACCGACACCACCCCGAACCCGACCGGCGGTCTGGGTGCATTCGAACGCTGGCTCACCCTGTGGGTCGCGCTGGCCATGCTGGCCGGGCTGGCGATCGGCAATCTCGCCCCCGGACTGGTCGATGCGGTGGCAGGGGCCGAGGTGGCATCCATCAACCTCGTCGTCGCGGTGCTGATCTGGGCGATGGTCTATCCGATGATGATCGCGGTCGATCTGGGCGCGGTCGCGGGCGTATGGAAACAACCGCGCGGGCTGATCATCACGCTGGCGGTGAACTGGCTGATCAAGCCGTTCACCATGGCCCTGCTGGCGGTCCTGTTCTTCGATCATGTCTTTGCCGCATGGATCGACCCGGCAGACGCGCAGCAATACATCGCCGGGCTGATCCTGCTGGGGGCGGCGCCCTGCACGGCGATGGTCTTCGTCTGGTCGCAGCTGACGCGCGGCGATGCGACCTATACGCTGGTGCAGGTCTCGGTGAACGATCTGATCATGGTCGTGGCCTTCACCCCCATCGTGGCGCTGCTGCTGGGGGTCACCGACATCACCGTGCCGTGGAAGACGCTGATCATCGCCACAGTCCTCTACGTCGTGCTGCCGCTGGCGGCAGGGTTGCTGACCCGACGGATGCTGGGATCGCAGGCGGCCATCGATGCCTTTGGGCGGCGGGTCAAGCCATGGTCGGTGATGGGGCTGATCGCCACCGTAGCAATCCTGTTCGGCTTGCAGGGTGAGGTCATCATGGACCGGCCCTTAATCATCGCGCTGATCGCCGTGCCGATCATCATCCAAAGCTATGGCATCTTTGCGCTGGCCTATGGGGCCGCCTATCTGATGAAGGTGCCGCATCGGATTGCCGCCCCCTGCGCGATGATCGGCACCTCGAATTTCTTCGAACTGGCGGTGGCGGTGGCAATCAGCCTGTTCGGTCTCAACTCGGGCGCGGCGCTGGCGACCGTGGTCGGCGTGCTGGTCGAGGTTCCGGTGATGCTGACCCTTGTGGCTTTTGCCAACCGCACCCGCGCCCGTTTCCCCGAAAGGCCCATGCCATGACCGACCTGCCGAACATCCGCCCGGACCTTCTTGCCCCGATCGATGCCGCATTGCTGCGCCCCGCCACGGTTTCGACCCATCAGCCGCGCATCCTGATCCTCTATGGCTCGCTGCGCCCACGCAGCTTTTCGCGCCTGACCGCCGAAGAGGGCGCGCGCATCCTGCACGCCCTCGGCGCCGAAACGCGCATCTTTGATCCGCGCGACCTGCCTTTGCCCGACGCCACGTCCGACGATCATCCCAAGGTGGCCGAGCTGCGCGATCTGGTCGGCTGGTGCGAAGGCATGGTCTGGTCCAGCCCCGAACGCCATGGCGCGATGACCGGGGTGATGAAATCCCAGATCGACTGGATCCCGCTGTCCCTGGGCGGGGTGCGACCCACGCAGGGTAAGACGCTGGCGGTGATGCAGGTCTGCGGCGGCAGCCAAAGCTTCAACACCGTCAACCAGCTGCGCATTCTGGGCCGCTGGATGCGGCTGTTGACGATCCCCAACCAATCCTCGGTCGCCAAGGCCTGGGATGAATTCGGCGATGATGACCGCATGAAACCCTCGCCCTCCTACGACCGCATCGTCGATGTGATGGAGGAGCTGGTGCGCTTCACCCTGCTCACCCGCGACATCCGCGGCCAGCTGGTCGACCGATACTCCGAACGGGTCGAGGATCACGCCGCCCTGTCCGCCCGCGTGAACCAGTCCAAGGCCGTCTGACGGATCGCGGGGCCGCGACATCGATGATGTCCGCAGCCCCCCGGCCCGGCCCGGCGACGCATCGATACTGCATCCCGCACTGGACATCGCCGGACCGGGCGATATCGTCGTCATCGATGCGGGGGCAATCCGACCTTCGCCCTCAGGGGGGAAATCATGGTCCCGATCGCGCAGCCGCGCCATTCAGGGGTGATGCACACGCATGAGGCTTGCGGATGCATCACCTGATAGACGACGACAATCCCGCCATCGTGCAGCGGCAGCGCCCGGTCATGCCGCGCCATCTTCGCGGCGTCCTGTCGCTGGAGGATTGCGAGCGGCGCGCCCGTCGGCGCCTGCCCCGGTTCATCCACGGCTATATTGCCGGAGGGGTCGAAACCAACGCCAGCCTGCAAGCCAACCAGGACGATTTCAAAGCGGTCCCTCTGGTGCCCCGCATCCTGCGCGATGTGTCGGCGCGCAGCCTGAAATCGCAGCTGTTCGGCCGCCCTGTAGCGTTACCCTTCGGGATCGCGCCAATGGGGTTCAGCGCGCTTGCCGCCTTTGACGGCGATGTGGCACTTGCCCGCGGCGCGACGGCGGCGGGCAGCTTTTCCATCTGTTCCGCGGCGTCCCTGACCCCGCTGGAACGGGTCGCGGCCCAGGGGGGCAGCACCTGGTTTCAGGCCTATGTGCCCGGCGACAAGGCGCGGATCACCGCGCTTCTGAACCGGGTCGCGGCGGCGGGGTTCGATCATCTGGTGATCACCGGCGACGTGCCCGTGGCGGGCAATCGCGAAAACAACATCCGCAACGGGTTCGACGCGCCGTTCAGCATCACGCCGCAACTGCTGTGGCAGGGCGCGACCCATCCCCGCTGGACCATCGGCACCCTCGCTCGGGAAATCGCCACCCGCGGCATGCCCCATTTCGAAAACATGGAGGGAAAGCGCGGACCGCCCCTGTTCTCGCGGCATCTGACCCGATCCACCGTGGCGCGGGACCGGCTTGACTGGGCGCATCTGGCCTTTATCCGGGACAACTGGGCGGGCAAGCTGGTGCTGAAGGGCGTTCTGCACCCCGGGGACGCGCTTTCGGCGCAGGATCACGGATGCGATGGGATCATCGTCTCCAATCATGGCGGACGTCAGCTGGATGGCGCTTTGTCGGCGCTGGCGGCGCTGCCCGCCATCCGTGCGGCGGTACCGCAGATGACCGTCATGATCGACGGCGGCATCCGTCGCGGCACCGACGTGATCAAGGCGATCATGCTGGGGGCCGATTTCGTCTTCGTGGGCCGGCCGTTCCTGTTTGCCGCCGCCACCGACGGCGAAGCAGGCGTCCTGCACGCGATGCGCCTGCTGGCGGCGGAAATCGACCGCGACATGGCGATGCTGGGCCTGTCATCCCCTTGGCAGGCCCGACCGTCCGCTGCCACCGATCCCGTGATCTAAGCGCCAGACCCCTTTCAGGGCATCCGCCCTGCCACGGCTCCCGATGCTCTAAGGGCGTCGGGAATGTCCCGGGTCCGCCCGGCCATCCTCAGGGAAACAGCCTCAGACCTTTCAGACGCCCGCCTTCATCAGAAAGGCCCGACCGTCCTCTGCGCCGCTTCGACCCCGGGCCATTATGGCCTCACCCCTGCATTGGTCCTGAAATATCCCCGGGGGTCCGGGGGGCTGGCCCCCCGGCGTCGCGGGACGCAATCTCTGCCTTGTCGGCAGCCTCGACCGGCGGCTCAACTCCCGCCCCAGTCTCAGTCTCAGTCTCATCCTCCGGCAGCTCGATCCCTTCGATCGCCAGCAGCCGCCGCATCGCCGGGCGAAAGCTGTCGGCAGGGGTTTGGGCAAGTGTCAGGGCGTCCTCTTCGACGTTCTGGTCCAGATGCTCGGACACCAGCCGGTAGCCGATGCCATAGCCAGTCCCCTTGCGGATCTTGCCGCGCCCCAGAAACCATTCATCGAAACTGGCATCGCGCCGCGCCCACAGGTTCGCGGCCTGCCGCAGCGATCCGGCGCCGGGGCGGGTCTGATCGCGCAGATCGGGCGCCCCGCCCAGCATCTGCTGAACGAAATGGCCCGCCAGCCCTTCGGCCACCAGCGCTTCGCCCAAGGATCCGCCCATGGATCGGCCCGGCCCGTCCTGGCGGATCAGGTGATGCATCTGGCGCAGCAAGGTCCGGCACAGCGCATCCGCCGTGACGCGCGCGGGGTCCAGATGCAGCTCGATCACGCCGGGGGCGGGGGTCTGGCCCTGAATGCCACAATCGGGATCGATCCCCGGCACCGCCCGCACCAGCAGGTCGAACCGCGGCAGATCCAGCCGGGCCAGATCATGACGCGCCTCGACCATTCCGACCGTCTGTCGCGCGATGGCCCGGATCTCGGCCATGACCCCGGTCAGGTCGTTGCGCGCGTTCAGGAAATGGATGTGCCAGATCGTCATGATGCGCGCCCTCAGACCTCGGGAACCAGAACCTCGCGCTTGCCGACATGGTTGGCGGGGGTGACCACGCCCTGCTCCTCCATCTGCTCGACCAGACGCGCCGCCTTGTTATAGCCGATGGCCAGCTTGCGCTGAATATAGCTTGTCGAACATTTGCGGTCCTTGGCGACGATCATGACCGCCTGATCATAAAGCGCATCGTCGCTGCCGTCGCCGCCCAGACCCAGAACGGCGTCGATATCGTCAGCCTTGTCATCCTCGACCCCCTCGACCACGCCGGATTTATAGCTGGGCGGACCAAAGGATTTCAGATGGTTGACGATCTCCTCGACCTCTTCGTCGCTGACGAAGGGGCCGTGGATGCGGGTGATGCGCGCGCCATTGCCCATATACAGCATGTCGCCCTGACCCAGCAGCTGTTCGGCCCCCTGTTCGCCCAGGATGGTGCGGCTGTCGATTTTCGAGGTGACCTGAAAGCTGACCCGGGTCGGAAAATTCGCCTTGATCGTACCGGTGATCACATCGACCGACGGCCGCTGCGTCGCCATGATCAGATGGATGCCCGAGGCCCGCGCCATCTGCGCCAGACGCTGGATGCAGGCCTCGATCTCCTTGCCCGCGACCATCATCAGATCGGCCATCTCATCGACGACCACGACGATATAGGGGAAGGTCTCGGGCTGGAACTCCTCGGTTTCCCAGATCGCGTCGCCGGTATCCTCGTCAAAGCCGGTCTGGACGGTGCGCTTGAACATCTCGCCCTTGCGCAGAGCCTCGATGACGCGGCCGTTATAGCCTTCGATATTGCGCACGCCCATCTTGGACATCTTGCGATAGCGGTCCTCCATCTCGCCCACGACCCATTTCAGCGCGACGACCGCCTTCTTGGGGTCAGTGACGACCGGGGACAGCAGATGCGGGATGCCGTCATAGACCGACAGTTCCAGCATCTTGGGGTCGATCATGATCAACCGGCATTCATCCGGCGTCAGCTTGTAGAGCAGCGACAGGATCATGGTGTTGATCGCCACCGACTTGCCTGACCCGGTGGTCCCGGCGATCAGCAGGTGGGGCATCTTGGCCAGGTTCGCCACGACCGGATCGCCGCCGATATCCTTGCCAAGCGCCAGAGGCAGCGGATGCGTGCCGTCGCCGAACGCCCGGCTGGCAAAGATCTCGCGCAGCAGCACCTTTTCGCGGCGCGCATTGGGCAGTTCGATCCCGATCACGGTGCGGCCCGGCACGGTGCTGACGCGCGCCGACAAAGCCGACATCGACCGCGCGATGTCATCGGCCAGACCGATCACCCGGCTGGCCTTCAGCCCCGGCGCAGGTTCCAGTTCGTACAGCGTCACGACCGGTCCGGGGCGGACCTCGGTGATCTGGCCCTTGACGCCGTAATCGTCCAGCACCGCCTCCAGCATGCGGGCGTTTTCCATCAGCGCCTCGTGCGACACCGGCACGACATCGGTCTCGGACGGGGCCGACAGCAGCGACAAGGGCGGGCGTTCGTATCCGGTCGTCTCGTCGTCAAAGCGCAGGGTCGGCTCGGCCTCGGCCCGCGCCAGACGCGAGGGTTCGGGACGGCGCGCGGGCGCGACGATCTGGCGCGGGGTCTCGGCGCCGAAGGGACGGGGATCGGCGGGTTCCTCGTCGGGTTCGGGGATCGGTGCGGGCACAGCCCCCCCCTGCGCCAGCCGCGAAGCGACGGCTTTCAGAACCGAGGATTTCGCCGCGCTGGACCGGATCGCATCGCTGATGCGGCCGCGCACCTCGGCATCCGAGGGGCCGTCGCCGTCATAATCGGAATCGCGTTCGATCAGTTCGGGTTCGGGCAGCTCTTCCTCCAGCTCGAAGGCGGGGGGCGGGGCGGGGCGGCGGCGGGCCGTGGTGGGTGCCGCCCGGGATGCATCCTGCGGGGCATCTGCGGTGTCGCGCGGCTGGCGGATGCGCTGCGCCGCTGACATCGTGCCCGCACCTGCGCGCATCGCGCCATGTGCGGCGGTGGACAGCCCGCTGCGGAACCGGCGCCACAGCCCGGTCAGCTCGGCCCGGTCGAAACCCAGCACAAAGGCCCCGGCGGCGACCACGGCCAGCGCCACGATCAGCGCAGCGACGCGGATGCCCAGCTGCGCCTTCATCGGCAGCAGGTTCAGCATCGCGCCCATGACCATGTCGCCGAAATGACCGCCCAGCCCGTAATTCTGCTGCCAGCCCGGACCGGGAACCAGCGTGCTGGCATAGACCGACACAAGCGCCACCGCCATCGGCGTGAAGATGCCGCGCATCAGCCGCTCTTCGCCCTTGTGCAGCATCAGGCGCAGGCCCCAGACCCACGCGGCCACGACCAGCATCCACGCGCCAAAGCCCGCGATCATGATCAGGGCCGAGGCGACGATGGCCCCGAACCCGCCCAGCATGTTCTGCGCGGGCGCATCGGTGGCCGAACCAAAGCTGGGATCGTCCGCCGTCCAGCTGCCCAACATCATCGCCAGAAGGATGCCAAGGACGATCATCCCGGCACCCAAAGCCTCTTTCCCGCGCCGCTCCAATGCGGCCTGGGTCGATTGGTCGAACAGCGGATCGCGATGTTTCGCCTGCCAGCTTGCCATGGTCTTACCCCTCCGCCCTGTCGTCATAAAGAACCGCGCGCAACCGCGTCAGCGCGGCCTCGGTCTGGGCGGCATCGGCCACCAGCGCCACCCGGATGAACCCGGCACCGGGGTTCATGCCGTCCACCGCGCGCGACAGATAGGCGCCGGGCAGCACCTGAATGCCCGCCTCTGCCCACAGCTTGCGCGCCGCCGCCTCGCCATCCGCGACCGGCAGCCACAGAAAGAACCCGCCCTCAGACGGCAGATAGCCGGAAATATCGCCCAGCACCCGGTCGGCGATGCGGTATTTGTCCTGATACAGCGCCAGACTGACCGCCACATGCGCCTCATCCCCCCATGCGGCCTCGCTGACGCGCTGCACGGGCAGGGGCAAAGGCGCACCGGCATAATTGCGCAGCTGGCGCATCCGGGCGATCTGGGCCGCCCCGCCCGCTGCAAAGCCCGACCGGAGGCCGGGCAGGTTCGACCGCTTGGACAGCGAATTGAACATCACCACCCGATCCGCCAGCCCCATCGCGGTGGCAACCTGCAAGGCGCCGGGGGGCGGCGTGTCGCGCCAGATCTCGGAATAGCATTCATCGGCCAGAATCAGGAAATCATGCCGCTCGGCCAGCGTGACCAGCGTTTCCAGATAAGTCCGGTCCGCCACCGCACCCTGCGGATTGGCCGGAGAGCACAGATAGGCCAGCGCCACCCGGTCCAGCAATGCCGGTTCCAGAGAGGCGTAATCGGGCAGGTTGCCTGTGTCGGGCGTGGCCGCGACAAAGACCGCCTCGGCCTGCACAGCGGCGGCGGCGACGGCATAGACCTGATAGAAGGGATTGGGGATCAGGATTGCCGGGCGCTGGCCGTTCTTGACCTCGGGGCACAGGGCAAGGGCGGCGTTGAACAGCCCCTCTCGGGTGCCGTTCAGCACCATCAGCCGGTCGGGCGTCACGTCCAGATCATAGCGACGGCCCAGCCAGCCGCCGATCGCGGACAGCAATTCGGGCGCGCCCTCGTTTGGGGGGTATTTGGCCAGCTGACCGATGCTGGCCGCCATGATCTCTGCCACGAAACCGGGCATCGGATGCCGAGGCTCTCCGATGGTCAGAATCATCGGGGTCTGACCAGGGGCCAGCCCCGGCGTGATATCTGCCAACAGCGCCCGCAGGCGCGGAAACGCGTAGTCCGGCAGGTTCATGAACCGCTCGGGGAATGCCATCTCTGCCTCGCTTTCCGGGGTCTGCGCCCCGTTCCTTGGGCGAAACTTTAGCGTGAAGCGGCCCTTGCGTCCAGCAAAGACCAAACCGCCCCGGGGTCAGACCCCCAACGCAGCCTCGGCCCCGGCGGCCACGCGCAGCAGATGGCGGTCCTGCCCCACATGACCCATCAGCGAGATCCCGCAGGCCGGATGCCCGGTCGGCAGCGTGACGGACGGCAGACCCAGCAGATTGGCGATCCGGGTGTTGCGCAGGGTCAGCAGGTTGGCGCGGACGAATTCGGCCTCGTCCTCCATCAGGCGCTGCGCATTGGGGGGCATGATCGGCACGGTCGGCACCAGCACGGCGTCAAAGCCGCCCACGACCTCTTTCACCCATTTGCGGCGCACCCGCATCAGGCTTTCCCATGCGGCGACGTAATCCGGGGCGCTGACATCGGCGCCACCGCGAAACCGTTCCAGGATCGGCTTCCACATCAGTTCGGGCGCATCCTCGATCTGCGCGCGCCAGATGCCATAGGCCTCGGGCGCGAACAGTTGCGGCGACAGGGCCATGGCGCGGTCCAGCCAGTCGGTCGTGACATGGGTGACGGCGGCCCCGGCCCGGGCCAGCCGATCCACGGCATCCTCGAAGGCGTTGACGGGACCGGCCTCGGCCCCGTCAAAGGGCAGCCCGTCCAGCACCATCAGACGCAGACCGTCCACCGTCGCGCCGTCCAGATCAGGGGCGCGCTGATCGGCCATGATCGCGAACAGCTGGGCGCAATCCTCGACGCTGCGGGCCAGTGGGCCGGCGATGTCGAATTTGCGCGCCAGGGGCACCACGCCCTTTTCGGGCAGCGCATCATGGCTGGGCTTGAACCCCACCAGCCCGTTCCACGCCGCAGGCACCCGGACAGAGCCGCCGGTATCCGTGCCGATCGCCGCCGCCGCCAGCCCAAGCGCGACCGAGACGGCGGCCCCCGACGACGATCCCCCCGGCGCCAGATCGGGGTCCAGCGCATTGGGCGGGGTCGCCGTCACCGGGTTCAGCCCCAGCCCGGAAAAGGCCAGTTCGGTCATATGCGTCTTGCCCAGACAGACAGTCCCCCGCCGGGCGGCACGGGCCAGGATGTTGGCATCCTTGCGCGGCACCCGCCCCTCCAGCAGCTTGGACCCGGCCTCGGTCACGGTGCCGCCGCTGTCGATATTGTCCTTCCAGCTGATCGCGACGCCGTCCAGCAGGCTGTGGCGGCGTTCCTGCTTGGCGCGATCATGGGCGGCGACGGCCTCGGACCGGGCGCGTTCAGGCGTCAGCCGGGCAAAGATGCGGGCGCAGTCGGGATGGGCCTTGGCGGCGGCCAGATAGGCCTCGGTCTGGTCGATCGGGTCCAGCACGCCCGCCATGATCGCGCGGCCCTGCTGCGTGGCCGTGGCTTTCAGCCAGTCCATCGCCATTCAGAAATCCACCGCGATACCGTTCTTTTCCCAATCGCCATAGCGCACGGCCTCGGGGCCGTCGCGCCCGCCATATTCGACGGGCAGGATCTGACCCGCCTGCCGCTTGCGGCGGGCCTCGGCCTCGGCCAGCGCGCGGGCGGCTGCAGGCGGCAGATCGGAGGGCGGCAGATCGGTGGATTGCGGGGCGGCGTTCGGGCCGGTGTCATCACTCATGGAAACATCCCTTAAATGGGCGTATGGGTCGCGGTCAGTCTTGAACAAGATCTAGGCGAAGGAAAGCGTTTTGGCAAAGCCGGGTGGCGATTTGGCGCGCAAGGGCGCCTTGCAACTGATCCAGGGTGTGCGCGAGGGGCGGTCGCTTGGCGACCAGTCCGGCGCGCTGCGGTCCCTGCCTGTGGCCGATCAGGCCCGTGCCGCCCGGCTGGCGGCGGAAACGCTGCGCCATCAGGGCCGCGCCGATCAGGTGATCGAGGCGTTCGTCAACCGCAAGCCCGCCCCCCAGATCGCGGATGTGCTGCGTCTGGCGGTGGTCGAGATGCTGGAACTGGGCGCCCCCGGCCATGGCGTGGTCGGCGCCGCCGTCGATCTGACCCGCACCCTTGGCGCGCGCGGTCAGGCGGCGGCGGGGATGGTGAATGCGGTCTTGCGCAAGGCCGCCGCGTTCCCGGACTGGGCCACGCTGCCGCCCCAGCCCTTGCCCGAATGGCTGCGCGGCCCGCTGGTCGATGCCTATGGCGATCCGGTGATGCGCGCGATCGAGGCCGCGCATCAGCGGGGCGCGCCACTGGATCTGACGCTGAAGCCGGGCGCGACCCCGGTTCCGGGGGCCGAGGCGCTGCCGACCGGATCATGGCGGCTGTCGGGGCCTGCGCAGGTGTCCACCCTGCCGGGGTTCGAGGCGGGCGACTGGTGGGTGCAGGACGCCGCCGCCGCCCTGCCCGTCCGTCTGCTGGCCCCTGCGGCGGGCGAGGTGATCGCCGATCTGTGCGCCGCGCCGGGCGGCAAGACGCTGCAACTGGCCGCTGCCGGGGCTCGGGTCACCGCCGTCGATCTCAGCCCGCAGCGCCTGCGCCGGGTGACGGAAAACCTGACGCGCTGCGGGTTGTCCGCCGAACTGGTCCCGTCCGATGTGCTGGACTGGCGCCCCGCGACGCTGTTCGATGCGGTTCTGCTGGATGCGCCCTGCAGCGCCACGGGCACCATCCGCCGCCATCCCGATCTGCCTTTCATCCGTGACGGCCACGGCATCGCCGAACTGATCGAGCTGCAAACCGCGATGCTGGATCATGCGCTCAGCCTGCTGCGGCCGGGCGGGCGGCTGGTCTATGCCACCTGTTCGCTGATCCCCGACGAGGGCGAGGTGCAGGTGGCCGAGGCGCTGGAGCGTCATCCCGGTCTGGCCGTCGAACGCCCCGACATGCCCGGCATCGCCCTGCCCGGCATCGAACCGGACTGGATCACCGAGGAAGGCGGGCTGCGCCTGCGCCCGGACTTCTGGCCGGGTCTTGGCGGCATGGATGGGTTCTATCTGGCGCGGCTGCGCAAGCCTGTCTGAAAACCCGTCAGCCGTCTGAAAACGCCGTGAGGGCGGGGAACCGCCCGCCCTTGCCAAGGCTTTCCCGTGCGACCCTGTGAACAAAAGGATGGCACGATGAAACTGGCATATGTCGCGATGGGCATGAAGGTAGCGCAGGCCGTGATGAAGACCCGCAGCGCCACGACCGTGTCGCGCGGCGCCGGGGGGCTGGCATCCGGGATCGGCACGGCGGTGATGCTGGTGGCCGCGGCCGGTCTGTTGCGCAAGCTGTTCGGCGGGCGCTGAGCCGCAGGGCATCCGGGGCGGCCCGACAGGCCCCGGCGCGCCCCGACGGGCATCCGGCGCTGGACCTTCGCCCCCCGGTTCGCTAATCGGGCTGGGAACCAGACACGAGGCCCTCATGACCGCTCCCGTCGCCCTGAAACGCGCGCTGATCTCGGTATCCGACAAGACCGGCCTGATCGGCTTTGCCTCTGCGCTGGCGGCGCGGGGGGTGCAGATCCTGTCCACCGGCGGCAGCGCCAAGGCCCTGCGCGATGCGGGACTGGCCGTCACCGACGTGGCCGAGGTCACCGGTTTCCCCGAGATGATGGACGGTCGCGTCAAGACGCTGCACCCGGCGGTGCATGGCGGGCTGCTTGCGCTGCGCGACAATGCCGATCATCTGGCGGCGATGCAGGATCACGGCATTCAGGCGATCGACCTGCTGGTCGTCAACCTGTACCCGTTCGAGGAGACCGTCGCCAAGGGCGCCGATTACGACACCTGCATCGAGAATATCGATATCGGCGGCCCGGCGATGATCCGGGCGGCGGCCAAGAACCACGGCTTCGTCACCGTGGTCGTGGATGTGCAGGATTACGACGCGGTGCTGGCAGAACTGGACGCGCATGACGGCACCACCCTGCCCTTCCGCCAGCGTCAGGCGCAGATCGCCTATGCCCGCACCGCCGCCTATGACGCCGCCGTCAGCACATGGATGGCCGAGGCGATCGGCGAGGGCTCGCCCCGCCGCCGTGCCTTTGCCGGCACGCTGGCACAGGGGCTGCGCTATGGCGAGAACCCGCATCAGCAGGCCGCCTTCTATGTCACCGGCGACAGCCGCCCCGGCGTGGCCACCGCCCGCCAGTGGCAGGGCAAGGAGCTGTCCTACAACAACATCAACGACACCGATGCCGCGTTCGAGCTGGTGGCCGAATTCGACCCGGCCCAAGGCCCCGCCTGCGCGATCATCAAGCATGCTAACCCCTGCGGCGTGGCGCAAGGCGCATCCCCGCTGGAGGCGTACAAGCGCGCCTTCGATTGCGACCGGACCTCGGCCTTTGGGGGCATCATCGCGCTGAACCAGCCGCTGGACGGCGCCACCGCCGAGGAGATCGTCAAGATCTTTACCGAGGTGGTCATCGCGCCCGATGCCGACGACGACGCCAAACGCATCTTTGCCGCCAAGAAGAACCTGCGCCTGCTGACCACGGGCGGTCTGCCCGATCCCCGTGCGGGCGGGCTGACATTCCGGCAGGTGGCGGGCGGTTTTCTGGCCCAGGGCCGCGACAACGGCCATGTGGCCCGCGCCGATCTGCGCATCGTGACCGAGCGCCAGCCCTCGGATGCGGAACTGGCCGATCTGCTGTTTGCCTGGACGGTCGCCAAGCATGTCAAATCGAACGCCATCGTCTATGCCCGTGATCTGGCCACCGTCGGCATCGGGGCAGGCCAGATGAGCCGCGTGGACAGCACCCGCATCGGCCGCCGCAAATCCGAGGATATGGCCCAAGCCATGGGGCTGGACCAGCCGCTGACCGTGGGGTCCGCCGTCGCCTCGGATGCGTTCTTCCCCTTTGCCGATGGCATCGAGGCGCTGGCCGAAGCGGGCGCCCGCGCGGTGATCCAGCCCGGCGGGTCGATGCGCGATGACGAGGTGATCGCGGCGGCGAACCGGCTTGGGCTGGCGATGGTCCTGACCGGCCAGCGCCATTTCCGCCACTGATGGCCGCGCCCCG
>NZ_RQRT01000040.1 GCF_004335005.1 Paracoccus nototheniae | reverse complement strand
CGACAAACAGTGAAGCTGACACCTGGATCATCGCTTTCGCTACCAGGCCGATATGCAAGTCTCTCGATCGTATGACGACCGAACCGCCCGCATATCTCTTCAGATATCCATCAATGTCAAAAAGCAGAGGAACAAAAATCACCGATCAAGCGCTACAATCGTGGCGCCCCATCAGGTCATCCAGTCCCAGAATGTCTCCAGATCGTCCAAGGTCGCAACCCCGTCTTCCCCGCCCCGTCCGCGTTCCCGCCTTCGGTGAAGCGGTGTTTAGGGTCAGTTCGGAATGCCTGCAACAGCAAAATGACACCGCTTGGCAGATTTTATTACAAGGCACTGAATTTAAATGGGAATTACGATTCCGATCAATGCGGTGATTGGCTTTCCGCCGCGAATCGGACCCGTCATATCCCCTGCCCTTCCGAATCCCGGACGCTGTCATGCGCGCAGTGGCTTGATATGCACGGCGTGCGGCCCTAGATTTGTCGGTGGCGGGCTTCTGCTCTTCGCGCGTACGGCCATTTTTCCACTGGCCTATAAGTTTTCCGAGGGCGCTGGCTCTGTCGTGGCCCTGGTCACGTTACCCGGTACCCACCTGATATATCAGGCTTTCGGGAAATCTGTCGCCGTCGCGGTTGCTGCGGTTCCCGCCACCTTCCCCCTATAGGCACTTACACCCGGGCAAGTGCGGTCACAGAGGCCGTCACAGGCCCCTGAGGGCTGCGTGATGCCCTTTGGCTGTCCCTGCACGGCCCCTGCGGCCATGCACCGCCACGCCTATGCTCCGCCACGCCTATGCTCCGCCAAGCCTGTACTCCGAACGCAAGAAGGGCGGCCCGAGGGCCGCCCTTCCAGAGAGACTGATCCAAGAGGGGTCGGATCAGAAACCGTAGACCACGGCCAGACCGACGGTGTTGTCGGTGCGGATCGCACGTTCTTCCTGGTACTCGGTCGTGTAGCTCACACGGGTCGCCAGCTGCTCGGAGACGCGGAAGTTCACGCCGAACTCGTTGGTGATCACGTCGGCCGAGTCATCCGAACCCAGATAGTCGGTGTCGTTCGTGATAAAGACCACATCGTTGAAGCGGTGGTACAGACGCGAGGACGCGATATAACCGACGTCGGTGTTCGACGAATCTGCCGGGGTACCGTCAAAGTTCGAACCCAGTTCCTGCGCACCGGTCTTGGTGTAGCGGACGCCGACACCAGCCTGAACGCGCCAGGTGGTCTCTTCAGTGTTCAGGATGCGGTAACCAGGACCGAAGCCCAAGAACGCGTCGGTGCGGAAGTTATCGAACTCGGCAGCAAAGTCTTCGTCCGACTGGTCGTCATTGTTCCGGACGCCGTCGACCAGACCGTTCTGGCTGACACGGCCCAGAGCGAATGCATAGAACTGGTCGTTGAAGTAATACTGCGCGTCATAGATCGCGTTGATATCTTCTTGGTCTTTGTTGCCGTTGTCGTCCTCGCCGAATTCAATCGACAGGCCGACGCTTTGTGCAAAGACGCCTTGGTTGTAGTTGATACGGCCGCCGATCGCCAGATCCTGGTTCTCGGTGTTGCCGGTGCGACCGGTGTAGCTCAGCGACATGGTGCCGAACAGGCCCTGACGACGGTCGGCCGGACCAAAGCGGTCGGCATCGTTGTCGCGGTCAAAGCGGTCGGTCACATCGTCTTCGATGTCGGTGATGCGGTCATCGATAGCCGAGATGCCCGAGGCGTCTGCGCCGGTCGAGATTTCGGATTGCGCGAATGCGGGAACCGACAGGGCGGCCAGGATCGCGGCGGTGCTGGTCAGCAGCGTAACTTTTTTCATGTGTTCGTCCTCATAAAGCTGAGTAGGATTGTCCTGACCCCGTAGCGGGCACCAGAGCATCTCTGCTGGGACATCAATTAGCGCACCCCCCCGGCGCTTCAAAGAGCACCGCATTTCTTGGTGTCATCGCAGAAATGTGACGGGCCCCCGCCCTTGACAAGAATGCGCGGGCACTCGCCGAAAACGGCCTGAAATCAAACTTGATGCAACCAAATCCGTCATGACCCAAGCCAAGGATTATGCGTCCTTTTTGCACATCCTGCATGGGTTATGTGCCGCAAAAAGCGAAGGCATTGTCTGAAACAAAGGCGTGACTGTTCAGAATTTGGGCAGAAAAAACCGGATGGATCAGCCTGAAAGTTGTTGCACAGATGCCACGACAATCAGGCGGGAACGACACGGTCTTGTGCTGTGGAACAGCCTGCGGACGGGACAGGACCGGACGAGGACAGCGAAAAGGCCCGGACCAAAGGTCCGGGCCTTGCCCAACAAGCCGCCTGTCACAGGATCAGGGCAGAGAATCGGGGCGCAGATCGCGGGCCATATGGTCCAGAACGGCGTTCACGAAGCGCGCTTCGCGGCCATCGGGAAAGAAAGCCTGCGTCAGGCGGACATATTCGGTGATGACGACCTTGGCAGGCGCGCGTTCGGTCACCAGTTCGGCCCCGGCGGCGCGAAAGACCGCGCGCAGAACCGGATCGATGCGGTCGATGGGCCATTTGGCCACCAGCCCCCGGTCGGTTGCCTGATCGATCCGCGACTGCCACATGACCACATCATCGACGATGCGGGCGAACAAAGCCTCGTCCGCCTCGGCGGTGGGGCCGTCGCGATCCTCGAAGTCGATGCGGAAATCGCGGAATTCGCGGGTGACGCGGTCGGCGGACTGGCCCGCCGCCTCCATCTGGAACAGCGCCTGAACGGCATACATCCGGGCCGCGGCACTCAGCGTGCGGCGGTCGGGGCGCTTGTCCTGATCGGTATCGCTCATGCCCTGCCCTGCCCTTCCAATGCGCCGGCCAGACGGATCACGTCATGATCGGGCGCGGCGTCCTTGCGGCCAGCGGACAAGTGCCGGGCCAATGCGATCAGATGCAGGGCCGCCGCCGCAGCGCCGCCCCCCTTGTTCTGGCCAGCCGGATCAGCGCGGACCTGCGCCTGACCCGGATTTTCGACCGTCAGGATGCCATTGCCCAGACAGACGCCCTGCAACCCCAGCAGCGTCAATGCGCGAGAGCTGTCATTGCAGACCGTGTCGTAATGCGTCGTCTCGCCCCGGATCACGCAGCCAATCGCCACGAACCCGTCATAGCGTCCGCTGCGGAAGGCCATCCCGACAGCGGTCGGGATTTCCAGCGCGCCGGGCACTTCGACCAGATCCAGACTGGCTCCGGCGGCATCGGCCGTGGCGCGCGCGCCGGCCAGCATCGCGTCGGTGACGTCCTTATAGTAAGGGGCCACGACCGCCAGCAGGCGCACCGGGGCATCCAGACGCGGCAGCGCCAGTTCGTGATGTTGCGTGTTCGAGGCCATCTCTCAGTCCTTGGGAATAGGCCGGGTGGAATGGATCGAAAGCCCGTAGGCGTCAAGACCCACCACCTTCACGGGCGCGGAATTGGTCAGCAGGATCAGTTCGGACAGGCCAAGCGCCGACAGGATCTGCGCCCCCAGCCCGTATTGACGCAGCGTATGGGGGCCGACCTCGCCCGGTGCGGCGATGGCATGGTCCAGATCGCGGATCAGCACCACGACGCCCCGGCCTTGATCCGCGATGGCCTGCATGGCGGCAGGCAGACTGCCCGCATCCTGCCGCCCGATCCCCAGCACGTCATGCAGGGGGTCCAGCGCGTGCATGCGCACCATCACCGGCCCGTCGGCGGTCAGATCGCCCTTGGTCAGCACGATATGTTCGGTGCCCTGCGTCTCATCGGCAAAGACCCGCATCATCCAGTCGCCGCCATGAACCGACTGCACCGGGCGCTGCGCCCGTTCCGCGATCAGATTGTCATAGCGGCGGCGATAGCGGATCAGATCGCTGATCGTGCCGATCTTCAGCCCGTGGCGCTGTGCGAAATCCACCAGATCGGGCAGGCGTGCCATGCTGCCATCATCGTTCATGATCTCGCAGATCACGCCCGAGGGGTTCAGCCCGGCCAGACGAGAGATGTCGACCGCCGCCTCGGTATGGCCCGCGCGCACCAGAACGCCGCCATCCCGGGCGCGCAGCGGAAAGATATGGCCCGGCGTCGCGATATCGGTGGCCGCGGTCGTCGGATCGATGGCGACGCTGATCGTGCGGGCGCGGTCATGGGCGCTGATGCCGGTCGTCACGCCCTCGCGCGCCTCGATGGACATGGTGAAGGCGGTCTCGTGGCGGCTGGAGTTCTTGGGGCTCATCAGCGTCAGGCCAAGCGTCTCGATCCGCGCCGCCGTCAGAGACAGGCAGATCAGCCCGCGCCCGTGGGTCGCCATGAAATTCACCGCATCCGGCGTGGCCATCTGCGCGGGAATGCACAGATCGCCCTCGTTCTCGCGGTCCTCGTGATCGACCAGAATATACATGCGCCCGTTGCGGGCTTCTTCGATGATCTCTTCGATGGGGGAAATCGCCTGCGACAGATCGCGTTCCACCGGGCCGGGTTCTTCAAACTGCATGGTTTTGTCCTTGGAAATTGCGCGGGCCGAAATAGCGTTGGCCCGTGACGAAGCCCGCCAGACCGGCAGCGGCCATGATCTCTCGTTCGTGGTCGGTCTCGCCGATCATCAGAACGGCGTCGCCGGGCAGGCCCTGCGCGGCCAGCCAGCCCTTCATGCGGTCGCGCATCCCCGACCATGACATCGTCAGGTCCGGCAGCGGCAGGGCAGACCGTGCCGCGATCCGCGCGGCCAAAGCGTCGGCATCCAGCCCCGGTCCTGCGCCCAGATGCCGTTCGGCGGCCAGATCGGCCAGCCGCTGCGCCCGCTCGGGCGCCAGGGCCTGACCGTCCCGAAAGACCCCAAGCGCGTTCGACGAAAACAGAAAGGCGATCAGATCGCGCCCGGTCGTGGCGCGCAGCCCGGCATAGGTCTTGTATTCCAGACCCAAGGCCTGTGCGCGGCGGACCCGCAGGCGCACCACCTCGATCGGCAGGACCGGCAGCAGCTGTCGGCGGGCATGGCCCCAGCAATGGCGGCGCCAGCTGGTGCCTTCCAGCGACGGGCCGCGATTGTGACCGATGCCTGCGCCCATGATCAGGCCGCACCCGCCTCGGCCAGCCGCGCGACATAGCGGGCCAGCGTGTCGATCTCCAGATTGACGACATCGCCCTCGGCGGCGTCGCCCCATGTGGTGACCGCTTGGGTATGCGGGATCAGGTTGATGCCAAAGCGGTTGCCGTGAACCTCGTTCACGGTCAGCGAGGTGCCGTTCAGCGCGACCGAGCCCTTGGGCGCCACGAAGCGCGCCAAAGCTGCGGGCGCCTCGAAGACCAGCCGCAGGCTGTCGCCATCGCGCGAGGCGTTCACGATACGCGCCACGCCATCGACATGGCCGCTGACGATATGGCCGCCCAGTTCGTCACCCACACGCAGCGCGCGTTCCAGGTTCAGCCGCTTGCCGACCGGCCAGCCCTCGGCGCCGATGCTGGTCTTGGACAGCGTCTCGGCCGAGATATCGACATCGAACCAGTCCGGCCCTTTGGCCACGACCGTCAGGCAGACCCCGTCACAGGCGATCGACGCGCCCATGTCCACACCCGCCATGTCATAGGCGCAGGCGATGCGCGCGCGCATGTCGCCCCGCATCTCGACCGCGCGCACCGCGCCGATATCCGTGATGATACCCGTAAACATGCCCGTTCCATCCTTGCCGTTGAAATTGACCTAGGCCATCGGCCCTGCCCGTTCAAGCACCAAGCCCTTGTCAGACCCTTAACCCTGTCTCACAAATTTCTGGAACCACGGGTTCAGACATGGCATGTGATGGACCATAGCGCGCCCCTTCCGGCCCGCCTGTCGCACAAGATGCCCATGATCCACCAAGGCCCGCCCTCTCTGCATGTCAAACCGCCCGCGCTGGCCCAAGGCGACGCGGGGCCGGATGCCAGACCTGCGGATGCCAGACCCACGGATGGCAAACCTGCGAATGGCAGGCCGCATGGCGACCGGCATGTGTTTCTGATGCTGCAGGGCCCGCATGGGCCGTTCTTCGACCGGCTGGCCCGGCTGCTGCGCGCGGCGGGGGCCTCGGTCTGGCGCTGCGGCTTCAACGCGGGCGACGAATTCTTCTGGTCCGACACGTCCAGTTTCATCCGGCACGAGGGGAACGTGCAGGACTGGCCCGACCATCTGGCGCGGATCCTTGACGACAAGGGCGTCACCGACATCGTGCTTTACGGCGATGTTCGCGCCATCCACGCCACCGCCCGCCGTCTGGCGACCGAACGGGGCCTGCGCATCCATGTGTTCGAGGAAGGCTATCTGCGCCCCTACTGGATCAGCTATGAACGGCAGGGCTCGAACGGCAATTCGGTGCTGCTGCGCATTCCGCTGGCCCAGATGCGCGCCGCCCTGCGCGAACAGATCAGCGAGGTGCGCCGCCCGCCCGCCCATTGGGGCGACATGCGCCAGCACAAGTTCTATGGCGCCTTTTACCATTTCCTGATCCTGATCGCGAACCGCCGCTATCGCGCCTATGCCGGGCATCGGGCGATCCCGGTCATGCAGGAATTCCGGCTGAACCTGCGCCGCTTTCTGCTGGCGCCCGCGTATAATGTGGGGCGGGCGGTGCAATGGCGGCGCCTGCGGCTGTCGGGCTGGCCCTATACCCTGGTGCCGATGCAGCTGGAACATGACTCGAATTTCCTGGGCCATTCGCCGTTCACCAAAAACGAACAGTTCATCGCTCAGGTCGTCGCCAGCTTTGCCCGCGCGGCGCCGCGCCATCATCATCTGGTCTTCAAGGCCCATCCGCTGGAGGACGGGCGCGCGGGCAACCGCGCCGCCATCCATGCCTCGGCCACCGAACATGGCATCCGCGACCGTGTGCATTACATCCGCGGCGGCAAACTGGCCGAGATTTTGTCGCATGCCCGCGCCGTTGTGACCGTGAATTCGACCGCCGCCCAGCAGGCATTGTGGCGCGGGATCCCCGTCAAGACGCTTGGCCGCGCCGTCTATGAAAAACCGGGGCTGGTGTCCGAACAGTCACTGGACGATTTCCTGAAATCGCCCGAGGCGCCGGACCCGCAGGCCTATCGGGTGTTTCGCGACTATTTGCTGCAAACCAGCCAGATTCCCGGGGGATTCTATGCCAGCCGGTCGCGCGCCCATGCCCTGAGGCTGGTGGCCGACATGCTGCTGTCGCCCCATGATCCCTATGATGCGCTGGCTTCGGGACCGATCCTGCCGCGCCAGCAACTTGCCGATCAAGACAATTGAACAGTACGTTCCAACAATTTATGGCCTGTCCCTGCAGACAAAGCTAGACTGCGCCAAAACCGGCCTTTAACGCCGGAGCCAGATAACAGGAGTATCGAGGTGACATTTTCCATTCGGTCGGCAGCCCCCCTGAGGCTGTTCATGATCGCATCCCTGACCCTGCTGGCTGCCTGCGGGCTGCCGCGGTCGGGTCCGAACAAGAACGAGATCTTCGAAGGGGCCGTCGAACGGGGCGGCAATACGCAGGTCATCTATGTGAACGATCACGTGACCCGCGCCTCGGCCTTTGCGGCGGCCTATGGCTTTTCCAACAGCTTCCGCGCGGCCGGTCAGGTCGGCGCGGACGAGATCCGGGCCGGCGACGTGCTGGGCCTGTCGATCTGGGAAAACGTCGATGACGGTCTGCTGACCTCGCTTGGTGCCAGCTCGACCACCCTGACCGAAATTCAGGTGGACAGCGACGGGTTCATCTTTGTGCCCTATGCCGGGCGCGTGCGGGCGGCGGGCAACACCCCCGACCAGCTGCGTCAGGAAATCACCACCCGGCTCAGCGCGCAGACCCCCGATCCGCAGGTGACGGTGCAGCGCGTGGCGGGCGACGGCGCGACCGTGTCGGTCGTGGGCCGCGTCGGCGCGCAGGGCGTCTATCCGATCGAGCGTCCGACCCGGTCGCTGTCGGCCATGCTGGCCCGTGCCGGTGGCGTCGCCATCGAACCCGAGGTCGCCGTCGTCACCGTCAAGCGCGGCAATGACAGTGGCCGCATCTGGCTGTCCGACCTTTACGGCAGCCCGAACAACGACATCGCCCTGCGTCCCGGCGACCTGATCGTGGTCGAGGAAGATCAGCGGACCTTTACCGCCCTTGGCGCGCTTGGCGGCCAGACCCGCGTTCCCCTGGGCAACGAGGTCATCAACGCCGCCGAGGCCATCGCGATGGTCGGCGGTCTGACCAGCGCGCTGGCCGACCCGACCGGCGTCTTCGTTCTGCGCGACGAACCCGAATCGGTGGCCTCGCGGGTGCTGGGCAAGCCGGTCGTGGGCACGCAGCGCTTTGCCTATGTGCTGGACCTGACGCGCCCGAACGGGCTGTTTCTGGCCCGCGACTTCGTGATCCGCGACGGCGACACCGTCTATGTGACCGAGGCGCCGTACGTCCAGTGGCAGAAGACCCTGGGTGCCGTGACCGGCAGCGCCGCGACCGCCGACAGCCTGTCCAGCATCGGCCGGTAATCGCCGCATGGGTCAAGACGACCTCTCAGCCGCCGGGACATCCCGGCGGCTTTGTGTTTTCAATCTCGGATTTCTGACCCGGCCCCGCATCGCCCGGATCCTGACGCTGGCGGGCCACCCGCCGGTTCTGGCCTTGCCCCGCGCCGGTCAGCCGGTGGGGATCTGGGGCGCCAGCCCCACCGCATGGCGCGGCCGGTCCGTCGCGCACCGCCGCAATTGCCCCATCATCACCGTCGAGGACGCCTTTGTCCGATCCGTCCTGCCGGGACGCGCCAAGGGTCGGCTGGCGGCGCGCGGCCCCTTGGGTCTGCTGATCGATCCCGATGGGCTGCATTTCGACCCCGCCCGCCCCTCAAGGCTGGAACGGCTGATCGGCCAGCCGCTGCAGCCGGGGATGACCGAACGCGCGGTGCGTCTGCTGGCGCGGCTGCGCGCCGCCGATCTGTCGAAATACAACCACCACGACCCGGCGCTTGACCCGCCCCGGCCCGGCTATGTGCTGATCATCGACCAGACACGGGGCGATGCCTCGCTGCAAGGTGCCGGGCGGGCGCGGTTTCTGACCATGCTGCAGGCCGCGCGCGACGAACATCCCGGCGCCCGCATCGTGATCCGCAGCCATCCCGAAACCGCCGCAGGCCTGCGCCCCGGCCATCTGGGGGCCGAGGATCTGCGCCCCGGCGACGAGATCTGCGACGTCCCCGTCTCGCCCTGGCGGCTAGTGGCCGAGGCGGATGCGGTCTATGCGATCAGCTCTCAGCTGGGATACGAGGCGCTGCTGGCGGGCCACCGTCCACGCCTGTTCGGCCAGCCCTTCTATGCGGGCTGGGGCCTTTCCGTGGACGAGATGCCCCTGCCCCCCGGTCGTCGGGGCGATGCCCCGCGAGAGGCGCTGTTTGCCGCCAGCCATCTGCGCGGGCCGGTCTGGTATGATCCCTGCCGCGACCGGCTGACCGATTTCGAAGGCGCGCTTGACCAGATCGAGGCCGAGACGCGCGCCTTTCGTCAGGACCGCGACGGCCATCTGGCCTATGGCATGCGCTTGTGGAAACGCCGCTTTCTGTCGCGCGAATTCGGCGACGCGCAGCCCCTGCGCTTTGCCAAGACGCCCGGTCCCGCCGTCACGCTGGCATGGGCGGGCAGCGTCGCGGCGGTCCCCCAAGCGATCCGGGTCGAGGACGGGTTTCTGCGATCGCGCGGTCTGGGGGCGGCGCTGACCCCGCCTTTGTCGGTGGTGGCCGACGATCTTGGCATCTATTTCGATTCGACCGAGCCGTCACGGCTGGAGCAGCTGATGGCGCTTGGCCCGCCGCCGGGGGGGCGCGACCGGGCGCAGCAACTGATCGCGGCGCTGATTGCCGCGCGGCTCAGCAAATACAATCTGGGCGGCGGCATCGACCTGCCGCCCCGTGACGGGCGGCGGCGCATTCTGGTGCCCGGACAGGTCGAGGATGACGCCTCGATCCGCAAGGGCGCGGGGGCCGAGCGCACCAATCTGGCTTTGCTGGAACGGGTCCGGGTCGAAAACCCCGACGCCTGTCTGATCTTCAAACCCCATCCCGATGTCGAGGCCGGTCTGCGGCCCGGCCTGATCGCCCCCGAGGCGCTGGCCGCCTTGGCCGATCACGTTGCCCGCAAGGCCGATCCCGTGGCCCTGATCGAGGCGGTGGACGAGGTCTGGACCATCACCTCGACCCTGGGGTTCGAGGCGCTGCTGCGTGACAGGCCCGTGACCGTTCTGGGGGCGCCCTTCTATGCGGGCTGGGGGCTTACGCGCGATCTGGGTCCGATCCCCACCCGCAGGCAGGCCCGGCCCGATCTGGCGGCGCTGGTCCATGCCTGCCTGATCGCCTATCCGCGCTATCGCGACCCGCTCACCGGCCTGCCCTGCCCGGTCGAGATCGCGCTGCACCGGCTGGCGGCGGATCAGGTCAGCCACCCTCCCGCCCTGCGCCTGCTGGCCAAGGCGCAGGGTGCGCTGGCCGGTCATGCCTGGATCTGGCGGCGCTAGGCGCGGCTCAGACCCGGCGCCAGCGGTGGAACAGATCCGGACCGATGGGCCGCGTCTCGGCCAGCGCAAAGCGCGGCGCCTCGGCCAGACGGGTCCAGCCGGTCGGTCCCAGAAAGGGCCGGGCATCGGCCCCAAGCGCCAGACCGGCGGTATAGCCGACCAGCTGATCGACCAGCCCGGCGCCCAGCAGACTGGCCGCCAACTGCCCACCGCCTTCGCAAAAGACGCGCGTGATGCCGCGCAGTGCCAGATCGGACATGATCTGCGCAGGCGTGCCCTCGACCCGCCACAGCGGCCCGTGGTCGTCATCCTGCGCTGCCAGAGGCGGCAAGGTCTGGGCCGAGACGACGATCCGCACCGGCTGTTGCGGCGTGCGGATGCCGCGCACGTTCAGCTGTGGCAGATCGGCCCGCGCGGTGGCCCCGCCCACCATGATCGCATCATGCTGGGCGCGCAGGGCATGGACATGGGCGCGCGCCGCGGGCCCGGTGATCCAGCGGCTTTCCCCGCTAGCCATGGCGATGCGCCCGTCCAGACTGCTGGCCAGCTTCAGCGTGACAAAAGGGCGGCCTTGGGTGATGCGCGACAGAAAGCCCGCCTGCAATTCGGCGGCCTCGGCCGCCATCAGCCCTTCGGTCAGCGGAATGCCCGCCGCGCGCAGCATGGCATGGCCGCGCCCGGCCACGCGCGGGTCGGGGTCGGTCAGCGCGGTGACGACGCGCGCCACCCCGGCCCCCACCAGCCCCGCCGCGCAGGGCGGCGTGCGGCCATGGTGCGCGCAGGGTTCCAGCGTGACATAGGCGGTGGCGGCCGCAGCCAGCGGGCCTGCCGCGTCCAGCGCCATGCGTTCGGCATGGGGCCGCCCGCCGGGCTGGGTCCAGCCGCGCCCGACCACGCGCCCGTCGCGGATCAGCACGCAGCCGACCGCCGGATTGGGCCAGACATTGCCCAGACCCCGCCGCGCAAGGCGCAGGGCATGGGCCATGTGGATGGCATCCTCTGTCAGATCAGGGGTCAATCCCGGGCGGCGCCGGGGCGCAGTTCGGACACGAACTTGTCGAAATCATCCGCATCCTGAAAATTCTTGTAGACGCTGGCAAAGCGGACATAGCCGACATTGTCGATGCGCGACAAAGCCTCCATCACGATCTCGCCGATGGCCTTGGACGGGATGTCGGTTTCGCCGGTGCTTTCCAGACGGCGGACGATGCCGCTGATCATCTGTTCGATCCGCTCGGGCTCGACCGGGCGTTTCTGCATGGCGATGCGGATCGACCGGGCCATCTTGTCGCGGTCGAAATCCTCGCGCTTGCCATTGGTCTTGACGACGACCAGATCGCGCAGCTGCACCCGCTCATAGGTGGTGAACCGCCCGCTGCATGACGGGCAGAAGCGGCGGCGCCGGATCGCCACATTGTCTTCGGCCGGGCGCGAGTCCTTGACCTGAGTATCCAGATTTCCGCAAAACGGGCAGCGCATTCCGTTGTCCCTGTGCTGGGCCGATCCCCCGCAACTATAGGCAGTCAGGCAGGGCTTGGGTAGCGTTATCCACAGAACACAAGATAGGCCCCTGCCGACCTGTGGCCCGAATGCCGCGTTGGAGGGCAGAATTTCCGCCGCTAATCAAAGATTTGGGCACGCGGGACGGTTCATGCGGGCTGGAACATCGCCGCCACCTGCCGCTGATGCGGGCTTTGGCGATGTTCCACGACATAGATGCCCTGCCAGCGGCCCAGCAGCATCCTGCCCCCTTCAACCGGGATCTGCAGGGTCGTGGGCAGCATCGCGGCCTTGAGATGCGCGGGCATGTCGTCCGGCCCCTCGTATCGATGGGTGATCCAGCCCATCGAGGGGTGGTCGGCAGGCGGCGCCATCCGGTCCAGCCATGCCAGCAGATCGGCCTGCACCTCGGGGTCGGCATTTTCCTGAATGAGCAGCGAGGCCGAGCTGTGGCGGATCATCAGGGTCAGCACACCGTCGCCCGCGCCCTTCAGCCAGCGGGACAGATCGGCGGTGATCTCGTGACAGGCGGGGCCATGGGTGGCGATGGTCAGGTGATGGATCATTCGGCGGCCTCGGGGGTTTGCAGGGCGTCGGGCGCATCGGTGCGGTCATGGTCCAACCCGATCTCCTTGCTGCTGCGGGCGCCCAGGGCGCGCAGCATCTCGACCTGCCGGATTACATTGCCCGGGCCCCGCGTCAGCCGGTCCAGCGCCTGACCATGCGCGCGGTTGGCCTGATCCAGCGCGCGGCCCACGGCTTCCATCGCCTCGACCAGACCGGCGACCTTGTCATAAAGCTGCCCCGCCCGCCGCGCGATTTCCAGAGCGTTGCTGTCGCGCCGCTCGACCGCCCAGATATGTTCGACCGTGCGCAGCGTCAGCATCAGCGTGGTGGGCGTGGTCAGACCCACCCGGCGTTCCATCGCAAAGGCCGCCAACCCCGGATCAGCCCGCAGCGCATCCGAAAACGCCCCCTCGATCGGGATGAACATCAGCACATAATCGACCGAATTATCGTCCATCCGCTGATAGCCCTTGGCCGACAGCGTGGCGATATGCGCCCGGATCGCCGCGACATGGCGCTTCAACGCCGCTGCCGCCGCATCCGCACTCTCCAGCGTCACCGATTGTTCGTAATCGTTCAACGAGACCTTGCTGTCGATCACCATCACCTTGCCGCGCGGCATCTTCACCACGACATCGGGCCGCCACAGCTTGCCGTCATCATCGCGCCAGCTGGCCTGCAGCTGATAATGCGTGTCCGACAACAGACCCGAATCCTCCAGAATCCGTTCCAGCACCATCTCGCCCCAGGCACCCTGCCGCTGCTTGTCGCCCTTCAGCGCGCGGGTCAGGTTCACGGCCTCTCGGCTGATCTGTTCGCTGCGGTTGTGCAGGGACAGGATCTGTTCATGCAGCCGCGCGCTGTCCTGATCCTGCAGCTTGTTGCGGGTCTGCAATTCGGTCTGAAACCGGTGGACCTGATCGCGGAACGGCGTCAGCAGTGCCGACAGCTGGTCATTCTGACTGCGCTGCAGATCCTCCTGCTGGGCGCGCAGAGTCTCGGCCGAGAGCAGTTTGAACTGTTGGGTCATCTCGGCACGCAATTCGCGCAAGGTGGCGATTTCCCGCGCGCTGGCCTCGGCATCCTTTTCGGCGCGCAACCGCGCCTCGGCCAGCCGCGTTTCCAGCTGGGCCAGCTGGTGGCGGGACTGATGCAGTGCGTCAGTCAGCCCGTCGCGATCCTCGGTCAGATCGGACAGGCGCGCCTCGGCCGCCTCGATCCGGGCGGCGCTGCGGGTCAGATCCAGCGCCTGTGCCTGACCTGCGGCCTGCACGGCCGCCAGCCCCGTCACGGCGCGGCGCAGGCGCAGCCACAGGATCACGGCTAAGGCCAGCGCCCCGCCCAGCAGCCAGCGCAGCACCGCCGCGTCCGACAGCCATGTCCCCAGATCCGTTCCGAATTGCTGCATGCTGCGCCTTGCCCTTGTCTTCCGGGGCAGTGTTCACCGTTCGTGCCAAAATCGCAAGGGCCGAGGCGTCAGACCTTGACCGACATCAGAAAAGCCCCGACGCCGCCCGCATAATCGCCCCGGCGCACGGTCGAGCTGTCGGACCGCGCGAACCAATCCATCAGCGAGGCCCGGTCGCGGTCCGAAAACCGCATCCGCCAGTCCTGAAAGCGTCGATGCGACAGGGCGCCCTGATCCAGCAGGTCGAAATCCAGATGCCGCCTGTCGGCCAGCAGCGACGCCCGGACTTGCCGCAGCCCGTCCACCGGGCCCTCAAGCCATTGAAAGAAAAGACCATCTTCGTGGTGCAGGCAGCCGGTCAGACCCAAAGCCTGATTGCGGCTGCGCGCGACACGCAGGATGTTCTGCATGTCGTCATGGTCAAGCCCCGGTCGGGCGGTGCTGCGATACAGAAAGAACCCCAGCCCCTTGATCGGGTCCAGCCCATCGTCCAAAGCCAGCCTGTCCGCCGGGGCCAGCCCGGCGGTCAGAGTGCTGTCACTGGTCAAGGAACGATCGCAGCTTGCGCGAGCGGGACGGGTGCTTCAGCTTGCGCAGCGCCTTGGCCTCGATCTGGCGGATACGTTCGCGGGTGACGCTGAACTGCTGGCCGACCTCTTCCAGCGTGTGATCGGTGTTCATGCCGATGCCGAACCGCATCCGCAAAACCCGTTCTTCGCGCGGGGTCAGGCTGGCCAGAACCCGCGTCGTGGTTTCCTTGAGGTTTTCCTGAATCGCACTGTCCAAAGGCAGGACCGCGTTCTTGTCCTCGATGAAATCGCCAAGCTGGCTGTCTTCCTCGTCCCCGATGGGGGTTTCAAGGCTGATCGGCTCCTTGGCGATCTTCATCACCTTGCGGACCTTTTCCAGCGGCATCTGCAGCTTTTCGGCCAGCTCTTCCGGGGTCGGCTCTCGACCGATCTCGTGCAGCATCTGGCGACCGGTGCGGACCAGCTTGTTGATCGTCTCGATCATGTGGACCGGGATGCGGATCGTGCGGGCCTGATCCGCGATGCTGCGCGTGATCGCCTGACGGATCCACCAGGTCGCATAGGTCGAGAACTTGTAGCCGCGACGATACTCGAACTTGTCGACAGCCTTCATCAGGCCGATATTGCCTTCCTGAATCAGATCCAGGAATTGCAGGCCCCGGTTCGTGTATTTCTTGGCGATCGAGATGACCAGACGCAGGTTTGCCTCGACCATTTCCTTTTTGGCCTGACGCGCCTCTTTCTCGCCGCGCTGGACCTGAGACACGATGCGGCGGAATTCCTCGATATCGACGCCGACATACTGGCCGACCTCGGCCATGTCGGCCCGCAGCTTTTCCACCGGCTCGCGCGAGCGGTCGAACAGCGCCTGCCAGCCGCGACCGGCCTGCGCCGCCATGCGGTCCACCCAGGTCGGGTCCAGTTCCGACCCGCGATAGGCGTCGATAAATTCGCGACGGTTGATGCGAGCCGCGTCGGCCAGCTTGACCATGCCACTGTCGATGGTGACGATCCGGCGGTTGATGCCGTAAAGCTGATCGACCAGCGCCTCGATCCGGCCGCTGTTGAGGTGCAGAGAGTTCACCAGAACGACGATTTCAGACCGCAGAACCTGATAGTCGGTTTCGGCGATGGCCGAGAACGTATTGTCCTCGTTCAGCGTGGCGGACATGCGCTGGTCCTGCATGTCGGCCAGACGTTCGTAATTGTTGGCGATCGCTTCCAGCGTTTCCAGAACCTTGGGCTTGAGGCTGGCCTCCATCGCGGCCAGCGACAGGTTGGCCCCCTCGTCCTCGTCCTCGTCATCCTCGACGCGCAGGGGATTGCCATCGGCGTCCAGTTCTTCGCGCTTGGTGGCGGTGGTGTCGGTCTCGCCCTCGACGGTCAGCTCGACCTCTTCGGCCTCTTCGCCGTCCATGGCCTGACCGAAGGTCGTTTCCAGATCGATCACGTCGCGCAGCAGGATCTCTTCGTCCAGCAGTTCTTCGCGCCACAGCGTGATGGCCTTGAAGGTCAGCGGGCTTTCGCACAGGCCCGCGATCATCGTGTTGCGACCGGCCTCGATCCGCTTGGCGATGGCGATCTCGCCCTCGCGCGACAGCAGCTCGACCGAACCCATCTCGCGCAGATACATGCGGACGGGGTCGTCGGTGCGGTCCAGCTTTTCGGTTTCGGCGGTCGAGACGGCCAGTTCCCGCGATCCGGCAGAGGTCGCGACCAGCGCGCCGCCCTCGGCCTCTTCGGCGGCGTCGTCATCTTCGATGACATTGATGCCCATCTCGGACAGCATCGACATCACGTCTTCGATCTGCTCGCTGCTGACCTGCTCGGGCGGCAGGACGGCGTTCAGCTGATCATAGGTGATATAGCCCCGCTCGCGCGCCTCGGCGATCATCTTCTTGACCGCCGCCTGGCTCATGTCCAGCGTGTGGGCATTGTCGTCCTTGTCGGTCTTGTCGTGCTCGTCGTCCTTGGCGGCCATCCAGGGTTCCTTCTCGAGGCGGTCTTGTTCGCAGGCGGTCTTGGGGCAAGTGATTCGCCGATGATGCGAATCGCCTGCAAATTATGACGGTTCTAGCGCGCTTTCCGGCCGAATCAAAGGCCGGGCGCAGTGATGATTCGCAAGCCCCTTGGCCCTGCCCGATTCTCGCCCTCAGCGCCGGGGCGGCTTGCGCCAGATCTGACCCGACAACCAATCCGACAGTTGGGCGGCCATCGCGTCGCGATCCTCGTTCATGTCGCCCGATGTCTCCATCTCGGGGTTTTCGGCGCGGTGGCGGGCGCGGGCGATCTGGCTGATGCGCCAGGTCAGGCCTTCATCGGCCTCGCCCTGAATTTCGGATTCGGCGCGGGGCAGTTCGTGGCTGGTGGCGCGCGCCACCTCCAGCTTGTCCAGCAGATCGAACAGCATGACAGCGGCACTTTCGTCATCCTTCCGTTCGATGATGGCGGGTGTCAGGCCCAGATGGGCGTCGCAGCGCAGGGTTTCAAGGCCGCGCCGCCCGGCGGGGCTGTCGCCCTGCGTCAGCAGATCATGCAGCAGGGCCGCGCGGTCGGGGTCCAACGGCAGCAGGCGTTCCAGCCGCGATTCGGCCTGCGCGATCACCGTGGGGCGCAGCGCGCAGATCAACAGGACCGCGCCTTCCAGCAGATCCTTGCCCTGTTCGGGCATGTTGGGCGGAATGAAGGGCACCGCAGCGCGATTGCCCGGCCCCTGACCGGGGCGCCGGTTCTGATTGCGGGTTTGGTTGCGCCCCTGCGCGCCGCCCTGCCCGCCCGCGCGCTGTCGCGCCGGGCCGAAATGCGCCCATTGCATGCGGCGGATCTCTTGCGTGTAGTGGTTGCGCGTCAATTCGTCGGGGATGCGGGCCACCGCTTCGGCCAGACGGCGATCAAGGGCTGCGCGGCGTTCGGGGCTGTCAAAGACCTGCCCCACGGTTTCGCGCGACCACAGCAGATCCAGCATCGGGCGGGCCTGATCCAGCAGCGCCTGCATCGCGCCGGGGCCTGCGGCCTTGATCAGATCGTCGGGATCCTGCCCGGCGGGCAGGATGACAAAGCGCAGCGCCTGCCCCGGCCCGGTCAGGGGCAGCGCCAGATCGATCAGCCGTTGGGCGGCGCGCTGGCCCGCCGCATCGCCATCCAGCGCGATCACCGGTTCCGGCGAGACGCGCCACATCAGGCGCAGCTGTTCTTCGGTGATCGCGGTGCCCAGAGGGGCAACGGCGCCATCGAAGCCCGCGCGGGCCAGCGCGATCACATCCATATACCCCTCGGCCACGATCAGCCGCGCGCCCTTGGCCACGGCACTGCGCGCGGGCCCGAGGTTGTAGAGATTGCGCCCCTTGTCGAACAGCGGGGTTTCGGGGCTGTTGAGGTATTTGGCCCGCGCCTCGGGGTCCATCGAGCGGCCCCCGAAACCGATGCAGCGGTTCTGCCCGTCGCGGATCGGAAAGATGATCCGGCCCCGGAACCGGTCATAGGCCGCGCCGCCGCCTTCGGGCCGGGCGGACATGCCGGCATCGACGATCTGATCCTCGGCAAAGCCCTTGTCGCGCAGGGCGGCGGTCAGGGCGGTGCGGGCATCGGGGGCAAAGCCGATCTCGAACCGCTCCAGCGCGGCGTCGTCCAGTCCGCGCCGGGTCAGGTAATCGCGCGCGGCTGCGGCGGCCCCGGTCTGCAGCTGCAGGCGGAACCAGCGGCAGGCGGCCTCGGTCACCTCCAGCAGCCTTGTGCGGCGGTCGGTCTTTTCGCGAGCGCGGGGGTCGGGTTCGGGCATGGTCAGCCCGGCCTCGGCCGCCAGCAGCTTGACGGCATCCATGAATTCCATCCCGTCATGGTCACGCAGAAAGCCGATCGCGTCGCCCTTGGCCTGACAGCCAAAGCAATAGTAATAGCCCTTTTGGTCATCACAGTGAAAACTGGCGGATTTTTCCTGATGGAAGGGGCAAGGCGCCCACCAGTCGCCGCGCGCCTGATTGGACTTGCGCAGATCCCATGTCACCTTCTTCCCGATCACGCGACTGATCGGAACGCGGTTGCGAATCTCGTCAAGGAAACCGGGGGGCAGGGCCATGGGCGCGATTATCCGGGATGCGGCGCGGGGCGGCAAGCGCGGGATTTGGATATTTGAGTGAAGAAGAAAGGGTTCAGGCCGCGCCGACGGCACCGCGCGCCAGACCCCAATAGATCTGGGCGATGCGGGCGCGGTCCAGGCGCCCGCCCTCGCGGTACCAGTTGGTGACGCCGGTCAGCATGGCGATCAGCGCCAGAGTGGTCAGCTTGGGATCCTCGGGCCGCATGGTGCCGCTGGCGATGCCGTCGCGCAGAATCGATTCCAGCGCTGATTCGTAGCGCCCGCGCAGGGCGGCGATGCGGGCGAAATTGTCGGGGGTCAGATTGCGCAGTTCCATATAGGACAGAAACACCGCATCGGCATGATCAATGCTGAAATCGATGTGAAAGCGCACGAACCGTTCCAGACGCGCCAGCGGGTCGGCCTGCGGATCGTCGGACCATGCGGCCAGCAGATCCTGCATATGGCTTTCCAGAAGGTCGGCCAGCAGCGCCTGCTTGTCGGGCAGATAGGCATAGAGCGTGCCCACCTGCACCCCCACCGCCGCCGCGATCTGGCGCATCGACACCGCAGCATAACCCTGCCGCGCGAACAGGCAGCGGGCCTTGTCACGGATCAGCGGGCCGGTGATCGTTGCGCGGGAACCTGTGGTGCGGGCCATGCATCCTGTCTAACGCGCTGCGGGCGCGCGGGACAAGGCGGGGTTTTGCTGTGGCATGGGCCCGTCGCCCTGGCAGGGAGGGCGTTGCCGTGGAACGCGGGGCGGCGTAATCATGGGCGTCATGAGACATGCCCCTGCCGCCCTGATCCTGATGCTGATGCTGGCCGCCTGCAGCGAGGGGGCGGATTCGGATTACCCCGCCCTGATGCCCACCGACCAAATTCTGGCCGAACCGGCCCTGCCCGCCCATGTGGGCGCCGTCCGCACCGATGCGGGTCCGGTCGAGGCCGCCACGCTGTCGCGGGCCGAGGCGCTGCGGGCGCGGGCCCGCGCGCTGAGCGGCCCGGTGGTCGGCGACGATCTGCGCCGCCGCGCGGGCGGGTGATTGCCAGACATGCGGGGCGCTGGTAAGAGTTTCTGACCAGTTTGCAAAAGGTGCGCGCCATGCCCGTCATCACCAGTATCGACGATCTCAAGCGGATGCATCGCGCCCGCACGCCGAAGATGTTTTACGACTATGCGGAATCGGGCAGCTATACCGAACAGACCTTTCGCGACAACTGCACCGATTTCACCAGACTGAAGCTGCGCCAGAAGGTGGCCGTGGACATGTCCGACCGCAGCTTGTCGCGCCAGATGGCGGAAATGCCGGTCACCATGCCCGTGGCACTGGCCCCCGTGGGCCTGACCGGCATGCAGCATGCGGATGGCGAAATTCACGCCGCCCGCGCCGCCGAGAAATTCGGCGTGCCCTTCTGTCTGTCCACCATGTCCATCTGTTCGATCGAGGATGTGGCGGCCCATACCACCGCGCCCTTCATGTTCCAGCTGTATGTGATGAAGGATCAGGAGTTTCTGGCCGCCATCATCGATCGCGCCAAGGCCGCCAAGTGCAGCGCGCTGGTCCTGACGCTGGATCTGCAGATCCTGGGCCAGCGGCACAAGGATCTGAAGAACGGGCTGTCCGCGCCACCCAAGATGACCCTGCCGACCATGCTGGATCTGGCGACCCGCTGGCGGTGGGGCATGGGGATGCTGCGCACGAAACGGCGGTTCTTCGGCAATATCGTCGGCCATGCCAAGGGCGTCGGCGACACCAGCAGCCTGATGAGCTGGACCGCCGAGCAGTTCGACGAACGGCTGGACTGGGACAAGATCGCCGCGATCCGCGACATGTGGGGCGGCAAGCTGATCCTGAAAGGCATCCTGGACCCCGAGGATGCGCGGATCGCGGCCGATTTCGGCGCCGATGCGATCGTGGTCAGCAATCATGGCGGGCGCCAGCTGGACGGGGCGCTGTCCTCGATCCGGATGCTGCCGCATATCGTGCGCGCCGTGGGCGACAGGGTCGAGGTGCATATGGATGGCGGCATCCGGTCCGGTCAGGACGTGCTGAAGGCGCTGGCGCTTGGCGCGCATGGCACCTGGATCGGGCGGGCCTGGCTGCACGGTCTGGGCGCGATGGGCGAGGCGGGCGTGACCCGCGCGCTGGAGATCATCCGCAAGGAGCTGGACACCAGCATGGCGCTGTGCGGCGAACGCGATCTGAACAATGTCGGGCCGCAGCATGTGCTGATCCCGCGCGGATTTCTGGACGAATACCCGATCGTCTAGGCCCCGCGCCCGAAATCGGCGCCGCGAAACCGGTGGACTAGAACAGCCGGGCCAGCCAGCGATGGCGGCCCCCGGCTGTGCTGACTGCCCAGACCAGCAGAAACGGCAGCACAAACCCCAGCACAGCGCCAAGCCCCGGGTCGGGCAGCCCGATCCGGGGCAGGCCCTGCAGCACGATCACATGCAGCACATAGATCCCCGCCGCCGCCCGCCCCAAAGGCAGCGCGGTCGCGGGCGCGGGCAGGCGCATCACCAGCAGCAGCAGCGCCGGGCACAGAGCCAGATGGCCAAGCGGGATCTCCAGCAGGGGATCCTCTCCGATCCTGTGCAGCCACCAGATGTTTTCGGCCAGCGTCAGGGCCAGCCCCGCAGCCACCATGGCCCACAGGGCGGCCAACGACAGATGCGGCGGACGGCAGGCGATCAGCCAGCCCATCGCCAGATAGGGATAAAGATAGACCGGCCCGTTGCGATAATGTTCGACCGGCATGTCGGACAGCCCGCTCATTTTGGCATATTGCAGGCCCAGCCCCAGCAGCCCCAGCAGGATGGCCGATCCGATCACCGCCCCCCGGCCCAGCCTGATCGCCCCGGCCAGAATGACACCCGACACCGCCAGCCCCTGCAGGAACCACAGATGCATGAAGCCCAGCACCAGCTCGGTCGCGGTCAGCGAGACGGGCCGGTTCGCGTAATAGGGCCACAGGAACAGCAGATAGATCGCCGACCAGATCGCATAGAGCATCAGCAGATGCCCCACCCAATCCGACAGCCGCCCCCGGCGCAGTGCCGATGCCAGAAAATACCCCGCGATCAGCGTAAAGACCGGCACCGCCACGCGCAGGATGCTGTTGCCCGCAGCCAGCCCCCACAGGCCCGCCTGCCCGGTCTCGCGCAGCGTTTCGCGGGCCAGACCGGAATGGGCCAGAACGACGAATCCGGCCAGAATGACCCGCAGGTAATCGACCGACATCATCCGTGTGTGACCGTGATCCACCCCATGCCCCCGCGCGCGCCGGTCCCTGTGACGACCAGTCCTTGCGGGCATAGAACGGCGCTGCGGCGCAAAGTCAAATCACCTGATCTTGGCCGGTGCGGACCGGGGCCCGACCGTGCGTTTCCGGCTTCACATCCGGCCCCCATTGCGCTAAGGGCACCGCTTGGCGTCACGCACCCTTGGAGGGTGGCGCCCTCAACAACGTTTAAGGATTAAAGCAATGGCCAAAGAGATTCCGAATCTGGTGGCCGAGGCACGCGCGGGGTCAGGCAAGGGGGCCGCCCGCCAAGCTCGCCGCGATGGCAAGGTGCCCGGTATCGTGTATGGAGACGGCAAAGACCCGGTTTCCATTCAGTTCGACTTCAACAAGCTGCTGACCCAGCTGCGCGCGGGACGCTTCATGTCCACGCTGTGGAACATGCAGGTCGAAGGCCAGCCCGACGTCCGCGTCATCTGCCGGGCCGTCCAGCGCGACGTCGTCAAGGATCTGCCGATCCACATCGACTTCATGCGCCTGCGCCGCACGTCCAAGGTGAACCTGTTCATTCCGGTCGAGTTCATCAACGAGGACACCTGCCCCGGCCTGAAAAAGGGCGGCACGCTGGTCACCGTGCGCAACGAGGTCGAGCTGATCGTGACTGCGGGTGACATCCCCGATCACCTGACTGTCGATCTGGCAGGCCGCGAAATCGGCGACACGATCCATATCAGCGACGTCAAGCTGCCGTCCGGCGCCAAGGCGACGATCGACCGCGACTTCGTCATCGCCAATCTGGCCGCGCCCTCGGCGCTGCGGTCGGAAGACAGCGAAGGCGGCGACGACGCCGAAGCCCAGACCGAAGCCGCTGCAGACTGATCTGACGATCTCTGCGAGCATCGGTCGCATGATCCGGGGGGCGGTGCCAATGGCGCCGCCCCTTTCCATTCCGGGCCCGCTTTGCTAGCCCCGCGCCTTATGGAGACACGCATGGAACCCGTTCACATCATCGGCGCCGGTCTGGCCGGGTCCGAAGCCGCCTGGCAGATTTCCCGCGCCGGCGTCCCCGTCATCCTGCACGAGATGCGCCCGCAGGTCGGCACGTTCGCCCATAAGACCGGCGATTGCGCGGAAATGGTCTGCTCGAACAGCTTCCGTTCGGATGATGACGTGATGAACGCCGTGGGCCAGCTGCATTGGGAAATGCGCGCGGCGGGCGGGCTGATCATGGACATGGCGGGCCGCCACCGCTTGCCCGCAGGCGGCGCGCTGGCCGTCGACCGCGAGGCGTTTTCCGCAGCCGTCACCCAGGCCCTGCAGGCCGAACCGCTGATCGACATCGTGCCGGGCGAAATCACCGAACTGCCCACGGATGGCAACTGGATCGTGGCGACCGGTCCGCTGACATCGGACGCGCTGGCAGGCGCCATCCGCGGCGTCACCGGCACCGAGGCGCTGGCCTTCTTCGACGCCATCGCCCCGATCGTGCATGCCGAGACCATCGACATGGCGATTGCCTGGGAACAGTCGCGCTATGACAAGGGCGAGACGCTGGCCGAACAAAAGGCCTATATCAACTGCCCGATGACCAAACCGGAATACGAGGCCTTCCTCGACGCCCTTCTGGCCGCCGACAAGACCGAGTTTCACGAAGGCGAAACCGCAGGCTATTTCGACGGCTGCCTGCCCATCGAGGTGATGGCCGAACGCGGCCGCGAGACGCTGCGCTTTGGCCCGATGAAGCCGGTGGGCCTGACCAACCCGCACAAGCCGGACGAAAAGGCCTATGCCGTCGTTCAGCTGCGTCGCGACAATTCCTTGGGCACACTTTATAATATCGTTGGCTTCCAGACCAAGATGAAATACGGCGCGCAGACGCAGGTGTTCCGGATGATCCCCGGTCTGCAGAATGCCAGCTTTGCCCGGCTTGGCGGCATTCACAGGAACAGCTTTCTGAACTCGCCCACGCTGATGGACGACCGGATGCGCCTGCGGCTGCGCCCCAATCTGCGCTTTGCCGGTCAGGTGACGGGGGTCGAGGGCTATGTCGAAAGCGCCGCGATGGGCCTTCTGGCAGGCCGGATGGCCGCCGCGCAGGCCCTGGGCCGCGACCTTGGCCCGCCGCCTTTGACCACGGCCACCGGCGCGCTGATCCATCACATCACCGGCGGGGCCGAGGCGAAAACCTTTCAGCCGATGAACGTGAATTTTGGCCTCTTCCCGCCGCTGCCCGATACGCGGTCGGGCCGTCGCGGTCGCAAGGACCGCTATCCGGCCTATACGCAGCGCGCCAAGGATGATTTCGGCGCATGGCTGGCGGCCCAGTAACCTCGCCCGACATCACCCGATTTGCCCCCTCGCCCACGGGGCTTCTGCATCTGGGACATGCTTTCTCGGCCCTGACCGCCGCCGCCCACGGCCGCTTTCATCTGCGCATCGAGGATATCGACCGCGACCGCTGCCGCCCGGAATTCGACAGGGCGATTCATGACGATCTGCACTGGCTGGGGCTCGACTGGCCGTTGCCGGTGATGCGCCAGTCCGACCGCATGCCCGCCTATCATGCGGCGCTGGCCCGGCTGGCGCCGCTGACCTATCCCTGCCGCTGCCGTCGCGGCGATATCCGCGCCGCCCTGTCGGCCCCGCAGGAGGGCGCCCCACCGGCAGGCCCCGACGGGCTGATCTATCCCGGCACCTGCCGGGGCTGCGATCTGCGCGATGCCGGGCCCGATGACGTGATCCGTCTGGACGCCGCCCGCGCCTTCGATGCCTTGGGCCTCGACCGGATCGGCTTTCGCGACCGCCGGATCCTGCCCGATCACGACCATATCCTGACCCGCGACCAGTTCTGCGCAGGCATCGGCGATGTGATCCTGTCCCGGCGGGGCATGGGCACATCCTATCATCTCGCGGTGGTCGTGGATGATGCCGCGCAAGGCATCACCCTTGTCACCCGCGGCAAGGATCTGTTCGACGCCACCTTCATCCATGTCCTGCTGCAACGGCTGCTGGATCTGCCGACCCCGGCCTATCTGCATCACCGCCTGATCCGCGACGATGTGGGCCGCCGCCTTGCCAAACGCGACGATGCCCGCGCGATCCGCCACTACCGCGACGACGGCGCCACCCCCACCGACATCCGCCACATGATCGGCCTCTGACCCTTCATCTTGGCGCAAATATCCCGGGGGGAGTCCGCAGGACGGGGGGCAGCGCCCCCCTATGCCATCGGCGCCATGATCTCGACCTCGGTCCCATCGCGCAGCGCCGTATAAAAGCAGCTGCGCCGGTTCGTGTGACAGGCGGGGCCGGTCTGCTCGACCACAACCAGCAGGCAATCGCGGTCGCAATCCACCCGCATCTCGACCAGCGCCTGCACATGGCCGGACCTTTCGCCCTTGACCCAGAAGGCCTGCCGCGACCGCGACCAATAGGTCACGCGCCCGGTCTCCAGCGTGCGCGCCACCGCATCGGCATTCATCCAGGCCATCATCAGCACCTCGCCCGATGCGGCATCCTGCGCAATGGCGGGGATCAGCCCCGCCGCGTCATAGGTCAGGCTGGACGGGTCGAACATCGGATTTCCTTTCGCGGCTTTCTTTTGGCCGGGTGCGGCCCTATCTAACCCCAGACCCACCCGCGCGAAAGCCCGACCCGGAGAGATGATGGCCGACAGTGACCTCATGCAGCTTTATTCGCGCCGCATTCTTGCGCTGACGACCTCGATCCCGCTGCAGGGCAGGCTTGCGGCACCGCAGGCCAGCGTCCAGCGCCGCTCGCCGCAATGCGGATCATCGGTGACCGTCGATCTGTCGCTGGATCAGGGCCGGATCACGGATTTCGCGCAAGAGGTGCGGGCCTGCGCGCTTGGTCAGGCCTCGGCCTCGGTTCTGGGGCAGGCGGTGATCGGTCTGGACCGCGCGGGCCTTGTCGCTGCCCGCGACCAGCTGCGCGCCATGCTGCGCGAGAACGCCCCCGCCCCCACCGCCCCCTTTGAAGATCTGGAGGCGCTGATCCCCGCCCGCGCCTATCCCAACCGCCATGCCTCGATCCTCTTGGCATGGGAGGCGACGCTGGAGGCGATGGATCAGGCCAGCGCCTGAACGGATCCCGAACGATCATAAAAAAAAGACCGACCCCTGCCAGGGCCGGTCCAGTTGCGCGTGCCGGGGAACGGACGGCGCACAGGCGGGCGCCATCCAAAGCAACGCGGGGCAGAGGGTCAGACCTGCAGAAAGGCGGGCAGCCACAGCAGGACGATGGTGGTCAGGGACAGGGCGGCGGCCCCGACAAGATCAGTGGCGGTTTCGCGGGACATGGGCAGCAGCTCCTCTCTCAAGTTGCTTCTTTGTTCCCATATGATCACCGATTCGTAAAGAACTTTATAAGAACATCGGCTCATCCGACCTGAATCAGCCGGATTGCCTGATCCTGTTGCATCAGCCACATCAGTAGCCGCAGCGCCTGACCGCGCGGGCTGTCCAGGCCAGGATCGCGTTCCAGCAACGCGCGGGCATCCTGACGCGCGACGGCCATCAGCCCTGCCTGATGTTCCAGATCGGCGATGCGAAATCGCGGCAGGCCCGATTGCGCGGTGCCGATCACATCGCCCGCGCCGCGCATCTCCAGATCGACCTCGGCGATGCGGAACCCGTCCTCGGTGTCGCGCAGGGTGGTCAGACGCCGCGCCCCGGTCTCGTTCAAAGGCGAGTGATACATCAGCAGGCAGGTCGAGGCGCCGGTCCCCCGCCCCACCCGGCCCCGCAGCTGGTGCAGCTGCGCCAGACCAAAGCTTTCGGCGCGCTCGATCACCATGATCGTGGCCTGAGGCACATCGACCCCCACCTCGATCACCGTGGTCGCGACCAGCAGCTGCGCCGTGCCGCTGGCGAAATCGGCCATCGCCGCGTCGCGCTGATCGGGGGGCATCTGGCCATGCACCAGCCGCACCCGGTCGCCGAACAGCGCGCGCAGATGGGTAAAGCGCGCCTCGGCGGCGGTCAGGTCGCTGACCTCGCTTTCCTCGACCAGCGGGCAGACCCAATAGGCCCGCGCGCCCTGCGCCATCGCCGCGCGCAGCCGTTCGGTCACCTGATCGATGCGCTGGTCGGCGATCATCACGGTGGTGATCGGTTGGCGTCCGGGCGGTTTTTCATCCAGCACCGACAAGTCCAGATCGCCATAATGCGACAAGGCCAGCGATCGCGGGATCGGCGTCGCGGTCATGATCAGCATGTCGGGCGGCACCTCGCCCTTGGCCTGCAATTGCAACCGCTGTGCCACGCCGAAACGGTGCTGTTCGTCGATGATCGCCAGCCGCAGATCATGAAACTGAACGTCTTTCTGAAAGACCGCATGGGTGCCCACCAGAATATCGATGCGCCCCGCCGCCAGATCCTCAAGGATCTGCCCGCGCAGATCGCGCTTGTCGCGCCCGGTCAGCGCCGCCAGACGGATGCCCGCAGCTTGCGCCAAAGGCTCCAGCGCGCGGGCATGCTGGCGGGCCAGAATTTCGGTGGGCGCCATCAGCACGGCCTGCCCCCCGGCCTCGACCGCGGCCAGCGCCGACAGCATCGCGACCAGCGTCTTGCCCGCGCCGACATCGCCCTGCAGCAAACGGTTCATCCGCTGATCGCTGGCCATGTCGGCGGCGATCTCGGCGGCGGTGCGGGTCTGCGCGGCGGTGGGCGGCCAGGGCAGGCTGGCCAGCACGCGGTCGCGCAACCGCCCATCGCCCGCGCTGGCACGGCCCTTTTGCCGCCGCCGTTCGCGCCGCACCAAAGCCAGCGTCATCTGATGGGCCAGAAACTCGTCATAGGCCAGACGCGCCCGGGCCGGACTGTCGGGCGACAGATCGGCAGGCGCGCCCGGCGCATGGGCCATCCGCAGAGCCTGCGCAAAGCCCGGCCAGCCCCGGGCGACCAACAGCGCGGGGTCGATCCATTCGTCGGCCTCGGGCAGGCGGATCAGCGCCGCCTCGACCGCGCGGGCCATGCCCTTTTGCGTCAGCCCGGCGGACAGGGGATAGACCGGCTCGAACGCGGCGGGCAGATCGTCGCCCTCGGCCAGAATGTGATCGGGATGGACGATCTGCGCCATCCCGTCGAAGAATTCCAGCTTGCCGCTGATGAAGCGCCGGGCGCCGACGGGCAGCTGCCCCTCGATCCAGGCGGCATGGGCGCGAAAAAAGATCAGCGTCAGATCGCCCCCGGCGCCATCGCTGCAATGAACCCGCCACGGGCGGCCCTTGACCTGCGGCGGATGATGGCGCGTCACCGTCAGGGTCAGGGTGACGATCTCGGGCGCATGGGCATCCGCAATGTGGGCGATGCGGCGCCGCGTCACCCCGCTGGCAGGCAGGGTCAGGATCAGATCGCGGGGCTTGTCGATGCCCATCTGTTCCAGCGCGGCGCGGCCCTTGGGACCGATGCCGGGCAGCGTGTCGATGCCCGCGAACAGCGGAAACAGCGCCGGAGGGCGACCCTTGGGCGCGCTCATCCCGCCCCCGCGATGCGCAGCCATTCATCCTCGTCGATGACCGTGACGCCCAGATCGCTGGCCTTGGCGGCCTTGGACCCAGCCCCCGGCCCCGCGATCAGCAGATCGGTCTTGGCACTGACCGAGCCTGCGACCTTGGCGCCCATCGCCTCGGCCCGCGCCTTGGCCTCGGCCCGGGTCATGCGTTCCAGCGTGCCGGTAAAGACCAGCGTCTTGCCCGAGATCTCGGTCTGCACAGCGCCTGCATCCGTGGCTGGCTGAATGTCCAGCAACGCCGCCAGCCGGTCGATGACCTGCCGTTCCGTGCCTTGGGCAAAGGTCGTGACCAGCGATTGCACCAGCACGGCGCCGATCCCGTCGATGCCGGTCAGTTCGGCCCAATGCGGGCTGTCGGGCAGCGCCGCACGGCGGGCCTTGTCGTCGGGCGCGGCAAAGGCCGGTTCCTGCGCGGCGCCGTCGATGGCCGTGATCAGCGTCGGCCAGTCGCCGAAATGGCGCGCCAGCGTCGCGCCCGCCACCTCGCCCACATGGCGGATGCCAAGGGCAAAGATCAGCTTGGCCAGGGGGATAGAGCGGCTTTCCTCGATCGCCGCGAACAGTTTCTCTGTCGAGCGGGCGCCAAAGCCGTCGCGGTTCTTCAGTTTGCCCAGGTTTTTGGCGTCCCGCTCGGCCAGCGTGAAGATATCGGCGGGTTCACGGATCGGCAGATCCTTGTCGGTAAGGAACATCTCGATCTGCTTGGTGCCCAGCCCGTCGATGTCGAATGCGGCGCGGCTGACGAAATGCTTCAGTTTTTCAACCGCCTGCGCGGGACAGATCAGCCCACCGGTGCAACGGCGCACGCTGTCGCCCGGTTCGCGGATCGCCTCGGACCCGCATTCGGGGCAGAGCGTCGGAAAGACAAAGGGCGCGCTGTCACCACGGCGGCGCGACAGGTCCACATCGGCGATCTTGGGGATCACGTCGCCCGCGCGATAGATCTTGACCCAATCGCCCTCGCGGATATCGCGCCCCTCGCGGATCAGCGCGCCGGTATTGTCACGACCGGCGATGTAATCCTCGTTGTGCAGGGTGGCGTTCGACACGACGACACCGCCCACCGTCACCGGTTCCAGCCGGGCGACCGGGGACAGGGCGCCGGTGCGGCCCACCTGAATCTCGATCCGGTCCAGCCGGGTCCAGGCGGTTTCCGCCGGAAATTTATGCGCCAGCGCCCACCGGGGCGTGGTCGAGCGGAACCCGAGCCGCGCCTGAAAGCCCAGATCGTTCACCTTATAGACGACGCCGTCGATGTCATAGCCAAGGCTGGCGCGCTGTTGTTCGATATCGGCCCAGGTCGCGATCAGATCCTCGGCGCTGTCACACAGGCGGGTCAGCGGGTTGGTCTGAAAGCCCAGATCCTGCAGACGCGCGACCGCGCCCATCTGCGTGGGCGCCAGCGGTTCCGACAGTGCGCCCCAGCCATAGGCGAAAAAGCGCAGCGGGCGGCGGGCGGTCACGGCGGGGTCGATCTGGCGCAACGATCCGGCGGCGGCATTGCGCGGATTGGCAAAGACCCGCCCCGCATCCGAGGCGTTCAGCGCCGCGAAGTCGCCATGGCTCATATAGACCTCGCCCCGAACCTCAAGGATCTCGGGCGCCGGGCCGGTCAGCTGCTGGGGGATATCGGCAATCGTGCGGGCATTGGCGGTCACGTTTTCGCCCACGCGCCCGTCGCCACGGGTGGCCGCCTGCACCAGACGCCCGCCCTCGTAGCGCAGCGACAGGGACAGGCCGTCGATCTTGGGCTCGGCGGTCAGTTGCAGGGGGTGATCGGGCGGCAGGTTCAGAAAGCTGCGGATGCGGGCGGTGAATTCCTGCACCTCGGTCTCCGTAAAGGCATTGCCAAGCGACATCATCCGTTGGGCGTGGACGACCTTGCCGAACCCTTCGGCCACCGGGGCGCCCACCTGACCGGTCGGGCTGTCGGGCAAGGCGAGCTGAGGAAAGGCCTGTTCCAGCGCCAGCAGCCGGGCCTTGAGGGCATCGTAATCGGCATCCGCGATCCGGGGGGCGTCGCGGGTGTGGTAATCCTCGTTTGCGGCGGCCACCCGGGCCGACAGGTCCGCAATCTCGGCTGCGGCCTGTTCGGGGTCCAGATCTCCTGCCGGCTGTCTGTCCGCCATGCTGTGCGCCATCGCTGCCCCCTGGCCCTCGTGGCCCCTGTCCGGCCGGATCGCCCGGTCCCGCGTCAGTTGCGGGTATCGCCCAAGGGCGCGCGATCGTCCAGAAGCTGCGTGGCTTTTGGCAGGTGCACGGGTCCGGCAACGGTCTGGCTGTTCAGTCCCGGCATCCGGCGATGGCAGGGGCGTCAGGGTTCCGAATTTTGCCCCGTCACGCCCCGATGGCCAGCCGTTCCTCGGTCCCCGGGGTGGGGTCGCGCAGGACATAGCCGCGCCCCCAAACCGTCTCGATATGACTAGCACCGCCGATCGCCTCGGATAGTTTCTTGCGCAGCTTGCAGATGAAGACATCGATGATCTTCAGTTCCGGTTCATCCATGCCACCATAAAGATGGTTCAGAAACATCTCTTTGGTCAGGGTGGTGCCCTTGCGCAGGCTCAGCAGTTCCAGAATCTGATACTCCTTCCCCGTCAAGTTCACCGGCTTGCCCCGCACCTCGACCGAGCGGGCGTCCAGATTGACCGTGATGTCGCCCGTCCGGATCAGCGCCTGACTGTGCCCCTTGGACCGCCGGATGATCGCCTGAATGCGGGCCTGCAATTCCTCGCGGTCAAAGGGCTTGGTCATGTAGTCGTCGGCCCCGAAGCCAAAGCCGCGCAGCTTGCTTTCCGTATCGTCCGAACCGGTCAGGATCAGGATCGGTGTGTCGATCCGCGCCAGCCGCAGATGGCGCAGAACCTCCATCCCGTGCATGTCGGGAAGGTCCAGATCCAGCAGGATCAGGTCATAGTCATACAGCTTGGCCAGATCGATCCCCTCCTCGCCCATATCGGTGAGGAACACGTTATAGCTGGCAGCCGTCAGCATCAGGTCGATCGCACGGGCGGTGCTGGGATCGTCTTCCACCAGAAGGATTCGCATCGTTTCGTCATTCCCCCGATTCGCAATTCATTATCTCGCGATCATGTCGCGAAGATGTTAAAAACTGGTTACCGGCATCCCCCGCATCGATCAACCTAAGGTTGTCTGTATTTTTGCAATGCGGTCACCCGCAGCCCGGCCTTGCCGTATCGGGCGGCAGCGCGGCACCAACCGTCGAATTCCTCATCCGACAGGCCATAGCGGCGCAGGGCGTCGTCGCGGCTGATCAGCTTGTGCAGGACGGCCAGCACGACCGTCTGCTTGCGCGCGGCGACCCATCGGGTATCGGGCTGCGGCAGGTCCGCGACGCTGAGGATGCGCCCATCCTCAAGCGTCACGAGGCGCGGACCGGACGTCTTTTTCACAAACATGGCAACGCCCTTTGTCGAACATCTGTCATGCTTGCGGCAAACAGCTTAAGCCCGGGTTAGCCCATGTCCCGCCAAGGCCCGCCCCGGGGTTGAGAATGCCGGGTATTTGCCTATATTTCTAAGCACCTTCCAATACCCCTGTCGTCCGACATGCCCTTTGGGCCGAAAGACCTCCGATGAATATGATTGCCTCGCCGCCGCCGCGCACCGATCTGAACAGTCTGGGCTTTGCCAAGCCGCCGGCGCAGACGCGCGTTGTCGTGGCCATGTCGGGAGGCGTGGACAGTTCGGTCGTGGCCGCCCAACTGAAGGCCGAGGGGTATGACGTCATCGGCGTGACGCTGCAGCTGTACGATCACGGCGCGGCGCTGGCGAAAAAGGGGGCCTGCTGTGCGGGTCAGGACATCCATGACGCCCGCCGCGTGGCCGAACGGATGGGGTTCCCCCACTATGTTCTTGATTACGAGAACAAGTTTCGAGAATCGGTGATCGACGAATTTGCCGACGCCTATCTGGCGGGTGCGACCCCGGTGCCCTGCATCCGCTGCAATGAACGGGTCAAGTTCCGCGATCTGCTGCAGACGGCGCGCGATCTGGATGCCGATTGCATGGCGACGGGCCACTACATCCAGCGCAAGCCCGGCCCCCACCGGGCCGAGCTGCACATGGCTGCCGATCCGGCCCGCGATCAAAGCTACTTCCTGTTCTCGACCACGCAGGAACAGCTGGATTTCCTGCGCTTTCCCCTGGGCCATCTGGTCAGCAAGGCGGAAACGCGGGCGCTGGCCACCCAATACGGGCTTGGTGTGGCGGACAAGCCCGACAGTCAGGACATCTGTTTCGTGCCCAATGGCGATTATGCGGCGGTGATCGAAAAGCTGCGCCCCGGTGCCGCCGATCCCGGCGAGATCGTCGATCAGCAGGGCCGCGTGCTGGGCACCCATCGCGGCGTGATCCACTATACGATCGGGCAGCGCCGGGGCCTGGGCATCGGCGGGGGCGATCCCTTGTATGTGCTGCGGTTGGAACCCGAAACCCGCCGTGTCGTCGTCGGCCCGCGCGAGGCGCTGTCCACCCGCACCGTCGCCGTGACCGAGGTGAACTGGCTGGGCGACGAGCCTTTCGAGGGCGAGATCCCCTGTCTGGTCCGTATCCGGTCGACCCGTCCGCCCCGCCCGGCGATCCTGCGCCCCCTGCCCGGCCGCCGCGCGGAAATCGAGCTGCTGGACCCCGAGGACGGCGTCAGCCCCGGACAGGCCTGCGTCTTCTACCAGGCGGACGGCACCCGCGTGCTGGGCGGCGGCTGGATCAGCCTGCGTCGGCGGCCAGCAGCCTGATCCGTTCGACCATCGCGCGCACCCCGTTGGATCGCTGCGCCGACAGATGTTCATCGAGGCCCAACCGCGCCAGCGCGGCCTGGGCATCGACCTGCCCCACCTGATCGACCGGCAGCCCTGAATACAGTGCATGCAGCACCGCGATCAGCCCGCGCACGATCATCGCATCGCTTTCGCCCTGAAAGTCAAAGCGGGTGCCTTCCAGCCGGGGCAGGATCCAGACCTGACTGGCGCAGCCATCGACCTTGGTGGCAGGCACCTGAAAGGCCGGGTCCAGCGGCGGCATCGCCTTGCCCAGCTCGATCAGATGGCGATACCGGTCTTCCCAGTCATCCAGAAAATCGAAGGTCTCGGCGATATCCTCGAATGCGGGGGTGGCCATGGGATGCTCCTTTTCGTGCGGGTCCGGCCTAGCGCGGCCTTCGGCGAAGGTCAAAGAGGCTTTTCGGCGCGGCCCGGATCGCCTATCACCAAGGCAGGATTGCCGAAGGAATGCGCCATGACCAGACTGACCCTGACCCTGCTGATCGGCGCCCTCGCCCTGACCGGATGCGGGCGGTTCGGGGACAGCCGCTGGAACCCTTTCGGCGGCGGTGCGCGCCTGTCGGCCAATGTCCCCGATATCGCGCCCGAGGGCGGATATGACCAGACGGCGGATCTGCGCCCTTCGGTTCCCCAGATCCTGGGCGCCGAATGGCAGCCCCTGCCCGAGGGGCGCCTGCTGGTCCTGCGCGGCTTTGGCCCGGTCAAGGGCTATCACTCGGCCGCTTTGGTGACCGCGCGTGCACAGCCCGGCGACCGGCTGGCCCCGGATGCGGATGGCGTCCTGCGCCTGCGCTTTGTCGCCTCGCCCCCGCCCGAGGGCAGCCCCGCCGCAGCCCTGCCCGCCAATCCCGTGACCGACACCATCACCGTGGCGCTGCCGATCAGCTTCGTGCAGCTGTCCCGCATCGCCGCGATCGAGATCGCGGGCGCCGACCGCACCGTCACCCTGCGCCGCTGACACCCGGCCCCGCCGGGGCCGGGGCCGCTTTATCGGGTCCGGCATCACAGGGTCGCGCCACCGCAAAGCCTTGCGCCGCCCCGCCCCCCGCGCTAATCGACGCCCGTCGGAGGCGTGGCAGAGTGGTTGATTGCACCGGTCTTGAAAACCGACGTGGGTGAAAGCCCACCGTGGGTTCGAATCCCACCGCCTCCGCCACGGTTTATTGTTTTTTCTTAACAATATCAACCGTCTGGACGAAGTGCCAGTATCCACAGGGTGACACAAAAGGTGACACACCGTGGTCTTGCTATTCGATTCAGGAGCTTTCCGCTTGTCCGCCAAGTACATCCAGAAGAAGGGCAATGTCTGGTACTTCCGCCGCCGCGTGGCTGTGGGATGTGAGGGCTTGCACCGCGATGCCAAGGGCAAGCCTCAGTCAGGGTTGTTTTTCTCACTGAAGACTGGCGATCAGATAGAGGCTGCGAAACGCGCCAACGACCACGCCAAGCGGCAGGACGCCCTATGGGCTAATCACCTCAGCAGTGGGTTTGGTGAGGCTGTAGACCCCAAAGCGGCGCTGGGACGTCTGGAGGCCGCTGGTCTGAAGCCCGGTGATGGGCTGCGTTATCCAGACAGTACTGCCCTTGAAGACCTTGTACAGACCCTCACAGGGGGGCCGTACGAGCCGGGAGACTATCGCCCAGAACCGGACCCACAAAGCAGGCTGACCTATGACCTCCTGATGGGCAAGCAGATGCCTCGGACACTGAGTGATGCACAAGAAAAGCACATTGCCCTAGGCAAAGGACCAAGGAACAAGACTGCTCAACAACAGTATGACCGGGCATGGTCGGTGCTCATGGGCATCACCGGAGACGCCATCCTGACGGATGTCCGCAGAGAGCACGCAAACCGGTTTGTTGAGAAGTTGCGCAAGCGGGGCATCACCGCAGAGACGATCTCCAAATACGTCTATCAGGTCAAGCCCGTGTTCGACACGGCGATCAGGGAGTTTGAGCTTGGCATCCCCAACCCCTTTGAGAGCCTGACTATCGCTGGGAAGGGCTCTGAGAAGCCCCATAAGCGGCTGACCTACGCCCTGTCCGAGCTAGAGGCCATCTGGCGACGGTGCCGGGAGGTGGACGATGAGAGGCGCTGGGCTATCGCAATGTTGTCGGACACGGGGGCAAGGCAGGCTGAGGTTGTCGGGCTACGCAAGGAGGACCTGATCCTAACCGGGGATGTACCGCATATCCTGATCCGTCCAAACGCCAACCGGGGCCTGAAGAATGACCAGTCAGAGCGGAAGGTCCCTTTGGTCGGGGAAGCCCTGTGGGCTGCACAGCGGGCTATGACAACAGCGGGGGAGCATCTGTTCCCGGTGTTCCAACCCCGGAAGGCTGGTGCGACGTTCAACCCCAACAGTGCCTCAGCAGCCCTGAACAAGTGGCTGAAGGACAACGGCTTGGCAAAGGCGGGTCAGGGGCTTCACAGCTTCCGACACACGCTGGTAGACCGCCTGAGGGACGCTGGGGTGCCCAAGGATGTCAGGGAGAAGATTGGCGGCTGGAAGTCCCAAGGGGTCAGTGAGGGGTATGGGCAGGGGTTCAGCATCGCTAAGCTGCATGAGGCATTGCTAATGATTTCAATGGCTTCCCCTAACAGCGGCATAATCTAGCCACTTTGCTTAGTATCAGTAACTCGCATTGTCCCGAAGCGATATGCTCGGTCGTTTCACCTTACAAAGGCTCTTCTTTCGCCTCTTCTTGCGACGCATCATTGATGTGCTGCACAGCGAACTTCTGAAAGTGATTGGTAGGCACGACGCAAAGTCTTAGGAACAGCCACCACGCGTACATTGCGTCTGTGCCCTGCAAGGCTGCTGGGGGGACCAAGCCGTGAGAGACATTGTGGCGGAACTTGGGACCGAACTGCTCGATCAGCAAAGAGCGCAGTTCAAAGATCAAGGCTGGCCCTAGGGTTGCGACCATATCTGCCTCCGACAGAAGTCGGTCAAGCGTCCACGCCTCTTCCACCCCGGAGGGTTGTACGTTGCGGGGGATCAAGCCAAGTTGCGTAGCAATATTTCGGAGACCAGCCTCAAACTGGGGTATTAGGAACAGAGTAGAGTGGTCAAACTTCCACTCGAAGCCGTAAGAAAGTCCTTGGGCGTAGTGTTCCAGCCTGCCTTCCGGGATGAACTTACTATCTGCGAGCTTTTCGCCAAGGAAAGCAGCATCAATGATATGTTCAGAGGTGATGATCCTGAGCGCCACAGCAATCTGGGCCTGTGCAGCAAAGCCACGCTGGAGGCCCATGTTGCGCTGGACGTCAGCTTTGACACGCTCTTCGTACCCGGGATCGTCAGGCGAAAGCCCGCCGGGTGCGACCGCTACCGTGCGCCCCTCGTAATCGAAGATTCGTGTATGGAACATGGAGGCGATGAACTCGTGGCGTGACTTCTCGACTTCCTCTTTCATTGTATCCGGCTGGTTCAGACCGAACATGACAAATCTGCAAAGTGCCACGTCTGCTGACTGTTCCGTGAACTGTGCTTGTAGGTGCTTGACCAGCTCGCTTATGTCGGTGCTGTGCGAATGCTCTTTCATAGATTCAATAACTGCACGTCCAGCGGCGGCTAAACGCTTCTGGAGAGTTGGCACTTGGTCCTTGAGCGATGCACGTTCTCGATAGGCTTTGACGGCTTCCTCCCAAAAGTGATGAGAGTTTATCCCGGTACCTTCGGTCTCTACGGCCTCTGCCTCTGCTTTGAAACTCTGCGCGACATCAACACGGGCCTCCTCTTCTGCATCAGTGTCCTTTTCACGATGATGCAGCTTAACGATGAAATTGAGGTAGTCCCTTTGACGTCTGAAGTCGCCTTCGCGTTCTGCTCGTGCAACTGCGGTCTGAGCAAAAACCAGCAGTTCATCATGGGCACCGTGACGAGCTTCATAGAGTAAAAGCATAATCCTGAGCGAAAACCATCTCGGGTCATCACCACGGTGGACACGCAATCTGTCGAGTAGGAAGCTAAGTACCTGATCCCGAAGTTCGCTTTTCCGACCAAGCTGTGTCGCAAGCCGATACGAACGTGTGTAGCGGTCTACAGAAGTGGGCCAGTGATCCAAGTTCTCAACTGCCAAACCAGCATCGAGATAGTACCTCACGGCGCGTCTTGCTGCTTTGCCATCCTTCTTGCAGAGCCAGAGCATGTCAGCCAGCCGAGCGCAGAACTCTGGGTCCTGGACCTCTTGTTCAAGTTCAGACAACCAATCCAGTTGCTCATCGGACAAGTCCTGGGGCAAAAACGAACGCCTACTACCCATGGTGAACATCGGTCCAAATGGTTCATCTGCATTGTCTAGGCGTTCGTGAAGGCCAAATATCGCATCAAGCAAAGCCCATCCGTCGTCAGGAGCCGTCTTCCTACTTGAGAAGACAGAGGCGTATGAGTGAGCTTCGGGCTCCTTCGCCTTATTGAGTGCATCCATGATGTCGGTAGGTGTTGGCAAAGACATTAGTTACCCCTCTTAACGCTACCCGTTCGACATACGAACCTATCGGGTTTGCAGCCCATGTCTTTAGTTAGTGCCGGCCACAAACGTGCCGCCTGATAGAGCGCTTCCGATGATCACGAAGGACAGTGCTTGAGAGCTCTATATACCGACCTTTCCGACATACCTAACCTCAGGGCTATCTCAGCCCTCTGCACCCCCTCAGCGGCCAGTTCATGGGCTCTCTGAGCCTGTCTAATTGCAGTAGGGGCCCGACCTTTGTACTTTCCCTCAGACTTGGCCTTGGCGATGCCTTCTCGCTGCCGTTCCAACATCATCTGCCGTTCGAACTGGGCCACTGCTCCCATCATGTTCAGGATGAGCTCTCCGGTCGGCGTCCCGGTATCCAGACCCAGATCAAGAACACGCAGACTGACGCCCTTGCCCCTGAGCATTGCCACAAGCTGCCCAAGGTGGGCCACGTTGCGGGCCAAACGGTCCAGCTTGGTGACGATCAGGGTGTCACCCTCCCTTAGATAATCCAAGACAGCTTCAAGTTGCTGTCGCTTTGCTACCGAACTCACCTGCTCCTGAAACAACTTGGTACAGCCAGCAGCCTTGAGGTCCCGAAGCTGGGCTTCGAAGCCTGCCACCTGCTCAAGGGTGCTGGTCCGTGCATATCCAACGATTGCCGTCATGGTCGTATTCCTGCCAATAGGGTTTAAGACATACGGAGTGACAGACTGCCAAAAGGCTAAACCCACTCCATTGTCAGCCTATTCTGACTCCCAACTGGCCTGACACATGGGCAAGGTCTATTGGCAGGGTGATAGGCAGATAGGGAAATAGCGCATCCGACGCAGGGGCAGCATAGCTACACCGGGCATCCCTATGAAAATCGAATAGGGGTCCCACAGGCCGTACTCCCCTTTTGCACAACCGACTTCAAAAGCGTGGGCGGCTTTATTGTTATTGTTGTTGTTATTGAGGCTCAGGTCAGCTTGAGGGAAACCACCAGCGCCGCCAAAGCGATCAACGTGGACCACACCCACTGCCAATGCCTAATATAGAAAGAGGCAACCCTACGGGCCGCTGTCGCAGTCCAATGGCGCTCCATGTAGAATCCAAAGACTCCCGGCGTGTCATACGTTTTAAACTCTCCATGCCACCACTTTGATAGACGCTTACGCCAAGTCTTTTTCGCTGCCTTCATGCAATTTGATCCCTAGGTGTCACATCCCATGTGATTATACGGCCTCTTCCTGAACAGGTCCGGCCTTTGTTTTTGCCAGTCCTTGAGCGCATCAATGGGCGTTCGGCCCTTCAGCACTGATTGCGGGAGCTGACCGTTGTAGAG
>NZ_RQRT01000003.1 GCF_004335005.1 Paracoccus nototheniae | reverse complement strand
CGCCCCGACCGCTACGAGGAAATCAACAACTTCTACACCGCCACCGTCTATGAAAAGGGCGCCGAGGTTATCGGCATGCTGAAAAATCTGGTCGGCGATGACGGTTATGCCCGCGCGCTGGATCTGTATTTCACCCGCCATGACGGCGACGCCGCCACGATCGAGGATTGGCTGACGGTCTTTCAGGACGCGACGGGCCGCGATCTGACCCAGTTCAAACGCTGGTACACCGATGCGGGAACCCCCACCCTCGAGATGACCGAGGATTGGCAGGACGGCACCCTGACGCTGACCTTCGCCCAATCGACGCCCCCCACCCCCGGCCAGCCCGACAAGCCCGCCCGCGTCATTCCCATCGCCGTGGGCCTGATCGGCCCGAACGGCGACGAGGTGACCCCGACCCGCGTCCTTGAGATGACAGAAGCCCGCCAAAGCTTCACCTTCGACGGTCTGGGCGCACGGCCTGTCGTCTCGGTCCTGCGCGGCTTTTCGGCGCCGGTGATGCTGAAGCGCCCGCTGGATGACGCCACCCGCGCCTTTCTTCTGGCCCATGACACCGACCCCTTCGCGCGGTGGGAGGCCGGCCGAGAGCTGGCCTTGTCCGCCCTGACGCAAGGGGACGCCGCGCAGAAGGCCTATATCGCTGCCATCGGCACGCTGGCTGCCGATGAGGGCGCCGATCCCGCCTTCCGCGCTCTCTGCCTGACCCTGCCCGGCGAGGAAGAGATCGCGACCCGCATCGCTGCCGGTGGCGCCACCCCCGATCCCGACGCGATCCATGCCACGCGCAGCGATCTGGCCCGGCGCATCGCGCTGACCCATCAGGATCTGCTGGCGGGCCTTTACGACGCGATGACCGTGCCCGGCGCCTATTCGCCCGACGCTCAATCGGCCGCCCGCCGGTCGCTGCGCATCGCAGCCCTTGGCCTTCTGTCGCGGATCGATGGCGGCGACCGTGCGGCGGTGCTGTTCGGCATTGCCTCGAACATGACCGAGCGGATGGCGGCGCTGGCTGTGCTGGTCCGGCTTGGCCGTGCCACCTCGGCCCTGCAGATCCTGTCGGACGAATTTGGTGACAACCGGCTGGTGATGGACAAATGGTTCTCGGTGCAGGTCATGGCCGCGCCGCCCGAACAGGCGGTGGCCATCGCCCGCGATCTGGCCGCGCATCGCGATTTCGACTGGCAGAACCCCAACCGCTTCCGCGCGCTTCTGGGCGGGCTTGCCGCCAATCACGCGGGCTTTCATGCCGCCGACGGGTCGGGCTATGACTTCACCGCCGACTGGCTGATCCGCATGGACGCCGCCAATCCGCAGATCGCCGCGCGCATGTCCACCGCGTTCGAGATATGGCCCCGCTATGACGCCCCGCGCCGCGCTCATGCACGTAACGCATTGGAACGGATCGCCACTCTCGCGGGTTTGAGCCGCAATACCCGCGAGATGGTGTCGCGGATGATCGCTGCGGGACAGTGAGGGGAAGACCGGATGGGCATGCTGGATGATGCACGCGCCGACATGCAGGCGCGACTGGACCCGCTGATCGCCGAACGGGCGCCCTGGCTTTTTTCCGGGCGTCCGCATCACCGCGCGATCCGGTGGGGGATGATGCATCTGCTGCGCTATCCCCGCACCGTCGATCTGGGGGCCGAGTTCCGCGACCTGCCCCCGATCGAAATCTTTCGCCGGATGAGCGAGCTGATCGTGCAGGATCTTCAGGTCGAGGGGCTGGAACATATCCCCGCCACCGGCCCGGCGCTGATCGTGGCGAACCACCCGACGGGCATTGCCGATGGCATCTTTCTGAACGCGGTCATCTCGCAATTGCGCGACGATCTGTTCATCTATGCCAATCACGACATGATCCGCGTCCTGCCCCAGATGATCGAAATGATCGCCCCGGTCGAATGGCGCGTCGAAAAGCGCAGCCATGCCAAGACCCGCGCCACGATGGATTATACCCGCGACGCCATCGCGGCGGGCCGCTTGGGGCTGATCTTCCCCTCGGGCCGTCTGGCAAAGCGTCACGGCCTGACCCTGCACGAACGCCCGTGGATGGCCAGCGCCGCGATGATCGCGCGCAAATTCGACCTGCCGGTGATCCCGCTGCGAATCCGGGCCCGCAATTCGGCACTGTTCTATTTTCTGGACAAGCTGCACCCGACCCTGCGCGACGTGACCCTCTTCAACGAGGTGCTGAACAAGACCAGCCAGCCCTATCGCGTGACGATCGGCGCCCCCATCGCCCCCGCGGACCTGCCCCGCAGCAGCGAGGAGGCGATCATGGTTTTGCGCGACGCGGTTCTGGCCCTGCCCGCCCCCGCCGCCGGCGCGCCCCGTCTCAGCCGCATCCGCGGCATTCCCCGCCTCACCGGCGCCCGCAGCCCGGTGCGCGGCTGAAAAACCCTTCCCCGCCGCTTCTTCTTCATGAAAATATCCCCGCCGGAGGCTCCCCGGCCCGCCATCCACCTGCGACGAAACGGACAGACCCCATGCAAAAGGCCGCGCCCAAAAGCGCGGCCTTTCCCATGAAACCATGGACCCCCGTCAGGGGATCAGATCACAGTTCGTCCAGCGCCTCGACGGCCTTTTCCAGCTCTTCCTTGGTCACGGTCTTTTCTTCGACCTTGGCTTTTTCGGCGATCAGATCGACGACCTTGTCCTCGAAGATCGGTGCGCGCAGCTGCTGCTGGGCGCCCTGGTTCTTCTGCACGAATTCAAAGAACGCGCGTTCCTGACCGGGATACTGACGGGCGGCGCGCAGAACGGCCTGGGTCATTTCCTGATCGGTCACGGTCACTTCGGCCTTCTGGCCGATCTCAGCCAGCAGCAGGCCAAGACGCACGCGGCGCACGGCCAGGGCCTTGTGCTCGTCGGTGGGCTCGATGGCGTCGTGGTTGTGACCCTGAACGTCGGGGTTCTCTTCATGCCACAGCTGGTGGGCGATCTGGCTGGCCTCAGCCTCGACCAGCGATTCGGGCAGATCGAAGGTCACCTTCTTGTCCAGCTGATCCAGCAGGGCGCGCTTCATCACCTGACGCGCGGCGCCAGCATATTCAGCCTCCAGCCGCTCGCTGATCTGCTTTTTCAGACCGTCCAGATCCTCGGCGCCGAATTTCTTGGCCAGCTCGTCGTCGATCTCGGCCTCTTTGGGGGCCTTGACGGCCTTGACCTTGCATTCAAAGGTCGCGGCCTTGCCGGCCAGATGCGGCGCGCCATATTCCTCGGGGAAGCTGACTTCGACCTTCAGGTCTTCGTCGACCTTGGCGCCGACCAGCTGAGCCTCGAAACCGGGGATGAAGCTGTTCGAGCCCAGAACCAGCGGGTAATCCTCGGCCTCGCCGCCCTCGAAGGGCTCGCCATCCACGAAACCCTTGAAGTCGATGGTGATCTGATCGCCATCCTTGGCCTTGCTGCCCTTCTTGCGGTCTTCGAAAGATTGCGAGGATTTCGCCAGATTTTCCAGCGCCTCGGTCACCGCGGCCTCTTCGGCGGGCACGGTCAGCTTTTCCAGCGACAGCGTGGTCAGATCGACCTCGGGGATCGTCGGCAGGGTTTCATAGCTGACATTGACGACGACATCGTCGCCCTCTTTCCAAGAGTCGCCATTGTCCATCTCGACCTTGGGCTGGGCGGCGGGGCGGTCGCCCGAGGCCTCCAGATGGTCCTTCAGCGCGCCGTCGATGGCGTCCTGCATGGCTTCGCCCAGAATGCGCTGGCCGAACTGCTTTTTCAGCATGGCCATGGGCACCTTGCCCTTGCGAAAGCCCTTCATCTCGACTTCGGGCTGCGCCTCTTTCAGCTTGGCGTCGACCGCGGTCGCCAGATCCGCTGCGGGCAGCGTGAACTGATACCCGCGCTTGAGACCGTCGTTCTGCGTTTCCTTGACCTGCATCATCACCCTCATAGAAAGAAGGGCCACCGATCCTTCGGCGGCCTGAAAATTTGAGCCGTTCTAGTCGTGGCGGCCCTGACCTGCAAGCAGATAGCGGACAGGGTGGCCGATGCGCGGCTGGAACATCCCGCCCGGCCCGCGCTATGCTGGCCGCCAATCGTCCCCGGAGACCGCCATGACCCAGACCGCCCCCGAACCCCGCCTGACCTCGCTGGCCCATGGCGGCGGCTGCGGCTGCAAGATCGCGCCGGGTGTGCTGTCGGATCTGCTGCGCGGCAGCGCCGCCCTGCCCGTCCCGCCGCAACTGCTGGTGGGGATCGAGACCTCGGACGATGCCGCCGTCTGGCAGCTGAGCGAGCATCAGGCGCTGGTCGCCACCACCGATTTCTTCATGCCGGTCGTCGATGATCCGTTCGATTTCGGCCGCATCGCCGCGACCAATGCGATCAGCGATGTCTATGCCATGGGCGCCACGCCCATTCTGGCGCTGGCCGTGGTCGGCATGCCCATCAACGTCCTGTCGGGCGCCACCATCGCCAAGGTGCTGGATGGCGGCGCGCAGATCTGCCGAGAGGCGGGGATTCCCATCGCCGGCGGCCATACCATCGATTCGGTCGAACCCATCTATGGACTCGTGGCGCTTGGCCTGATCGACCCGGCGCTGCTGAAGAAGAACGCCGATGCGCAGCCCGGCGATGTGCTGGTGCTGGGCAAGCCGCTTGGCGTCGGCATCCTGTCTGCGGCGCTGAAGAAGGGCGCGCTGGATGCCGACGGCTATGCCCGGATGATCGAGGTGACCACCCGCCTCAACCGCCCCGGCCCCGATCTGGCCGCGATTCCCGGCGTCCATGCGATGACCGATGTGACCGGTTTCGGTCTTGGTGGCCACGCGCTGGAGATGGCGCGCGGATCGGGCTGCGACCTGCTGATCGACTGGCCCGCCGTGCCCCGTCTGGCCGGGATCGACGCGCTGATCGCTCTGGGTCATGTGACCGGCGCCTCGGGGCGCAACTGGGCCAGCTATGGCGCGGGGGTGACCCTGCCCGACGGCTTTGCCGAAGCCGAGCGCGCGCTTCTTAGCGATCCGCAGACCAGTGGCGGGCTGATGGTCGCCTGCCATCCGCAGGCGCTGGATCAGGTGATGGCCGCCTTTACCCGCCACGGCTTTGGCGATGCCGCGATCATCGGGCAGGTGGGGGCGCACACGGCCACCCCGCGCGTCATTCTGCGCTAGAACCGCAGCCTGAAGCTGATGGATGCGCCCTCGGACCCGATCCCGAAACTGGCGGCGCCAAAGGTGACGCCGATTAGCGCCCCGGTCCAGGCCTGCCGGGGCGTGTGTTCACCCGCCTCGACCCGGCTGAACGCTGTCAGCCCCGCCGCGCCATAGGCGGCGGCACCAAGGCCGGGTTCGTCATCCCAGCATTTCCCGGCCAGATCGGCGGCGCCGAACCCCGCCATCGCCGCATGCCCCGACGGGAAGCCCTGCCCCTCGCCCGTCGGACGCCGGCCCAAAGGCGTGCCGTCGAACAGCGCCTTCAGCCCCAGCACCAGCCCGGCCTGCACCACGCCGCGCAGTGCGAAATCCTCCAGCCGGTCCTGATCGGCGGCGCAGATCGCGGCGGCCAGCGGCAGGCCGTATTTCATCGTGGTGCCGAACCGCTCCAGCGGCTCGGCACGTGCGGGCAGCGCCGCCATGCCGATCAGCGCGGCGGACAGGATCACGCCGCGCATCGGCCTACTGCTGCAGGGTTTGCAGATAATCGGCCAGCGCCACCAGCCGCGCAGGCGTCGCCACCCGCTGACCCGAGCCGTCGTCATACATGACCACCGGGCCCTCGCGCAGCGCCTCGAAGACGGGCATGTGGGATTCGCTGCGCCCCATCGTATAGCCCACCAGCTGACCCATCACCCGCGTCTTGGGAAAGACCCCGCCATTGCCGGCCGCCAGCATGGTCAGATCGCTTGGCGCGGGCACCATGCCCACCGCCGCCGTACCGTTGCCGCGCCCGCCCGGACCGTGGCAGACCACGCAATTCTCGGCGTAATCGCGTGCCGCACCCGTGGGTTGCACCCCGGGCGCGCAGGCCGCCACAAGGCCCGCCAGCGCTAGCCCCGTCACCCCTGCCATCATCACTGCCCGCATCGCTGCCCCCCTTATGGTCGCTTGTCGGGCCAACATGCACCCTGCCGACAGCGCACGCAACGGATCAGGCAGCGCCCGCCAGTCGGACGACCCGGTCCATCCGGGCCGCCAGCGCATGGTTATGCGTGGCGATCAGCGCAGACAGCCCGGTATCACGCACCAGCCCCATCAGCACGTCGAACACCTTGTCCGCGGTTTCAGGGTCCAGATTGCCCGTCGGCTCATCCGCCAGCAGCAGCGCGGGCGCATTGGCCAGCGCCCGGCAAAAGGCAACCCGCTGCTGTTCGCCCCCCGACATCTGGGCTGGACGGTGACCGGCGCGATGGCTCAGCCCGACCCGCTCAAGCAGATCGGCGGCGCGGGCCTGTGCGTCACGCGCCGACACGCCATTGGCCAGCTGCGGCAGCACGATGTTTTCAGCGGCGCTGAATTCCGGCAACAAATGGTGGAACTGATAGACGAACCCCAGATCACGGCGCCGCGCCTCGGTCCGGGCGCGGTCCGGCAAGCCGGTCATGTCGCGCCCGGCCAGCCAGACCCGGCCCGTATCGGGCGTGTCCAGCAGCCCCGCGATATGCAGCAGCGTCGATTTTCCGGCCCCCGAGGGCGCGACCAGCGCCACGACCTCGCCCCGCGCGACGCTCAGATCCAGATCCGCCAGCACGGTGACGGGCGATGGCCCGTCGGCCGCATAGGTCTTGCCGACCCCCTCCAGCCGCAACACATCACTCATAGCGCAAGGCCTCCACCGGGTTCATGCGCGCGGCCCGGCGCGCCGGAAAGATCGTGACCACAAAGGACAGGACCAGCGATAGCGACACGGCCCGAAAGATGTCCCAGGCCCGCAGATCGGCGGGCAGGCGATAGATGCCGCGCACCTCGGGCTGCCAGGCCCCGCCGCCGGTCAGCGCGTTCAGCCCCGCCATGATATTGTCCACGTTCAACGCCAACAAAACCCCCAGCACCACCCCGGCCAGCGTCCCCAGAATGCCCGTGAAGGCGCCGCAGAGGAAAAACACCCGCAAGACCGACCCCTCGGTCAGCCCCATCGTGCGCAGGATGCCGATGTCGCGGCCCTTGTTTTTGACCAGCATGATCAGCCCCGAGGTGATGTTCATCGATGCGATCAGCACCAGCACCGACAGAATGACGAACATCACGTCATCCTCCATGTCCAGCGCCGACAGGAACGACCCCGAACTGTCGCGCCAGGACCAGACCTGCGCCCCCTCGCCCGCCGCCTGCATCAATGGCAGGGTCCAGTCGAAGACCCGCTCGGGGTCGGTGACAAAGACCTCGATCTCGTCGGCCACCCCCTCGCGGTTGAAATAGGATTGCGCCTCGGCCATGGGCATATAGATGCGCGTGCGGTCGATGTCATAGCGCCCGGCGCTGAAGACATAGGTGACCTCATAAGCGCTGACCCGCGGCGTCGTGCCGAATGCAGTGCGCGCGCCTTCGGGTGCAATCAGCCGGATCCGGTCGCCCACCGATACGCCCAGTTCCCGCGCAATCCCCGACCCGATGGCAATGCCCTCGTCGAACCGCTCGAGATCGCCGACGGATGTGGCAGGATCCACGATGCGCGGCATCGCCTCCAGATCCGCGCGGCTGACCCCGAACACCTCGGCCACATTGGAGCTGTCATTGGCGCTGGCCATGACCTGCCCCTTGATGATCGCGGCGGTGCGGGTGACGCCCGGCACCGCAGCCAGCCGTTCGGCCATCGCCTCGTAATCGGCGATCCGTCCGGGCACGACATAGACATCGTCGGTGAACTCATTGGCGACCGTGGTGGGCGACAGATAGACCGTCGTATGCGCATTGGCGCCCAGGATCGTGTCCACGAATTCGGCCCGGAATCCGGCCCGGACCGCCAGCGTCGCGATCAGCGCCATGACGCCCAATGCGATGCCGATCAGGCTGATCCAGGTCATCACGCTGACCCCCCCCTCGGCCCGCCGGGCGCGCAGATAGCGCCAGGCGATCAGGAATTCGAAACGGGAAAACGGTCTGGGGCTGGACATGGGCAAAGCCTTCGGAAATTCGGCCAGACCCTGACCCCTGACGCCCCCGATTTCAAGCCGACATTGCCGTGAGCCCTTCTTCTTCACTCAAATATCCAACTTGCGACGCCAGCCACCGGGTGCGACATGGGGCCATGGCGAAACAGACGACAGCCTTCACCTGCACGGCCTGCGGCGCCGCCCATAAGAAATGGGCCGGGCGCTGCGAGGCCTGCGGCGCATGGAACACCATCATCGAAGAGGCGCCCCTGTCGCAGGGTCCGGGCCGGGGCCTCGGCGCCGCCAAGGGCCGCGCGGTGCCGCTGTCGGGCCTGTCGACCAGCGAACCGCCCCCCCCCCGCAGCCTGTCGGGGATGGCGGAACTGGACCGGGTGCTGGGCGGCGGCCTCGTGCCCGGATCGGCGCTGCTGGTCGGCGGCGATCCGGGCATCGGCAAATCGACATTGATGCTGCAGGCCGCCGCCGCTTTTTCGCGCCGCGACCTGCAGGCGATCTATTTTTCCGGCGAAGAGGCCAGCGCCCAGATCCGCATGCGCGCGCTGCGCCTCGGGCTGGCCGATGCGCCGATGCGGCTCGGGGCGGAAACGAACCTCAGGAATATTCTGACCACGCTGGACGCGGAACGCCCCGATGTGGCGGTCATCGATTCGATTCAGACCCTGTGGTCGGACACGGTCGAGGCCGCGCCCGGCAGCGTCGCGCAGGTCCGCGCCGCCGCGCATGAACTGGTCACCTTCGCCAAAAGCCGGGGCGTGGCGGTGATCCTGGTGGGTCATGTCACCAAGGACGGCCAGCTTGCCGGGCCGCGGGTTGTCGAACACATGGTCGACACCGTGCTTTATTTCGAAGGCGAGCGCGGCCACCAGTTCCGCATCCTGCGCAGCGTCAAGAACCGCTTCGGCCCCTCGGGCGAGATCGGCGTGTTCGAGATGACCGGCGCCGGTCTGGCCGAGGTCGCCAACCCCTCGGCGCTGTTTCTCTCCGAACGCGGCCAGCCCATCGCGGGCAGCGCCGTTTTTGCCGGGATCGAGGGCACGCGTCCGGTCCTGACCGAAATTCAGGCCCTTGTCGCCCCCTCGACGCTGGCCAGCCCGCGCCGCACGGTGGTGGGCTTGGACAGCGGCCGCGTCAGCACCATCCTTGCAGTGCTCGAGGCGCGCTGCGGCATTCCCTTTGCCGGGCTGGATGTGTTTCTGAACGTCGCGGGCGGCATGAAGGTCGCGGAACCTGCCGCCGATCTGGCCATCGCGGGCGCGCTTCTGTCGGCGCGCGAGGACAACCCCCTGCCGCCCGAGGCGGTGCTTTTCGGCGAAATCAGCCTGTCCGGCGCGCTGCGTCCGGTGTCCCAGACCGAAAACAGGTTGAAAGAGGCGCAGAAACTTGGTTTTTCACAAGCGATTTTGCCCGACGCCTCCAAGGCCGAGGGCACATCGGGGATGGCCCTGCGGCGCATCACCGACCTGACGGGATTTGTGGGCGAGGTGTTCGGCGCCGGCTGAACCGCCTGATCTGAAACGACAACCGGCGCAAGAGGCGGAACCGAATGGACGGATTTACGATCATAGACGCGGTGGTGGCGGCAGTCATCATCCTGTCGGCAATTCTGGCCTGGTCGCGGGGATTCGTGCGCGAATCGCTGGCGATTCTGGGTTGGATCGCGGCGGCGGTGCTGGCTTTTCTGTTCGCGCCCACGGTGCGGCCGATGATTGCCCAACTGCCGGTTCTGGACCGTTTTCTGGGCGACAGTTGCGAACTGGCCACGATCGCGGGCTTTGCGGTGGTCTTTGCGCTGGCGCTGGTGATCTTTTCGATCATCACGCCGCTGTTCTCGTCGGTTGTGCAGCGCTCGGCGCTTGGCGGGGTCGATCAGGGCATGGGATTCCTGTTCGGGGTGGCGCGTGGCATCCTGCTGGTGGCCATCGCCTTCATCGTCCATGACCGGGTGATGACGACCCAGAATGTCGCCATGGTCGAAAATTCGCGCTCGGCGCAGGTCTTCGAACGCATGCGCACCCAGATGGACGACCAGATCCCCGCCGACGCGCCGGGCTGGATCGTCGGGCGCTATGAACAGATGGTCGCCGGATGCACCGCGACCAGCGCGCCGGTCACGCCCGCGACCCCGACCCCCGCGCCCGCCAGCAACTGATCGCCCACGTGACAGGCTGATGACGAAAAAGCGCCCCTGCCTGCCCGCGGGGGCGTGACTTTGCGGGGCGCGCCCCCTACATAGCGCATGACAGCCCCCAGCCATCGAGGTCCGTGCCGATGCAACCCTTCCTGGCCCATCCGTTCGATTCGGACCGTCTGCATGAAGAATGCGGCATCTTCGGAGCGATCGGCGTGGCCGATGCTTCGAACTTCGTGGCCCTCGGCCTTCATGCCCTGCAACATCGCGGGCAAGAGGCCGGTGGCATCGTCACCCACGATCCCGAACATGGCTTCAACAGCGCCCATCGCTTTGGCTATGTCCGCGACAATTTCACCAAGCCCGATGTGATGTCCACGCTGCCCGGCCCGCTGGCCATCGGCCATGTGCGCTATTCCACCGCCGGGACCAAGGCCAACACCGCGATCCGCGACGTGCAGCCGTTCTTTGGCGAATTCCATATGGGCGGCTGCGCGATCGCCCATAACGGCAATATCACCAATGCCAGCGCGCTGCGCCGCGAGCTGATCGAGCGGGGCAGCATCTTTCAGTCCAGCTCGGACAGCGAATGCATCATCCACCTGATGGCCCGGTCGATCCAGCGCAACATCCCCGAGCGGATGAAGGATGCGCTGCGCCGGGTCGAAGGCGCGTTTTCGGTCATCGCCATGACCCGCACCAAGCTGATCGGCGTGCGCGACGCGTTGGGCGTGCGCCCGCTGGTCGTAGGCCGGGTGGGCGAGGATGGCTATGTGCTGGCATCGGAAACCTGCGCGCTGGACATCATCGGCGCCGATTTCCTGCGCGAGGTCGAGCCGGGCGAGATGGTCGTCATCTCGAAGGGCAAGATCGAAAGCTCGCGCCCCTTCGGGCCGTCCACGGGGCGGTTCTGCATCTTTGAACATGTGTATTTCTCGCGCCCCGATTCGATCATCGGCGGGCGGTCGGTCTATGAGACCCGCCGCCAGATCGGTGTCGAACTGGCCCGCGAGGCCCCGGTCGAGGCCGATCTGGTCTGCCCGGTGCCCGACAGCGGCACCCCCGCCGCCATCGGCTATGCGCAGGAATCGGGCATTCCCTATGGGATGGGGATCATCCGCAACCAGTATATGGGCCGGACCTTCATCGAACCCTCCGAACAGATCCGCAATATGGGCGTCCGGCTGAAGCTGAACGTGAACCGTGCCCTGATCGCGGGCAAGCGTGTGGTGCTGGTCGATGACAGCGTCGTGCGCGGCACGACCAGCCGCAAAATCAAGGACATGATCCTGGATGCGGGCGCCGCCGAGGTGCATTTTCGCATCGCAAGCCCCCCCACCGCATGGCCCTGTTTCTATGGCGTGGACACGCCCGACCGCGACAAGCTGCTGGCCGCGAACATGACGCCCGATCAGATGCGCGACTGGATCGGCGTGGACAGCCTGTCATTCGTGTCTCTGGACGGTCTGTACCGTGCGGTGGGCGAGGCCACCGGCCGCAACAGCGCCTGCCCGCAATATTGCGATGCGTGTTTTTCGGGCGATTACCCGGTGGCGCCCTTCGATCAGCTGGAACGGGGGTTCCGGATGAAGGTCGGGTCCGAGACGGCGGTGAAGCAGGCCGCCGAGTAGGATTGCGTCCCGCGACGGCCGGGGGCGCTTCGCCCCCCGGACCCCCCGAGGATATTTTCGCGAAGAAGAAGCAGTTGCGTCAGGTGATGCGGTTGAGGTGGCCCATCTTGCGGCCCTCGCGTGCCTCGCCCTTGCCATAGAGGTGGATCTGGGTGCGGGGCTGGGACAGGATCGCGGGGACGCGGTCCATGTCGGTGCCGATCAGGTTTTCCATGATGACATCGGCATGCCGCTGGCCGTCGCCAAGCGGTAAGTCGGCCACGGCGCGGATATGCTGTTCGAACTGATCGACGGCGCAGCCGGCCTGTGTCCAATGACCGGAATTATGGACGCGGGGGGCGATCTCGTTCACGATCAGGCCCTGCGGGGTCACGAACAGCTCGACCCCCATCACGCCGACATAATCCAGCGCATTCGCGATGCGGGCGGCAATCAGCACGGCATCGGTGGTGACCGCTTTGGGCAGGCCGCAGGGCACGGTGGTGGTGCGCAGGATGCCGCCCTGATGGACGTTCAGGCCGGGATCGAAGGCCGCGACCTGTCCATCGCCGCTGCGCGCGACGATGACGCTGATCTCGGCGGTGAAATCGACGAAGCCTTCCAGCAGCGAGGGGGAGCCGGTCCAGCCTGCCTGTGTGTCGTCCGCGCTGATGCGGATCTGGCCCTTGCCATCATAGCCCATGCGCCGGGTCTTGAGGATCGCGGGACGTCCGATCTGGGCGGTGGCCTTGTCCAGCGCGGCCTCGTCGGGCACGTCTGCAAAGGGGGCGGTGGTCAGGCCGATGCCGTTCAGGAAGGTCTTTTCGGTCAGCCGGTCCTGCGACACGGCCAGTGCGCGGCGGTTGGGACGGATGGGCGCCAGGCTTTCCAAAAGGTCCAGCGCGCTGGTCGGCACGTTTTCGAATTCATAGGTGATCACATCGACCGAGGCGGCGAAGGCGCGAAGCGCGGCCTCGTCTTCGTAGGGGGCCTGTGTCACGCGCCATGCGACATCGCCTGCGGGCGCGTCGCCGGGCTCATAGATATGACAGCGCAGGCCGAGGCGGCTGGCCGCCGCCGACAGCATCCGCCCCAATTGGCCGCCGCCCAGAATGCCGATCGTCCGGATCTTACTCATCGACCGGCTCCTCGGGGATCGAGGCCGACAGGGCCGCGCGCCACGCGTCCAGACGCTGCGCCAATGCGGGATCGTTCAGCGCCAGGATGGCCGCCGCCATCAGACCGGCATTGGCCGCCCCCGCCGCCCCGATGGCCATGGTCGCCACCGGATAGCCCTTGGGCATCTGCACAATGGAGTAAAGCGAATCGACGCCGGACAGGGCCTTGGTCTGGACCGGCACGCCGATCACGGGCACGCGCGTCTTGCTGGCCATCATGCCCGGCAGATGGGCCGCGCCACCCGCGCCAGCGATGATCACCTGCAAGCCGCGATCGACGGCGCTGCGGCCATAATCCCACAGCCGGTCGGGCGTGCGATGGGCGCTGACGATGCGTGCATGCCAGGCGATGCCCAAGGCGTCCAGCACCTCGGCTGCCGCGCGCATGGTTGGCCAGTCGGACTGGCTGCCCATGATGATTCCCACCGGTTCGGTCATCAAAGCCCCCTTGATTGTCGAAGGCCCCGCATAGCGCGGCGGCCTGCCGCCCGCAACGCCAAGGACGCCCGCAAAGCCAAGGACGCCCGCAACACCACGGACGGGCGGGTCAGGCGATGATGTCGGGGGTCAGTTCGTCCGACAGCCGCGCAATGCGGTCTTTCAGCACCAGTTTCTGCTTTTTCAGCCGCTGCAGCGCCAGAGATGAGGTCCGCTGCTGGCCCTGAAGCGCCGCGATCGCCTCGTCCAGATCGCGATGCTCGCAGCGCAACGCCTCCAGCCGGGCGCGGGTGATGTCTTCAAGGCTCATCGAATGCTGCATGTTCATGGGGCCGTCTCGGGGGCCTGATGCCCTGCCCATGCTTATAGCGCAGCGGGGGCCGTCTGTTAACAGGCTTTGCCCCGCGCGCGTCGATGATCTTGCAATGCGGCCGGATGCTTTCCATATTTCAAGGACAGGCGGGTTGCCGCAACGGGGCCCGCATCACACAGTCGCTGCAAGGTTAGGGCTGAGATGACAAAGATATCGTTAGGGTCGCACCCCTATCTTCTGGGGTTCGATCAGCTGGAACGACTGGCCGAACGCACCGCTAAAGGGGCCGAGGCCTATCCGCCCTTCAATATCGAACATATGGCCCCCGACGGTTTCCGCATCACGCTGGCCGTCGCCGGATTTGCCGAGGATGATCTGGCGATCACCACCGAGGATCGCCAGCTGGTCATCCGGGGCCGACAGCCCGAGGGCGATGACAGCCGTGTTTTTCTGCATCGCGGGATCGCCGCACGGGCGTTTCAGCGCAGCTTCGTTCTGGCCGATGGGGTCGAGGTGATCTCGGCCCGGCTGGACAGCGGGCTTTTGCACGTCGATCTGCGTCGGGTGACGCCGCAGCAGGTCGTCAGAACCATTCCGATCAGCCGCAAGGAAGGGGATCACCATGGATAGCAAATATGATTTCGGCGCCGCAAGCGTGGCGCAGACCGTCTATATCCGCAAAGTCGCCGCAGCCACCCTGCCCCGCGACATCCAAGAGCAACTGCCCGAGGGGCAGGACATCTATGCCGTCCACGACGCCGAGGGAGAGCGTCTGGCCCTGGTGCAGGACCGCAGCCTGGCCTTTACGCTGGCCCGTCAGAACGAGATGCGCCCGGTCAGCGTCCATTAAGCCTCGCCAGTTTTGGGGTCATGGGCCTTCCGGCGCATAGCGCATGAAGGCAAAGGCCCGCCCGTCGGGCGCCCAGCAGGGCACGTTCAGCGTGCCCTGCCCCCCGAACAGATCCAGCAGCTTTTCGCGCCCGGTCCCGTCGGGACGCATGATCCACAGCGCGACATCGCGGTCGCGCGGGTGATCCATCGTCCCGGGCGCATAGGCCAGATAGACCACATGCCCGCCGCAGGGCGAGGGATGGGGAAACCAGTTCACATGGTCGTCGCGAAAGACCGGCGCGGCGTTGCTGCCATTCGCCCGCATCCACCAGATCTGGGCATGGCCGGTCGCATCCGAGTTGAACCAGATGACACCACCGCAGGGGCTGAAATCGGGGCCGTCATGATGGGCGGTCCCCAGGGTTAGGACGACCTCGTCCGACCCGTCCAGCCCGCATGTCGCGATGCGCACCACCCGGTCGCCACCCCGCGCGCAGGCATAGACCAGACGGTCGCCCTGCGCGCCATGCCACCAGCTGGGCCGCGCGGTGCCCACTGGCCGGACGGTGCCGCCATCCAGGATATGCATCCCTGCCCCGGTGCCGTCATGGGCCGAAAAGACGATCCGCCCGTCGGGCAGAAAGCCGTGGTCGTTGTTGCACCGATCGGCGCAGTTCATGGGGATGGGATGCAGGCCTGCCGCATCGGCGCGCCACAGGCGGCCTTCGGCATTGACCAGAAACCAGCCCTCGGGGTGCCAGTTCGGCGCCTCGATCAGCAGAGGCGTGCGCAGGACCACCCGCGCGCTGCGGGTCTCCAGATCCCAGATTTCCAGCGATGAGCGCCATTTCATGCGCGCAGCCTGCGGCTGCGGATCGCCAGAACGATCAGGATCGTGGTGAAGATGCCGATCTGATAGATCAGCGCATGGGACAGCGCCGCCGGGTAATCGCCCTGCCCGCGCAGATGCACAAAGAACAGGCTGGAGGCGATGGCGATGCCGATGGCCGCGCCGACCTGCTGGAACGCCTGCATCCCGCCGGTCGCGGCGCCCGCCATCGGCCCCGGCACATCACGCAGCACCATCTGGAACAGCGGCGAGATCGCCAGACCCATGCCGAACCCGTTCAGCGCCAGCGGCCCCGCCAGCGTCAGGATATCCAGATCGGGCGGCGGGTTGCCTGCCGCATGGCGCAGCCAGATCATCCCGGCCAGCAGAACCCCGGCGCCTAGGGCGATGCGGGCAATCAGCCCCCGCGTGCCAAAGCGCGCCGTCACCCAGCTGCCCAGCATCACGCCCAAGGGAAAGGGCGCCGTCGCCAGACCCGAATCCAGCGGGCTGAGGCCGAACCCGGTCTGGAAATAGATCGCCAGGATCAGGAACATCCCCGGAATGGCCGAGAAATGCAGCATCACCACCAGCACGCCCGACAGAAACCCGCCATCGCGCAACAGCATCACCGGCAGCAACTGTTCGCGGCCCGCCCTTTCCAACGCGCGCTGGCGGCGCAGGAACAGCCAGGCGGTGGGCAGTGCCATAGCCAGCAGCGCCAGCGACCACCACGGCCAGCCCAGCAGCGGCCCCTCAATCACCGGCAGCACGACCAGCGTGATCGCCGCCCCGAACAGCGCGACCCCCGGCCAGTCGATCGCCATGTCGCGGGCCGAGGACATGCGCGGGATCAGCCGCAGCCCCCCCAGCACGACCAGCACGCCGACTGGCAGGTTCACCAGAAAGATCGGCCGCCAGCCCATGTCATACAGATCAGCGGTGATCAGTAGACCGCCCAAAAGCGGCCCCGTCACCGCCCCCAGACTGACCACAAAGCCCGCCAGCGCAAAGGCCCGCGCCTTTTGTTCGGGCGGAAAGATCACATGCATGATCGCCATGACCTGCGGGACCATCATCGCGCCGCCGATGCCCTGCAGGGCGCGCGCCCCGATCAGCACCCGGATGTCGGGGGCCAGCCCGCACAGGACCGAGGCAACGGTGAACAGCGCCACGCCCGACAAAAACAGCCGCTTGCGCCCCAGCTTGTCGCCGAACCGCCCACAAGGCAGCAGCCCCACCGCAAAGGCCAGCACATAGGCCGCCGAGACCCATTCCATCTGCGTCTCGCTGGCGCCCAGATCGTCGCGGATCGAGGGCAGCGCCACGTTCACGATGCTGACATCGATCAGGTTCATGAAATTGCCCATCAGCAGCAGCAAGGTCGCCGCCCAAGGGTTCACGCCCGCAGGGGGGACAGTCTGGTCAGTCGTCATCCGGGCCGGTCCTTCAGGGGTCGCCGGGATCGAACCCGGTCTGCGCGCCGGGGTTCCGTACCCCCGCGCCCGTCATGCAAAACGGCCCCGGCAGGATGCCGGGGCCGTTTCAGATCAGATCGCGGCGATCAGCTGAGGCCGATCAGGCCCATGCTTTCCAGCTTGAGCAGCACCTGATGGGCGGCGCCGTCCACGTCGATATCGCTGGTATCCACGCTCAGCTCGGCCTTGGCAGGAACCTCGTAGGGATCGGAAATCCCGGTGAATTCCTTGATCTTGCCTTCGCGCGCCAGCTTGTACAGGCCCTTGCGGTCCCGGCGTTCGCATTCCTCGATCGGGGTCGAGATATGGACCTCGACAAAGGCGCCACCGGCCTCGACCATCTCGCGCACGGCGCGGCGGGTCGCGGTATAGGGGGCGATGGGCGCACAGATGGCGATGCCGCCATTCTTGGTGATCTCGGATGCGACATAGCCGATCCGCTTGATGTTGATGTCGCGATGCTCTTTCGAGAAGCCCAGTTCCGACGACAGATGCTTGCGCACCACGTCACCGTCCAGCAGCGACACGGGACGACCGCCCATCTCCATCAGCTTGACCATCAAGGCGTTGGCAACGGTCGATTTGCCCGAACCCGACAGGCCGGTGAAAAACACCGTAAAGCCCTGCTGAGCGCGCGGAGGCGAGGTGCGGCGCAGCTGCTGGACAACCTCGGGGAAGCTGAACCATTCGGGAATGTCCAGACCTTCGCGCAGGCGGCGGCGCAGTTCGGTGCCGCTGATATCCAGCACGGTCGATCCTTCGGGGATCTCGTCGGCGGGATAATAGCTGGCCTTTTCCTGCACATAGACCATGTGCTTGAAATCGACCATCTCGACGCCGATCTCGTCCTTGAACTGGGTGAACAGGGTCTGGGCGTCATAGGGACCATAGAAATCCTTGCCCGCGCTGTTCTTGCCCGGACCGGCATGGTCGCGACCGACGATGAAATGCGTCACGCCGTGGTTGGCGCGGATCAGGCCGTGCCAGACCGCCTCGCGCGGGCCTGCCATGCGCATCGCCAGGTTCAACAGCGACAGGTTGGTGGTGGCCGCCGGATACTTGTCCAGCACCGCCTCGTAGCAGCGGACGCGGGTGAAGTGGTCCACATCGCCGGGCTTGGTCATGCCGACGACCGGATGGATCAGCAGGTTGGCCTGTGCCTCGCGGGCGGCGCGGAAGGTCAGTTCCTGATGTGCGCGGTGCAGCGGGTTGCGCGTCTGGAAGGCCACGACGCGGGTCCAGCCCAGCTTCTTGAAAAAGGCGCGCAGCTCGTTCGGCGTGTTGCGACGGGCGCGGAAATCGTAATGCGTCGGCGCCTGCAGGCCCTTGACCGGGCCGCCCAGATAAACCGGGCCTGCGGTGTTGTGCAGGTAGTTCACCGCCGGGTGGGCCAGATCGTCGGCACCAAAGACCTTTTCCGCCTCTACCGCCTTGTTCGGCACCCATTTGTCGGTGACCGACATGATCGCCAGGATCACGCCTTCCTGATCGCGCAGCGCGATATCGGTGCCGGTGGGCAGGCCGTCGGCGAATTTCTCGGACACGTCCAGCGTGATGGGCATCGGCCACAAGGCGCCCGATTCCAGACGCATGTCATGGACGACGCCGTTATAGTCGGCCTCGGTCAGAAAGCCTTTGAGCGGGTTGAAGCCGCCGTTCATCAGCAGCTCCAGATCGCAGATCTGGCGGGCAGTCAGATCCCAGCTGGGCATCTGCCCGGCATCGTCCTTCAGCGCCTCGGCGGCGGCTTCGGACACATACAGTTCGGGAATCGGTGTCTGGTTTGAATTGGTCATAATCACAGCTCGTCTTTGGGCGGATACGGTTCAACACGCGCAACCCAAGGGACCGGCGTGACACAACCAGGTGGATACCCGCGAAAAAAGCGATATTCAAGTCTGGGAAAACGCTTTTGGTTAAAGACGCGGCATCTGGGTGACAGCGGAACCCCGCAGGCTGTAGAGGGTTGGCTTCACTGACCCATGACGACCGGAGCCCCACATGACCGATCCCATCGCCACCCCCGACGAACAGCGCGCCCTGACCCGCGAAGAGCTTGGTTTTGCCGATCAAAGCCGCGCCCCCGCCGTAACCGGTCTGTCCGACAAGGAATTGTCCGACCTGATCGGGCTGCTGCGTCTGCGCCGCAACCGCGCCCGTGACATCGCTGCCCGTCAGGGCCGCGAAGCGCGGGGCAAGACCGGACCCAAGGGCATCACTCCCGCAGGCGGAAACGAGGGCACGCGCAGCAAGGCCGACTACCTGAACGCCGCGCTGGACCGCGCCACAGCAGAACGCGACCGCCGCGACGGATCGGGCGAGGCCAGCCAGCAAGAGCTGTCCCAAAACGCACTGGATATGAAAAAGGCCGCCTCGGACGCTGCGGTACCCGAAAGCGGTGGGCTGCATCCCGACGACCCCAAGGCCGATTGCGGCAAGGCCGGGCTTGCCGCGACCGCGCGCAACACGGCGCCATCAGGTGCGCTGGATCATGCGGGCGATCTGCCGGCGCGCGAACGCTCACGCGACCGGGGCTGACCGGCCTCATGACCACAGGTCGCTGCGATCAGTTGATCGCGGCGACCAGACCTGTGGGCGCGGGCTGCACATCGCCCGCCTCTGCAAGAAAATGCTCGGCATCCAGCGCCGCCATGCAGCCCATCCCGGCGCTGGTGACGGCCTGGCGATAGATGTGATCGGTCAGATCGCCCGCCGCAAAGACCCCTGGGATCGAGGTGCGGGTGCTGCCCGGCTGAACCGTGACGTAGCCGCCATTGTGCAGTTCCAGCTGATCCGCGACCAACTCGCTGGCAGGCGCATGACCGATCGCCACAAAGACCCCATCGGCCTTGATCTGCCGGGTCGAGCCGTCGCGCAGATCGCGCAGCACCGCGCCCGTCACGCCGATGGGCGTATCGACGCCGGTCACCTCGGCCAGTTCGCTGTGCCAGATCACCTCGACCTTGGGATGGGCGAACAGACGATTCTGCAGGATCTTTTCGGCCCGCAGGCTGTCCCTGCGATGCACCAGCGTCACCTTGCTGGCGAATCGGGTCAGAAACAGCGCCTCTTCGACCGCTGTATTACCGCCGCCGATCACCACGACCTCTCGGTTGCGATAAAAGAAGCCGTCGCAAGTGGCGCAGGCGCTGACGCCGAAACCCTTGAACTTCTCCTCTGACGGCAGGCCCAGCCAGCGCGCCTGCGCGCCGGTCGCCAGAATCACCGCATCCGCCGTGACCCGCCGCCCGCTGTCGCATTCCGCGACGAAAGGCCGCTGGCCCAGATCCAGCCGGGTCACCAGATCGGTCACGATCTCGGCGCCCATGGCGCGGGCATGCGCCTCCATCTTGACCATCAGTTCGGGGCCCTGGATCTCGGTCTCGCCGGGCCAGTTCTCGACCTCGGTGGTGATGGTCAACTGTCCACCGGGCTGCATGCCCTGGATCAGCATCGGCTCCAGCATGGCGCGCGCGGCATAGACTGCCGCCGTATAGCCCGCAGGGCCCGACCCCACGATCAACAATTTCACATGGCTGCGTTCGGTCATCTTGCGCCTCTTTCCCGGTTTGTGCATGAGGTAGTCGCTGAAGGCCCCGACTGCAACGGATGGCGGCGCTTGCGCAGCGTCAGAAAGAATGTTGCGCAGGGACCGCCGCCATTGTAGTTTCCGGCAACGCATTACCGAACAAAAGAAAGATCCTCATGGCTGGCGCCAAACTCGACGACATCGACCGCAAGATTCTGGCCGAACTTCAGGCCGATGGCCGGATGACCAATGTCGAACTGGCCCGCCGCGTCGGCATTTCGGCCCCGCCCTGCCTGCGCCGCGTCCGCACGCTGGAGGAGCTGGGCTACATCCGCGGCTATCACGCGCTGATCGACGCGCGGGAACTGGGATTCGAGGTGCAGGTCTTTGCCATGGTGCGCCTGGCCTCGCAATCCGAGCGTGATCTGTCGGCCTTTGAGGCGCTGGTGATGGGCTGGCCGCTGGTCCGCGAATGCCACATGCTCAACGGCGAGATCGACTTTATCCTGAAATGCGTCTCGCCCGATCTGTCGACCTTTCAACGCTTTCTTACCAACAATCTGACGGCGGCGCCGAACGTCGCCTCGGTCAAGACCTCGCTGGTCATTCGCGGCGCCAAGGACGAACCCGCCGTGCCCTTCGAGATCGTCGAGGAACGGGTCCGCGAGGCCAGTTAAAGCGCGATGGCGCTGATCAGGCGACCGTAATCGGCCTGCCCTTCATGCGTGGCCCGGCGATAGCTGAAGAACCGTTCGGGATCGGAATAGGTGCAATGGCGCGACCATTCCGCCTGAACCCCCGCCGCCCGCAGGCGTGACAGGCCGAAGGCCGGCAGATCGAACATCGGTCGCCCTTGCGGCCCGCCGCTGAAAAACCGTTCGCTGTCAGGGTCTTCTGTCAGAAAGTTGTCCATGAAATCGGGGCCGACCTCATAGGCGCGCTGGCTGATGGTCGGGCCGATCACGGCGCTTATATCCTTTGCGCCAAGCGATTGCATCGCGGTCACCGTCGCCTCGATCACGCCGTTCAGTGCGCCGCGCCAGCCTGCATGACAAGCCCCCACGACGCCCGCATCGGGATCGGCCAGCAGCACCGGCTGGCAATCGGCGGTCAGCACCGCCAGCGCCACGTCGCGCCGCGCGGTGACCAGCCCGTCGGCATCGATGTCGCGGACCCGCGCCGGATCGGCATCCCCGTCCAGCACCACCACATCGGCGGAATGCACCTGCCGGACCGTTGCCAGATGACCGGCATTGACGCCCATCGCAGCCGCCACGCGGGCGCGGTTGACCTGCACCATATCGCTTTGATCGGTGGACCGCCGCCCGCAATTCAGCCCCGCGAACAGCCCCGACGAGGCGCCGCCCTTGCGGGTGAAAAAGCCGTGCCTTGTGCCCGACAGCAACGGGTGGGTCAGTATTTCAAGCGTCGTCTGCATGAGCCTCCAGCGCCACGAAACCGGGCACGGGCGGGGCGCCCGCGGGCCAGAAAGCGATGGCCTTGAACAGGTGACCCATTTCGGACGGGTCGGTCAAGCGCCGAAGCGCGGCTAGCGCGCCCTGATCGCCTGCATCCGCCAGCCGCTGCGCCCGCGCGGGCGCGCCAAGCGCCGACAGCCAGTCCCCCTGCCGCATCGGACGCGACACCACGGCCCCGCCCCGCAGCCCCGCCGCTGCCAGCGCCGCGAAATCGACATGGGCGGTCAGATCGGCCTGACCGGGATGGGCAAGCGGGTCTTCCGGCGCGTGATGGCGCAGCGCCTGAAACGTGTCGCCATAGCCGTTCCAGCCACCGTAATCGATCAGGATCGCCGCACCGCCATGGGCCACGACCCGCCGCGCGACGGATTCGGCGAAGGCCGCCCCCTCGGCGCAATCCTCGACGATATCGCCGGGCTTGCCGGGGCGGCTTAGCGGCACCACCGGGCCAAGCCCCAAGCGCAGGCCGTCATCGGACAGGCCGACCATGCGTTCGCGCCAGCCCTCGGGCGTCATCTGAAACTGCCGGATCGGCAGGGCGTCGATGAACTCGTTTCCAATCAGAAACAATGGCATGTCCGGCAGTTTCTCGACGCTGTCGAGATGCTGGACATCACCCAAGCGGTCTTTCTGCACCTGACGCAGATGCGGCGAGGCTTCGATCAGCGCTATCTGCGCAGCATCGGTCATGCCCGGCACGATGCGCATGGCGCGCAGCATATCGGCCATCAGCGTGCCACGCCCCGGCCCGGGTTCCGCCAGCGCGAAGGAGGCGGGCTGGCCCTGATCCAGCCAGGCCTGCGCCAGCGCCAGACCGCACATCTCGCCAAAGATCTGGTGGATCTCGGGGGCGGTGGTGAAATCGCCCGCGGCACCAAAGGGATCGCGGGTGGCATAATATCCGTGGCGGCTGTCCATCAGGCAGATCTGCATGTAATCCGCCAGCGAGATCGGCCCCGTGGCCCGGATCCGGGCCGCGATGATGGCCGCCAGAGGCGTCACGCAGCGACCGGCGGCCGCGACCGCGCCCGCAAGATCAGCGCCAGCCCGATCAGCACCATCGGCAGGGACAGCACCTGCCCCATCGTCAGCCCGATCACCGGCCCCCCCAGCACATGCCCAAGCGGGTTGTCAGGCGTGATGAACTGCGCATCCGCGACCCGGAACAATTCGACGAAGATGCGGGCAAGACCATAGCCTGTCAGGAAAATCCCGAAGGCCAGACCCGGACGCCGCAGCCCGCCCGCGCGAACCATGGCCCACAGGATCAGGCCCAGAAACAGCCCCTCCAGCCCGGCCTCGTACAGCTGGCTGGGATGGCGGGCGCAGGCGCCGGTGATGCCGGGGCAGGTCTGCGCCGCCTCGCCGGGAAAGATGACGCCCCAAGGCAGATCGGTCGGGCGGCCCCATAGCTCGGCATTGATGAAATTGGCCAGTCGCCCGAAGAACAGCCCGACCGGCGCCACCACCGCCATCGCGTCGGCCAGCCGCATCACCGGGATGCCCTGGCCGCGCGCCCAGACCCATGTCGCCACGATCACCCCGGCGAAACCGCCGTGAAAGCTCATCCCGCCCTGCCAGACCATCAGGATCTGCGACGGGTTCGCCAGATAATAGGCCGGTTCGTAAAACAGCACAAAGCCAAGCCGCCCGCCCAGAATCACTCCCAGAATGACCCAGGTCAGCAGATCGTCGACCCGGTCGGGCGCGGTCGGCGGCGTGCCGCCCCACAAAGCCGGGCGGCGCATCATCGCCACGATCAGCCGCCAGCCGATGATCAGCCCGGCCAGATAGGCCAGCGCATACCAACGCAGCGACAGCGAAAATCCCCCCAGAGTGATCGTGAAGATCTCGGGTGCGATATCGGGAAAGGGGATCATGGGGCCTCGTGGCATTGGCGACAGGCCGCGCACGCTAGTCGCCCATGCCGCAGTGTCAACACATTGAACCCGGACGCCTGCCGGACCATATAGATCGCAACACGCAGCCAGAGGGCCATATCCATGACCACGCAGAACCGCTTTTTCGACGACATGTCCAAGCTGATGACCAATGCCATGGGTGTCGCCCAAGGCGCCCGCAGCGAGGCCGAGACCGCCATGAAAGGCTGGATCGACCGCTGGCTGGCCGATCGCGACTTCGTCACCCGCGAGGAATTCGAGGCCGTGCGCGAGATGGCGATCAAGGCCCGCACCGAAAATTCCGAACTGAAAGCCCGGCTGGACGCTCTGGAAGCCGGGCGCAGTACTCCTCTGGCCTAAAGCCTCAGGGCGTCAGCGCCAGCTGCCCCACCAGCCCCCCCGCGCGGTCATAGACCAGCACCTGATCGGCATCCGTCACCACGACGATGCGGTCGGTCGCAAAGGTCACCGCGCGGGCCGCAGCCCCTTCTGGCAGGGTGATGGAGGCCGGCAATTCGGGCAATACGGGCTGGTTCAGCCGCATCCATAACAGCGCCACCACCGCCACCATTCCCAGTCCCATGACCAGCGTCAGTCCGGTGACCAGCGTTTTCAGAAAGCGCAGCTCGGGAATGGCTTTCGCAGCCTCTTTCCAATCGGTATCATCCTGCGCCATGTCGATCCTTTCCGTGACCATCCCGGCCAACCCGCCCGACCGTCTTGATAAAGCCCTTGCGCTGGCGGTGCCAGAGCAGGCGGCTTTGTCACGATCCCGCCTGTCCCGCCTGATCGCCGAAGGCGCGGTGACCGGTCCCGACGGCCCTGCCCTTGATGGCAAGGCCCGCGTGGCCGAGGGGCAGGAATACCATATCGCACTGGCCCCGCCCGAAGACGTGCAGACCCGCGCCGAGGCGATCCCGCTGGTCATCGCGCATGAGGATGATGACCTGATCGTGATCGACAAGCCTGCGGGTATGGTCGTTCATCCCGCGCCGGGCAGCCCCTCGGGCACGCTGGTCAACGCACTGTTGGCCCATTGTGGCGATTCGCTGTCGGGGATCGGGGGCGAAAAGCGCCCCGGCATCGTGCATCGGATCGACAAGGACACCTCGGGGCTGCTGGTCGTGGCGAAATCGGACCGCGCCCATCACGGTCTGGCCGCCCAGTTCGAGGCGCATACTGCCACTCGCCGCTATCTGGCGCTGTCGCATGGGGTGATCGACGCTGCCGATCCGCGCCTGCGCGGCACGCCCGGCGTCAGTTTCGAAGAGGGCATGGTCCTGCGCATCGCCACGCATCTGGCCCGCCACCCGACCGACCGCCAGAAACAGGCGGTCTATGCCGACAAGGGCCGCCATGCCGTTACCCGCGCGCGTTTGCTGGAACGGTTCGGCACGCCGCCCGTCGCGATGCTGGTCGAATGCCGGCTGGAGACCGGGCGCACCCATCAGATCCGCGTGCATATGGCCCATGCCGGGCTGGGGCTGATCGGCGATCCGGTCTATGGCGGTTCGCGCAAAGCCTCGGCCAAAATTCTGGGCGGGGCGGCCGCGGCCGTGCATGCCTTTCCGCGTCAGGCGCTGCATGCGGCGCATCTGGGGTTCGTCCATCCGTTGACCGGTCAGACGATGGGGTTCGACAGCCCCCTGCCGGGTGACATGCAGACCCTGCTGGACCGGCTGCGCGCCGTGGGCAAGGTCGTTTCCTGAAGGCTGCCTCTTGACGGGAACGTGACCCGTTCACAGGTAGGAAGGTTCCCCCCGTTGCGGCATCCTGTCGGGAACCGGGGCCGTTTGCGCTGCGTTACCCGGATCACTGCGAAAGGCATTCCCCATGGCCACCTATGCAAATCTTCCCGCCCCCAGCCCCGAACAGGGGATGAACCGCTATCTGCAGGAGATCCGCAAGTTTCCCCTGCTGGAGCCGGAACAGGAATACATGCTGGCCAAGGCCTGGGCCGATCACGAAGACAGCGCCGCCGCCCATCAGCTGGTCACCAGCCACCTGCGTCTGGCCGCCAAGATCGCCATGGGCTATCGCGGCTATGGCCTGCCGCAGGCCGAGGTCATCAGCGAGGCGAATGTCGGCCTGATGCAGGCGGTCAAGCGGTTCGATCCCGAACGTGGTTTCCGTCTGGCGACCTATGCGATGTGGTGGATCCGCGCCTCGATCCAGGAATACATCCTGCGGTCGTGGTCGCTGGTCAAGATGGGCACCACCAGCGCGCAGAAAAAGCTGTTCTTCAACCTGCGCAAGGCCAAGTCCAAGATCGGCGCGCTGGAAGAAGGCGATCTGCGCCCCGAAAACGTCGCCCAGATCGCGACCGAGCTGAACGTGACCGAAAAAGAAGTCGTCGACATGAACCGGCGCCTGTCGGGGGGTGACGCCTCTTTGAATGCGCAGGTCGGTTCGGGCGACGGTGAATCGGCGGCGCAATGGCAGGACTGGCTGGAAGATACCGACGCCAATCAGGCCGAGGCCTATGCCGAGACTGAGGAGATGGACACCCGCCGTCGCATGCTGGTCGCGGCGATGGATGTGCTGAACGACCGCGAAAAGGACATCCTGATGGAGCGTCGGCTGCGCGACGACCCGATGACGCTGGAGGATCTGTCCACCCGCTACAGCGTGTCGCGCGAACGCATCCGCCAGATCGAGGTCCGGGCTTTTGAAAAGCTGCAGGAACGGATGCGCGTTCTGGCGCGCGAAAAAGGCATGCGGATCGCCGAAGAGGTGGAATGACCGCCCCGCACGGGGCCGCGCCGCATTGACCGGATGCGGCGCGACGCTATGGTCGCGGAAAGCCACAGGAAACCGCCCGACCATGCCCACGCCCGTCTCAGCCTCATGACCGCCCCCCTGACCGCCCTGACCGAATTCCAGCGCCTCGAGGCGCAGGGGTCGTGGCGCGAGACGCCCCAAGCGCGCCTGCGCGAGGTGATCGTGTCGGTGGGCGAGGCGTCGCTGACCCTGATGGACCCCAAATCCGACCAGCCGCTGTCGCATTGGTCCCTGCCCGCCGTCACGCGGATCAATCCGGGCAAGCTGCCGGCCCTTTATACCCCCAGTTCCGAGGCGCCCGACGAAACGGTCGAGATCGACGATCCGCTGATGATCGAGGCGATCGAGCGGGTTCAGCGCGCCATCGCCTCGCATCGCGCATCGCCGGGTCGGCTGCGCGGCGTCGTGACCGGGCTTGCCGTGCTTGTCATGCTGGGGGGGCTGATCTTCTGGCTGCCCGATGCGCTGATCCGCCATGCCGCCCGGATCGCGCCGCCTGCGCAGGCGCGCGATATCGGGTTGGCGGTGCTGGCCGATCTGGAACGCAGCGCCGGCGCCGTCTGCCGCCGCAATTCCGGCCAGCAGGTGCTGGACTGGATCTCTCCGGATCTGGTGGGGGCGGATGCGCTGGTGCAGGTCGTGCCCGGGCCTCTGAACGGCGCGCGGCGGCTGCCCGGCGATCTGTACGTGCTGGGTGGCGATCTGCTGACCACCACCCCCGGCCCCGAGGCGGCGGCGGGCCATCTGATCGCCGCAAGGCTGGCGGTCGAGGACAAGGATGTGACGCTGGACGTCATGCGCCATGCCGGGCTGATGGCCGCGCTGCGGCTGATGACCCTTGGCACCCTGCCGCGCGACGCGATGCAGGGTCTGGGCGAGGCGATGCTGGCCGAGGCCCTGCCCCGCCCCGATCTGGCCGCCCTGCCCCCGGCCTTCGCCGAACGCGGGCTGTCGACCGAACCCTATGCCCGCAGCATCGATCCGACCGGAGCCGCCGTGCTGCCGCTGCTGGAGGCCGACCCGATCCGCGACGGCGTGCCGCCCGCGCAATTACTGACCGACGAACAATGGCTTGCCTTGCAGCAGATATGCGCGGGGTAAGCGGGGGTTTTCCGGTTGCCCGGCAAGGGTTTCGCGTCTTGCAAGCCGGGGGGTCGTCACCGGTCGACGGGCATCAGCGCACCGGACGTGATGCGGGCTGCGGCATCAGACGAACTGTTCGCGCAGCAGCCGTTCATCCAGCCCATGGCCGGGATCGAACAGCAGCCGGTGTCGGATGTCGCCCGCGCTGCGGATCTCGACCCGGGTGACATGGCGGACCGAGCGGCTGTCGGCATCGGCCATGACGGGGCGGCGTTCCGGATTCAGAACCTCGATCACCACCTCGGCGGATTTGGGCAGCAGCGCGCCCCGCCAGCGACGCGGGCGAAACGGGGCGATCGCGGTCAGGGCCAGCACCTCGGAATTGATCGGCAGGATCGGGCCGTGTGCGGAATAATTATACGCCGTGGACCCGGCAGGGGTCGAGACCAGCGCGCCATCGCAGACCAGTTCCTCCATCCGCAAGCGACCATCGACATGGATGCGCAGTTTCGCGGCCTGCGGGCCTTCGCGCAGCAGGCTGACCTCGTTGATGGCCAGCGCCTCGGTGCAGGTGCCGTCGGCGCAGGTGGCGCGCATGCGCAGCGGGTTGATGACGGTTTCCTCGGCTGCGGCCAGCCGTTCGGGCAGATCATCTTCGGCATAGACGTTCATCAGAAAGCCCACCGTGCCCCGGTTCATCCCATAGACCGGCAGATCGCGCCCCTTGGTCGCATGCAGCGTCTGCAGCATGAACCCGTCGCCGCCAAGCGCCACCACGACCTGCGCCCGGTCCGGGTCCACATTGCCATAACGGGCGCTGAGCGCCGCAAGGGCCGCACGGGCGGCATCGGCCTGACTGGCGGCAAAATGGATTCTGGGCGTCATCTGCCGTCCTGTCGCGTGATGGACCCGCACCATCACGCGGCCCCGCGCCGATGGCAAGCCCCGCGCGCAGGTCGCATCGGCGCGGGGCCGGGTCGTTTTGTCACTTTCCGCATCGCCCGGGTTGGGTTAGAACGCGCCAACCCCATCCGCACCAGCCCCAAAAGGACGCAAGACCGATGAACGCACCCCACCGCGACAACGGCTTCTTCACCGAAACTCTGGCCAGCCGTGACCCCGACATCGCCCGCGCCGTCACCCAGGAACTGGGTCGCCAGCGCGACGAGATCGAGCTGATCGCATCCGAAAACATCGTCAGCCTTGCGGTGATGGAGGCTCAGGGGTCCGTCCTGACCAACAAATATGCCGAAGGCTATCCCGGCAAACGCTATTACGGCGGTTGCCAATATGTGGACATCGCCGAAAATCTGGCGATCGAGCGCGCGAAAGAGCTGTTCGGTTGTGCCTTTGCCAACGTCCAGCCGAACAGCGGCAGCCAGATGAACCAGGCCGTGTTTCTGGCCCTGCTGCAGCCCGGCGACACCTTCATGGGGCTGGACCTGAACTCGGGCGGGCACCTGACGCATGGCAGCCCGGTCAACATGTCGGGCAAATGGTTCAACGTGGTCAGCTATGGCGTGCGCCAGCAGGATCAGATGCTGGACATGGAGGCGATCGCCGAAAGCGCCCGCACCCACAAGCCCAAGCTGATCATCGCCGGCGGCACCGCATACAGCCGCAGCTGGGACTGGGCCGCCTTCCGCGCCATCGCGGACGAGGTCGGCGCCTATCTGATGGTGGACATGGCCCATATCGCGGGTCTGGTGGCGGGCGGCGCCCATGCATCCCCCATTCCGCATGCGCATGTGGTGACCACGACGACGCATAAATCGCTGCGCGGGCCGCGCGGCGGGATGATCCTGACCAATGATGCCGATATCGCCAAAAAGGTGAACTCGGCGGTGTTTCCGGGACTGCAGGGCGGGCCGCTGATGCATGTCATCGCCGCCAAGGCGGTGGCCTTCGGCGAGGCGCTGCGCCCCGAGTTCAAGACCTATGCGGCGCAGGTCGTGACCAATGCCAAGGCCATGGCGGATGAGCTGATGAAGGGCGGCATCGACATCGTGTCGGGCGGCACCGACAACCATCTGTGTCTGGCCGATCTGCGTCCCAAGGGCGTGACCGGCAAGGCGACCGAGGCCGCCTTGGGCCGCGCCCATATCACCTGCAACAAGAACGGCGTGCCGTTCGACCCCGAAAAGCCCTTCGTGACCTCGGGCATCCGTCTTGGGGCGCCGGCAGGCACCACGCGCGGCTTTGGCGAGGCCGAATTCCGCCAGATCGCGCGCTGGATCGTCGAGGTCGTGGACGGTCTGGCCGCGAACGGTGACGAGGGCAATGCCGAGGTCGAGGCATCGGTCCGCGCCGAAGTGGCCGAGATGTGCGCCCGCTTTCCGCTGTATCAGGGCCTGTGATCGGCGCCTGATTGAATGATGACCCGCCGCGCGGATGTGCGGCGGGCTTTTTCATGTCCGGGCGGTGGGACGGGATGGCGGGTGCGGGATGGGGGGTCAGCCCCCCATCGCCTGGCGGCGATTCCCCCCGGGATATTGTCGTGAAGAAGAAACCCGGGCGAGCGGGTCAGGGGTGCCAGTGGGGTTTGCGCTTGTCGAAGAAGGCGGCGATGCCCTCGGCGGCCTCGGCGCCGTTCCAGACGGTGACGAGGCGGTCGATGCTGTCCTCGATCATCGCGGCATCGATGCGGGGGCCAAGGGCGCGGCATTGGGCCTTGGCGGCGGCGATGGCGCCGGGGGCGACCTGAAGGAAGGGCGCGATCTCGGCCTCGATGGCGGCGTCGAGATCCTCGGGGGCTGTGGTGCGGGCGGCGAGGTTGAGTTGCACGGCCTCGGCGGCGTCAAAAATCCGGGCCGAGAAGAAGACCCGCCGCGCGGCGGGTTCACCCATGCGCGCCAGGACATAGGGGCCGATGGTGGCCGGGATCAGGCCGAGCCGCACCTCGGTCAGGCCAAATTTGGCGCCGCTGGCGGCGATGGCGATGTCGCTGACCGCCATCATGCCGACGCCGCCGCCAAAGGCATTGCCCTGCACCCGGGCGATCAGCGGTTTTGGCAGGGTGTTCAGCGCCGAGAGCATTCCGGCCAAGGCCCGCGCACCCTCGCGGCGCGTCGCCTCATCGGCCTGCATCTGCTGGCGCATCCAGCCCAGATCGCCGCCTGCGCAAAAGCTGGCACCTTGGGCCGCCAGCACCACGACGCGGATATCGCGGTCGGCGCCAAGAGTGGCGGCGGCGCGGGTCAGCTCGTCGATCATCTGGCGCGACAGGGCGTTATGCTTGTCTGGGCGCGCCAGCCACAGGGTCGCCACACCGCGCGCGTCGGTCTCGATGCGGATGGTCTTAGGGGAGATCTTATCAGGCATGGGGGAGCTTTCTAAGCGATTGGGCCATGGCGGCGGCGTGGGCGATGACATCCATGTCCAGCCCGTGATCAAAGCCGCGCGCGGTCAGATGGGCGGCCAGCGCCTCGGTCGCGACATTGCCGGCGGCGCCGGGCGCATAGGGGCATCCGCCAAGCCCGCCCACGGCGGCGTCAAAGACCCGCAGGCCGCGCGCCAGACTGGCATCGACATTCGCCAACGCCCGGCCCGTCGTGTCATGGTAATGGCCCGCCAGCCGTTCGGGCGGCAGATCGTCCAGCACGGCGGCCAGCATGGCATCGATGGTTTCGGGCCGGCCCTGCCCGACCGTGTCGCCCAGGCTGATCTCGGCGCAGCCCATGTCGCGCAGCGCGGCGGCCACGCGGGCCACCGAATGGGGCGGGGTCGGCCCGTCAAAGGGGCAGTCGGTCACCATGCTGACATAGCCGCGCAGGCTCACGCCATCGGCCTGCGCAGCCGCCGCGACCGGCGCCAGCCGCGCCAGACTGTCGGCGACCGATGCGTTCAGATTGGCCCGGCTGAAACCCTCGGACGCGCTGGCAAAGATCGCCACGATATCCGCCCCCGCCGCGCGCGCAGCAAGATAGCCGCGCAAGTTCGGCGTCAGCACCGCATAGCGCGTGCCGGGGGCGCGGGTGATCCCGGCCATGACCTGCGCGGCATCGGCCATCTGCGGCACCCAAGCAGGCGGAACAAAGCTGGTCACCTCGATCCGCGCAAAACCGGCGCGGCCCAGCAGATCGACCAGCGCGATCTTGTCGGGCGTGGCGATCAGGCGCGCTTCGTTCTGCAGCCCGTCGCGCGGTGCCATCTCGAAGATCTCGACCCGTTCAGCCATCGGCGGGATCCGTCAGCCGGATGAGGGCGGCGCCTGCCTCGACCTGATCGCCGGGCCGGGCCAGAACCTCGGCCACGATGCCGTCGCGGGTGGCGGTCAGGCTGTGCTCCATCTTCATCGCCTCCAGCACGGCCAGCCTGTCGCCCGCCACGACCGCCTGCCCCGCCGTGACATGGACCGACCGGACCAGCCCCGGCATGGGCGATCGGGTCAGCCCGTCGCCGCCATCGGCCGCCGCATGGCGGGCCAGAGGGTCCAGCGGCATCAGATGTACGACCCGACCGCCAAAGACGCTGACCCCGGCCGGATGGATGACGATCCGTTCGCGGCACAGATCGCCATCGACCCACCAGCGCCCGCCCTGCCAGCGAACCTGATGGGGCCGGTCCAGCGTGACGGTGGCCGCCCCCGGTCCCTGCACCTCCAGGATCGCGGTGCCGCCCTCCCATGCGATGGTGCGGCGCAGGGGGTGCCACAAGGTCATGCCGCCGTGAACCTGCGGATCGGCCAGCCCCGCCAGCCCGATCACGCCCAGCACCAGCGCCCGGTCGTCCGATGGCGCGGAACCGATCAGCGCCTCAAGATCGCGGGTGATCAGGCCGGTATCGACCTCGCCCCGCCGAAAGCCCGCATGCCGGGTCAGGGCGATCAGGAAATCGAGATTGGTGACCGAGCCTGCGACCTCGGTATCGACCAGCGCCTGTTCCAGCGCCCGCAGCGCCGTGGCGCGGGTCGGGCCATGGGTGACGACCTTGGCGATCATGGGATCGTACCAGGGGCTGATCGCATCGCCCGCCCGCACCCCGGTCTCGATCCGGGCATTGTCGGGAAAACGCAGATGGGACAGGCGGCCGGTGGCGGGCAGAAAGCCTGCGGGCACGTCCTCGGCATAAAGACGCGCCTCGAAGGCATGGCCGGTGATGGTCAGATCCTGCTGCCGCGCGGGCAGGGATTCGCCGCTGGCCACGCGCAACTGCCATTCGACCAGATCGATGCCGGTGATGGCCTCGGTCACCGGATGTTCGACCTGCAGACGGGTGTTCATCTCCATGAACCAGAAGCCGTCGGGGCGCAGGCCGTCCGCAGCATCGACGATGAATTCGACCGTTCCCGCCCCGGAATAGCCGATGGCCTCGGCGGCGCGGGTGGCGGCGTCGCCCATCGCGGTGCGCATCTGCGGGGTCATGCCGGGGGCCGGAGCCTCTTCGATGACCTTCTGGTGGCGGCGTTGCAGCGAACAGTCGCGTTCGTACAGATGCACGGCGCGGGTGCCGTCGCCAAAGATCTGCATCTCGATATGGCGGGGCTGCAGGATGTACTTCTCGATCAGCACGGCGGGGTTGCCGAAGGCGCCCTGTGCCTCGGACCGGGCACTGGCCAGGCTCTCGGCGAAATGCGCCGGATCGTCGACCCGCCGCATGCCCTTGCCGCCGCCGCCCGCCACCGCCTTGATCAGCACCGGATAGCCGATCAGATCCGCCTGCGCCGCCAGATGCGCATCCCCCTGATCGGCGCCGTGATAGCCGGGCACCACCGGCACGCCCGCCTCCTCCATCAGCGCCTTGGCCGCATCCTTAAGCCCCATCGCCCTGATCGCACTGGCCGAGGGTCCGATGAAGACCAGTCCCGCCGTCCCGACCGCATCGACGAAATCGGGGTTCTCGGACAGAAACCCATAGCCCGGATGGATGGCCTGCGCCCCCGTGGCCCGCGCCGCCGCGATGATCGCATCGCCCCGCAGGTAACTGTCGGCAGGGGCCGGACCGCCCACATGGACCGCCTGATCGGCCATCGCAACATGACGTGCCGCGCGGTCGGCATCGGAATAAACCGCGACGGTCGCGACCCCCAAGCGGCGGCAGCTGTCGATGATGCGGCAGGCGATCTCGCCGCGGTTGGCGATCAGGATCTTGTCGAACATGTCAGGCAACTCCGCAGGAGGCAGGACCAGAGGGCAGGTGTGGATCGCAGGCACCGGGGGCTTTGCGCCCCCGGACCCCCGCAGGATATTTCCGCCAAGATGAAAGACGAGGCACGGCGCGATGTTTCTTCTTCACGGAAATATCCCCGCCGGAGGCTTCTGACATCGTCACGCTCACATCCGGAAGAGGCCGAAGCGGGTCGGCTCGATCGGCGCATTCAGGCTGGCGCGCAGGGACAGGGCCAGCACCTGACGGGACTGGCGCGGATCGATGATGCCGTCATCCCAGAGCCGGGCCGAGGCATAGAGGGGATGGGACTGGCGCTCGAACATCTCGACGGTGGGGCGCTTGAATTCGGCCTCGTCCTCGGGCGACCATGTGCCGCCCTGCCGTTCGATCCCGTCGCGGCGGACCGATGCCAGAACGCCTGCCGCCTGTTCGCCGCCCATCACCCCGATCCGGCTGTTGGGCCAGGTCCACAAAAACCGCGGCGAATAGGCGCGCCCCGCCATGCCGTAATTGCCGGCGCCGAAGCTGCCGCCGACCAGCATGGTGATCTTGGGGACATTGGTGGTCGCCACCGCCGTCACCATCTTGGCCCCATGCCGGGCGATGCCTTCGTTTTCGTATTTGCGGCCCACCATGAAGCCGGTGATGTTCTGCAGGAACACCAGCGGGATGTTGCGCTGACTGCACAGTTCGATGAAATGGGCGCCCTTTTGCGCGGCCTCGCTGAAGAGGACGCCGTTATTGGCGACGATGCCGATGGGGCAGCCGTCGAGATGGGCAAAGCCGGTGACCAGCGTCTCGCCGAAGCGGGCCTTGAATTCATCAAAGCGGCTGGCATCGACAATGCGGGCGATGACCTCGCGGATGTCATAGGGGGTGCGCAGGTCGGCGGGGACGACGCCCAGGATCTCTTCCGGATCATACGCCGGGGGTTCGGAGGGTTGCCACAGCACCGTATCGGGTCGGCGGCGGTTCAGGTTGGCGACCGCGCGCCGCGCCAGGGCCAGCGCATGGGCGTCATCCTCGGCCAGATAATCGGCGACCCCGGACAGGCGGGTATGGACATCGCCGCCGCCCAGATCCTCGGATGTCACGATCTCGCCGGTGGCCGCCTTGACCAGTGGGGGCCCGGCCAGAAAGATCGTGCCCTGCCCACGCACGATGATCGTCACATCCGACATGGCGGGCACATAGGCGCCGCCCGCCGTGCACGACCCCATGACCACGGCGATCTGGGGAATACCGCGGGCGCTCATTTGCGCTTGATTATAGAAGATGCGCCCGAAATGGTCGCGGTCGGGAAAGACCTCGTCCTGATTGGGCAGGTTGGCGCCGCCGCTATCGACCAGATACAGACAGGGCAGCGCGCAATCCTGGGCAATCTCCTGTGCGCGCAGGTGCTTTTTCACCGTCATCGGGTAATAGGTGCCACCCTTGACGGTGGCGTCATTGGCGATGACCATCACATCCTGCCCGTGGACGCGGCCGATGCCCGCGATCACACCCGCGCAGGGCGCGGCGCCGTCATAAAGCCCGTGCGCCGCCACGGCGCCGATTTCCAGAAACGGACTGCCGGGGTCCAACAGGTTCGCGACCCGTTCGCGCGGCGGCATCTTGCCCCGGCTGACATGGCGTTCAACGGCCTTGGGACCGCCCCCGGCGGCGGCTGTCGCGGCGGCCTGCCGCGCGGTCTCCAGCAGCGCCAGATGCGCGTCGCGATTGGCGCGGAAGGCGTCCGAGCCCGGCAGGGCGGTCGAGATCAGCTTCATCGGGGCGTCTCCGGGGCGGGGGGCGTGTCGGGAATCAGGCTGGAGATCAGGTCGGGCTTCAGGGCCATCGCGTCAGCGCCCTTCCTGCAGGAATTCGTCCAGCCACAGGGACTGTTCGGCGGTCAGGCGCATGGCGCAGCCGGTGGCGGCGGGTCCGGCCATCGAGCCATTGGTCCAGCGGGCGCGTTCGAACTGGCAGGCGGCGTCGCGAAACCCGATCCAGCGGCGCTGCATCTCGCGCAGCGTCGCCTCTTGCACGGCCAGATCCGGATCGCTTTCGGCAGTTTGCGCATCGGCCTGCCGGGCGCGGTCCTGCAGCGTGGCATAGGTGTCGTTCAGCCGACCGTCCCAGAAATCGCGTTCCGCGGCATGGCAGGCACCCATGCCGGGGGTGGTCGATCCGCCCTCGGCCTCCATGCACGCATTGGCGGCCAGACCGATGCAGCTGTCGGGCGCGGCCTCGCCGTCCAGACATGCCATCACCGGCGCCGGATCGAAAGCGGGGGCATCCTGCGCCCAAGCGGGAGCGGACAGCAGCAGCGCGGCGATGGCGGCAAGGGGGCGACGCATCAGACCAGCCCCATCAGCTCTCGTCCGATCAGCATGCGGCGGATTTCGCTGGTGCCGGCGCCGATCTCCATCAGCTTGGCATCGCGGAACAGGCGGCTGACAGTGCTGTCGTTCAGAAAACCCGCCCCGCCAAGCGCCTGCACGGCCTGATGGGCCTGCACCATCGCCTGTTCGCTGGCATAAAGCACCGCGCCCGCCGCATCCTGCCGCGTGACCTTGCCCGCATCACAGGCCCGCGCCACCTCGTAGACATAGGCGCGCGAGGTGTTCAGCGCGACATACATGTCGGCGATCTTGCCCTGCATCAGCTGGAACGACCCCACCGGCTGGCCGAACTGGCGGCGTTCGGCGATATAGGGCATGACCTCGTCCAGACAGGCGGCCATGATGCCTGTGCCGATCCCGGCCAGCACCACGCGTTCGTAATCCAGACCCGACATCAGCACGCGGACGCCGCGGCCCTCTTCGCCCAGGACATTTTCGAACGGAATCTCGACATTGTCGAAGATCAGCTCTCCGGTGTTGGACCCGCGCATGCCCAGCTTGTCGAAATGCGGGCTGGTCGAAAACCCCGCCATGCCGCGTTCGACGATGAAGGCGGTGATGCCGCGCGATCCGGCCTCGGGGTCGGTCTTGGCATAGACGACCAGCGTATGCGCGTCGGGCGCATTGGTGATCCAGTATTTGCTGCCATTCAGAACGTATCGGTCGTTCTTCTTCTCGGCCCGCAGCTTCATCGCGACGACGTCGCTTCCGGCGCTTTCCTCGGACATGGCAAGGGCACCCACGGCCTTGCCCGAACACAGGTCGGGCAGGTACCTTGCGCGCTGATCGTCGGTGCCGTTCAGCTTGATCTGGTTCACGCAGAGGTTCGAATGCGCACCATAGGACAGGCTGACGCTGGCACTGGCGCGGGCGATTTCCTCAACCGCGATGACATGGGCCAGATAGCCCATGCCGGACCCGCCCCATTCTTCGGCCACGGTGATGCCCAGCAGACCCAGCTCGCCCATCTCGGCCCACAGGTCGTTGGGAAAGGCGTTGCTGCGGTCGACCTCGGCGGCGATCGGCGCGACGCGGTCCTGCGCCCACCGATGCACCATACCGCGCAGGGCGTTTACATCCTCGCCCAGATCAAAATCCATGCCTTTGGTGAACATCGCGGCCTCCCCCTCCCCAGTTATTGAACGCTTGTTCATTTCCATAGCGCAAGCGTATCCCACCCGTCAAGCAGGCTGCGCCCGATGCGCGCTTGGGTCAAGGCGGGGCTTGTCGCGCCCCCCGTGGCAGGCGATGGAGGGCGAAAGACCCCGGAAGGAACCCCGACCCATGCGGCTGACCATCCTGCGCCATGCGCCCAGCCTTGCCGATGGCCGGATGGCCGGGCGGCGTGATGTGGATGCCGATTGCAGCGACAAGGCGGCATTGGCGCGGCAGGCGGCGCGGGTCGTGGGCGCAGGCATGGTGATCGCCAGCCCGGCGCTGCGATGTCAGCAGACGGCGGCGGCCCTTGGCCTGACGCCCGCGCGGCTGGAACCGGCGCTGTGGGAACAGGATCTGGGCGCATGGGAGGGGCTGCCCCCCGAGGCGCTGCCCGATCTGGGCCCCCTGCCCGCCGAGGCCTTGGCCCGCCACCGGCCCGAGGGGGGCGAAAGTTTCGACGACATGGCCGCGCGGGTGGTCCCGGTCCTGCAGGCGCTGCAGGGCGACACGCTGGTCGTCGCCCATGCCGGGACGGTGCGCGCCGCACTGTCGATGGTGGTGGGCGCCGCCGCCCTGTCCTTTGCCGTGGCGCCCTTGTCGATCACCGTCCTGCGCCGTTTCAACGCGGTCTGGGCGGTCGAGGTCGTCAACCTGCGGGCAGAGGATTGATCCCATGGCGATGATCGCGGCGCTGGCGCTGATCCTTGATGCGCTGATCGGCTGGCCCGATGGGCTTTATCGGCGGATCGGACATCCTGTGACATGGCTGGGGCGGCTGATTGCGGCCCTGGACCGGGGGTTGAACCGGGGGCCGTGGCGCCGGGCCAAGGGCGCGCTGACGGTGGTGCTGGTGGTGCTGGCCGCCGTCATCCCCGCCGCGCTGGTGCAAATCTGGGCAGGGCCTTGGGTGGCAGCGGCCCTTGCATGGCCGCTGGTCGCGGCACGGTCGCTGGATCAGCATCTGCGGGCGGTGGCGCGGCCCCTGGCCTTGGGCGATCTGGCAGGCGCAAGGGCGGCGACTGCGATGATCGTCGGTCGCGACGTGACCCGCGCGGACGAGGCCGCATTGGCCCGTGCCAGTCTGGAAAGTCTGGCCGAGAATGCCAGCGACGGGGTGATCGCGCCGCTGTTCTGGGCCGCGACCCTGGGCCTGCCGGGCATCGCCGCCTACAAGGCGATCAACACGATGGATTCGATGATCGGCCACCGGACGCCACGGCATGAACGCTTTGGCATGGTGGCGGCGCGGCTGGACGATGTGGCGAACCTGATCCCGGCGCGTCTGACCGCGGGGCTGATCGCGCTGGCAGCCGGGCGCGCGGCGGGGCCTGCGCTGCGGGTAGCATGGCGCGACGGGCCTGCGCACCGGTCCCCCAATGCAGGCTGGCCCGAGGGGGCGATGGCGGGCGCGCTTGGGGTCCGGCTGTCGGGGCCGCGCGTCTATGCCGACCGGGTCGCGGGCGAGCCATGGCTGAACGCTGCCGCCCCCGATCCGAACGCGGCGGATCTGTGGCGCGGCATCGCGGTGATCCGCCGTGCGGTGGCGCTGGCGGGGGCGATCCTGATCGCCGCCGCGCTGCTTTGAGGGGCCGCTTTACAGCGCCACGACCTCGACGCTCTGGACCTTGAGATCGGCGATCGAGGTCGTCGTCAGGAAGGCCACATCCGTGGCATCGCGCCCGACCGCGACCAGTGCCATCTCGGTCGCCTTGGCCATGCCGGTCGGATCGACCAGATGCCAGTCGTGATCCAGATAGACCTGCACCACGGCATGGAAATCCTGCGGATCGACCGGGGGCGCATAGACGCTGGCGATGCGCGCCGGGATCTGCGCGGCGCGGCACAGCGCGATCAGCAGATGGGCATAGTCGCGGCAGACCCCGCGCCGGTCCAGAAACGTATCCGCCGCCGTGGTGTCGCCATCGCTGGTCCCGGCCACATAGTCCAGATTGCGTTCGACCCAATCGCGCAGTGCAGCGACCAGCGGCCCGCCGCTGAGGCCCTCGAACCGCGAGGTCACGAAATGCCCGAACCGTTCCGCCGGGCAATAGCGCGAGGGCAGCAGATAGCGCAGCGCGTCGCCGGGCATATCCTCGACCTCGATGGCCTTCAGCACCGCCAGATCTGGCAGATCGCGGGTCACCTGCACCTCGGCGGAATAGCGGCAGGTCAGGCGGTCATCCAGCCGCAGGATGATGCGTTCGCCGATGCCCTCTTCGCCCGGGACGCGGGCCGATTTCAAGGGTTGGCCCAGATCGATCGTGCTGCGGTTCAGAACCTGCCCCTGCACGCCTGCGGCCTCGACCAGCAAAAGGGCCGGTCCGGGGCTTTCCAGCGCGTAATCCAGCGTCACGTCAATCTTCATCCGCATCGGCGGCTCCTGTGGGTCAAAAGGTCTGAATAGGGGGCGCTGATCGCGGGGAGGGCCCGCAACCGGTCGCCAGTACAAGAACGGAGGTGTTCAGAAGTTCCGTGCCAATCTGCATGATGGCCGGGATGGGAATCAGGACGTCAGCGGCATGTCCAGAACCATCTGTACCTGAAAGCGGGCACCGCCCCGGTCGGATCGTCCGTGCTGCAGGCTGCCGCCCATCTGCTGGGCATAGATCAGGCAGATCTGCATCCCCAGCCCGGCCGTGGTCGACGGGTCGAACCCGTCGGGCAGTCCCGGTCCGTCATCGTCCAGCGTCAGGGTCAGCAGATCGCCCTGCCGCGACAGGCCCAGCAACAATGACGGCTGCTGGCCTTCGCGCGTGTGCTTGACGGCATTGCCGATCAGCTCGGCCAGCACCTGCCCGATCGCCGCCGCCTGCGACGCGGACACCCGCACCAGCGGCGACAAGGCATTGTCCAGGTCCAGCCGCGCATTCAGCGCCTGCGTCAGATCGGTCGCCAGCGCGGTGATATAGCCCGACAGCGACACATGCCGGTTTGCCGGATCGCGGTGCAGCTGTTCATGCACCCGCGCCAGCGTCGAGATGCGGTTGGCCGCATCGACCAGAAGCGCGCCCGCCGGGCTGCCCGAATGGACCCGCGCCTGCATCCGCAGCAGGCCGATCACGGCGGAAAAGCTGTTCTTCACCCGGTGGTCGATCTCTCCCATAAGGATATCCTGACGGGCGATCGCCTGATCCTTCTGCGCGATCTCGGCGGCCAGACGCGTGGCCTGATCCTGCATCTGCTGCCGGGCCTCGACCGTTTCGGTGATGTCGCGGGACGAGGCGAGGATGCGGTGCACCTGCCCCCGGTCGTCGCGGACCGGCGAGACGGTCACATGCCACCAGCGGGCCGTGCCGCGCGCGGTCGGGCAAAACGCCTCGAACCGGCTGACCTGACCCTGACGGGCCGCCTGCATCGCCTGGTTCACCTGTCCGGTCGCCTCAGGCGGCCAGAGCGTCGGCCAAGCGCGTTGGTCGACACTGGCGAAATCATCGATCTCCATCGCGCACAGGCCGTTGCCGTTCATGAAACAAAGCCGCCCCTGCAAATCCAGCAGCTTGATGCAATCGGGCGAGGCATCCAGAATCGACAAGGCGAAACCGGCCTCGGACCCGATCAGCAGGTCAAGCGCGTGCAGGTTGGGATCGGCAGAGGTCATGCGGAAAAAGAGAGCCTTGCACCAGAGAAGAACAGACAGGACCACCCGCCACACGCGCGCATCACGACAAGGCGATACGCCTTGCCCGGATGGGGTGAACCGGCCTGTCCTGTCAAGACCGGATCAGGATGGCCAAGCAAATGTTACTGCCTGCGTCAGGGGTTTTGCAACGGGCGCAGCCCCGCCAGCGCCTGCGCCGGGCGCGACAGGCCCGCGGCCAGCGGCAGCAGATCGGCCTGCAGCGCGTGATAAAGATCCGGCTTGCCTGCGAATTGCGTCATGGCGGGGCGGTCGTCGGGGCCCAGTTCCGGGAACCAGCCGCCGTGCGCGTGATCGATCAGATGCGCATCGGCAAAGGTCCACAGGCGGCGATACCACCCCTCATCCCCCGGCTGCGGGTCCAGCTTGATCAGGGCGGCCAGCGAACCAATCGCCTCGGTGACCGGCCACCAATAGCGGGCCGGATTGTCGACCGAGGCCCCCCGCAGCGTATAGGCCAGCCCGCCGCGCGTCGCGTCCCAGGCATCGTCCAGCGCGGTATAGACCAGCGCGCGCGCCTGCAGGGGCACCTGATCGTCGGGTCGCCCGGCCAGATCCCACCACTGCAGCAGCAGGCGCGCCATCTCGAAGCTGTGGCCGGGGGTGGTGCCTCTGGGCCGGAACATCGGGTTGCCGGCATAATCGGAATCGGGGCGCCATTGGTCGTCGTAATGCTCGGGGATGCGCCAGCCATGCGCGCTGGCCTGCCCGGCGATGAAGAACTGCAGGATGCGGCCCGCGCGGGTCAGAAACACCGCCTCGCCCGTCGCCTCGTAAGCGGCCAGCAGCGCCTCGACCCCGTGCATATTAGCGTTCATGCCGCGATAGGTCGAAAACGCCTGCCAGTCGCGGGTGAATTCGTCGCGGAACAGACCCGCCGCCTCGTCCCAGTAATGGCGGTCCAGAACCTCGCAGATATCGGCCAGCAGGCGGTCGGCATCCGGGTGCCCGGCCATTTTCGCGCTGGAGGCCGCCAGCAGCACGAAGACATGCCCATAGGCCAGCTTGGGTGATTGCACCGGCTGGCCCGCGTCCAGCGCCCACAGATAGCCGCCATGCTGGCGGTCGCGATGGCGCGTCCACAGCGCGTCCATGCCCTGATCGACGATGCCCGCGCGGTCGCGGCGCCCGGCCATCTGCGCCAGCGCATGGGAATGGACCAGCCGGGTGGTGGTGTGCAATTCCTCGACCCCGCCCGGCAGGGGGTGGCCCGACAGGTCCAGCACATGGAACCCGCCGCCCGCGCGGGGGCTGGCATCGAACAGGTCCAGCGCCCGATGCGCATCGGTTGCCAGAAAGGCCCGATGGTCTGGGTGATCCAGCCACGGCCCGTTATGATAAAAAGGTCCGGCGGTCATGGTCGCGCTCCCTATCGTTTGCGCAGCGCATCGGCCAGAGCCGAGCCGAAGGCGCCCTGCCCCGACGCCCCCTTGGGTGCGGCCTGCGCCGCGTGCGGGGCCTTGGGCGCCCCATCCTTGCGGGGGGCTGCCTCGCGGGGGCTGTCGGCATTGTCCTTGCGCATGGTCAGGCCGATGCGCTTCCTTGGCACGTCGACCTCGGTCACGCGGACGCGGACCACATCGCCCGCCTTGACGACCTCGTGCGGGTCTTTCACGAAGCGGTCGGCCAGCTGGCTGACATGAACCAGCCCGTCCTGATGCACGCCGATATCGACGAAGGCGCCAAAGGCCGCGACATTCGTGACCGTCCCTTCCAGCGACATGCCGGGGCGCAGATCCTTGATATCCTCGATGCCATCCGCAAAACTTGCGGTGACGAAACCGGGGCGCGGATCGCGGCCGGGCTTTTCCAGTTCGGACAGGATGTCGCGCACCGTGGGCAGGCCGAAATCGCCGGTCACGAAATCTTCGGCGCGCAGATCCTTCAGCGCCCCGGCATCGCCCATCACCGCGCGCAGATCGCGCCCGCAGGCCGACACGATGCGCCGCGCCACGCCATAAGCCTCGGGGTGGACGGATGATGCGTCCAGCGGTTCGTCCCCGTCGCGAATGCGCAGAAAGCCCGCGCATTGCTGAAAGGCGCGCGGCCCCAGACCGGCGACCTTCTTCAGCGCCGCCCGCGACCGGAAGGCGCCCGCCTGATCGCGATGCGCGACGATGGCCTGCGCCAGCGACGGCCCCAGCCCCGCCACATGGGCCAGCAGCGGCACCGAAGCGGTGTTCAGATCGACGCCCACGGCGTTCACCGCATCCTCGACCACGGCCTCCAGCGATTTCGCCAGTTGGCGCTGGTCCACGTCATGCTGGTACTGACCCACGCCGATGGACCCGGCGGGCACCTTGACCAGTTCGGCCAGCGGATCCTGCAGCCGCCGCGCGATCGACACGGCGCCGCGCAAGGACACGTCCAGACCCGGAAACTCTTTCGCCGCCAGTTCCGAGGCGGAATAGACCGAGGCGCCCGCCTCGGAGACGATCACCTTGGTCGGCACCTTCACGCCCTTGGGCAGCCGTTTCAGCACATCGCCGACCAGCCGTTCGCTTTCGCGGCTGGCGGTGCCATTGCCGATCGCGATCAGATCGACGCCATTTCTGGCGATCAGCGCCAGCAGCGTGGCCTCGGACCCGCGCAGATCGTTCTTGGGCTGAAAGGGATAGATGGTGGCCGTGTCCAGCAGCTTGCCGGTCGGGTCCACCACGGCGATCTTGCAGCCGGTGCGGATGCCCGGATCAAGGCCCAACGTGGCGCGCGGCCCGGCAGGCGCGGCCAGCAGCAGATCGCGCAGGTTGCGGGCAAAAACGGTGATCGCCTCGGCATGGGCGCGGGCGCGCAGATCGGTCAGCAGGTCGATATACATGGTATTCGACAGCCGCACCCGCCAGCACCAGCCCGCCACGCCGCGCAGCCAGTCGGCCCCCGGTCCCTGCCCGATGGTGCCCAAAGCCTGCGCCACGATCCTCTCGGCCCGCGCCGCCCCCGTGTCGGGATCGGGAGAGATGTCGATGGTCACCACCTCTTCCTTGGCGGCGCGCAGGATGGCCAGGGCGCGGTGGCCGGGAATGCCCGACCAGGCCTCGCGGTGGTCGAAATAATCGCTGAACTTGGCGCCCGCCTCTTCCTTGCCCGCCACGACGCGGGCCGAGATGAAGGCCTCGCGCCGCATGAAATCGCGCAAGGAGCCCAGCAGGCGGGCATCCTCGGACAGTTCTTCGACCAGAATGTCGCGCGCGCCTTCCAGCACGGCTTTCGGCGTCTCGATGGCGCCGGTGACATAGGCGGGGGCCAGCGTGGCGGGATCGCGCGAGGGGTCCGACTGAATGGCGCGCAGCAGCGGCTCCAGCCCGTTTTCGCGGGCGATCATCGCCTTGGTGCGGCGCTTGGGCTTGAAGGGCAGATACATATCTTCCAGCGCGGCCTTGGTCCCGGCCCCGGCGATCCGGCGGGCCAGATCGTCGGTCAGCTTGCCCTGATCGCGGATCGATCCCAAAATCGCCGCGCGCCGGGCCTCCATCTCTCGCAGATAGGACAGGCGTTCGGCCAGCAGGCGCAGCTGCGTGTCGTCCAGGCCCCCGGTCACCTCTTTGCGATAGCGCGCGACAAAGGGCACCGTCGCGCCCCCGTCCAGCAGCCCTGCGGCGGCATCGACCTGCGCGGGACTGGCGCCGATTTCGGTGGCGATCTGGCGGGCGATGCGGGTGGCGGTCTGGGTCGCGCTTTGGGCGGGCTGGGTGGCGGCGGTCATGTCAGGGCCCCTGTCGTCATGTCGTGGATCGCCTGTCTAGCGGCTGTCCCCCGCCCCGCCAAGCGCCTTGGCGCGGGGCGCGTCGTCGTCCGTGTCGTGGCCATCCGCCGCCGGATCGGGCGCCGGGGTCTTGGGAACGGTATCGACCGGCGCGGCGGGCAGATCGGTGACAACGCCTTGGGGCGCCGTGGGCAGATCCGCGACAGGCGCATCATCCGGGGCGGGCTGCGGGATGCGTCCGGGCTTTGGCGCCTTGCGGGGCTGGGCGTCACCGACCGCCGGGGCATCGACCTGCAGTTCCGGCATGGTCAGCACGTCGCCCGCCAAAGCCTTGCCCTGCACGCTGTCGCGCACCGCCTGCCGCAGCGCGGCGGATCGTTTCAGCAGCCGCCGGAACCCCGGCTCGTCCAACACCAGAAGGCTGGTCGGCGTGATCGCGCGCACCTCGGTCCGGCGCAGGCGGGTGGTCAGGACGCCCATCTGGCCGAACATCTCGCCGCGGCCAAGTCGCGTGGTCTGGCCCGCGACCTCTTGTTCGACGGCGCCCGAGGCCACGAAGAACACCGACCGCGCAGGCGTGTCCTTGCGCGTGATCACATGGTCGGCATTGACATAGCGGGTGCGCACCTCGCGGCCAAGGCGTTTCAGCTCGGCCTCGTCCAGATCGGCGAACAGCGAGAATTGCCGCACCAGCTCGTTCTTGCGCAGGGCCAGATCCAGCGGCGGGCGGCCTTCGGTCTGCTGGCGCCTGCGGGTCACATCCTCCATCAGCTGGGTGTGAACCTCGGAGCCGATCAGCCCGTCTTCGTGCATGGCGGCATATTCACGTTCCTCCAGCCGCAGGGCGGTGCGGCGGATGAAGCGGCGTTCCAGTTCCTCGGCATAGCCGGGATATTGCAGGCGCAGACCCTCCAGCGCGGTCTCGACGGCCTCGATCCGGCGGTTCAGCAGTTCATGCAGCAGTTCCGCCACACGCCTGCCATGAATGCGGCGGATGCGGCGGTCGATAAAGCGGTGAAGATCGCGCAGGATCAATCGCTTGGCCAACAGCATCTCGAACCGGTCGGCGGTCATCCGCGCCAGCGTCCCCGACAGGCCAAGCCGGTTGCGCAAAAAGGCGGCAAAGCGGAAGGCCGGGCCGTAACGCAGGCTGGACCGCGCCGCCCGCTGATAGCCGGTGCGCCCGCCGGACCGTGCGCCCTCGATCAGCCGGTCGGCATCGAACAGCGCCTGTTCCGACAGCCGGGCCGAGATGGCGCGTTCGCGGAACCGCTGCAGGATCACCTCTCGTTCATGGCCCGCAAGCGCGATCAGGCCAAGGGTGATGCGGTCACGATCCAGGATCTCGGCATTGTCCTCGGCCTCGGCGCGTTCGACGGCCTCATCCAGCCGGACGCCAAAGCGTTTCGCCTCGGACCGGACGGTTTCGCGGGTCAGGTCGTAATTCTCGGTCGCGGTCGCCACACCTTCGCGCACCGTCTGCAGGGCGACGGCGACGACCTGATTGGACAGAGCGCGGTCCAGCGGCGACAGCTTGTCCAGACCCAGCAGGCCGATCACGCTGCGCAGCGTCGTGCCCTGCACGATCAGCGTGAACAGCGTGAACCCGGTGGCCAGAATTCCCACCACCCGCTTGGTTTCCACCGGCACCCGCAGGCTTTCGGTGACCGCCAGCGCCAGCGCCAGCGTGACTGCGCCGCGCAAGCCCCCCCACATGATCGCGATCCGGTAGGGGCGCTTGATCTTGGGCGACAGGCGCAGACCGGTCAGCACCGGCAGCAGCACGAACAGGATCAGCGCCCGCGCGACAAAGGCCGCCACGACGACGACAAAGATCAGGAACAGATCGTTCAGCCGAACCTCGCCCAGCAGACGCGGGATCAGCAGGGCGGCCAGAATAAAGATCAGCGCGCCCGCCCAATGCGCCAGAAGGCCCCAGATCTCGCGCAGGTTGACCCAGAAGGCCGGGGCCAACCGCCCCGGTCCCATGAAATTCAGGACCAGCCCCGCCATCACGACCGCGATCACCCCCGAGGCGCCCAGCACCTGTTCCGCCCCGATATAGGCCAGATAGGGCACCGCGACCGAGACCGAGATCTGCGCCGTCTCGAATTGCGAAAACAGGCCCATCAGCATCAGCGCGACCCGCGCCACCAGCCAGCCCGCCACCACGCCGCCCAGGATCAGGCCCGGAAACTGGCCCAAAGCCTCGGCCAGACTGGGGTTCGGCACACCCAGCATCACATAGCTCATGAACAGGCCGAACAAGGCGATGGCGGCGGCGTCGTTCAGCAGGCTTTCGCCCTCGACGATGCGGGCCAGACGCTTGGGGGCCGACAGGCTGCGAAAGATGCTGACCACGGCCGAGGGATCGGTCGTCGACACGATCGCCCCGATCAGCAGGCCCACCATCAAGGGCAGCCCGCCGATCCATGACAGGGCATAGCCGATGGTCAGGGTCGCCGCGACCACCGCGACCACCGCCAGCGTCAGGATCGGCACCCAGTCATCCAGCATCCGGCGGATGTTCATTTCCAGCGTGGCCTGAAAGATCAGGGTGGGCAGGAACACATACATGAACACGCTGGACCGGATCGGCAGGGACAGGATCCCCTCGGCCACCGGGTTCAGCGTGTCGGTCAGTTCGGTCCGCAGCAGAAAGATCGCGCTGCCGCCGATCAGGATGCCCACCGCCGCCAGCATCACGCTGAACGGAATCGACAGCCGCGCCGCCAGCGGCTCGGCCGCGGCAATCAGCAGGAACAGGATGGCGGTGAAACTGGTCAGAAGCAGGATATCCATGTCACAGGAATAATAGCAGATATCGTCGTTGGAAAGCACGACCCCGCCATATCTGCGATGTTTTTGGTGCGCTGACGCCGATGTGACGGTGCGCGGGGCAAGGGCTTGAAATCGCGGCGCGCGGCAAACATTTGAACCCAAGGGCCCGCGACGGCCCGGCAGATCACTTCAATGAAAGGAGGGCACCATGTCCTCGATGTTCGACCCCTTGCCTTTGGGCGCAGTCACCCTGCGCAACCGCCTTGTGATGGCGCCCCTGACGCGCAGCCGCGCGGGCGATGCCCGCATTCCCAACGACCTGATGGTCGAATATTACCGCCAGCGCGCCGGCGCCGGTCTGATCCTGTCCGAGGCGACCAGCGTCACCCCGATGGGTGTGGGCTATGAGGCGACGCCGGGCATCTGGAACGACGAACAGGTCGCCGAATGGTCCAAGGTGACGCAGGCCGTTCATGAACGCGGCGGGTTGATCTTCCTGCAATTGTGGCATGTCGGGCGCATTTCGGACCCGCAATTGCTGGGCGGTCAGCTGCCGGTGGCGCCCTCGTCGATCCAGCCTGCGGGCCATGTCAGCCTGCTGCGGCCCATGCGCGACTATGTGACCCCCCGTGCCCTGACGACCGAGGAAATCCCCGGCGTGGTCGAGGCCTTCCGTCAGGGGGCCGAAAATGCCCGCCGCGCAGGCTTTGACGGGGTCGAGATCCATGCCGCGAACGGCTATCTGATCGACCAGTTCCTGCAGGACCGCAGCAATACCCGCACCGACCACTATGGCGGCAGCATTGAGAACCGCGTGCGGTTCCTGAACGAGATCGCGGATGCGGTCATCGGGGTCTGGGGCGCCGATCGCGTCGGCGTCCATCTGGCCCCGCGCGGCGACAGTCATGATATCGGCGACAGCGACCCGCGCGCCTTGTTCACCCATGTCGCGCGCCAGATGCGCGATCGCGGCGTGGCCTTCCTGTGCCTGCGTGAACACTTGGGCGAAGACAGCCTGATGGGCGACATCCGCGAGGCGTTCGGCGGGCCGGTCATCGCCAATGAAGGCCTGACCTTCGACAGCGCGACCGACCTGCTGAAAGGCGACAAGGCCGATGCCGTGGCCTTTGGCCGCGATTTCATCGCCACGCCCGATCTGCCCGAGCGGTTCCGCAAGGGCCTGCCGCTGAACCCGCATGATGCCTCGACCTTCTATGGCGGCGGGGCCGAGGGCTATGTCGATTATCCGACCGCCGAACAGGTCGCTGCCGAATAATCGTTCGATATGGCACAGGAAAAGGCCGGGCATCTGCCCGGCCTTTTTTCATGACCTGTGCCCCCAGACCTGTGCCACCAGCCTGCGCGCATGCAAAAGGGGGCGGCCCTGCGGCCGCCCCCTGTCAGATCGCCAAAGGCTGATCAGCAGCTGTAATACATCGCATATTCGATGGGATGCGGGGTATGCTCATAGGCATAAACCTCTTCCCATTTCAGGGCGATATAGCCCTCCAGCTGGTCGCGGGTGAACACGTCGCCCGCCAGCAGGAAGTCCATGTCCTTTTCCAGTTCTTCCAGCGCTTCGCGCAAGGAACCGCAAACGGTTGGGATTTCTGCCAGCTCTTCCGGCGGCAGATCGTAGAGATCCTTGTCGGATGCCGGGCCCGGATCGATCTTGTTCTTGATCCCGTCGAGGCCGGCCATCAGCAGGGCCGAGAAACACAGATAAGGGTTCGCCGACGGATCGGGGAAACGCGCTTCGACGCGCTTGGCCTTGGGGCTTTCCGTCCACGGGATGCGGACGCAGCCGGACCGGTTGCGGGCCGAATAGGCGCGCAGCACGGGGGCCTCGAAACCGGGAATCAGGCGCTTGTAGCTGTTGGTCGCCGGGTTGGTCAGCGCGTTCAACGCCTTGGCATGCTTGAGGATGCCGCCGATGAAATACAGCGCCTCTTGCGACAAGTCTGCATATTTGTCACCTGCGAACAACGGCTTGCCGTCCTTCCAGATCGACATGTTCACATGCATCCCCGACCCGTTGTCGCCCTTCATGGGCTTGGGCATGAAGGTCACCGACTTGCCATAGGCATGGGCGACGTTGTGGATGACGTATTTGTATTTCTGGATGTTGTCGGCCTGTTCGACCAGACCGCCAAAGATCAGCCCCAGCTCGTGCTGCGCGCTGGCAACCTCGTGGTGGTGCTTGTCGACCTTCATGCCCATGCGCTTCATCGTGGACAGCATCTCGCCCCGGATGTCCTGCGCCGCATCGACCGGGTTTACCGGGAAATAGCCGCCCTTATGGGCTGCGCGGTGGCCGGTATTGCCCATTTCGTATTCGGTATCGGTGTTCCAGGCGGCATCGGCCGCGTCGATCTGGAACGACACCTTTTGCGGCGTGATCGAATAGCGCACGTCGTCAAAGATGAAGAACTCGGCCTCGGGACCGAAATAGGCCACATCGCCGATGCCCGATGCCTTGAGATAGGCCTCGGCCTTGGCGGCGGTGCCGCGCGGGTCGCGGGCATAGGGTTCGTTCGTGTCGGGCTCGACCACGTTGCAATGCACGCAGATCGTCTTTTCGGCATAGAACGGATCGATATAGGCCGAGGTCGGGTCGAGCATCAGTTTCATGTCCGACTGATCGATCGACTTCCAGCCCGCGATCGAGCTGCCGTCGAACATGAAGCCTTCTTCAAAGAAGTCCTCGTCGATCAGGTCGCGGTCCAGCGTGACGTGCTGCAACTTGCCCTTGGGATCGGTGAAGCGCACGTCGAGATAGGCGACGTCCTCTTCTTCGATCAACTTCAGGATATCCTTAACGTTCATCTCTTCCCTCTCTCGTGGTAGCGACCCGGCTGGCCTTGCAGCCGGGCGCAGGAATTTTGGGGGTGACGGGCCGGCGATCAGACGGCGTCGTCACCGGTTTCGCCGGTCCGGATGCGGATCGCCTGTTCGACGGGCGACACGAAAATCTTGCCGTCGCCGATCTTTTCGGTCCGTGCCGCGCTGACGATGGCCTCGACGGCGGCGTCGACCTGATCGTCGGGCAGCACCATCTCGATCTTCACCTTGGGCAGGAAATCGACGACATATTCCGCGCCGCGATACAGCTCGGTATGTCCCTTCTGACGACCGAAGCCTTTGACCTCGGTGACGGAAAGACCCTGCACGCCGACTTCCTGCAGCGCCTCTTTCACATCGTCCAGCTTGAACGGCTTGATGATCGCCTCGATCTTCTTCATCGCAATAGACCCTTCCTCGCGGCTTGCCTGAAGTCTGATTGGCGCGTTTGATGCATGGCGTAAATGCAGAGCCGCGATCTTGGAAGACCCCAAGCAGATTGCCGGGCTGTTATGCCTGTTATTTAAACACATAGCACAAGGATTAGACAATGGCGATGCTGAAGGGCACCGAAATCGTCACAGCCGCCCAAATGCGCGCCATGGAATCTGCCGCGATGGCCAGCGGCGCGGTCACCGGGCTGGCTTTGATGACGCGGGCGGGAAAGGCGGTGGCGGGGCAGATCCGGTTGCGCTGGCCCCGGCCCGGACGGGTGGCGGTGCTGTGCGGTCCGGGGGCCAATGGCGGCGACGGTTATGTCGTGGCGCGGCTGCTGGCACAGGCGGGCTGGGCGGTGCGCGTGCTGGGCGACGCCCCCCGTCCGGGCAGCGACGCCGCCACCGCCCGTGCGCAATGGCAGGGGGCCGTCCAGCCGCTGACGCTGGCCGCGCTGCAAGGCGGTCCCGTGCCCCATCTGTGTGTCGATGCGATCTTCGGCACCGGCCTGACCCGCCCGACCGACGGCGAGATCGCCGCCCTTCTACGCCATCTGGGCGAACAGCGGCGGTGTCCCGTCGTGGCGGTCGACGCGCCAAGCGGGCTGTGTCTGGACAGCGGCACCCTGCTGGGCCAGCCGCGCGGCGCCCTGCCACCGGGCGCGTTGCGGGCGGCGCTGACCGTGGGTTTCGACAGTCCCAAGCCGGGTCACCTGCTGGAGATGGGGCCGATGATCTGCGGCACATTGGTCATCGCCGATATCGGGCTGGCCCCGTGGCGCGGGGTTGCAGCCTCTGCACTGACGGCGCTGTGGCCGTCCTTCGGGGCGGCGGTCCCCTCGGGCGGCAAATGGCTGCGCAAAGAGGCACAGGCGCAGGGCCACAAATTCACCCATGGTGCCGCCCTGATCGTCGCGGGCGGTCCCGCAGCCGGGGGTGCGGCGCGGCTGGCGGCGCGGGCGGCGCTGCGGGTGGGGGCCGGGCTGGTCACCATCGGCGCCCCGCCCGAGGCGCTGGCCGACCATGCCCTGCCCCCCGATGCGCTGATGCGCCGGGCGCTGGCGGACGGCACGGATCTGGCCCGCGCGCTTGAGGATCGCCGCCCCATGGCCCTGTGCCTTGGCCCCGGCTGCGGCGTGGCGCGTGCGGCAGACCTGCTGCCCACGGCCATCAGCGCCCGGCGGCCGCTGGTGCTGGACGCCGATGCGCTGACGGCCCTGTCGCAGGGCACCCACCCTGCCCTGCACCATCTCTGCGTGCTGACCCCGCATGGAGGAGAGTTCGCGCGCCTCGTCCCCGATCTGGCCGAGGCCCTGCGCGACCCCGGTGACCCACCCGTCCTGTCGCGGGTCGAGGCGGCGCGGCAGGCGGCAGGCAGGCTGGGCGCGGTGCTGGTCCTGAAGGGGCCGGACACGGTCATCGCCGCGCCGGACGGGCGGGCTGCGATCCATTCGGATGCCGCGATCCCTTGGCTGGCGACGGCCGGGTCGGGCGATGTGCTGGCCGGTCTGATCACCGGCCTTCTGGCGCGGGGCCTGTCGGGCTTTGACGCCGCCTGCCTGGGCGTCAGCCTGCATGCCGCCGCCGCCCGCCGTCACGGGCCGGGCCTGATCGCCGACGATCTGGTCGAGGCCTTGCCCGCCACCATCGCCGCATGGCCCGCGTGATTTTTCCCATGGCCCCCGCATCCGGCATTTGCTAATGACCGGACCGCTGCGGGTATGGCGAAATTGGCAGACGCACCAGATTTAGGTTCTGGCGCCGCAAGGCGTGGGGGTTCAAGTCCCTCTACCCGCACCATCCTCCGATGATTTCATTACAGAATTGTCCGGCGCGGCGTTCTGGTCCCCCAGCTGGTCCCCCAGGCTGCCTGTGATGAAATTGCTGAGCTCGGCGACGTTCACGAAGCTGGCGGCGCCGCGCTTGTGGATTCGGACGTGCCCGGCCGCCGCCCACCGATAGAGCGTGGCGCGGTGGATGCCATAGTGAGACTGGACCTGCGCGGGGCGGATGAAGATGGGGGTTTGCGCGTTCATTCGGGGGTGTCCTTTGCGGCTTTTGCCAAGACGTCATCACCTGCATTCATCCGCCGCCAATCTTCGTCGGTGAATGCTGCCCAGAACTCGTAGTCAGCCAGCAACAGGACCGGATCGCTGTCGTCGCCCGCTTCCCCCCAATAATCGCATCCGGGGTTGTGCACGACAAAGCCGGGCGGCACTCGCCCGACCCAGTCCATGCGCTTGCCCCTGAAACGCCGCGCGAAACTGCGCGGGTAGAGGCTGCTCATGCTCAATGAAGGGTCGTGATCCTGGCTGATCTCGTAGAAATCGATGGGGCGGCAGCCGTGCCGCTCGATCAGCAGGTCACGGGCGCGCCGGCTGCGCCTGATCCAGTCGCCCTTACCCTTAATCGGGGCTTCCGTCAGGCGACGGATGAACCGCGGGATAGGGCGAGGCATCACACCATCCCCAGGGCGGCTTTGTACATGTCGAGGATCGATTCTTCCTCGGCGATATCGTCCTTGTCGCGGCGGCGCAGGGCGATGATCTGCTTCATGACTTTGGTGTCGTATCCGCGCGCCTTGGCCTCGGCCATCACCTCTTTCTGGCGCTCGGCGATGTCCTTCTTTTCCGCCTCCAGTTGCTCGAATTGCTCGATGAACTGGCGCAGCTCGTCGGCTGCAACCCCATAGGCTTGATCGTCGCTCATTGCGTCATCCTTCTCGGTTCGTCGCAGCGGCGACGGAAACTGTCATTGGGCACTGGAAGACAGGGCCAGCATCTGGGGGGGGGGAGCCGTCAAAGAGGCCCGGCTCGACAGACACCAGGTCATCCTTCAGCGCCTCATAGATCCGCTTCGGAACGGACCGGCCCGAGCGCAGCAGGGTGTAATAGATCCCGCGCTTGCTTTCTGGCTCGGCGATCTGGGTAATCATGATGCGGTCACCGGCGACTAGCGCCTCGCGCACGTCTTCAATCTTGATGGCCATGGCCGTGCTTCCCTTCGTCATGATGCGATCACCCCCGGCCTGCGAAGACGAGCAGCGTCGGCAGGAAATAAAGGCCCGAGCAGACCGCTAGCCATGTGAAGGCGCGCAGGCTCAGGCAGGCGGGATCGAGGTGCCCCTTGGGGTCCAGCGGGTGGAGGGGCTTGCGTTTGGCCATCACGCGCCACCGCCTGCGGCTTGAGCGGCGCCGGTCGCGGCGGCAGGCCCGCCCCACTGATCGGCGCAGGCCTCGGCCACGCCCCGGAAAGTCCGGCTGCGGATCTTCCAGCGGTCCGGCCCCGGCGGCGCGCGGTGGATCGCGCTCCATGCCTTCCACTCGTCGCTGCCGCGCACAGGCTCGGGCAGCCGGTCGGTGGCGGTGAGCTGCGGCAGGCCGCGCAAATAGAAGCCCGTCGCCTTATAGGCGGGCTCGCCAAACCAGAACGGCTGCACGACATGAGGCGCGGGCAGGTCCGCCGGCATCCGGTCGCGGGCAAGGTCGTTCATCTCGGGGTTCTCGATCGCCACTCGCTCGATCGGCGCGCGCCAGCATGCCGTGAACAGATCGACGCCCTGTTCGAACTCGGCGCGCATGTCGGCCCAGCTGCGACCTTTCGGCAGCTGCTTGGGCTCGGTCCATTTGCCCGGCCCCGACATCCAGCGACGGCCCGACCGGCAAAGGCGGGTGCAGGGCGGATGCATGACGGACATCAGGTCCCAGCCATCATCAAGGATATCGCGGACGTCGCCCCGGATATGGCGGTTGCTGCCATCCTCGGCAGGCAGGAGGTCGCAGGACCAGACGTCGTGACCGCGCGCAGCAAAGGCACGGCGCATGACGCCGGACGTCTCGCAGGCGATCAGGATGCGGAGGGCCGTCATGACCTGCGCCCCTTGCCTAAGGGCCGCAGCTCGCGGGTGACGATCACCTCGAGCCGCTGGGCAATGGCGTCACGGTCGGCAGCCGTCCAGCGCGTGCGGCGGAAGCAACCCTCGAGGATCTTCACCGCATCGGCATCGAGCCGGGCGCGCTGCACCTCCGCCTCGGTCATGTAATGGGCATCGCTGGTCTGGATGCTGGGCGGCAGATAGCCCGAGCTGCGCTTCTCGATCATCTGGCGGCTCATAGGCTTAGCCCGCCCATCGAGCGCGCCCAGCCCTTGATGCGCATGTCGATGTTTTCCTTCTGGGCCTTCTGCAGTTTGCGCTCGGCATCCTTGGCGCGGCGCGAAGCCTTGATGTAAGCCGCCGCCAGTTCCCGGGCCGTGAAGCGCTCGGTCAGGTCCTGGACCTTCTTTTTCTCGTCGTGCGTCATGCTGCACCTGCCAAGACCCGGCGGTCATGATCGGCCTGAGTGCGGCCTTGCTTCGCGAGGTCGTATTGCTTGATGCCCCAGACGATGGCGAAGAGGTTCCAACGGAAGGACCAAGACCACTCGAGGCAATTGGGATAGAAGTCATCGAAGGAATGGCCTTCGCTGGATTCGAAGTTGTGGATCAGATGCATGGCATCGTTCTGGCTGCTGGGTTCGCACAGCACCTCGGCCTCGACCTCTTGGACGATCTTATCCGCGGACCCGAGGGTGACCTCCCACTTTGATATCTCTTCCCTGACCGCCTCCTCAAAGCGCGCGTCAGAGAACTCCTGCGATCCTCGCTTGCACTCGGCCTGCATTTTCTCGTGCCAGTAGGACGGATTGATTGCATTCGTCATGTGCGGGTCGCGGAAGAACTCGAACATGTCTCGGGCGCGCTCGAAGCTGTAGGAGCCGCAATCGCCCGCGATCAACAGACCGCCGGGATAAGTCACCAGCCGGTAATGGCAGTTGCTGCTGCCCGGCTTGCCGAAGAAGATCGACCGATGAACGCCGTCGTCCATCTCGATCGTCATGCGGTGCTCGCGGATATACCGCTGGAAATCGGCGAAGGTCTTCATGCTGCAAACTCCAGCGGATCGAAGCCGCGCCCGCCGTCGAGGGCCGCGAGTTCCTGATCGAGCCGCACCGACGCTGGGACGCCCTCATTCTTGCCGGTGGCGGCGCCGCGCAGGCGGGCTGACCAGCCCTTTTCCCGGGCCACCCCGGCGACGTGCCGGGCGGTCACAGACCATTCGCGCGCGCTGGGGTAATGCTCGCACAGCGCCAGGGCGACTTCGCCAGAGGTGCGGTCCCAGCCCCGGATGCTGCATTCGTGGTGAATGAGGGCCGCGACGGCCATGCGGCGCGGGGTCATGTGCTCGGCCCTTTCAGCGCATCGAGGGCGGCAGCGGCGACATAGCTGACGCTGTTCGGCGAGCCGTTCTTGTCTTCGCGCTCGGCTGCCTCGAGGATGGCGACGGCGCGGGCAACGCGGGCGTCATGCGCCGCGCGCTCTGCCCATGCGAGGGTGTCGCGCGGCGCGGGCTGATCCAGCAGCAAGGCATCGGCGGCAAAGGCCAGTTCCTTGATCCTGCCGCTGCGCGGGTCATCCGCCTGCTTGGCGGCGCTGACGGCATTCCATGCGGCATTCGCCAGCGGCTTGAGGACGGACAGCATATCGTTCACAGCCAGCCCCCCACGATATTCGAGACGCAGGCGACCGAGCCGTCGATGCCGTCGCAGGCCGCCGGCCAGAAGATGAACAGCAGCTCGCGCGCCACAAGCCCGAGGCTGAAGAGGATAACCCCCGCCCAGATGCCAATGACGATCCCGGTGTCGCGCGCCTGACGGACCGCACGATTATATGCGTCGAAGGTGACCAGCTTTGCGCGGTGGGTCAGCGGGTCGACGTCGTACCATTCGTCGGTCGAGACCGGCACATCGATCGGGTGCTTCGGGAAGGTCGGGATCTGCATGATCAACCTCGCTCAGGGGTGAAAGGAAGGTGCCCGCGCCAACGGGTCGAATGGATGGCGCGGGCTAGTCGGGGCGGCAGGACAGCACGCCCGGGCAACCGGCGGGGGAGGATCCGCCGGAACTCAAAGCCGGACGCAGGTGACACTGCGCAGGGCATTCCATTCCGCCGCCATTTCGCGATCGCGGGGGTTGGCCGATGCCGCAAGGCGCCGTGCCGCCGCATCGCAGTCCTGCGCGGGGTGATGGATGAAATCGGCCAGCATGGCGCGATCCGCTGCGTTGCGGTCCGGCGCGGTCATGGCTGGGGCTCGTGGAAGATCGCGGCGCACTCGGGGAAGGACAGGCCCTGGCACTGGACGGGCCAGCGCGCGAGCTGCTCGGCCTCGATCCTGTCCAGCCGCACATCGCGGACCAGAAAAACAAGGGTGACGATCAGCATGCAGACCATCCCCAGCCCGCACCACAAGACTTCGCCCCGCGATGGCGTGACGTCGTATGGATCATCAAGACCGTGCGCCCTGTATCTCACCGGCGGGCCTCCTGATGCAGCGCCATGCACTCGGCTGCGACCAGATCGGCGCAAGCCGCGGGGCGAGCATTGGCGCGGGCGATTCCGGAGAAAAGAGCGATCCAGAAGAGCAGCCCGAACGCCACCCCGATCAGCAGAACAGTGATCGGGTTCAGTGGGCGGACTTGCGACGGCATATCGCTGGCCGCCCGCCTGCGCATGTTGGCTTCATATTCCTCGTGGCGGATTGTCATGCTGGCCTCCATCTGGCCAGGCATCGGACCCGGCTAGGAGGACATTAGTTCAGATAAAATGGACGGTCAACATCTTAGTTCAGAAAAGATGGACAGCACCTCTTATCGGGTGTTGGCGGCCAAGGTCCGCGACCGACCGACAATAGAAAAGCCCGCCGGTGGGCGGGCCTTTCATCCATAAACGGCTTCGCCGAGGCGCTTCGGTCAGATCACCTTGTCGCCCTCAGGCCTGACGGCTGGCCAACGTCCGGCTTTACCCCTGCGGCCTCGCCCCTCTCCGATAGAAGGGCTCTGACGGCATCGGCAGTTTCTCTGGTCGAGACTGCGGTATCGAGCGCCGCGGAGCCCATCTGCGCACCGGCAACGACAACGAAACCGTTCAGCAATAGCCCAGACCCGAGCGCTAACGGCATCAGCCCTGCGCTGGTCGTGGACTGACCTAGCAAGATCAATACGCCACCGACTATCGCAATGATCCCGGCAACTGACGCGATCGTCAGAAGTAAGCGCGCCGACCTGTACTGCGGGCGGCGCGGGCCACGACCATCACTCGCAGGCATAGAAGAACTCGTATTGCGGGTGCAGGATCTTCGATCCGTCGGTGACCTTGCAGCCTTGGCGACGCGCGTCGAGGAAAGCTTGAGATGCCAGCCGGTATTCGCCCTGGGGGCCAAGCGGGCTTCCGGAGATGCCGAGAGTGCCGCCTTGGATAGCGCCAGCAGCAGCGGCATTTCCGAGCGTCGGGGTGATCATCAGGCGGTTCTCGTCCGGCTTATCAAAGATCCGGTATGTGGTGCCTCCTGAGGCGAATTGCTGCACGTCGACACCCGAGTAATGCTCCATCGCATAGTTGATTCCACCGCACCCTGCGAGCGCAGCCACCATGGCCAATGTAATAAGTTTCAAAATCGTTTCCTCCGCGTCAGTTTCTCTTTCGGGAGCAAGGCCCCGTTGATCACGATATCATGAGGTGAACCTAACGGTAGACATATCGGCGAACAGCCGCCTATGTTCACTAAGTGTTCTTCCGGAGGGGGTGTGGATGGGTCGGCTTATGTTCTTGGTTGCGAGATTGGGAGTTCGTCTCGGGCTCGACCTCAGCCTTCTTTTTGATCCCATTCACTGGTTGCGACTTCGAGCGCAGCAAAAATCTGCTGCTGCACGTCGCCGGGCAGCTGAGCGAAATCGCCGTTCATGAGAAAGTTGAAGTCGATTCTGTGGGCGCGGTACAGATACTTCATCACCTCGCGATTGGGATATGTGGCCCCTGACATGGCATTGCTGAGAACAGTTTTTGACACGCCCGATGCTCTGGCTAGGTCCTGTTGCTGAGCAAGGCCACTGGCGAGAAAGGCTGCGCGCAAACGAATGGCAGTGGCCGCGAGGCCCATGTCATTCACCCGCGCCAGCTGAGTCTTACGATCTAGGTTCATGTGGCGATTATCTGCATTGTCCAGAATAATTGAACGCCCCACGATCTGAACCTTTACGGTTCAGATTATCTGGACTATGGTCCTCCCTATGGATCAGCACACCCCACCCACAGTATCGGCCATCTGCGAAGTCGTCGGGCGCCAGGCTATCGCTTCGGCGGTCGGCGTCGGCCTGACCGCTGTCAGCAATGCCGCGAGCGAAAACCGTTTCCCGGCAAGGTGGTTCTATGCGGTCCGCGCTCTTTGCGCGGAGTCCGGGATCCAGTGCCCGGAGCGCCTCTTCAGCTTTGCAGGCATCGATAACTCCAGCGCGGGCGCTGCCTAACACAGGCCGCGCCCTTTTCTGTTTGTCCATTCCCGGCCCGCACCGGGCGCAGGTGAAACTGATGCCACACCAAACACTCCACTTTTTACACCATCAGCCACACCCAGGCTCTGATCGCACGGGTTCGGCGGCCGGAAAAGGAAACGCGGTTTCCGGAGGAAAATCAGATGTCTGAAAAAGCGATGATCCAAGCCTTCATGGCCAGCCTGATCGACAAGGTCGGGGGCTTCGACGCTGCCGCCGCCGTCATCGGCGCGCGCCTCGGCCACGATATTTCGAAGGGAAGCATCTCGAAGCGTCAGTCCGGACAGCTGGGCTGGCCGCTGCTCGAGATCATGGCACTCGAGGATGCCGCAGGCGACCGGTGCGTTCGGCGCTGGCTGCGACGCTGCGATCCCGAGGCGGAAGCGAACGACGAGCTGATGTCGCTGCTTGCCATCGCCAGCAAGGAAAGCGGCGAGGCCTTCACCGCCCTTCTGAAATTCGCCGCTGGCACGGGATCGCTGGCCGAGGCCCGCAAGGAAGTCGAAGACGCAATCTCCGTCAAGCGGCGCATTGCCGGTCTGCTTGCGTCCGGAGATCAGGAATGACCCCCGAGAAAGAGCGCCGCCGCGATCGGCTGGAGCTTGGCGCCGTCCGGCTGCGCGCCGCAAAGGTCCCGTTCGACAAGATCGCGAGCCAGCTGGGCATCAGCCGCAGCCGGGTCAACCAGATCACCAGCACCGTCAAGAACGCGGACATCGCCGAAAGCGGCGAGCCGCGCGAGCGGGTCATTCAGTCGTATTGGGGAGAGTGACGCATGGAGCACTTCCGGCGCATTGACGTCTCGGGCCTGCCGCCTGCCGAGATGACCGTCCAGCCGCCCCCTCGCCTGCTGTGGGTCGAGATATCCAGCCTTGTCATCGACGATCGGTACCAACGGCCTCTTGGTCCTGCCAACTGGTCCGCGATCAAGCGCATGGCTGCCGAATTCCGCTGGTCGCGGTTCTCACCCGTTGTCGTCGCCGAGGCCGATGGCGGGCGCTATGCTCTGATCGACGGTCAGCACCGCGCCCACGCTGCCGCCCTATGCGGCCTCGATCGCATCCCGGCGATGGTGACTATCGTTCCCGAGCGCGAGCAGGCCGCCGCCTTCATCGACATCAACACCCGCCAGATCGCCGTCCGGTCGCAGAACGTCTATCGGGCTGCGCTCGAGGCTGGCGAGGAATGGGCGCTTCGATGCCGCCGCGCGGTCGAGGCTGCGGGCTGCCGGATGATGACGTCGAACGCCTCGAGCTGCAATCGCAAGCCCGGGCAGGTCTTCACGATCGACCTGATCCGAACGCTGACGATCGGCAGCGGCGCGCAGCATGTCACCCACGCGCTGGCCGCCTTGCTGGAGTTCGACCCAAAGTCAGCCGCCAACTTTTCCGCCGACATGCTGAGGCCCTTCTTGGCTGCCGCCGTCGCGACCAAGGCCGCGCCTGACGAGCTGTCCGCCGTGCTGCGCGCTCGGCGCCCGTGGATCGTCATCGAGGACGCGGACCGCCGCGCGAAGGTCGATCGCCAACCCCGCGCAGCGGCGCGACGCGAGGCGTTCGTCGACCTGATGAAAGCCGCCCGGAGGGCCGTGTCATGAGCGACGAATGGGGCCCGTGGATCGAGCATGACGGCGAAAGCGTCCCTAATCTGGGCCGCGCCTACCTAGACGCTTGGGTGTGGTGCATTTGGGAACGGGCTGAAAGGCGCGCGCCGGAAATTCCTCCGGAAAGAGTGCAGTTTTGGTCTGACGACATTGATGACGATTGCTGGATAATTGGCCCTAACGACTGCTCGCTGATTGTCCGCTACCGTATCCGCCGACCCCGCGCCCTGCTGCAGCTGATCGAGATGGTCGAGAGCCTGCCTGACCGCCAGCCGGTCCGGGAGGATGCATGAGGGTCACCGATCACTTCCGCCTGCGCTGCAGCGAGCGCCTGGGCGCCCTCGTGGACCCTGATGCCCTCGCGGGCCTGATCGTCACCGCCCTGCAGGAAGGCGCCGACGACGTCGTGCGCTTCGCCTGCAAGACGGCGCAGGGCCGCCGGGTCTATCGCTGCAAGGTCGAGGGCAAGGGCGACGTCTACGTTCTGCTCGAGCGCGGCAACATCGCCCTCGTGACCGTTTTCGTGCCCGGCCAGATCGTGAACCGGCCCGGCAAGCGCAAATGCAAGATCCTGCGCGGGGTGATCCAGTGACCACCCCGCGCGAGCCCTATGCCACCACCGAAGCCCTCAAGGCCCGCGTCCGCGCCTGCACCACGACATCACACGTCGATGCAGCAGCGCGCGCCATGGCCGCCGAGGCCAAGGCCCATGAAGCCAGCGACCCCGGCGGCATCGCCCAGCTGCGGAACCTGATCACCTATCAGCGCACGGCCATCACCCGCGGGTGGCTGCGCCAAGAACAAGACGAGGCACCGCAATGAGCCATGAAGGCACCGGCTGGGCCATCCGCCAGCGCGGATTGAAGCCCACCACAAGGATCGTGCTGTGGCATCTGGCCGATCGGCACAACCCGGATTTCGGATGCTTCCCGAGTCAGGAACGTCTCGCCGACGACGCTGAAATCTCGCGCTCGACCCTCAACGAACACCTCGGTATCCTCGAAGAGCGCGGCCTGATCCGGCGTGAAGCGCGCCAAAATGACCGCACCAAGCGCCAGATGTCGACACGCTACATCTTGGCCTTCGAGCCGGACTTCACGCAAGATGATGCAAAGCCGTGTCCGGAAATCGGACACGGAACGGAAAAGGAACATCAGGCCGAACCGTGTCCGGAAATCGGACATGGAGCCGTGTCCGGAAAAACCCCCGAGCCGTGTCCGGAAAATGGCGAAAGCCGTGTCCGGATTCCGGACACTAACCTTGTAAGAGAACCTTTAAGAGAACCCCTAAGGCGCGCAGAGGCGCGCGAGGGTGTGTGCTCGGATCGATTTGATGATTTCTGGGCGGCATACCCAAACCCGATCGAGGAAACCGCAGCCCGCCGGGCATGGGCTAAGCTGCCGGAAGGCGCTGACCTCGATCTGATCATCAGCCGGGCTGCCGCCTATGCCGACGACGACCGGGTGAAGCGCGGCTTCGCCAAGGCCCCGGCCAACTGGCTGCGTGACCGGTGCTGGGAAGGGCAAGCCCCATCCCCCGCCGCCACCGGTGCGCCTGCCGACCTGGACGCGCTGGCCGGGCTGTGGGCGCCCAAGATCATCGAGGGCCGGTTCGTGCCGCCCTCAGCCATCAGCGTGCCCTTGGCCCGGCACATGCGCACCAAGGGGCTGGTGACCGAGCAGCAGCTCCGCCGCGTGGGGGTATCGTTCTGATGACCGCAGCCCCAGCGCCCCTCGAGGCGACCTTCGCCAACATCACCGTCCGCCTGCTGGATCACGAGCACGTCCAGGTGACCCGCAGGGGCTCGCCCGGTCGCGGTCCGAGCCGGATCGCCAGTTACTGGATGCTCGACCAGATCGAGGCCGCCGCCCTGAACGCCGAGGCGCGCCGTGATCCGGAGGCCAAGGCCGAAGCCAGCGCCCTGCGCTGGGCTATCGCGAGGATCACCGAATGAAGGCCGTTTCCGCAAAGCCCCTGTTTCGCGCCATCAGCGGTCAGGCGAACCGCGCTCAGATCACGACAGTGCCGCTGCTGTCGGATGCGCCCCTTTCGCCGCGCCCCCAGCGCGAGGCCGTGCGTCGTGCCGAAGATTTCTATCCGACAGCGCAGCCCGAGGCGATCCGCGCGCTGTTCGCTGCCGACGGCGCCCGCATCCGCCAGTCCGAGACGGTCTGGGAGCCTGCATGCGGCGATGGCGCCCTCGTCCGCGAGATCCGGGCAATGGGGATGCCATGCCGTGCGTCTGATCTGATCGACCGTGGGTGTCCGGATAGCTGGACTGCTGATTTCTACAGCTGCGAGACGAGCAAAGGTGGCGCGATCATCACCAACCCGCCGTTCAGCGAGATCAACGCTCGGGACGGGCACGGGCGATGGTTGCGCCACACGCTCGCAATGCCGGGCTGGGACTATCTCGCGTTGCTGCTGTCTTGGGATTGGCCAGCGGCCCGGGCAAACGGCCTCGGGGCCCTTCTAGATGAAAGCCCTTTCAGCTGGTCTTACCTGATGCGGTGGAAGCTTGATTTTACCGGAGAGGGAAGCCCTCCCCAGCGCAACGCCTGGTTCGTTTGGGATCGTCGCGATCCCCGCGGAAACGGCAAAGGCGATCCGGGCTTTCGCTGGCTGGACCGCATCGACGGACGTCAAGGGATGCTCCTATGATCATCGGGCGCATCACCCTGCCGTGGACGAAGACCTCGCGTCTGTCGATGAACGCCCGGACGCATTGGCGCACCCGGCACCGGCTGGTCAAATACCAGAAGTTTGTCGCCGACACGCTGGGCCGCGAGGCTGGCTGGCACAAGCTGCAGCTGCCCGAAGAGGGCGACATCCGCGTGGTGCTGACCTGCTGCCCGCCCGCTGGGGTCCAGTATCCGGACGATGACAACCTGATCACGGCCCAGAAGGGCGCGCTGGACGCTCTGGCTGCCGTGCTGCGGGTCAATGACCGGCGGTTCAAGGTCCAGGAGCCCGTGAGGGGCGATCGCTGCAAGGACGGCGCTGTGATCGTCGAGATGACGATTGCGGCCGAGACGAACGAGAACAAGGGACAGGACCAATGACGAATCTAGACGCAACGATCTGCCGCAGGCTTTGGGCATCGGTTGCGCTGCAGGCGCTGTCCTATCATCGCCGCAAGATACAGGCCGCTGCACGCGGTCAGGGCATCCTCTATTTCGGCAGCGACAAGGTCTATATCGGGACGCTGGAGCACGAGATCGCCTCTGCCACGGCCTATCTGGACAGCGATGACTTCGGCATTGTCTGCGAGCGCGCAGGGGCCGACCCGAAGCTTGCCGAGGCGATCGACTATCTGGTGAACGCCCGCGAGCGGATCAGCATGAAATCCGTCATGGAGGCCGCCGCATGATGCACCGCCCTGTGCCGCGAAAGATGCCTGTCCGCGAGATGCCGATTCAGCGCGCTCTCGAGTGGGCCTTCCGCGACGAGTGCGCGCGGCTGCAATTCGACGAGATGGGCGAGACATCGGGCGCCGCCCGCATGAACGTCGACAGCGTATGGCTGATGATGCAGCGCGGGCATGTCGGCTGTCAGGTGGACGGCGGCGGTTCCAGCGATCCTGCATGGGATGCCGAGATCATCGCCTCTGCCGTTGCCACCATCCCGGCAGAGCATGGAGGGCGCGAGATGGCCGTTCTGGTGGCCGAGCTGGCGCGGGCCGGCGGCGCGCCGGATTACATGAAGGACGCCTCGCTCGGCTATCACCCCGGCGACGTGACGCAGAACCGGTACGGCTGGACGGCGAAGACAGAGGACTCGGCGCGCCTCGGGTCGCGCGGCTGGCCAGCGTCCGAGCGCAAGGGCCGCAAGGGCCGGATCATGAAAGAGCCGGTCCTGTATTGCCCCGTCTACGTCTTCCCGACCGCCATGCAGATTTCGCGGGCCCGTCGCCAGTATCTGGCCTGGTATGGCGCCCTGCTGTGGCTGCGCGCCGAGCTCGTCGGCCTGGGCATCCTTTCCCGCGTGGTGCTGACCGGCGCCATGCCCCCCTTGCATCCTTGGAGAACAGAATGACCGCCCCCATCACGCCCCCGCCTGCCAGCCGCGCCGACGCCGATCTGCGGGTGGCTATGCTGCGCTGGTGCGATGACCGTCAGGCTGATGTCCTGGGCTGCATCGACCTAAACGCTGCCGAGGAAGCCGCCGCAATGCTGTGGCTCGGCAATTTCCGCGCCGCCCTGTCCACCCCCGCGCCATCCCAAGGAGGGGCATGATGTCTGACGTTCAAAAGATGATCGCCGAGATCGCCGCGCAGTTCATGCTCGCAAAGATACAGGCTGGCAGCCCAATCGACGACTCCGCCTATTCCAGGCGCTGTGTCGCGCGGGCTAAGGAAATCGTCAATGGAGCGATGGGCATATGACCATGACAAAGGCAAAGCCGCTCTGTCAGAAATGCCACGGCGCGGGCGTTATCAGCCGCCCTTACATGACCGGCATGAAGGGCGGCGACCTGAGCACGATAACAGTTTGCGGCTGCGAGAAGCCTTCCGACATGATGGCAACTAAATGCAGTGCATCAGGCTCGGGCGGTTGACTAAATCTAGCCCCCTTGATATCTAGGGCGGGCAGAAATACGACCACAGACAAGCCCCGCCCGGTTCAGCCGCGCGGGGCTTTTGCATGGAGAGCCCAGCATGGACGTCGGAAAGATCACGTTCGAGGTCGACTCGTCCTATCTGGAGTCGCTCAAGGCAAACCTCGCAGCGTGCTGTGCCGAGGCTGAGCGATTGCTCGGGCTGATGGCCTCGCTGCAGGAAAGCGGTGCTATGGGCTTGGGGCCTGCGGGCCAGACCGAAGCCGTTGAAGATGATGGCAAGGTGACGTGGGAACTGTGGTCGAGCAACGGATCGTCCATCAAGCTCGATGAAGTCGTCATCAGCCGCGACGTCTATATGGAGCATTCGCCTGACAGCCCAGAGTGGCAGCGCGCGTCAGTAAGCGGGCCCACCCGCGTGTCGGCAGTGATCGACGGCACCCGTTAAGCTGATCCATAGGCATGCCACCATCACCGGGTAAGCACCGCCTGCCCCATCAGGCCCGGGTGTTCTCACCCAAGCACAAGCCGAAGATCCCAGAGGCGCGAGGCACGGCCCGCGAGCGCGGCTACAGCGCGCGGTGGGATCGGTTCAGCCTGACCCACCTGCAGAAGCACCCGCTCTGCGAATACTGCCTGGCTGATGGCCGGGTGACCGCCGCCGTTCTGGTCGACCACGACCTGCCCCATCGAGGTGACCCGGTTCTATTCTGGGACAACACGTTCACCAGCCTCTGCAAGATGCACCACGACGTCGATAAGCAGCGCGCCGAGGCCCGCCTCAGCGGCCCCGACCTGCTGGCGTGGGTCGCGCGGCGCAAGGCGGCAGCCTGACCCGCTGCGGCCCTGCCCTCGGCCCCTCGATGCCCCAGCCTGACCCCCTCCAGAGGCCGCCCGGCCCCGGGGGGAGGGTCGGAGTCTAGAAAGTCGGTTCAGCCGGACCGGCACGGGGAATTGAAGTTTTACTCGTGCAATTTGGAGAGGTTTTTCCGGGGGCGCAAAATGGCAGGACGCAAGCGCAAGCCGGACATCCTCAAGAAGCTGACGGGCACGGCGCAGCCGAGCCGCATGAACGCCGCCGCGCCTCCGCCGAATCAGGGTGAGGCAACGGCGCCGGACTGGCTGTCGGCCCGCGGCGCGGAACTGTTCGCGCAGATCAGCGGCACGTTGGTCGGCATGGGCATCGCCTCGCCTGACGATCAGCACACGCTGGCGCTGTTGTCGTCGCGGCTCGAGGAAGTCGAGATCCTGACCAGCGTGGTCGAGGACGCGGGCCGGACCTACAAGGCAGAGGGCGGGCTGTGGAAAGCGCGGCCTGAGGTCTCGATGCGGAACGAGGCCATGCGCCACGCGCAATCGCTGCTGGCCGAGTTTGGGTTGACGCCGGCGGCGCGATCGAAGGTCAGCGCGGGCAAGCCCGCCGAGGCCAACCCGTTCGGGGCGCTGGACAGCGCGGAATGAAGGCGAGCTATTCGGCGACGGCTGAGGCCTATGCTCAGGAGGTCGTGTCAGGCGCAATACCCGCCGGGAAGTACATCAAGCTGGCCTGCCAGCGTCACCTGGACGATCTGGCGTGGCAGTCTGACGCCGGATTTGCCTACCGATTCGACGGGAAAACGGGCGCCCGGGCCTGCAAGTTCATCGAATCCCTGCCTCACACCAAGGGCAAATGGGCCGCCAAGGGCGAGAGACTGAAGCTGGAGCCGTGGCAGGTCTTCCTGATCATGTGCGTCTTCGGCTGGATCAGGAAGAAAAGCGGCCTGCGGCGGTACCGCAAGGCCCTGCTGCTGGTCCCGAGGAAGAACGGCAAGTCCGCTCTGGCCGCCGGGATCGGGCTTTACATGCTCTGCGCGGACGGAGAGCACGGCGCGGAGGTCTATTCGGGCGCCACGACAGAGAAACAGGCGTGGGAAGTCTTCCGGCCGGCGAAGCTGATGGCGCAGAAGACGCCCGCCCTTCTGTCCTATTTCGGGCTCAGCGCGAACGCGAAGAACCTGCACATCCTCGGCAACGCCAGCCGCTTCGAGCCGGTGATCGGGACACCGGGCGACGGCGCATCGCCATCCTGCGCGATCGTCGACGAATACCACGAGCATCAGACCGATGCGCTGTACAGCACCATGGAAACCGGGATGGGCGCGCGCGAGCAGCCGCTCATGCTGGTCATCACCACCGCCGGCGACAACATTGCCGGGCCCTGCTACGCGATGCAACAGGAGGCGCAGGCCGCGCTTGAGGGCACGCGCAGCGACGACGACCTGTTCGCGCTGATCTACGGGATCGACGAGGGCGACGACTGGACCGACCCGGAGGTGGTGCGGAAGGCCAACCCGAATTTCGGGATCTCGGTCTTCGAGGAATTCCTGCTGGCGCAGCAGATGGCCGCCATGACCAGCCCGCGCAAGGCTGGCGCGTTCAAGACGAAGCACCTGAACGTATGGGTGCAGGCGAGGAACGCCTATTTCAACGTCCTGCGCTACCAGGACACCGGAGACGAGACGCTGACCCTCGACAGCTTCGAGGGGCAAGAGTGCATCATCGGCATCGACCTTGCTGAAAAGACGGACCTGACCGCCGTCGAGCTGCTGTTCCGGCATCGGGACGGCTATGCCCGGTTCGGCTTCTACTATCTGCCGGAAGAGACGGTCGACCGGCCAGAGAACGAGCACTTCCGCCGGTGGCGGGACCTCGGCCTTCTGATCCAAACCGACGGCGCCGTGACCGACGATCGCGAGATCCGCGACGACATTCTGGAGTTCTGCGCGCGCTTCAAGGTGCGCGAGGTGGCCTTCGACCCGCTGCACTCGCGCCAGATGGCGGTCGAGCTGATGGAACAGGGCGTTGCCTGCCTCGATTTTGCCAACCGCCCGACGCTCATGAACGAGCCGATGCGCAAGCTCGACGCGCTGGTGGCCAGCGGCAAGCTGTTCCATGGCGTGGCCAAGGGCGCCCAAGACCCGTTCGCCTGGATGCTGGGCAACGTCGTGAACAGGACGCGGACCGGCGACATCCACAGCCCCACGAAAGAGCGGGGCGAGAACAAGATCGACGGGCCGGTGGCCTGCATGATGGCACTCGGGCGCTGGCTCCTGGACGAGGTCACCGAAGAGGTGGTGTCGCCCTGGGATGACCCCGACTTTACACTGGTGGCTCAATGAGACTTTTCGGCAGAAAGCCTGACGCTGCCGAGGTGCGCGGCCCATCGGTCGAAAGCCCGGAGGTCCCCGTCAGCGCAGAGAACATGCTGTCGCTTTTCGGAATCGAAAAGGCGAACCTGCCGAACGTGACCATCAGCAGCGCGCTGACGGTTCCGGCGGTCCTATGCGCGGTGGCATTCCTGTCGCGCACGCTGGCCACCATCCCGCTGCATGCCTATCGGCGAACTGCTGAAGGTGCCGATCGGCTGACCGGCGCCACCGCACTGGCGATCCACGAGTTCCCGAACGACCTGATGGACAGCTTCAAGATGCGCCAGTACTTCTGGCAACAGGTCTTCACCGGCGGGCGCGGCCTAGCGTGGATCGAGCGCAAAGGCGACGAGATCGAGGCGATCTGGCCGATGGACCCGCGCAAGGTCACCGTGCGCCGCAACGGTTTCAGGGTCACCTATACCTTCGACGGCAAGCCCTATGATGCAAAGGACGTCATCGACGTCCCGTTCATGTTGAAGGAAGACCAGATCGGTCACGAGGGCCCGATCACCAAGGCCCGCAAGGCTATCCAACTTGCGCTGGCAATGGGCGACTATGGCGCCAACTTCTTCGCGGGTGGTGGTGTTCCGCCACTGGCGCTGACCGGGCCGATGCCCGCTGGCAGCGATGCAATGAAGCGCGCGCTGAACGACATCAAGCGCTCGATCGCAGCGGCAAAGGAGTCGGGCGGGTCAGCGTTTCCCATCCCGCCCGGGTACGAACTGAAGCCGGTCGGCTTCGACCCTGCCAAAGGGCAGATGACCGAGGCCCGCCTCTTCCAGATCCAGGAGGTCGCGCGGATCTGGCAGCTGCCGCCCGTCTTTCTGCAGGATCTCAGCAGCGGCACCTTTGCCAATGTCGAGCAGCAGGACCTCAGCCTGATCAAGCACCTGCTGAGCCAGTGGGCCAAGGCATTCGAGGGTGAGCTGAACCTGAAGCTGTTTGGCCGCAATTCCTCGTCGGTCGTCGGCAACCGCTATGTCGAGCACAACCTTTCCGGCCTGATGCGCGGCGACTTCAAGACGCGCCTCGAAGGACTGGCCCGCGCCATCCAGACCGGGCAGATCACGCCGAACGAGGCGCGCGAGCTGGAGAACCGCCCGCGGCACGAGAATCCAGACGCCAACGAGCTGCTCGTCCAGGGCGCCACTATCGTTCTGGGCCGCGCGCCAGCCGCCACGCCGGTGACGGCGGTGCCGGACCCGAACGCCGATACCGACCCGCCGACCGGCGACGACCCGCCTGCAGGAGAGACAGATGACCCAGAAGCCTGAGGCCGAAAAGCGGTCCACGATCGTCAAGGTCGAGCGCCGCGCCTCCGAGGACGGCAAGGTGACCGTTGCGGGCTATGCCGCCGTCTTCGGCGAGGTCACCAGCATCGCCGGATACTTCGACGAGGTCATCGCCCGCGGGGCGTTCACCACCACATTAGCCAGCAGCGACGTGCTGGCCTATTTCGACCACGACCGGGGCCGCATCCTCGGGCGCACCGCCAGCGGCACCCTGCGCCTGGCCGAAGACGAGAAAGGCCTGTCGGTTGAGATCGACCTGCCCGACACGTCCGACGGGCGCGACGTGCGCACGCTGATCGAGCGTGGCGACATCAGGGGAATGTCCTTCGGCTTCCGCGTCACAAAAGAGGAATGGGACGAAACCGGCGCCGTGCCGAAGCGGACTATCCTCGCGGTCGAGCTGCGCGAGGTCAGCATCGTGTCCGAGCCTGCCTATGACGGGACATCGATCGCGATGCGGTCCCTCGAAGAGGCGCGCAAAGAGCGCCGCGCCCACAATTTCACCGCCGCCGAGCGCCGGGTGTCCGCCCGCCGGGCGGCTGCCGAGGCCCGCTTTCGCGGCATCGTCTGAGATTACCCGGGCTTTTCCGGAGTCGGCAGCGCGCACCTGCCTTTCCCCGCCAGCAGGCGGGCCGCCGTGCGTGTACCTGAAAAGGAGGTCGACATGACCCTGAAAGAGCTGATTGAAAAGCGCGCCCGGCTGATGGCCGAGGCCCGCTCCGCGCTGGATGAAATCAAGGGCAACACCGACGAGGCCCGTGCGGCCGAGCTGGACACTCGCCACGACACGATCATGGCTGAATTCGACCGCGTCGAGACCCTGATCAAGCGTGAACAACGCTTGGCCGAGATTGAAAGCCGGGCGGCCGCCCAGGACGACGAGCAGCGCGGCCGCCAGCGCCCCCTGTCCGACGGCGAAGGCCGGGGCACCGATGATGGCGACGAACTGACCTATCGCCAGGCCTTTCATCGCTTCATCACCCGCGGCGGCGACATCACCGAACTGTCGACCGAAGAGCGCGCCGTCCTGCGCGCCGGAGCGCAGGCGTCCGCAGAGATGCGCGCGCAAAGCACCCTGACTCAGGCAGGCGGCGGCTATACCGTCCCGGTCGAGCTGGCGAACCAGATCATCATCTCGATGGCGGCCTGGGGGCCGATGTACGACGAGTCCGTCACCACCGCGATGAACACCTCGTCGGGCAATCGCATCCTGATCCCGACCGTGGACGACACCGGCATCAACGCCGAGAAGCACGTCGAGGGCGCGGATCTGGTTGACGATGGTGGCAAGGACGTCACCTTCGGGCAAAAGGCGCTGGACGCCTATGTCTACGATACCGAGTTCATCCGCTGGTCGATGGAGCTGGGGCAGGACTCGATCTTCAACTTCGAACAGCTGCTGGGAAGCCTGCTGGGTGAGCGCCTGGGCCGCACCGCGAACCGCGAACTGACGATCGGCGATGGTGTCGACGATCCGCACGGCGTCGTCACCGCGTCCTCGCTCGGCCGCACCGCCGCCTCGGCGACCGCGCTGACCTCCGACGAGATCATCGACCTGATCCACTCGGTCAACCCGGCATATCGCGGCGCGCCCAAGGTCGGGTTCATGTTCAATGACCTGACGCTCGCCTCGATCCGCAAGCTGAAGGATGGCGAGGGCCGGTACATCTGGTCTGGCGGCGACATCCAGAACGGCGTGCCCGGCACCCTGCTGGGCTATCGCTACCGCATCAACCAGGCCATGGCGCCCATTGCCACGGGCAACCGCACCATGATCTTCGGTGATTTCGGCAAGTATTTCGTCCGCAAGGTCGGCTCGCCCATCATCGGCGTGCTGCGCGAGCGCTTCTGGCCGAACCTCGGCATCGCCGGCCTGATCCGTTTCGACGGCGAGCTGGGCGACACCGCTGCCATCAAGCACCTGGTCCAGGCCTGATCAACCCGACAGGCGCGCCTCGAGCGCGCCTGTCCACCCCCTGAGGATTGAGCCATGAAAATTCGCATGCTGACCGGCCTCAGCGGCCCTCTTTTCAACCTGGTCGCGGGCGACCTGCACGAGACCGACGAGGCCGAGGCGGGCCGCCTGATCGCGGCAGGCTTTGCCGAGCCAGCAGACGAGACCGCGACCCGCGCCCCGGCTGTCGAAACCGGCACCCGCCCCGCGCCCGCCGAGGCCGCCGTCAAGAAGCCCGCGGGCACGACCCGCAAGCGGGGCTGATCCATGTGGTATCCGGTCTCGGACGAAATCACGCTCGAGGCTGTCGATCTGGAGGATGCGCGGTTTCAGCTGCGCCTCTCGGACGGCGAGGATGACTTCGACGCGAACGTCTTCATGCTGGTCAAATCGGCGCGGGCCCATGTCGAGGCCTATTGCAGCCGCGCCTTCGCCGCGCATTCCATGGTCTGGGCTTGCGACGGATTCGGCGATCTCTGCCGCCTGCCCATGGGCCCCGCATCGTCCATCGCGTCGATCGGATACACGGACCCCGATGCCGTGGCGCAGACCGTGCCCGGGACCGTGTACCAGTTCCGGGCCGACGGCCTCGAGCCTTCTATCGCACTGCGCCCGGGCCAGCGCTGGCCGAGCATCCAGCCCGGCACACGGATCACGGTGACAGGGACCTTCGGCGGCCAGTGCCCCGACGACGTCAAGCACGCCATGCTGCTGCTGATCGAGGAAGGTTTCGATCCGCTGGAGAACAAGACACTGCCGATCATGAGCCGCGTCGATGCGCTGCTGGCGAACCACCGGCGGGGCTGCTGGTAATGGCGCGCACGGTGCAGTCCCGCACCCTCGACCGCCGCATCACCATCCGCCGCGTCACCACCACGAACACCGGCCTCGGCACGACAGAGACCTGGGCGACCGTCGCCCGGCTCTTCGGCTCGCGGCACGACATTTCCGACGGCGAGCGCGCCACGGCGGGGGTCGAAGAGGCCACGCTGCGCAGCCGCTTTGTCATCCGCAACACGTCCTATGTGGCCAGCCTTAGCCCTGCCGACCGCCTGGTCGAGGGCGGGCGCGAGTTCCTTATCGTCGGGATCAAGGAAGTCGACGGGCGCGGCGGATATCTCGAGATCACCGCCGACACCAAGCTGGGAGCAGCACAATGACCCAAAGGGATGTGCGGCTAGTCGCCGTCGACACCGCCATGGGGGAGCGTCTTTTGCTCGCCGATACCGAGGGCCACGTCCTTGGTAATCAGACGCGGATGACGATCGAGCAGCAGGCCGATGATGCGGTCTACGTGACCATCACCTTCCAGCTGCTGTCCACCGGCGTCATGATCGCCGAAGAGGCCGTGGAAAGCTGATGGCGCGATCCGCCCGGATGCACATCGACGGCCTGGCGGACCTTGAGAAGGCGTTGGGCAACCTGACCAAAGCGGTCAGCAAGAACGTGCTGCGCAGTTCCATGCGCGAGGCCGCCGCGCCGATGGTGGACATGGCAAAGAGCCTTGTGCCCGTCGACGACGGCGAGCTTCGTGATTCAATCATCATCGGCGGCCTGCTGAACAAGAGCCAGAAGAGTAAGCATCGCAAGCTGACCAAGGATGAACGATCCTCGATCGAGCTTTTCGTCGGTCCCTCCTACAAGCTCGGCGCGGGCGGGCGGCATGGCCACCTGGTCGAGTTCGGCACATCGCCCCACCTGAACAGCGGCCAGTTCAAAGGGACGAAACACCCTGGCACCGCGCCCCAGCCCTTCATGCGCCCGACCTATGACCGCGAGGCGCAGCCGACTGTCGAGCGATTGAAGCCGATCCTGTGGCGGAAGATCGACCAGATCGCCAAGCGCGAGGCCCGTAAGCTTGAGCGGGGTGGCCGCTGATGGAAGAGGCACTGTTCGCGCTCCTTTCCGGCGCGGCGCCCGTGGCCGCGATCGCGGGCCCCCGTATCTTCTGGGGCATCGCCCCGCAGAGCACCGCGTATCCGCGCATCTCGCTCTTCATCATCTCCGGTGCCGACGCGCCGCACCTGCAGGGTACGGACGGCCTCTGGACCTATCGGGTGCAGGTCGACTGCTATGCTGCCGACCGGCCCACATCGCGGCGCCTCAGCCGCGCCATCATCACGCTGCTGAACGGCCATCGGGCCGGCGGCTTCCGAGGCATCTTCATCGACGGCGTCTCTCGCGAGGGCCGCGAAGAGACGGCCAACGACAAGCCTTACCGATTCACCCATGACTTCTTCATCCACTGGAGGGATATCTGATGCCCGATACCAATGCCGAACTCGGCTATAGCGCGACCTTCGGGATCGCGATCTCGCCCTCGACTACCCACGTTGTGGTTGCCGAGGTGGCCAGCATCACCCCGCCGGGGATGACGCGCGACACCGTCGAGGCGACCCACCTGAATTCGCCCGATGCGTTCAAGGAATTCATCGCCGGCCTGAAAGAGGGCGGCGAGGCTTCGATCACGGTCAACTATGTGCCGGCAGCCAGCGACACTCTGGTCACGGCCTTTGACGCCGGACGCATCAGCGCGCAGATCACCTTCCCGGCGATCGGCACGGCGCCCGAGGTCACGCTGACCTTCACCGCGATCGTGACCGCGTGGGAGCCCGGTGATCTGGTTCCCGATGACAAGATGTCGGCGACGTTCACCTGCAAGTGCTCTGGCCGTCCGGTCTTCGCGGTCTCGGGGGCCTGATCGTGGCGAACGGGTTCAAAGGGCAGGTCTCTGTCGAATACGAGGGCTCGAAGTACCTTCTGACCCTCGACTTCAACGCGCTGGCCGATTTCGAGGGCGAGACGGGCGAAGACCCCCTCGCCGTCCTCGGCCAGTACGAAAAGTCCGGCCAGATCACGATGGTCAATCTGCGCGCGCTGTTCTGGGCCTGCCTCAACCAGGAACACCCGACGCTGACCGTCAAGGATGCCGGGCGGATCATGAGCGCCAACCCCGAGGCGCTAATGAAGGCCCTTGCGGCCATCCAGCCCGAGGCGGACCCCGAGGCCGCCCGCGGGGCCGCTGAGGGAAAGCCGAAGGCTCGCGGGAAGGCTCGGGCAGGCTGACGCTTTCGAGCCTGCTGCAGGACTATGCGGCAGCGGGCTTCGAGCCTTCCACCTTCTGGAAGCTGACCTTCCGGACCTATGACCTCGTGATGCGCGGCGCCGCGCAGCGCATCAAGCGCGACATCGAAATGCGCAACCGCCAGGCGTGGAACACCGCCCGCCTGACGGGCGCCGCGATGGTCGGCAAGCTTCCGGACTATGAGAAGTGCTTCGGCAGGGGCAACGTCAAGCACGGCAAGCCCCAGCCGCCCGCCGTCCTGGCCGCAATGGGTCGGGCCCTCGCCGCCGTGTGGGGCGCCAAGATGCCAGACCAGACCGAAGGAAAATAAGCATGTCCGCATCGGTCATCGGCGCGCTGCGCGTCAATCTCGGCCTCGACAGCGCCCAGTTCAACAAGGGGCTGGGCGCCTCTCAAAGCCGGATGTCGAAATTCGCGGCGCGCGCCGGGACGGTTGCGTTCGGGCTGGCGGCGACCATGAAGACGGCTTTTGTCTCCATGGGCCTCTCCGCGATAAATGCCGGCTCAGAGATCCAGCGGCTGGCGCAGCTGACCAACACCGCCCCGGCGCAGTTTCAGGGCTGGGCCGCCGGTGCCAGTTCCGTCGGGATCGAGCAGGAGAAGCTGGCCGACATCCTGAAGGACACGAACGACCGCATCGGTGACTTTGTCCAGACCGGCGGCGGCCCGATGGCGGACTTCTTCGAAAAGATCGCGCCGAAGGTGGGGGTCACCGCCGCCTCGTTCCGTGATCTGTCCGGCGCCGATGCGCTGCAGCTCTATGTCAGCAGCCTCGAAAAGGCGAACGTCAACCAGCAGGATTTCACCTTCTACATGGAGGCCATGGCCTCCGACAGCACCCTGCTGCTGCCCCTGCTGAAGAATGGCGGCGTGGCGATGTCGGAATATGCCGACCGCGCGCAGCGCATGGGCGCCATCATGAGTGGCCCGATGCTTTCTTCCCTGAAGGAGGGCAAGACGGCGCTCGCCGACATGCGCATGGCGATCGACGGCATGCGCAACACGATCGGGACGCTCGCCGTCCCGGCCATCAAGGCGCTGGCGGCGGCGATCGGGGCGGCGGCGATCTTCTTTCACACCCACGCCGACACCATCGCGACCGTGATGCGCACGCTGGCCGGTGTCGCCCTCGTGCTGGCCGCCACCTTTGCGACCCGTTATGCCGTCGCCCTCGGCGTCACGGCTGTCCGCGCGATGATGTCGGCCGCCACGCAGTCGATCGCGCTGGAGATGGCCCTCGGCGCGCAGAGCCGCGCGGCGGCGGCGGCCAGCGTGGCCACCAAGGCACTGTCGGGCGCCATCGGGATGCTGCGCCGCGCGATGATCTCAACCGGCATCGGCGCACTGGTGGTGGCCGCTGGCTATCTGGTCGGGAAGTTCGTCGAGCTGATCCAGAAAACCGGTGGCTTCGGCAGCGCGCTGCAGGCCCTCGGCACCCTTGCCGGGCTGGTTTGGGATGGCATCGGCGAGTCTGCCAAGGCGATCCCGCCCGCCCTTAATGGGGTCTGGACGCTGGTCAAGGCCGACTTCCTGCTCCTGCTGTCGAGCCTGTCCGACCTATGGGTCGGCTTTCTCGACTCCATCCTCGCTGATTTCGGTAAGATCGAGATGCTTGGCTGGGGCGAGGGCGACAACAAGGTCATGTGGTCGATCGACAACCCGGCAGCGGACGGCTTGCGCGATGCCCGCGACAGCGCGGAGGCATTCTCCGCCGACCTGCAGGAGCGCGGCGCCGAGACAGCGGCGGCAATGGGCGAATCCTTCAGCCACGCCGGGACCATCGTCAAGGATGCCTTCGCCCCTGTGGCGGCAGCCTGGGCGGCGCTTCAAGGTGAGGTCGAAGAGGGCGTCGACGTGCCGCCCGATGCGGGCACGGGCCTCGATAATCTCGGCGATGCGGCCGAGGGCGCCGGCGGCAAGGCCAAGGAAGCGACCGAGCAGCTGACCGAGCTGCAGCGCGTCATGAAGGAACTGCGCGCCGAAGACGCTAAGATGCGCGCCACCATGAACATGACCGAAGTCGCCGCCAAGGTCTGGGAAAACCAGCGGGCTGCCGGTGTCAGCGCTGGAAGTGTCACGGGGCAGGAGATCGAAGCCCTGACCCGCCAGATCGATAGCATGGAGCAGCTGAAGTCCGCGACCGAAGACTGGCGCGACACCCTGAGCAGCTCGTTCTCTCAACTGGTCCAGGGAGCACAGTCCCTGGGCGATGCTCTGACGTCTCTGATATCGAAGTTTGCCGACATGCTGCTCACTCAAGGCTTCAACACTCTGTGGGACAGCAGCGGGATGGGCCAGATGTTCAGCGGCGCTATGGGCGCCGTTGGCATCGGCGCAAATGCCAACGGGACCCGCAGCTGGGAGGGTGGGCTGAGCAAGGTTCACGAGCGCGGCGGCGAGATCATGAACCTGCCTCGCGGGACGCAGGTCATCCCTCACGACCTGTCCAAGAGGATGGTGCGGGCGCAGTCCGAGCGGGAGACGGTCCATGTCACTGCCTCTTTCGATGCAGAGGCTCAGCCGATCATCAAAAGCGTTATTCACAGCGCGGCGCGGGGCGCTGCAAATCAAGCGGTTCAGGGCGCCAGCAGGGCGTCCGCTGACGCCCGCTATTCCCGGGATGGCCATTGATGGAGATACACTTCCCGGGGAATATCCGCATCAAGCGAATCCGAGCGCGCCTTGAGGGGCTTCGCCTGTCGCCATTTACAAACATCGACGGAGAGACCTTCGCCCGGCCTCAGATGAATGGATTCTGGCGCGTCGAGATGGATCTCATGTGCGCGGAGGAAGATGAATATCTGGCACTGTCTTCATTTCTGACGGCCATGCGCGGCGGCAACACCACTGTCCTTCCGATGACAACGCACTGGCTTCCCAACGGATCGAACGGCAGGCGCCTGAACGGATTCCAAGAGGCCCCGGAATTTACTGCGGAGCATGCGGGGTTCGCTTCGGACCCCTTCCCCGGGTTCACCCTGCGCGCGCCTTGTGCGCGACGGAACAGCTTTATCGACGTGAACACCCCCGAGCTTTCCCGCCTCCGGAGCGGGCACGACATCACGATCGGGGAACGTCTTTACAAGGTGGTGAATGCCGTCCAGCTGGACGAAAGCGCGACGGCTCAGCGGCTTTCGCTCATGCCTAACGTCCGGGACGATCGGGCCGCCGGGGCCTTGGTGATTGTCGATCAACTCCGCTTGCGCGCCCAAATGGAAAGCGCGGGCGACCTCGAGGCGTGGAACATCCCCTCTGGGGAAGTGACCGCCATCTTTATCGAAGCATTCTGATGAGCATCCACGACATCCCTGATGAGGATCTGCGCCGCGGCGATGTCGCCTGCACGATCATGTGCCAAATGGACTTTGCGACGAACCCGCAGCGGTGGTGGCTGGGCTATGGCGATCTGATGGCCGGCGGGGTGGAATACAAAGGCACCGGCGACGTCATCCAGATCAGCGCCCTGTCCATCACCTATGGCATGAGCGCAGGCATGGTCCGGTTCAGCGTCCCGAATGCCTCGCCGCAGATGGTGGCGCGCTGCGACGATCAAGCGGACGAGGTCAACAACCGCCCGTGTCGGATCTTCTATCAGCTTTTCTCGACGGTTGAGAGCGGTGGCTTGCATGCCGGGCGCCTGGTGGGCGATCCCATCGCCATCTTTACGGGCCGGATGCGCGACATGCGAAGCACATCGACGCGGGAGAGGCGAGAGATCGAGCTGGAAGCATATGGACGCCTGTCGCGGCAGGGCAGACCACCCCATGGCCGCTGGACCGATGCCGATCAGAGGGCGCGGTATCCCGGTGATACGGGGCTGGGCCTGCTTGCGGCCCTGAAGAACCGCGCTGTTGTCTGGGTGCCTGCAGGGTGATCCGGCCAGCAGTTGAAAGCGACATCCCCCGCATCATCGACATGGTGGAGCGGCTGACAGGGGCTGTGAGCGGCCCGCAGGCGGTATGCCGCATCTGGACCGGCCAGCGCCTCGCCTTTCTGATCCACAGCCCTGACGGCCTTGTCAGGTTGTCCCAAGGCGGGTTCATCGCGGCCTCTATGACGCGCACCATCATCAGCCCCGACTGGATCGCAAACGAAGAGGGATGGTGGGCCGAGGATCGCAGCTTCATCCCGCTCTTCGATTGCTTCGAGCGGTGGGCTGACGATCGCGCGGCGACCATCCGAAAAATGTCCTGCGCCACCGCAACGGTGCGGAGGTTCCTAGAGCGCCGGGGCTACCGGATGGCAGAAATGGCAATGGTGCGCTGATGGCGATTTTCTCAGCGGCCCTCTATGGCCTCGGATATGCAGTGGGCTTCCTCGGCGCGGCTGCCGGTCTTTCCACGGCGACCATCCTCTCTATTGCCGGTGCTGCGGGACAGATCGCGGTCGGCGCCGCGCTCAATGCTGTCGCCCGGGCGCTGGCGCCGAGCGTCAATGTTCCGCGCTCGGAAATTCAGGCCCTGATAAGCCAGACCGATGCCCCGCGTCGCATCTATGTCGGGCGCAACCTCGTCGGCGGCATCCGGGCCCTGTTCGATGTGAAGGGCGATGTCCTCTATCAGCTGGTTCTGGTCGCGCACGGCCAGGTCGATGCTTTTGAGGCCTTCTGGATCGACGGCGAGGCGCAGACGCTCGGCGCGGGTCCTGACTGGTGGGGGACTGCGCAGCCGGTTCAGTTCCCGACCGGGACGGACAAATTTGGCTTCGTGAACGTCACCACCAGAGACGGTTCGGGGCTCGGGGGTGACTACCCGGTGCTGCTGTCAGAGTTCAGCGAATGGACTTCGGCGCGGAGGGTGGAGGGACAGGCGACTTTCCTTGTCGGGTCCAAGGCGCCCAAGCCCGAGGACTTCGCCAAGATTTTCCCGAAGGGCTATAGCACGGACTATCAGTGGGTCATTCGTGGACAGGCGATTTACGATCCCCGCAGCGATGTGACCAGCTATAGCGCCAACGCGGCACTGGTTCAGATGCACTATCTGACCCATCCGGACGGGTTCAAGCTAGACCGTTCTGAGATGAACATGGAAAGCGTGACCGCCATGGCGCGGGTCTCCGATATCCCTGTTCCCCAAATGGCGGGGGGCAATGCGCCGAACCTGCAGCTCTGGGGTTACTGGACGCTCGATGAGGAACCGAACCAGGTCCTTGACCGGATGCACACCGCCAGCGGCATTCGCCCCTATGAGATGCAAGACGGTCGGATTGGGCTGATCGGCGGCCCTTTCGGCCAACCGGCGTGCACCCTTACGGCGAAGGACATCCGCGACATCCAGACCACCGAGGCGATTAGCGAGCGCAAGGGCTACAACGTCCTGCGGGTGTTCCACATGACGGCAGCGCAGAAATACGAGGTCATCGAGGTCGAAAGCTGGCGCGATGAAGCGCGCTTGGCGATCGAGGGTGAGATCCCTGAGGAATACAAGCTGGAGATGTGCCCGAACCGGTCGCAGGCCCGCCGCCTGGCCAAGCGCCAGATGCACGACGATAACCGGGCGAAGGTCACGATCATCACCAACCTCGTCGGCCTCAAGGCGCGCTGGCCGCGCTTCCATGGCCAGCGACACACGATCCTGCTGGACTATCGGCCCGAGGATGGATCTGGCCGCGTGATTGAGGGCGAATACGAGGTGCTGGACCATGAGTTCGACCCGGTCGAGCTCGAGTGCCGGATCGAACTGGGCCGCGTGAACCGGGCATCTGAGACTTGGACGGCAGTAGAAGAAGGCGAGACGACCGCCGATCTTCCCACGACCGAACGAAACCCGCCTCCGCCGATCGTGGCAGAGCTGACGCAGCGGGTCATTCAGGTCAGCGCGGGGGTCAAACAGCCCGTCCTGGAGATTTCAGCGCTGCCCGTCACCGGTCGCGAGGATCTCTCCATTCAGGCGCGGTATCGTGCGGTTGGCGAGACGGACTGGATCGACATGGGCGTCTCGGGACTTCGCGCGCAGGCCGGGGCCATCGAAGACGGCGAGCAATACCAGGCGCAGGTTCGCTGGCGCGGCGTGTTTGACGGTGTCGCAGCCTGGCAGGACCTCGGCCCTATTACGATCCAGATTGATGCTGTTCCGCCGGGGCAGCCTACCGAACTCGCCGCGTCAAACGAGCCCGACCACATCATGCTCAGCTGGCGCAACGCACCGACGGCCTTCTTCGAGGTCCGGATCTATCGCGGGACCAGCAGCAGCCTTGGCAGCGCCAGCCTGATCGACACCACGGGCGGGGCGATTGGTCAGGTCTCGCAATACGAGGACGACACTGCCGTTTCCGGGACCGCCTATTACTACTGGGTCCGCGCGGCCAACATCTCTGGCGTCGAAGGCCTGCCTGCTGGGCCAGCCACCATCACCCGAACCTGACAACGGCAAGACCGCCGATCAACAACGCCCTTGGGCGGCCCCTCAACGATGGAGGCAACCTTGCCATTTCTAGAAGATGTGAACCTCTTTCTGCGCGACCACATGGGCTATACCGGAGACGGTCAGGGCGGCAACGGCGCCTTGCCGGTGGGCGATCGGTCCACCAGTCGCAAGCCGATCAACACCCGGGATCTGCGCGCCCTCTTCGCTGCTTTCGCCGAGGAATACGAGGGAGCAGTCGATGATGCCATCGAGGCTGCCGTCGACGCGCAGGCCGCCGCTGATCTGGCCGCTGGTTACGCCGGATCTGCAACCGGCACGCCTCAGTTCGCCAGCCGCGCGACGGCAGAGGCCGCGACGATTCCGGCCTTTGCCAATTGGATCATTGTCGGCGGCCTGGTCTATCGCCGCTCGCCGGGCGCCACCGCCCTGACGACTGCGGGGGGTGTGACCTGGGCGCACGTCGATACCACGGAAGGCATCGACACCCGGCAGTTCGGCGCGAGCATGCTGAACGACGATAACAGCCCGGCAATCCAAGCTGCGATCGAAGTTGCGAAGGCGGCTTTCGGCGCATCAGGTGCTGCGATCATACTGCCCGCTGGCGGGTTTGTTATGTGCCGCAGCCAGATCGACGCATATCGCCCCAACAGCCCCCGCTCGGATCTTATCTTCAAGGGCGCGGGCCACCTGATCTGCCGCCTGACATGCGGGTTCTACGGCGCCGATCTGGCGTTGATCAGGTGCCGCGACCCCCTGGGGGTGACCCGCTCAAGCCCTATCTGGTTTGAGAACGTTCGGTTCCAGCACGAGAGCACGACCGGCGGCGTCAATCCGGTGTTCCTGGATATCGGGGGCTGGGGCAACAGTTCCATGTACGGCATCCTGTTCAGCAATTCGAACAACACCCAGCTGCGCGCCTCCAGCATCCAAAACCTGCGGATGACCCGCTGCGAGTTCTGGTATGGCGGCTATGCCTTCCCGAAGAAATCCACGTCAGGGATCACCTTCAGCCTGTCCGGAACCACCCTGACGGCCAGCGGGGCGATCTTCGACTCGCGCGACCGGTACATCACCATCTTCCACAGCCCCGACCGCCGCCGCTATCGCATCGCGGCCTATGTCAGTCCGACGGAGGTGACGCTGGAGGCGGCGGGTTACCGGATCACCAGCGGGACCGGCCTCAACGGTCTTTTCGATTGCCCACGCGTCAGCATGGTGGCCGGGTCGAACCTGGTGAACGGCATCGTCGGGGATGAGATTTTCGTGGCCGGTGATGTCGGCCGGACGATCCTGATCCCCCGTGCGCGTGAGGGGAACGTGGCGGGCGCCTTCCGCATCCTGCGCGCCCGGATTATAGAATATGTCGCGCCGCATGCCGTCCGCATTGGTGACGAACAGGGCAACCCCATCAACGCGGATCGGGACGTCACCCACGTCCGGGTCGGCTGCCCGGCTATCGACTTCTACCAGCCGCGCGGCGGCGGCAGCTATGGCTCTCTGCAATCGGACCTGACCGCGGATCACCTGCACATCGAGCACTTCGCCGGGGTCGGCATCTTCGCCGAGACCGCCGACAGCTGGCGGATTTCTGGCAAGATCCACGGCGACACGAACCCGAGCCGTCTGCGTTATTCGCTGAACACCATGTGGTTCAACAATATCGGCGGGGAATACGTCGGCGGCTTTGACAGCACGTCCGCCTCCGGCGAGGCGCTGGCCTACATCGCCGATCAGGCTAAAGCCTTCACCTACCGAAACCTCTGGGCGCGCAACGCGATCAATGAGCGGATCGTCCAGGCCGAGGATTTCCTGAGCCCGTCGGGCTACGTGATCATCGATGGCATCGACTGCCAGAATTATGCAGGCGATCCGCGCGACCTGATCAGCGAGACCAACGTCCCGTTCCGCGTCCTGCTTCTGGGCTTCGTGAACATGCAGGGCGATTCTCAGGCGGGAGAACTCCGCTTTGGTCACGGCAGCTATATCGACCACCGCCATCTCAAGGTTCAGCCGGGTCGAGTGTTGCTGGGACAGGCCGTTGACGCAGGATCTCTGCCGAATGGCTCGTTTGGCATCAACGTTGTCAGTGGCAATCTGGTCTTCCGCGACATGGCCGGCGTGCTGCGAACAATCAACACCACCGTCGTCTAACCGCACCCCTTCCCCTGCCCTCAACCCGGCCCCGCCGGGCCTTCACCCGTGGAGCACGCAATGGCGACCATTCCCTATAAGCCCGGCACGCCCGGGCCGCTGGCGCTCAGGCTGGTGGACGATTTCGGCATCCCGATCACCGCCGACCGCGCGCAGCTGCGCATCGGGACCGGCGATATCTGCCTGCCCCTCGATGCCGACGGGCCGGGGCCGGTCTTCGAGTTCGCGCTCAACGAGGTCGAGATCGCCCCGTCCTTCTATTCGGCTGAGGTCTATTTCGATCTCGACGACGGCGAAGGCTGGCAGTTGGCCAAGCGATTTTACCTGCACATCAAAAGGGGCTGCTGATGTCGTCATTCGATATCGACGTTGCCAACCGGGGCATTCCCGGCGCGACGACTTATGAGCGGGCACAGGCCCTGTTCGGGTTCACGGGCACCGAAGAGGAATACATGGCCTCCCTGCGCGGGGCCGATGCCGACACGACCGAGCTTCAGGCGGCGGTCACGTCGGCCTCTGGCAGTGCTGGCGCTGCGGCTGCTGACCGAGCTGCTATCGAGCCGCTGGCAGCACAGGTGGATGGGGACGCTCAGGCGGTCGAGACGTCACGCCAGCTGGTCGCGGCAGATCTGTCTTCGACGCAAAGCCTGGCGACTGCGGCTGGCACATCGGCTTCAGTGGCGGATCAGCGGGCGGGGGATGCTGAGACCGCGGCAGCCCAAGCGGGCGGCATCCTCACCCAAGCCACAACTGCCCGGGACGCGGCTTTCGTCAACGCCAACGTCTATGCAGATATCGCAACGGGCCGGGCGGCTGTCGCTGACCTCCAGCAGTTCCAAGTTGTGTCAGGCGACGAGATCATTCGCTATCGTCGGGACAGCGTCAGCACGCAGACGGAAATGGCGAGGTATCCAAGCGCCAGCGCGCTGAGCAAGTCGGTGGACGCGCTTTCTGAGCTGTCTTTCATGGCGCGCTCGGGTCAACCCATTGCGGGCGCCAACTTGGCGTCAGGAACTTACGTTCTCAACCAGCCTGCCTCCGCAGACGGGGAGGTATACCGGCTTGATATCTGGTCGTTGTCGGCGACAACCGTGTCGCTGCGCAGATTTACCCAAGCTAGCGGACAGATCGGTCCGTCGCTCGCAATCCCCCTCGCGGCGGGGTTCAACTCAATCAATATCGAACTCCCAATTGTCGCCGGTCAGTATCTTGGCATTTACACGCCCGGAAACTCCCTGTGCGCTACGGCAAGCACCACTGCGGACAATGTCGGTTATGTCCGCACACTGGCCGACACAACGGAGTTTCCGACATCAGGCGCCATCAATAGCAACCGCATTGAGGTTCGCTTTTATATCCGCAGGCGGATCGTCACAAAGGAGTCTTTCGAGCTTCTGGGCGCGGAAGTTCAGGCCTCTGTTGAAACCGTTGAAGCGGTTCGCGCGGCAATCGATGACTTCGCAGCACCCGTCTTGTCTGCCGTCGAAACTCGGGATGCCACCGCAGCCTATACCACCGGCAACTTTGGGGGGTGGGCAGGCGCCATGCTTCTTCCGGGTGTTTCGGACGGAACGGTTCTAACCGCCTTGGAATTGCAGGGCATCCGAGTTGCAGCCGGAGCCACTGTGCTAAGGCTCATGGTCTACTCGCGCCAGAACGGTGAAGTTGCTGCGCCCCCCGCGGGATGCGCTCTTGCTTTCACTCAGGACTATCAGGTTTCAGACCTTGAAATCACCGCAGGCGCCAGCGATTTCAAGAGCGCGACGTTCCGCTTTCCTGTGCCCTATATCAAAGGTTCCGGCAATCATCTTGCATGGCGCCTGGAAGCCCGCGATGCGGCAGACGCCAAGGTCAATATCGGCATGGGGTATCTTGTCGATGCCGCCGCGACCGCCAGTGAGCGTGGTTGGTATTACGCCAACCTGACTGCGCTCAATTATTCCGCACTGGCCGCCCCAAACAAGGTGGCCGGGGTTGTTTTCCGGGATCGTTATACGGTGCCTGGAGAAAAAGCCCTGCCGGTCGTCGCATCGGCAGAGGCCGACATCTCTGTCGCCGGAGGCAACATTGCCGTGACCGGATCCCTGTCCCGCGTCACGGGAGAGCAGGCCACGTTCAGCGGAACACTAACTCCCGTCCTTGCCGCAGCCGGGCAAGAGCGCATCGACCTTATCGTTCTTGATCGCGCCACGTCGGCCCTGTCCTTGGTTGCAGGTTCGCCCCGAACTGCCCAGCTGGATTCGCTGGAATGGCAAGGGCCTGTGCCATCAAATGCTCTGATGATCGGTCGTGCTCGCGTTGGCAGCGCGTCAATACAAGCCGTCTCAGTGGCCGATTGGCGGGGCGTGATACGGAAGGGTTCTGAGGCCGCGATGGCGGCGCATATTGAACGGAACCGATCTGTCCTGCGCAAGGTGGTCAGCAAGGCCGCGCGCGCGGGTGCTATCCGCTTGGGAGGCTACGGTGACAGCATAACCGCGCTCCAGTTCGGAGCGCCGGGCTTCGAAGCCAACGGCCAAGTCCGCGATAGGGCAACCGCTTCATATCTGACCCATTATCCTTCCGACACCAAAGCGGTTCTGCCGGTCTTTGACACAGGTGACGGCGCCGGGCAGGTTCACACGCGACTTGGCTGGAACTGGGACATCAAGATCGCTTTGGATGATATGGCGGGCGCCGATGTGGTGGCGTATTTTAACTATGGCATCGGCGGTACCAGCAGCCAGCCGACGGCAAACAACGGCCTGGACCCGGCCCGTATTGCCTTCCCCTTGGGCGATAACCTTGACCTGGTAGTTATCGCGTTCGGCATGAACGAACGCGGCCAGTCCTACACCTACGCCAATATCGTGGCGATGATCGGACAGTTCAAAGCCGCAGGCGTGGCCTGCGTCGTGATGGGGTGCCCGCGTCCTAACGCCAACCAGAGCCTTTCGGCGTGGCGGGTAACGAACAACGCCCTTGAGGCTGCAGCTATGGATGCTGGGGCTGCGTTCATTTCCACAGCAGCTATCGCAGATGACCAGACTATCGGGGGCATGGGAATTCCCGCTCAGGCATTGGCGTCGGCTAACACAATCAATAACGGTAACAATCACCCGGGCATCTATGAACTGCGCCGATACGGATTGGCCGCCGTGACCCAGCTGGGGTTGTGAGGCCTGACCGCCGCCTAATCAACCTACCGCCCGCCTCGGCGCGGGCCATCTGCTGCCGAGGTAATCATGCAGGCACCCGCATTTAGACGTAGGAGGGCACCGTAATGGACCCTCAAAGCGCCATCGATGACCTTGCCAGCGGCAGCATCGCGAAGGTCCTATCAACCGGCCTCGTCGCCCTGTTCCTCGTCTGCGTCGTGCTGTTCCGCCGCCTGAACCAGGTGCAGGACCAGCGGATCGAGGACATGCGCGAATACGGCGACCGTCTGCACAAGATGCAGGAGCAGGCCAACCTTGCCCTCGGGGCGCTGGTCGAGCCTGTCCGGGAAGCCGTGCGCGAGATGAGGGGGCGGCGATGATGCGCCTGATCCGACTGCTATGCGGCAAGAGCCGCCGATCTGCCCAGGTCGATGAGATGAAGCGGCGCCAGACAGCCGACTTCGACAATGGCCAGCGACAGGTCGTGGAAAAGCGGGTGGCGTTGGAGCGCCTCGTTGATCAGCTACAGAAGGACGCCACAGCATGGCACTGACTATCGGGATGATCGCGGCCATCAACGCGTTCGGCTATTTCGCCGTGATCTGGGCCTTCCGTGCCAGCTTCCGAGAGCTGCGGTCGGCAACCTGGTGGTTCGCCACCGGCTTCATGATCCTCGCCGGGGCCATCATCGCCCGCGGGCTATACTGGGACGTCTTCGTGCCCCTGCTGCGCCTCTGGGCGCCCGAGGCGGCTGCTTGGCTCTCTGAGCATGTCGGGCGCTACATGAACATCGTCTTCGGGCTGATGAAGATGTCGGCGTTCTACTGCGCGCTGCGCTGCCGTCAGATGCTGATCCCGGAGCATGAGCGGCACCACTGGCCGCTTTGGAAGGCATGGCTGCATCCGAGCGCGATCCGGCTGCTACCGTGGCGGTGATCTAGCGGCGGCTAAGCGGCAGTCACCAAGGCCACTCGTGACCTGAAACGGCGCCGCTTAGCCTGCGCCGAGCATAGCAGATGGCTCGGGTCTAGCCTCGAACAATCGATCGCTTATCGCCCCGCCATCGTGCGGGGCTTTTGCATTGGAGATACCCGTGACCGCAGAAAAGAAAGCCGTCATGAACGCCGTTCGTGCCCGTCAGGCGCGCTGCGCCGCACTGGGCTTCAACCCCGGCCCGATCGATGGGGCGGACGGCCCCCGCACCCAAGCGGCCTTCGCCGCCGCCACGGCGGCACAGCGGGCCAAGGGCCTGCCCTTCGAGCATCCGACCCGCCTGACACGCATCCACTGGCACTGGACCGCCGGGGGCTATGTCCCCAACTCGACGGACCTGCGCGCGTATCATGGCTTGATCCCGGGCGAGGGCCGCCCGCGTTGGCCTGTGGACCCCACTGCTTCGCGCAGCCACACCCTGAACGCCAACGGCGGCGCGATCGGCATCTCTATCTGCGCCATGACCGGCGCGCAGGAACGCCCGTTCGATCGGGGCCGCGCGCCGATCACCCCCTATCAGGTCTGCGAGCTCGTCCGCGAGACGGCCCGCATGTGCCGCGCCTATGACATTCCCGTCTCGCGCTGGTCGACACTGTCGCACGCCGAGATCCAGCCGACCCTTGGCGTCGTCCAGCGGTGGAAGTGGGACATCACCTGGCTGCCAGGCATGGAAGGCCCCGGCGATCCGATCACGGTCGGGGACCGCCTGCGCGACATGGTGCGCGCCGAACTGCTCAACCTCTGAACCTCAGGAGATACCGATGAACCGCACCACCCCCGCCCTGGCGGCTGTCGCCGCTGCGCTGATCATGGCGCCCGTCGCGGCCCTCGCCGCCAACAGCATGCCCGACCTGCTCGATCAGGGCATCTCGTGGCTGGCCGCCGCACTGGCCACCGCCGCCGCCTCGGCCATCGCCGCCACCGTGGCGAAGATCACCGGCGCCACACTCGACGCCAAGGCCCGCGCGACGATCGAGGTGGCGCTGCAGCGCGCCGCGCGGATCGGTCTGGAATGGCTTCTGGACGAGGCCTCGGATACGCCGTTGGGTCAGCGCCTCACGATCGCGGCGCAGACCATGTTGCCCTATGTCGACGAGGGCGCCGGGCACTCGCTGAAGCGCTTTGGCCTCGACGCAGCGCAGGCGGCCCGCCCGCACCTGCAGGACATGGCCCGGGCCGAGCTGATCAAGCAACTGGGCGAGGTCGCGCCGGACAAGCTGGCCGCCGCCCTGACCAGCGCCGTGACCGCATCGGCGCGCGTCAGCACCGCGCCCCGCCCGACCAAAAGCTGAGCGCAAAGCTCGTCGCGCCCCGTGCGCGGCGGGCGCCGTATTGCAACCGCGTTCCCTTTCCGTTCTTGTGACGGAAAGGGAATCACCATGCGAATCCACGAGCCCATCTTTCCAGAGGATCAGGCCCTCTTCATCATCTGGTGCGATCCGCCGCACGGCCCGCGCAGATCCATCGCCGCCGGCACCTTCGAGGCGGTCGACGCCGCATGGGCCGCGATACAGGGGCTGTACCCCCGCGACAGGCTGACATGGCAGCAAGGCGCCCGGGTCATGCGCGAGCGGCCCCCGCTGATGCCATAGGCATCCCCCGGTCCCGTTTCGGTGCGGATAAACCGTATCTCGCCCGTTCAGGATGGGCCGAAAGCAGGAACAAACGGGCGAGAGAGGGCGAACACCCCCGCCCGCACTGCCCTCCGAAGGCAGGGGCCAATCACCGATCGGACGCCGCGCCGCGCAGCTGCGTGACCGTCGCGGCCTTGCCGGTGACGTAATCCGACCAGGACTGCAGGACGGGCCGCCGGCGCTCCAGCAGGTCCGACCGGGCATAGCTGCGCTCAATCTGATTCCCGATCGCGTGGCCAAGCGACGTCTCTGCCACATCCCAGCTGATATCGTGATCCTGGCACCACGTCCGGAAGGTCGTGCGGAAGCCATGCGGCCGCCCGGCTTCGCGCAGGCCATTGAGCCTCTTGATCAGACCGGTCGATGTGGGCCGCTTGCCGGTATAGGTCGCGAACAGCATCCCCTCTGCATACTTGCTGGCCCGGCTGACCAGCGCCTGGGCAGCCGTCGAAAGCGGCACCCGGAAATCCTTGACCGATCCCTCGGACCCTTTCATCCGATCGGCGGGGACCGTCCAGACATCCCCCGCGATCTCGTCGCCCCGTGCCCCGGCGCAGGCCTCGGTTCGCATGGCCGTCAGGATCATGAACCGGAGACAGTCGGCGACCGCACCCTCGCCGAGCCGCGCATAGAGCGCCGGTATCTCCTGCCAAGGCGTCGACACGATCGGCGAGACCTGGTGCCTCACATCCCCCAAAATACGAAGAGCCGCGTCCGCCTCGAACGGATCGCAGTGATACCCCATCAGCTTGCCCTCGCGCAGGATCAACCGAATCCGTTGCTGGCACTTCGCCGCCGTCGGATGCTTCGTCCTCCAGATGGGGCGCAGGTTCTCCGCGATGTCGAAGCGGGTGATGTCGGAGACGCGCTTGCGCCCGATCACCGGGAAGACGTTCACCTTGAGCGGGCTGAGCCACCGGCCCCGCTCGCCCCCGCCCCGCAGGCTGTCCCGCTTCGCGATGAAGACGGTCTCGGTCAGTTCCTGGAACGTCGGGTCCGTCTTGTCCCGCGCTGCCACATCCGCGGCGCGCTGGGTGTTGCGGATGGTGATCGGGTCGCGCCCGGCGGCCAGCTCGGCCGCCCAGCTGTCCCGCACCTTCCGGGCCTCGGACAGCGTGACCGTCGGCCAGTTGCCCAAGCCCATCTCTCGGCGCTTGCCGAGGTGCGAATATCTGAAGACCCATTTCCCGACCGGCCCGGCTTTGATCAGCACGAGGCCGCCGCCGTCCTGCAGCTTCCCGTCAGGTGCTGCCTTGATCGCGACTGCGGTCAGCTTGCTCTTCACGCCAGTCCCCCATCTGGTCCCCCAATGGTCGACGCGCTGCCGGTCGACTCGGTGCGCCACCGTGCGACAACCGTCACCAATGGATCAGGGAAAACAGGGGCTTTGTCGAGACAAAGTGGACAGCATGCGCCGCAATGCGACAGCGGATAAGTGCGCTCTACCCGCACCATCCTTTCCGTTCCCGACCCATGTGAAAGGGCGCCGGATCGACCGGCGCCCTTCGGGATCTGGCAAGGGCCTGTCAGTCGACGCTGCGTTCCTGCAGCTGCAGGCCTGCGGGGGCTGGGGTCAGCTCGGTGACCGGGGCTGCGCTGCCGATGGGGCGGCCGGCCATGGCGGCGTCGAACTGCTCGCGGTCCAGCGCGCCCTGCCAGCGGCTGACCACGACGGTCGCCACGGCATTGCCGATGAAATTCGTGACCGACCGGCATTCCGACATGAAGCGGTCCACGCCCAGGATCAGCGCCATCCCGGCCACCGGCACGGTCGGCACAACCGACAGGGTCGCGGCCAAGGTGATGAACCCCGCGCCCGTCACACCCGCCGCGCCCTTGGACGACAGCATCGCCACCAGCAGCAGCAGCACCTGCTGTTGCAGCGTCAGGTCGGTGTTGGTGGCCTGCGCGATGAACAGCGCCGCCAGCGTCATGTAGATATTGGTGCCGTCCAGATTGAAGGAATAGCCGGTCGGCACGACCAGACCCACGACGGGACGGGCGCAACCGGCCTTTTCCATCTTTTCCATCAGCGAGGGCAGCGCCGATTCCGACGACGAGGTGCCCAGCACCAGCAGGATCTCGGCCTTGAGATAGGAAATCAGCCGAAAGATCGAAAACCCGTTCAGCATGCAGACCGTGCCCAGAATGACCACGATGAACAACGCCGAGGTCAGATAGAACGTCCCCACCAGCGCCGCCAGATTGACGACCGAGCCGATGCCGTATTTGCCGATCGTGAAGGCGAAGGCGCCGAAGGCACCGATGGGCGCGGCCTTCATCAGGATGTCGACGACGCGGAACATGGCGAAACTGGCGGCCTCGAACACGTTCAGGATCGGCTTGGCCTTGTCGCCCACAAGGATCATGCCGATGCCGAACAGGATCGCCACGAACAGAACCTGCAGGATGTTGCCCTCGACAAAGGCCGAGACCAGCGTGGTCGGGATGATGTCCATCACGAAGCCGGTCAGCGAGGTCTCGTGCGCCTTTTCGGTATAGGTGCTGATGGTGCTGGCATCCAGCGAGGCCGGGTCGATGTTCATGCCGCGTCCGGGCTGGATCACATTGGCCACGATCAGCCCGACGATCAGCGCCAGAGTCGAAAAGGTGAAGAAATAGGCAAACGCCTTGCCCACGACCGAGCCGACGCCGCGCAGCGTGCCCATACCGGCCAGTCCGGTGACGATGGTCAGAAAGATGACCGGCGCGATGATCATCTTGACCAGCTTGATGAAGCCGTCGCCAAGCGGCTTCAGCGCCTCGCCGGTCTGCGGGAAGAAATGCCCGATCAGCGCGCCGGTCACGATGGCGGCGATGACCTGAACATAAAGATGGGCATAAAAGGGCTTGGGGGCGGGCGCATCGGGATGTGCGGGGGCGGTGATCTGCATCGGGTCTCCTCCGACCTTAGATGTGGCAGTGATGTGACGGGCAAGTTATCCGCCTGCCCCGGATCGGCCCAATCCCATGCGCATGGCAGCAATGCATTGATTTCATGGCTTTCCGGGGGTGTTTCGCCGGGCCGATTGTGTGGTTTTCCGCACAAGAGGGCCGTGCTAGTGTGGAAACCGAAACAAGGGCTGCGGGGACCGGCATGGGCGGGACGACGGGCGATTCGCGCTGGCCTGTGGCACTGGTGCTGCTGGCGGCCCTGCTGGTGCCGCTGGCGACCTATCGTCTGACGCGCGAGGCCGCGCTGTCGCGGCTGGACGAGGCGGCGCAGATCGCCCTGACCAGCCGCGCCCTGACCTTGGACAGCATCCTTGACCGGCAGCGCGCGGTGGCGGCGGTGCTGGCCGTCGACCGGCAGGTGATCGACACGCTGCGCGCGGGTGGCCGCGATCCCGGCGATCAGGTCTCGGCCAAGATGGATCTGCTGCGGGCGGAAACGCAAAGCGATGTCATCTATCTGCTGGATGTGTCGGGGCGAGCGGTCGCGGCCTCGAACTGGGATCAGCCTGCCAGCTTTGTCGGGTACGACTACGGCTTTCGGCGCTATTTCCAGCAGGCGATGGCCGAGGGCACGGGTCAGGAATACGGGCTGGGCACGGTCAGCGGGCGCCCGGGCCTGTATCTGGCCCATGACGTGCGCGACGACGGGCGCGACGGCGACGCGCTGTGGGGCGTGGTCGTGGTCAAGGTCGAGTTCGACGCGCTGGAGGCCGCATGGGGCCGCGATCCGGCGGGCACGCATGTGCTGGACGCGGCGGGGCGGGTGCTGATCTCGGGGCGTCCGGCGCTGCGGTTCCAGCCCCTGCCGCCCGACAGCGGCACGCGGGCGATCAGCATGGCCCTGCGCGGCACCGACTGGCGGCTGGTCATGCGCAGCCCCACCGCGGGGGCGACGCGGCTGGCCGGGCTGGCGGCGGGCACGGCCCTGCTGGCGGTGCTGCTGGCGGGGATCGTGCTGGCGCTTTATCTGGCGCGGCGGCGCCGGGCGGCGCGGGTCGCGCGGGCCGATGCCGCCCATCGCGCCGATCTGGAACGCGCGGTCGGTGAACGCACCCGCGATCTGTCCGACGAGATGCGCACCCGCCGCGCCGCCGAACAGCGGCTGGTGCAGTTGCAGTCGGATCTGGTGCAGGCCAACAAGCTGGCCACCCTGGGTCAGGTGACCGCGGGCTTTGCGCATGAGGTGAACCAGCCGCTGGCCACGATCCGCCTGCTGGCCGAAAACGGGCGTCATCTGCTGGGCGACGGCCCGCTTTTGGTGCGCGAAAATCTGGACCGGATTATCGGCATGACCGATCGCATCGGGCAGATCACCCGCGAATTGCGCAGCTTTTCGCGCAAGGCGACCGGCACGGTGCAGGCGGTGTCGCTGCAAGAGGCGATCCAGGCGTCCCTGATGCTGACGGCCAGCCGCAGGCGGGCGGTGGCGATGGCCTTCGATCTGCCCGACCTGCCCCCCGGTCTGTGCGTGCGGGCCGAGGCGGTGCGGCTGGAACAGATTTTGGTGAACCTGTTGACCAACGCCCATGACGCGCAGGAAGGCCGCGCCGCGCCGCGCATCGCCATCGCCGTGGAGACGACGTCCGACAGCGTTGCCCTGACGATCCGCGACGATGGCCCCGGCCTGTCGCCCGGCATGGCCGCGCAGCTGTTCACGCCCTTTGCAACCGACAAGCCGCAGGGTCTGGGGCTGGGGCTGGTCATCTCGCGCGAGATCGCCCGCGATTTCGGAGGAGAGCTGGACGCCCTGCCCCCCGTGCCCGGTCGGGGCGCCGCGTTTCGCCTGACCTTGCCGAGGGCCGCATGACCCGCATCCGGCTGATCGACGACGATGACGACCTGCGTGGCGCCCTGTGTCAGACGCTGGCCATCGCCGGGTTGCAGGTCGAGGATTTCGCCGCTGCGGCCCCCGCTCTGATTGGGCTCGAGCGTGATTATCCCGGCGTGGTGCTGACCGATATCCGCATGCCTGGCATGGATGGGCTGCAGCTGATGCGGCATCTGCAAGGGGTGGACCCCGATCTGCCGGTGATCCTGCTGACCGGGCATGGCGACGTGCCGATGGCCGTCGATGCGCTGCGCGAGGGGGCCTATGATTTCCTGACCAAGCCGGTGGCCGCCGACCGGCTGCTGGCGGCGCTGAACCGGGCGCTGGCAGCCCGCGCACTGGTCATGGAAAACCGCCGCCTGCGCCGGACCCGGCAGGATGCGTCTCTGACCCATCCGCCGCTGCAGGGCGACAGCCCGGCCATGATCCATCTGCGCGACGCGCTGGAACGGGTGGCAGAGGCCGACAGCGATGCGCTGATCACCGGCCCCTCGGGTGCGGGGAAATCGCTGGTCGCACAGGCGATCCATAGGCTGGGGACGCGCCGGTCGCGCCCGATGGTGGTGCTGGATTGCGCATCAACCGGCGAGGCCGGGTTCGAGATCCTGCTGACCGGGCAAGAGGCGCAGCCTGGCCAGCGCCAGCCCCGCCGCCCCGGCCTGCTGGAAAAGGCCCATCGCGGCATCCTGTGTCTGGAACGCGCCACCGCCCTGCCTCCGCATCATCAGGCCCGCCTGCTGGCGCTGGTCGAGGCCGGGGAATACTGGCCCGCCGGCGCTGCGGCCCCGCGCCCGCTGGATCTGCAGATCCTTGCCACCGCCGATGACGGGAACGGGAACGGGGACGGCACGGGCACGGGGTTGCAACAGGGCCTCTCCTTCCGGCTGTCGCGGGCGGTGCTGCGGGTGCCGCCGCTGTCGGACCGCCGGGGCGATGTCCCGGCGCTGTTTCGCCATTTCCTGCAACAGGCGGCGGACCGGCTGGCGCGGCAGGTGCCGCCGCTGACCGATCTGGTGATGGCGCGTCTGGCCGCCCATGACTGGCCCGGCAATCTGCGCGAATTGCAGGCCTTTGCCGAAAACCACGTTCTGGGAATCGCCCCCCGCACCCTGCCCCGGCCCGGCGCCGACCACCCCGCCCTGCCCGATCTGGTCGCCGCCTACGAGGCCGCGCTGATCCGCGAGGCTTTGCGCGCGTGTCAGGGCCATGCCACCGGGGCGATGGCGCTGCTGGGCCTGCCGCGCAAGACGTTTTACGACAAGCTGACCCGCCACGGCATCCGGCCCGGCGATTTCCGCGGCCCCCCTGCGCGCGGCTAGGGGTCGGCTCTGGCGGACGCCTCTAACGGTCGGTGGTGTTCACCGGATAGGCGGTGCCCTGGCGCACCGCCTCCATCGCGAATTGGGCGGTGACATTGCGGATCGGGACCGCATCGGTCAGCGCCGTATAGAACCGGTCATAGGCCGCCATGTCGGGCACCGCCACGCGCAACAGATAATCGACATCGCCCGCCATGCGCCACGCCTCGATCACCTCGGGCAAGGCGGCCAGCGCGCGGGCAAAGGTCGCGCGCCAGTCGCTGCCGTGATCTGGCGCGGCGATGCCCACAAAGACCGTCAGCCCAAAGCCCAGCTTGACCGGATCGGCCAAGGCCACCCGGCGCAGGATGACACCCGAGGCCTCCAGCCGTTGAATGCGTTTCCAGCAGGGGGTTTGCGACAGGCCCACCTTGTCGGCGATCCGGGCGATGGGGGTGGTCGCATCCGCCATCAGCGCCGCGACGATCTTGCGGTCGATCAGGTCCAAGCCGTGCGGGGTCTGGGTCTGGGTCTGGGTCTGGGGAAGATGTCTGTCCACTGGGGTCATCGGGCGATTCCTTTCATCGCCGTCAGGATGCCAGAATAGAATATAATGTCTAGCGTGATTGTCGTTATTAGAGCGGCAGGCCGGTCAGGCCTGCGCGGAGCGCCGCTCAGCTTTCGGTCGTGGTCAGGCCCAGTTCGGACATCAGGTCCGGTCCCAGCACATAGATCTCGGCTGGCGGGGTGCGCAGGGCATAGGTCATCAGCCGCAGATCGACGCCCATCTGGACCAGATAATCCATCACCCCGGCCTGCGCCCGCTGCAGGTCGCTGACCGCCATGAACGCAGGCAGGATCGTGTTTTGCCCGAAATAATGCTGATGCACCCCGACGACGCCGCCGTTCGCCACGGCCCGCCCGACGCCGCCCGCCAGCATATAGGGGCAGGCCGACATGCAGACCGCACCATCCTGAACGGTCGTGTCATAGCCCGCCGCCCGGATCGTGCGCCCGATCGCCAGCGCATCCGAGACAGAGCCGCCGGAACTGTCCAGCGCCACCGCCGTCACCTCGGGGCGGGTGCGTTCCAGCCATTCGGCAAAGCGGTCGGCATCGCCCGGCGCGATCTGCCCCGACATCTGCAGCGTGCCGTCGGCCGCGTCGAATTCCAGCGCCTCGGGCATCGGGCGCATCGCGGGGCCGCCCGGCCGCGCGGGGTCCGAGGGGCGCAGGTCGGGGCGATAGGGGCGCACGCTCGGCCCCTCGGCGGGGGGCGCGTAAAGACCGGGCGCGGCATTGCCCGGCGCGCGCATCAGATCCAGCCCGACGATGCCGAAACCCATGATCACCTGCGCGACCAGCACCGCCCGGATCGCCTTGCCGGGGGTCGAGAACAGCCCCATCCTAGACCCCGCCCCGCAGATCGTCAGGCGGCGGCGGATAGCCCCGGTCGGTTCGGGACGGGCCCGCGCCCTCGTGCTGGCGCAGAATCTCGGACGCGGCCAGGGCGGCGCGCAATTCGCCCACCGTCATGCGGTCGTCGCTGTGCCCCTCGCCCCGGCCCGACCGGATCGCGGCCTGCACGACCATGATGATAAAGACCAGCACGGCGGGCAGAAGATCGATCGAGATCGCCCCCGCCCAGGCAGGAATGAAATTGCCCGCATAGGCGATCACCGCATCCGCCGCCGACATCGGCTTGTAAAGCGCATCGTCGGGTTCGGGCAGGGCCATCACCTCGGCTGCGGCGGTGGTCAGGGTCTGGGCGCGTTGGGCGACAAGGCTCAGGACCGATTCGATGGTGCTGGACTGGCCTGCGCGGGTGGCGGCGGTCGATCCGTCCAGCTCGGGCAGCACCACCGCATCGGCCAGATCCTGCGCCGCCCGTCCGACCAGCGGCGCGGGGTTCAGCTGACGCAGTTGGGTGATCAGGCCCGCCAGTTCGACCGCGTCTTCCGAAAAGCTGACGGTGCGGTCCGACAGCGGCCCGGGCGCGACCGAGGTGCCGCGCATGCGCGACAGGATGGTGTTGCCTTGGGCAAAGGTCTGTTCGACGGGCGCGAGGGTCAGGACAAGCTGTTCCTCCAGCGCCTGCAATTCGGCGCTTTTCTGGGTCAGAACGCGGAAGACCGCGCCGCGCCCGGAAAAACCCGACAGGGTGCCCCCGGCTTCTTGTTCGGACAGATCCTGAAAGCTTTGGCGCACCCGCGCCACGTCGCGCGACAGCGATTGCCCCGCCACCGCATTGGCATGGGCGCGTTCCAGCGAGGTCTGGTAATGCTGCACGGTGGTGGCCATGTGCGTCTCGACCGCCGCCCCCCCGGCCAGCGCCGCGGCGTTCAGCCAGGACGACATCGCGATGATCGCCACCGATCCAAGCGCCATGGTCAGCATCAGCCCCACGCGCGATGCCGCGCTGCGCACCGCAGGCAACAGCCGCAGCAGATAGGACCAGAAGACGAAGATCCCCACCGACACCGCGATCGCATAGGCCAGTGCGGCAAAGGTCGTCCACAGCCCCGGATCGTCCAGAAGCGTGCGCACCCCCAGATAGGTATAGATGCCGGACGCCGCCGACAGCACCCCGAGCGCGGTCGAGGTAAAGCTGTCCAGCCAGTCCAGATGCCGTTCCAGTTCCCGCGCATAGCGGTCGCCCGCGCGGTCGGGGCCGGGGTTCACGCTTGCATCGGCACCATAGGGCCGCGCCGGGACGGGGCCGGTCTGCGCCGGGTGGATCTCCGCCGCGCTGGCATCCATGTTGCGGCTGTCGGCGGGATGGGTATCGGCGGGGCGGGTATCGGGCAAGGGAGGCTGGGCCATGCGGTCTCCGGACAAGCGAGGGTGCTGGCATCAGATAAGCCAAAACCGCCCGATATCTCAGCCCCCCGCGCGACGGCTTGCGGTCACGCTTTCGGCATGGTCGGGCATCGGCGTCAGCGCAGATCCTCGGGGATGCGGAAGATGCTGTTATCAAGGACGATCCTGTCATTGCCGCAATGCGCGTTTTCCAGCCGCACCCGGTCCAGCACCCGGATCGCGCCGCGTCCCATCTGCACGATGCCCGCATCGCGCAATTGCGCCAGCGTCTTGTTCACCGTCTGGCGCGAACATCCGGCAAAACCCGCCAGCTCGGTCTGGCTCAGCTGAACATCGGGCGCCTCGATCGAGGTCATGGACAGCAGGTGAATGCGAATCCGATCCTCGGCGCCATAGAACATCGCCAGCGATTGCAGGCGGTTGTCGCGCGTCAGGCGGTCGTGAAAGATGTCGGCGATATTGCGCAGCAACAGGTCCGGGGCCAGATGGCGCAACAACAGCGCCGCATCGACGATCAGCACCGTCGTGTTGGCCATCGTGGTGCAGGTCGCCGCGCAGGTCCGCCCGGAAAACTGTTCGACCTCGCCCATCGCCTCGCCCGGACCGGCCAGATGCGCCAGCACCCGGTTGCCGTTCACATCGATGAAGCTGACCTCGATCCGGCCTTTCAGGATCAGATACACGCCATCCGCCGGCTCTCCCTGTCGCAGAACCTCGCGCGGGCGGGGCAGGTTCAGGACGCGCCCTTCGGCCAGCAACGCCTGCATCTGCCCCCGCTCCATGCCTGCGATCAGCGTCGGGTTTACTGCGGTCAACACCGACAGCCAATCCGATGCCTCGGGGCATTTTTTGCGAAAATGGATGTCGGAAGAGGTGGGATGCATAACGGCGACGCCCGGCTGCTTTGGTCTGCAGCCAGCATAGCACGATCACAGGATCGTCACAAAGTTTTTACCCGGCTATCCAACAAGGCGGAACAGGGCCGCCGGCGGCGGGTCGAAGGCGTTTTCGTTAGGAAACAGAACACTTTTTAAAAAGCCTCGACCCGCCCGTTCGTTTTAAGCCGGATCAAATTGCGACAATGTCACGCAGGCGACAGTAAAAGGGACTTGTGCAGAATTTTTCCATGATCGCAGCTCTTGCCCGTTTTCAAGGCACATGGAACATACCGACAAGGAGGATCTGCGATGCATGAACGGATCGATCTGCCGCACCTGGTGGCGCGGTTGACGGAGATGACACAGGGCCGGGCGCGGCGGATGGTGGCGCTGGCCGGTCCGCCGGGCGCGGGCAAAAGCCATGTGACGGATGCCTTGCTGGATCAGCTGCCGGGCGCGGCCCTGCTGCCGATGGACGGCTATCATCTGGATGACGGGCTGTTGGCCGCGCGGGGCGAGCTGTCCCGCAAGGGCGCGCCGCAGACCTTCGATCTGGACGGGTTCGCCGTCATGCTGGACCGGCTGGCGCGCGATGACGGGCGCGACGTGCTGGTCCCCGTCTTCGACCGCGATCTGGAAATCAGCCGCGCCGCCGCGCGCGCCATCCCCGCACAGGCCAGGCTGATTCTGGTCGAGGGGAATTACCTGCTGCTGGATCGCCCCGGCTGGCGCGATCTGGCGGGCCATTTCGCGCTGACGGTGATGCTGGACGTGCCCCGCGCGGTGCTGGAGGCGCGGCTGACCGCCCGCTGGCGCGCCCTGCCCGCCGATGAGGCCCGCGCCAGGCTGCAGGGCAACGATCTGCCCAATCTGGACCTGGTGCTGACGGAAAGCCGTGCCGCCGACCTGATCCTGCCGAACGGCTAGCCCGATGGGCTGGCCGCGCGGCGCCTGCGCGCGATCTCAAACGCAAGCGCCCCGATCACGGTGGCCACGATGATGATCAGGGCCAGCGCATTGACCGCAGGGGTCAGGCCGGTGCGGACTTTGGTGGCGATGAACACGGTCAGCGGCGTCTCGAACCCGCGCACGAACAGGGTGGTGTTGTAATTCTCGATCGATTGCAGCACCGCCAGCCCAGCTGAGGCCAGCAGCGCGGGCCGCAGGAACGGCAGCAGCACCCGGCGGAACACCATCACGCGAGAGGCGCCAAGGCCCAACGCGGCCTCTTCCTGCGTGCGGTCGAACCGTTGCAGGCGGGCCATGACCATCAGCATCACATAGCTGATGATAAAGGTCGATTGCGCCAGCACGATCAGGAACACCCCGCCACCGACACCCAGCTGCCGCCACAGGATCAGCGTCGAGATTCCGATCACCACCCCCGGCGTCAGCAAGGGCGACACCATCAGCGCATAGGCCACCCCGCGCGCGCGGGCATGCAGCGAGGTCAGGACCAGCGCGGCCGCCGTGCCCACCGGCACCACGATCACCACCACCGCGACCGCGATCAGCACCGATGTCCACAGCGATTGCCACATCGCCGCGTCCGCCCACATGGCGCGGAACCATTCCAGCGTCGTGCCCTGCCACGGGATCACGGTGGGAAAGCGGCTTTCGTTGAAAGCCGCCGCCCCCATGATGATCATCGGCAGAAACAGATACAGCACGAAGACCGCCAGATAGAGGACGAACATCGCCCGGAAAATACGCTCTGCCGTCATTTCGCCACATCCGTCAGATTGACCCGGGCCAGCTTCAGCGTGGCCAGCACGACGGCCAGACACAGGACCAGCAGCACCAGCGCATAGGCCGCGCCCCGGTTCCAGTCGCCGCCCTCGAAGAACCAGTTATAGATGATCTCGGTGAACCAGCGGCTGCCGGGACTGCCCAGCAGCGCGGGCGCGACATAAGATCCCGCCGCCAGCATGAAGGTAAAGACGAAACCCGTCGCGATCCCGGCTTTCGCATGGGGAATGACCACCCGCGTGTGGATCCGCCATGTCGAGGCGCCAAGGTCGCGCGCCGCCTCGACCTGGGCTTTTTCCAGCGATTCGATGGCGTTGTAGATTGGGAACAGCATGAACAGGATATAGGCATAGACCATCGCCGCCAGCACGCCGCCATCGCCCTGCCAGCGGATCGGGGCGCCGATCAGGCCGATATCCATCAGCACGCTGTTCAGCGGCCCGCGATAGGCCAGAATGATGAACCAGGCCAGCGTGCGCAGCACCTCGTTGATGAAAAACGGGATGATGATCAGCAGCATCGCCACCGCCGCCTGCCCCGTGGTCGCCCGCTGCGCCAGCCAGAAGGCGATGGGATAGCAGACAAGAAAGGTCACCCCGGCCACCAGCCCGCTGGCGCAGATGGTCTTGAAAAAGATCGACCGATGCGTCGGCTCGCCCGCCAGATACAGGATATTGGCCAGCGACCAGCCGTCGTCCGGCCCGCCGATGGCCGAGGGCGGCAGGTTCGGGCGCAGCGCGTAATCGATCATCATCAGGTTCGGCGCCAGCACCATCCCCGCCAGCCACAGCCCGACCAGCGCAAGGAAGATAGTCGAAAGCCCCGGTCCGAAACGGTTTTTCAGATCACCCATCGCCCAGCACCACCGCATGGGCGGGATCAAAGCTGAAGCCCGCCCGGCTGCCCGGCTCGGGCGCATCCGCCAATCGCGTGCTGGGAACCGAGGCGGCCAGCGCCTCGCCCCCCTCGAACCGGCCATGGACCAGCGCGAAAGACCCCTCGAAATCGACGCGGTCGATATCGGCGCTGATCTGATTGGGTCCGGTGCCCTGGGGCATCAGCGCCTCGGGGCGGATATAGATGGTGCCCTGCGCACCGGGTTGAGCGCCCTGCCCCGCGCGACCTGTCAGCGGGCCAAGCCCGGTCTCGATCTGCGCATGGCCGTTCTGCACCGAGGCGATGCGGCCCGACAGGGCGTTCGTCTCGCCCACGAAGCGGGCCACAAAAGGCGTGGCGGGGTTGTCATACAGCTCGCGCGGGGTGGCCACCTGTTGCAGCAGCCCCGCCGACATGACGGCGACGCGGTCCGACATGGCCAAAGCCTCGGACTGGTCATGGGTGATATAGATGAAGGTGACGCCGGTGCGTTTCTGCAGGGCGCGCAGTTCGGCCCGCATATGCTGGCGCAGCTTCAGATCCAGCGCCGACAGCGGCTCGTCCAGCAGCAGAACGCCCGGTTCGACCGCGAGGGCGCGGGCGATGGCCACGCGCTGGCGCTGACCGCCCGACAATTCGCCCGGCATCCGGTCGCCATACCCCTCCAGCGCGATCAGGCGCAGCAGATCATCGGCCTTGGCATGGCGTTCGGCGCGGCTGACGCCCCGCGCCTCCAGTCCGAAGGCGATGTTGTCGCGCACCGACATCAGCGGAAACAGCGCCAGCGACTGAAAGATCATCGCGGTCGGGCGCTGATTGGGGCCAAGCCCCTTCATGTCGCGATCGCCGATCAGCACGCTGCCCTCGGTCGGTTCGATAAAGCCCGCGATCATGCGCAGGATCGTCGTCTTGCCACAGCCCGACGGCCCGAGGATCGAAAAGAATTCACCTGCCGCGACCGTAAAGGTCACGTCGCTGACGGCGCGGGTGGTGCCGAAGGTCATGCCGATCCCGGCCAGTTCCACGGAATGGGACATCGTCTCTCCTGCAAAGGGGGCGCCTGTTCGGGCGCCCCGCCAAGTCATCAGGCCGACAGGAAGCGGTCCTGATATTCATTGCGCTTGGTGATATACCAGCTTTCCTGAATCGGCCACCACCAAAGCTTTTCAAGGGCATCGCCGGGATAGGCGGCGGCAAAGAACGCCTTGGCCTCGTCCGAGGTCAGCTGGTCGGACCCCACGGCGGTCGAGTTGATCTTGGTCGCGTTGGTATACATCGCGCCCGCTTCCGGGGTCAGAAACCAGTTGATGAATTCATAGGCACCATCGAGATTTTCGGCACCCGTGGGGATGGACAGCCCCTCCATCCAGGCCAGCGCGCCTTCCTTGGGCGCGACAAAACCAACCGGCAGACCTTCGGCGGCCAGTGCGGCGGCGGTCGAATCCCAGGTCTGACCGACCGTCGCGCCGTTCACGCGGAAGGCACCCTGCGCCTCGTTCTCGTTGTTCCAGAACTGGATGATCGCGGCCTTGCGGGCCACGGCCTCGGCCAGAATCGCGTCGAACACCTCGGACTGTGCCTCGGGCGAGGTAAAGGCGTCCAGCAGCGGGCGGGGCAGCTTGCCTTCGGCCTCCATCCACAGGCCCAACCCGATCAGCGAGGAATGGCCGCGCACGGTCGCCTGCGCGCCTTCGGCCCAGATGTCGCCATAGGACGCGGTGCCGTATTCCAGCGGGTTCTGTTCGGTGTCAAAGGCCACCGCCTCGGTGCCCCAGTCCGTCGGCACCTGATAGCGCGCGCCATCCACGACGGCGCCCAGATTGACCGAGTTTTCCCATGCGCTTGGCAGGACGCGGGCGACCTCGATCCGGGCCTCGTCCAAAGGCTGGATCAGGCCGAATTCGACATAATTCGGCACCCGGTCCACGGTCGGCCAGATCAGATCGAATCCCGCCCCATTGTTGGCGCGCAGCTGGTTCAGCAGCTCGTCATTGGTGCCATAGGGGGTGAAATTGGGGGTGATGCCGGTCGCCTCGGCAAAGGCGCCCAGAATCTCGTCATTCAGATAGCCGGACCAGGCAAAGATGTTCACCGTGCCCGCACCCTGCGCCATCGCGCGCCGCGCCAGAAAGGGCGAGGCCAGCGTCACGCCTGCAGTGGCCGCAGCCCCGCGCAACAGCCCGCGTCGGTCGATCCGTGTCATCGAAAGATCCTCCTTGTTCATGTCATCTGCCGTCACCCGTTAAACGCTTGGCATGTCAACGACATGACGGCGCCTGCGGGCTGACTTGCGGCGAAGACTAGACCGCGCGGACCGCTTCGCAAAGCATCTTTCTGGCGGCATGCCCGGACGCCACGCGGCGGGGATGCGGCGGGGCGGCATGCGAAAAGGGCCGCCCCGACGGGACGGCCCTTTCCCCGGGCAGACTGCCCGATTGTTCAGCGCGCGGTTTCGCGCAGCACCTCGCCCTCGGGATCCAGTTCCAGCGTGACGGTTTCGCCGTGCGGATTGGTGGCGTCCAGCATGACGCGCGGACCGTCCTGACGCAGCAGGCCAAAGGCGGAATAGCCCGCCCCGGTCAGGCTTTCGTTGACGGCCACGGTGTCGAATTGCGGCGCGGGTGCCGGCATGTCGCCACGGGGGCCTTCCGCACGGGGACCGCCGTCACGGGGACCATCACCACGGGGACCACGATCGTGATCGCCGCGTTCATGGCGCGGGCCACGGCCTTCGCGACCGCCCCGCTCTCCGTCGCGGGCAAAACGCAGGACATTGCCCGCCTCGTCGAACTGGGCGCGCATATCCTCGCCCTGCGCATCCTCGCCCTTGACCTCGAAGCGGCCGTATTCCGCCTTGATCTCCTCGATCATGCCGAACTGGGCGATGATCTCGTTGCTGCGCACGGCCTGCGGCAGGATCGCGTCGATCATCGGCTGCGGCATGGCCATGTCGTCGGTCTCGATCTCGATCAGGCTGTTATCGGGGCCGAACTTGACCTCGACCTCGGCGCCCGTCTCGTTGCGACCCTTGATTTCCAGATGGCGGGGATGGGTCTTGATCTCTTCAAAGCTGGCAAACATCGCCATGGCCGGATGGTCGCGCAGCTCGGACGGCAGGGCCGCGTCCACCACGGATGCGGGCAGCATGCCGTCATCGGCCTCGACCTTGATCAGATTGTCGGCCATGTCGTATTCGGCCTCGATCTCGGTGCCGTCGGGCAGATAGCCCTCGTATTTGCGCTGGCCGTCGCGCTTGGTCTCAAAGCTGATGCGGCTGAGGTCCAGCCCCTGCAGCAGCGCAGGCAGCGTCACGCCCTCGGTCTGGGGGGCGGTCTGGGCCAAGACAGGTGCCGCGCCCGCAACAACGGCGATCAGCGCGGCGGTCGAGGCAAGATGCTTGATGGTCATGTGAGTAACTCCTTTAGAACTTCTGGCTGGGCCATCGATGGTGGCCCGCGACGAATCACATCTAACCCAGGGCGCCCGAACGAAACGCCAATGCGGCATTTGGTTTTCATTGGGGTGCGTTTCGCCATAATGACCCCATGACACGCCGCCCCCCCCTTGCTGTCCTGATGATCCCGCTGCTGGCCGTTCTGGCCGTCCCGGCGGGTGGCCAGCCCGTGCCGCCCGATCCCGTGCCCGCGGACGCGGTCGACCCTTGGGCGACCAGCTTTCGCCCCATGCCCTTCCACCAGATCGCCGAGGCGGTCACAGCCCGCTATGCCGGTCGCCTGCTGGCGGCCGAGACAAAGCCACCGACCCCCGGCGAACGCGCGATGGGGGCCCAGCTGGTCTATGAATTCCGCCTGCTGACGCCGCAGCGCAACCGCCTGAACATCCGCGTCGATGCGCAGAACGGCCGCTTTCTGGAGGTCGCGGGACGCGGCCAGCTGCAGGCGCGTCGCGGCGCCGAACCGCAACCGCCCGGCACCGCGTTGCCCCGCCAGACCCCCTAGGACAAAGACCCCATGCGCGCGCTGATAGTCGAAGACGACCCCCTGCTGGCCGACCAGCTGTCTCAGGCCATGACCCAGGCCGGTTTCGTGACCGACCGGGCCTCGGACGGGACGCAAGGCGAATTTCTGGGCGCCACCGAAAGCTATGACGTGGCGATCCTTGATCTGGGCCTGCCCGGCCTGCCCGGCATCGAGGTGCTGACCCGCTGGCGCGATCAGGGCATCGCCATGCCGGTGCTGATCCTGACGGCGCGCGGCGACTGGACCGACAAGGTGGCGGGCTTTCGGGCGGGCGCCGACGACTACGCCGTCAAGCCGTTCCGTCTGGACGAGGTCGTCCTGCGCGCCCAGACCCTGATCCGGCGCGCGGCGGGCCATGCGCGCCCGATGATCGCGGCGGGGCGGCTGCAGCTGGATGGCCAGCTGGGGGTGATCACCCGCGACGGCATTGCGCTGAAGCTGACGGCATTCGAGGCACGCATCCTGACCTATCTGATCCATCATCAGGACCGCGTGGTCAGCCGGACCGAGCTGTCCGACCATCTGTACGAGGCCGAGACCGACCGCGATTTCAAATCCATCGAGGTCGTCATCGGCCGCCTGCGCCGCAAGGTCGGCGACGGCGTGATCGAGACGCGGCGCGGCGAGGGTTACGTTCTGAGGGTCGCGTGACGCGCTCTATCCGGGGGCGCCTGCTGCTGCTGGCGGCGGTCTGGCTGTCGGCGGCGCTGCTGGCGGCGTTCCTGCTGATCTCGGCCCTGCTCGAGGACTTCGTGACCGACCGTTTCGATGCAGAGACGCTGGCCATCGCCGACAGCCTGATCGGTCAGCTGGAGGTCGATGACGACGATGCCCGGATCGAGCTGGACGACACGCCGCTGGATGTTCGCTTCAGCCTGCCCTTGTCGGGCTGGTACTGGCAGGTGACGGCGGATGGGGCGGCAGTGGCACGGTCGGATTCGCTGCTGGACGGGCAGCTGTCGGGGCCTGCCGGCGATCTGACCGGAACGATGGGCCGCGACACCGACGGGGCAGGCCTGCGGGTGCTGCGGCGCGAGCTGACCATTCCCGACAGCGATGCGCGCCTTGCCGTCACCGTGACGGCACCATTATCCGAGATCGAGGCCAGTCTGGCCCAAATCATCCGTCCGCTGGCCGTGGCGCTGGCGGTTCTGGGGCTGGGTCTGGCCGTGGCCAGCCTGGTGCAGGTGACCATCGGGCTGCGCAGTCTGGACCGGCTGCGCGCCGATCTGGCCCATGTGCGGGCGGGCGGCGCCGACCGGCTGGCGCGCCCCGACGTCACCGAATTGCGCCCCCTGACGGATGAGATCAACGCCGCACTGGACCAGAACGCCACGCTGCTGGCCCGGTCCCGCCAGCATCTGGGCAATCTGGCCCATTCGCTGAAGACACCCCTGTCGGCCCTGTCGAACGAACTGCCCGCCGATCACGCCGGTCAGGCGCTGATCACCCGCATGGACCGGCTGATCGGCTGGCATCTGCGCCGTGCCCGTCAGGCGGGTCCGCGCCTTCTGGGCAGCCGAACCCCCGTGGCGCCGGTGATCGACGACATCCTGCTGGTCCTGCGCTGGCCCCTGTCCGACAAGGGCATGCGGACCGAGGTCACCTGCCCCCCGGACGCGGCCTTTCCCGGCGAACGTCAGGATCTGGAAGAGATGATCGGCAACCTGTCCGAAAACGCCGTGAAATGGGGCCGCTCGCGTGTGGCGGTCACCGTGACCCCCTCGCCCGGTCATCTGGTCCTGCGGATCGAGGATGACGGGCCGGGGCTGGACGAAACACAGGCCCCCCGCGCGCTGATCCGCGGCGCGCGTCTGGACGAGCTGGGGCCCCCCGGTGCCGGGCTGGGGCTGGCCATCGTCGCCGATCTGGCGGCCCTGCATGGCGGCGAATTGCGTCTGGAACGGTCGGATCTGGGCGGTCTGGCGGCGGTGCTGGATCTGCCTGCCTGAAATTTCCGCAAAGCCTGCCGGCAGATATTTTACCATTTGATAAAAAACCGGACCTGTGCCAGCCTGAAAAGACCAACAGGTGAGCCAGGAGACGGAAATGTCCCAAGCGATACAGAACCCCGCACGATTGGCCTCTGGCGTCGTGCCGGGCCGACTGACCCCCGACCAGCTGGCGGCGAATTTCGTCGATGTCGCCCCGCCGCTGGACCGCCACGAGGCGCGCGTTGCCGCCGACCGCTGCTATTTCTGCCATGACGCGCCCTGCATCACGGCCTGCCCGACCTCTATCGACATCCCGCTGTTCATCCGCCAGATCGCTACGGGCACCCCCGATGCGGCGGCGATGACCATCTTTCACGCCAATATCCTGGGCGGCATGTGCGCCCGCGTCTGCCCCACCGAACAGCTGTGCGAAGGCGCCTGCGTCCGCATGGAGGCCGAGGGCCAGCCGGTCGAGATCGGCGCCCTGCAACGCTATGCCACCGACGGGCTGATGGCTCAGGACGCGCATCCCTTCCGCCGTGCCGCCCCCACGGGCAAGCGTGTGGCTGTCGTGGGCGCCGGCCCCGCGGGTCTGGCCGCAGCCCACCGGCTGGCTGCCAAAGGCCACGAGGTCTCCATCTATGAGGCGCGACCCAAACCCGGCGGGCTGAACGAATACGGCATCGCCAGCTATAAGGCCGTGGACGGTTTCGCGCAGGCCGAGGTCGACTGGCTGATGGGCATCGGCGGCATCACTCTGCGTCACGATCAGGCCCTTGGCCGCGACATCACGATCGCTGCGCTGCAGGCGGATTATGACGCGGTGTTCCTTGGCATGGGTCTGGGCGGCGTGAACGCGCTGCGCGCCGAGGGAGAGGATCGCCGCCATGTGCTGGACGCGGTCAGCTTCATCCGCGATCTTCGTCAGGCCTCCGATCTGGGCACCCTGCCGGTGGGCCGCGACGTGGTGGTGATCGGCGGCGGCATGACGGCGGTGGACGCCGCCGTGCAGGCCCGGCTGCTGGGCGCGGAAAACGTCAGCATCGTCTATCGCCGGGGTCAGGACCGGATGGGCGCCAGCCGCCACGAACAGGATCACGCCACCGCCAGCGGCGTGCGGATCATCTGCAACGCCGCCCCCGTCGCGGTCCATGGCAATGGCGCGGTGACCGAGGTCGAGTTCGCCTATACCACCGACGGCCCCGACGGGCTGGTCCTGACCGAGGACCGGTTCCGCCTCAGGGCCGATCAGGTCTTCCGCGCCATCGGCCAGCGGCTGGACGGCGCGCCGGACGCTCTGACGCTGGAGGGCGGCAAGATCGCCGTCAGCGGCCCCGGTCGCACGACCCTCGACGGGGTCTGGGCGGGTGGCGATTGCGCAGCGGGCGGTGACGATCTGACGGTGACCGCCGTGGCCGAGGGCCGCGATGCGGCAGAAGACATCGACGCCCGGCTGACCGGACGTCCCTCCGAAATCCCCGGCTGAGGACAGACCCATGGCAGATCTGCGCAGCACCTTCATCGGCATCAAATCCCCCAACCCCTTCTGGCTGGCCTCGGCCCCCCCGACGGATAAGGAATACAACGTCCGCCGCGCCTTTCAGGCCGGATGGGGCGGTGTGGTCTGGAAGACCCTGGGCTCGGAAGGCCCGCCCGTCGTCAACGTCAACGGCCCGCGCTATGGCGTCATCTATGGCGCCGACCGGCGGGTTCTGGGCATCAACAATATCGAACTGATCACCGATCGCCCGCTGGAGGTGAACCTGCGCGAGATCAAGTCGGTCAAGCGCGACTATCCCGACCGGGCGCTGATCATCAGCCTGATGGTGCCCTGCGACGAGGACAGCTGGCGCGACATCCTGGCCCGGATCGAAGATACCGAAGCCGACGGGGTCGAGCTGAACTTTGGCTGCCCCCACGGCATGGCCGAACGCGGCATGGGATCGGCCGTGGGTCAGGTGCCCGAATATATCGAGATGGTCACCCGTTGGGTGAAAAAGCACTCGCGCATGCCCTGCATCGTCAAGCTGACGCCCAATATCAGCGACGTGCGAAAGCCCGCCGAGGCCGCGAAACGCGGCGGCGCCGATGCTGTCAGCCTGATCAACACCATCAACTCGATCACCTCGGTCGATCTGGACCTGTTCGCCCCCCAGCCCACCATCGACGGCAAGGGCAGCCATGGCGGCTATTGCGGCCCGGCGGTGAAACCCATCGCGCTGAACATGGTGGCCGAGATCGCCCGCCATCCCGAAACCGCGGGCCTGCCCATCAGCGGCATCGGCGGCATCACCACATGGCGCGACGCCGCCGAATTCATGGCCCTTGGCGCGGGCAATGTGCAGGTCTGCACGGCGGCGATGACCTATGGCTTCAAGGTGGTGCAGGAGATGATCACCGGGCTGCACGATTATCTGGACAGCCACCAGATGGAGCTGTCCGACCTGATCGGGCGCGCCACCCCGAACGTCACCGACTGGCAACAGCTGAACCTGAACTATGTCACCAAGGCGGTCATTGATCAGGATGCCTGCATCAGCTGCGGCCGCTGCTATGCCGCCTGCGAGGATACCAGCCACCAAGCGATCGCCATGAAGCCCGGCCGCATCTTCGAGGTGATCGAGGAGGAATGCGTGGCCTGCAATCTCTGCGTCGATGTCTGCCCGGTCGAGGATTGCATCACCATGCGCGAACTGGAACTGGGCGAGATCGACAAACGCACCGGCCTGCCCCGCGCGGGCTATGCCAACTGGACCCAGCATCCGAACAACCCGATGGCAAAGGCGGCGGAATAGGCGAGGCCTTTGCGCCCCGCGACGCCGGGGGGCCAGCCCCGTCGCCGGCTGGTCCTCGGACCAGTGGCGCACCATCCGGCGACCCCCCTGGGATATTTGCGTGAAGAAGAAGGGCTGAGGGGCGCGAGACCTCTCAGCCTTTCATCTTGGCTTAAATATCCATCCGTGGCTTACAAGGCGTAGATGCGCCCAAATTTCTTCTCGAGGTAATCCAGAAGCGGCTCGGGGCTGATGATGCTGTCCGAGGCGGCCTCAACGACATCTGCGGGCGGCATCAGGCCGCCATGGCGCTGGACGTTTTCGCGCAGCCATTCGGTGCCGGGGGTGGCATCGCCCCGGGCCAGTGCCTCGTCCAGATCGGGAACGTCGCGGCGCAGCGCCTGATTGAGGCAGCCGGCATAAACATTGCCAAGCGCATAGGTCGGGAAATAACCGAACAGACCCACCGACCAATGCACGTCCTGCAACAGGCCATGGGCGGGGCGGTCCACCGCGACATCGAAATCCTTGAGGAAGCGCGCGTTCCACGCCTCGACCAGATCGCGCGTGTCGAGGCGGCCCGAGATCAGGTCACGCTCCAGATCGAAACGCAGCATGATGTGCAGGTTGTACTGCACCTCGTCAGATTCGGTGCGGATATAGCCGGGCGTTACCCGGTTCACGGTGGCGTAGAAGGCATCGGGATCGGTGATGTTCAACCCGTCGAAGGCCTCGGACATGCGTTCGAACAGCCAGCCGGTGAAGGCGCGGCCCCGGCCCATCTGATTCTCGAAGATCCGGCTCTGGCTTTCGTGGACACCCATCGAGACGCCCCGGCCCAGGGGGGTGAAGGCGTAATCGGGGTCGATGCCCAGTTCATAGCTGGAATGGCCGACTTCGTGGATCGTGGAATAGATGCAGTTGAAGGGATCGGTTTCCACCACCCGCGTGGTGATCCGGCTGTCCTGCCAGCGGCCCGAGCTGAAGGGATGCACGGCCATATCCATCCGCCCGCGCGTCCAGTCATAGCCGAAGGCGGTGGCGCAGCTGCGCGCCAGACGCAGCTGGGTTTCCTGCGGGAAATGCCCCGACAGGGGTTGCGGCTGACGATCGGCGCCCAGCACGTCGTCGCGCAGGGTGACCAGACGCGGGCGCATGGCGTCGAACAGGCTGGCCAGCCGGGCGCCGGTCATGCCGGGTTCGTAATCCTCCAGCAGCGCGTCGTACAGATCGCCGCCATCGGCTAGGGCGGCGGCCTCTTCGCGCTTCAGCATCAGCACCTGATCGAGGGTCGGCAGGAAATCCTCGGGCGCGTCCTTGGCGCGGGCCTCGCCCCAGATGCCCTGCGCCAGCGAGGTCAGCCGCGCCAGTTCGGATGCCAGACGCGCGGGCACCCGGCTGGTGCGGGCGAAATCGCGGGCGATCAGATCGATGGCGCGGCGGTCGGCATCGGTCTGCGGATCGGCGGCGTCCAGCCATTCGCCCAAGCGGGGATCGGTGCGGCGTTCGTGCAGCACCTCTTCCATGGCGCCCATCTCCTCGGCGCGCTGTTCAGTGGCGCCGCGCGGCATCACCGTTTCCTGATCCCAGCCAAGACGTTCGGCGACCGAGGACAGGGCTTCGGTCTGGCGCTGAAAGGCCAGAAGGTCGGTCAGTGCGGTCATCGGATCACTCCTCGGATCGAGGTTTCATGGGGATAGCGGGCATGGTGGCGCGCGCGCAGCAGGGTTGCAAACAGGATCACCGCGCCCAGCTGATGCGTCAGCGCCAGATGCAGTGGCGAGGCATGCAGGACATTGGCGATGCCAAGCGTGATCTGCACCGCCATGGCGGCGATCATCAGCGTGAAGGCCCGGCGCGTCACCGGATGGGGCGAGCGGCGCGCGCGCAGCCAGACCACGATCGCAAAGGCGGCCAGCAGATAGCCGGTCATGCGGTGAATGAACTGCACCAGCGCCGGGTTCTCAAAAAAGTTGCGCCAGCCCAGAGTGCCGTCCCAGATGGCGGCGGGGATCCATTCCCCGCCCATGGTGGGCCAGCCGGTATAGGTGCGGCCCGCGTCGATGCCCGCGACCAGCGCGCCCAGCAGGATCTGCAGAAAGGTCAGATGCATCAGGCCGGTGGACATGGAAAACAGCTTGGCCTCGCCCGCGCGGCGGGCGCGCATCAGCTGCGCCTCGGACCGCGACAGGTGCAGCACATACCAGGTGATCAGGCCGAGGATGACGAAGGCGATGCCCAGATGCGTGGCAAGCCGGTACGAGGCCACGCGGACCATCCCCTCGGTCAGGCCGGAACTGACCATCCACCAGCCGATCGCGCCCTGCAGCCCGCCAAGCGCGCCCAGACCCAGCAGGCGTGGGGTCCAGCCGACCGGAATGCGGGATGTCGCCCAGAAGAACAGGAACCCAAGCGCCCAGACCAGCCCGACTGCGCGGCCCAGCAGGCGGTGGCCCCATTCCCAGTAGTAAATATACTGGAATTCTGACAGGGACATGCCCCGGTTGACCTCGATATATTGGGGGATCTGGCGATAGGCGTCGAATTCGCGCTGCCAGTCGGCGGCGTTCAGGGGCGGGATGGTGCCGGTGACCGGCGCCCATTCGGTGATCGACAGGCCCGACCCGGTCAGTCGGGTGGCGCCCCCCACCACGATCATCGCCAGCACCATCGCGAACAGCACCATCAGCCAGACCCGGATCGCCCGGCGCGCGCCTTTGGGCGCGGCGTCGATCATGCCGGTGGTCTGGACCGGGCGGCTGCTGGCTGAGGGGTCCGAGACTTCCTGAAAGACAGGGCGCTTGGCCATCGCGTTCTCCTTGTTGGGGGCGATTGGTGGGGGGCGGTCAGCGGCGGGTCAGTTGGCGCAGGATGCCGTGCAGAATGCGCACATCGCCCTGCGTCAGGGCCAGACGCGACCACATGTTGCGCAGGTTCAGCCGCATCGATGCGGCCTTCGTCTCGGGGAAAAAGAACCCCGCCTGCGTCAGCTGATCGTCATAATGATCGCCCAAACGCTCGATCTCGATGCGGTCGGCGGGGGTTTCGGCCGGGCCGCGTCGCAGATGGGGCGCGGGTTCGGGCGGCAGCATGTCGCGGCCATATTCATAGCCCATCAGCAGCACCGCCTGCGCCAGATTCAGCGAGGGGAAATCGGGGTTCACCGGCACCGTCACGATGGCGCTGGCGCGCGCGATGTCGTCGTTTTCCAGACCCGTGCGTTCGGGGCCAAAGATGATCGCGCTGCGGCCTTCGCGCGCGCGGGCGCCGGCCATCGCCGCCTCGGGCGTCAGGACGGGCTTGGTCAGCTCGCGTCCCCGCGCGGTGGTGGCATAGGCGTATTCGATGCCCTCCATCGCCTCGGCCAGCGTCGGATAAAGGCGGGCGTGATCCAAGACCCGGGCCGCGGCGCCCGAGGCCATGGCCACCGCCTTGGGGTTGGGCCAGCCGTCGCGGGGATCGACCAGCCGCATTTCGGTCAGGCCGAAATTCAGCATGGCGCGGGCGGCGGCACCGATATTCTCGCCCATCTGCGGACGGACCAGAATGATGACAGGAGAGCGTTCGATTTGCATGATGCGGCATCTAGTGCGTCTGGCGGCGACGGGCAAGCTGCGCTATCTGCGACATGAAGGAGATATTCGATGAGTGACGACGCGCCGCAATTGTATCTGATGACGCCCGCCGGGGCGCAGGCCTCGGCTCTTGGCCCGCTGCTGGCCGAGGTGATGGACCGGATTGCCCCTGCCTGCCTGCGCATTCGCGGCGGTGCCGAGGAAGACGAACTGGGCCGTCTGGCCGATCTGGCGCGCGAGATCGGGCATGCGCGCGACGTGGCCGTGGTGATCGACGATCACGTCAAGCTGGCGCAGCGGCACGGGCTGGACGGCGTGCATCTGACCGATGGCGCCCGCAGCGTGCGCTATGCCCGCAAGGAACTGGGCGATGATGCGATTGTCGGCGCGTTTTGTGGCGCCTCGCGCCATGAAGGGCTGTCGGCGGCGGAACACGGGGCCGATTACGTGTCCTTTGGCCCGATCACCGAAAGCGCGCTGTACAAGGGCGAGCCGGTCGAACTGGAGCTGTTCCAGTGGTGGTCCGAGATGATCGAGGTGCCGGTCGTGGCCGAGGGCGCGATCACCCGCGACCTGATCGCGCAGCTGTCCCCCATGACCGATTTCATCGCCCTGGGGGCCGAGATCTGGACCCAGGACGATCCGGTCGCGGCACTTGTGCAGATGTGGGGTTGATCTAAGGCATCACCGCTCAAGCAGCACGGGCGTCCGGTCGCCTGCCGCAAATCGCCGCAGGACGGCCGGATACAGCCGATGTTCCTGCACCAGCACCCGCGCCGCCAGCACCGCCGCATCGTCGCCGGGCATGATCGGCACCCGCGCCTGACCCAGCATCGGTCCCGCATCCAGTTCGGGCGTGACCAGATGCACGGTGCAGCCCGCTTGCTTATCCCCCGCCGCAATGGCGCGGGCATGGGTATCAAGCCCCGGATAATCGGGCAGCAGCGAGGGGTGGATATTGATCATCCGCCCCGCGAACCGCTGCACGAAATCCGGCGTCAGGATGCGCATGAAGCCCGCCAGACAGATGATGTCGGGACGCGCGTCCAGCAGCGGTTCCAGCAACGCCGACTCGAACCCGGCGCGGTCGCGGGGAAACTTGCGGTGATCGACCGCCGCCGTGGGCACGCCCATTTCCGCCGCCCGCGCCAGCCCCCCCGCCTGCGGGTCGTTCGAGGCGACCAGCACCGCACGCCCCGGATGATCGCCCGTCATATCCTGAACCAGCCGGACCATGTTCGATCCGCCGCCCGAGATCAGTATGGCAACCCGTGTCACGCAAGCGTGCCGGAATAGCGGATGCCCGCACCTTCCGTCACCGTGCCAAGCCGGTGCACGGTCTCGCCCTGCCCGGCCAGCAGATCTGCCAGCGCCTCGGCCCGGTCCGCGGCCACGACCACGATCATGCCGATGCCGCTGTTGAAGGTCTTGAGCATCTCGTCCTGCGCGATCCCACCCGCATCGGCCAGCCAGCCGAAGACCGGCGGCAGCGGCCAGCGGCCAAGGTCGATATCGGCGCCCAGATCCTTGGGCAGGACGCGGGGCAGGTTCTCGGTCAGTCCGCCGCCGGTGATATGGGCCAGCGCATGCACGCCCCCCGCCCGGATCGCCGCCAGCGCGGGTTTGACGTACAGCCGCGTGGGGGTCAGCAGCGCCTCGCCCAGAGTGGTGTTGGCGAAAGGCGCCGGGTCGGCCCATGCCAGACCGGCATGTTCCGCGACCTTGCGCACCAGCGAATAGCCGTTCGAATGCACCCCGTCCGAAGCCAGCCCCAGCAGGACATCCCCCGCCATCACGCCCGCAGGCAGCGCCGTGCCGCGCTGCATCGCGCCGACAGCAAAGCCCGCCAGATCGAAATCGCCGTCATGATACATGCCCGGCATCTCGGCCGTCTCGCCGCCGATCAGGGCGCAACCGGCGGCCTGACAACCGCGCGCGATCCCCTCGACCACGCGGGCGCCCTCATCAACCGACAGCTTGCCAGTGGCGAAATAATCAAGAAAGAAAAGGGGTTCGGCCCCTTGGCAGACCAGATCGTTCACGCACATGGCGACCAGATCCTGTCCCAGCCCGTCCAGATGGCCGGTGTCGATGCCGATGCGCAGCTTGGTGCCCACCCCGTCGGTGGCCGCGACCAGCACCGGATCGTCATAGCCCGCCGCCTTCAGATCGAACAGCGCCCCAAAGCCACCAAGCGCATCCATGACGCCCGGCCGCGCCGTGGCGGCGGCGGCAGGCTTGATGCGTTCGACCAACGCATTGCCCGCGTCGATATCGACGCCCGCGTCGCGATAGCTGATCCCGTTTTTCGTCATGGCGGCCCCCGGCTGATGTCGGCCCCCCGATAGCCGAACCCCGCCCCCGGGGCAACGCCCAAGCTTGACCTGCGCGCGGGCTGAGGATACGCAGATCCCCGCTGCGGGGGCCTGTAGCTCAACTGGTCAGAGCAGGGCGCTCATAACGCCTTGGTTGCGGGTTCAAGTCCTGCCGGGCCTACCAACCCCCCTTTTCATGCATCCCCATACGTCCTCATGAACACGGAAAACGCAGCAATTTCAATGCTAGCCGCTTTTCTTGGTCCTCATGCGTCCTCAATCATCCAGCTTGATACCAACGCAGATACCATCAAAGTGAAATCTCCAGATACCAACGGGAGATTCTGATGGCCCTTACAGATGTCGCCTGCCGCGCGGCGAAGGCCGAGTCGAAGCCGCGCAAGCTGTCGGACGGGGGCGGACTCTTCTTGCTGGTTCAGCCCAACGGCTCAAAATATTGGCGCTGGAGCTATCGATTTGGCGGGAAACAGAAGACACTCGCATTGGGCGTCTTCCCAGCTGTCAGGCTTGCCCAGGCGCGGGCGATGCGAGAGCGTGCACGGGAAGTTCTGGCCGGCGGGCTGGATCCCAGCGCCAACAAAGCCGCGCTAGAGGCACCGGCCACAGAGGGCCCCGGCGTCACCTTCCGGACGGTGGCCGACGAATGGCTGAAGGCACAGGAAGCGGCATGGACACCCGCCCATGCGCTGCGCGTTATTTCTCGCTTCAAGGGTGACGTATACCCGGCGTTCGGCGATGAGCCGATCCGCGAGCTGTCGGCCCAGAAGATCCTAAAGATGCTGCGGACCATCGAAGACCGCGGGGCAGTCGACGTGGCCAAGCGCGTGCGGCAGTCTGTTGGCGCGGTGATGCGCTATGCCATTGCCACCGGCCGCGCCGATCGCGATCCCGCCGCGGACCTGACCGGCGCCCTGAAGCCGTCGCCTCGAGTCAAGCACATGGCCGCGATAAAGCAGAACGAACTGGGCGAGTTCATGGCCAAGCTGCGGGCCTATGACGGCGAACCTCAGACGCGCCTTGGGCTTGAACTGATCATGCGCACCATGACGCGGACGAACGAATTGCGGTTCGGCACTTGGGACGAGATCAGCGGCGACGTCTGGCGGATCCCCGGCGATCGTATGAAGATGGCCCGCGACCATATGATCCCCCTGCCCCCGCAAGCCCAAGCCATTCTAAAGGAACTGAAGCAGCACGCGGGCGGCAGCCCATGGATCGTGCCGGGCCTGCGCGGCAAACCCCAGAGTCAGAACACCTATATCTTTGCTCTTTACCGGATGGGCTACCGCAGCCGCGTCACCGTGCACGGCATGCGGTCTCTCGCATCGACGGTTCTAAACGAGTCCGGGCTGTGGTCAGGGGACGCGATCGAACGGCAGCTGGCCCACGTCCCGGGCAATGGCGTCAGGGCCAGCTATAACCATGCAGAGTATTGGCCGGAGCGGGTGCGCATGGTGGCGTGGTTCAATGATTTTCTCGACAAGGCTTTGAAGGTCGACGACCCGTATAACTTGGACGAACTTCTGCGCTGAGTTTCACAGTTTAAGTGAAATTCATCTTATCTTGCAATAACTTAGCCGCATCGCCATACTGGTTGATGCGGCTTCTTCATTTCTGGAATGATCTGGAAATAGAAGAAGCCGCCGGGCGGCACACCCGACGGCTTCAAGAGGTTCAAATGAAAGATACTCTCCAATCGGGGTCCGTTCAAGACCCTTATAATCTCGACGATCTGCTTGCGATCACTCCACCCCTCCGAACAAATCTGGATGTTGCCCTATCCCTCGCATCGCGGGGGCTTGCTGTATGTCCTGTCCGCGACTGGGGCGACGGCGACGGCTGGAAGCCGATAGCCGCGTTCCCGACACGCGCGACGGCTGACGCGACCACTATCCGCAGTTGGTGGCGCCAATGGCCGGAATCCCGGGTCGCGCTTATCACGGGCGAACGGAACGGCATTAGCGTCCTGGATGTCGACGTGAAGAACGGAAAGGACGGCTTGGCGAGCCTGAATCAGCTGGGCTTTCCGGACATCCACGTCATGAGCCCCGTCCGAAGCGGTTCCCCCAGCGGCGGCTGGCATGTCTTTCTCAAGTATAAGCCGGGACTGAAGGCGACGGTTGGCCAGATCGGCCCTGGGCTGGATGTCCGGAACAATGGCGGGTTTGTCATTGCCCCCGACAGCCTAAAGGACGGCAAGCGGTACGTCGTTCATGGGCTGGACCTGACCCGGGACACTGTGCTGCCCGAGTGGCCCCAGGCGCTCACCCCGCCCGCTAAACCAGACCGTGGGGCCGTAGAGGTGCGGGAGGCCTCGCCATCGCACATGGAATGGGCCCGAGGCGAGCTGGACGCGCACGCTGCCAGGGTGGCCGACGCAGGTGAAGGTACGCGTCAAAGCGCTTTGAACAACGCCAGCATGTGGGCGGGTGGTGTCGGCGCTCACGGTGCCCTGACGCGCGATCAGGCCGAGGAACTGCTTGTGGCGGCCGGGCTGACTTGTGGCCTGTCTGATCGCGAGGCGCGCAGCACCTTCGCACATGGCTGGTCAGATGGCCTGGCCAAGCCGATCGCCCTGCCTTTTGCAGTTGATGCCAGCGACTTTGACGATCTGCCAGCGATCGGTCACGGCATCGAGGATAAGACAATCCAGGTTACCGGATTTGGCGCGCCCAAGGCGACGATGCATAATGCCATCTGCTACCTCCAGCAGGTGAACGCCGCCAAAGGCTTCGGACTTCGGCACAACGCCATGACTGGGCGGGATGAGTGGCAAGGCGGGCTGATCCAAGAGTCTGACCTGACCTTGTTCCGCGTAGCGATCGAACAAGCGGGGATGCACAACGTCGGGGGCATGACGGCAGAAGCCGTGCGGGCAGTCGCGCAGATGAACCAGTTTCACCCGATCAAGGATTGGCTTGCCGTGCTCGCCCATGATGGTGAGATGCGATTGGACACCTGGCTGACGCGCTATCTGGGCGTGGCGGACTCCCCCTACGTTCGCGCCGTCGGCCGCGCCTTCCTGATCGCTATGGTGGCCCGCGTCATGCGTCCCGGCTGCAAGCATGACCACGTGCTTGTGCTTGCTGGGCCCCAAGGCATCGGGAAGAGCACGGCTTGCCGCATCGTGGGTGGCGAATGGACTGGCGACAACATGCCGTCGATCAGAGAGGGCGCGAAAGAGGCGGGTCTATATCTCCGCGGACATTGGCTCGTGGAGCTGGCCGAGCTTGCCCCATCGAGAAAGGCCGAGGCGGAAGACCTGAAATCCTTCCTGACCCGGGGCGACGATGAGATCCGTGCACCCTACGCGCGCCGCGCAGACATCGTGCCGCGCCAGACGGTGTTTATCGGCACAACGAACGAGGCTGCATTCCTACGCGACATGACCGGGGGCCGGCGCTTCTGGCCGGTCACATGCGGCGACATGCTGGACACCATCGGACTTGCCCGAGATCGCGACCAGCTGTTCGCCGAGGCAGTGGCAGCGTTCACCGCTGGCGAGCGGTGGCACCTATCATCTGAGACCGAACGTCTTGCATGGGCCGAACAGGAGTCGGTGCGAGAGGAAGACCCGTGGGAAAGCGCCATTGCTGACCATCTGGACGGCGACGATGGGCAGGACGGCTTTGACGAGCCGGTGGACAAGATCACTGCGCGCGACCTGCTTATCCGCATCGGTGTTCCCATAGAGCGGCAGAAGCAGGCCGATCTGCAACGGATATCCCGCATCCTGAAGCATCGGGGCTGGATCAGGCAGCACAGCCGCAATGGCAAGGTCTGGGTGCGTCAATGCAACAGGATCGAACTGTGACCCCCCGTGACCCCTTGGTGACCCCCTCTAGCGGTGTGAGGGGTCACTTATTATCCAATTCTATACAGTGTCTTAGCTATAGTGTGACCCCTGTGACCCCTGAATATCTAAAGAAGACCTATAAGCAGCCAGTGGCAGCCCACAGCCTACTGGGCACCAGCAGCAGGGGTCGAATCCATAATATAGGCAAATTGGGGTCACAGGGGTCACAGGGGTCACAGATTGATCCTGTCGCATCGCAGCCGGGCGACCGCGCAGGCTATGCGTCCCGATGGGTCCTTCCCCCTGCCGGCCTGCCGCGGGGGACGCTGACCGCGAAGAAAGACGGTTTGCAGAATTTTTCAGACATGAAGGGCCGAGTAAATGCATCCTACGCCATCGCCTGACCCGTACTCGCTAGATGACCTTCTGAGCCTCGACAGCCCTGCCTCGCACCTCGCACCTATCGAAGGGCCGGAAGCCCTGCCAGCGAACAGCACAGAAAGCAGAAACGCCATTCCCGGCGCCATGACGCAACCTGAGATCGCCGCCTTCCTCAACTTGGCCACCTCGCAGGTCAGGACGAAAACGGTCGACGGCGTGCTTGTGAAGGCGGGCCGGGCCCGCTGGGATGTCCGCAGATCGACCGCGGCATATATCGCGCGGCTGCAGGAACACGCGGCGCGCGCTGGGCGCCCACCGGATGGCGGCGACGATCTGAGGGCCGAGAAGTTACGACTGACCCGTGCACAGGCGGATAAGGAAGAAACCCGCGTGAAGCGCGAGTCAGGTGACCTGGTCGAGGTCGCAGCCGTCAGCCGAGAATGGTCGAACCTGATGCGCGACGTCCGCAATGCGCTTCTAGCGGTTCCGTCCCGCTGCGGCGCCGCTCTTCCGCACCTGACTGCAACCGACATCGCCACGCTAGATCGCGAGATCAAAAAGGCGCTGGAGGGCCTCGCAGATGGGGATTGAGATCGTCCGCAAAAATGCGCTTCAGGCGCTACGCCCGCCACCCAATGTCCCACTGGCGAGATGGATCGAGTCGACCATCAGGATTCCTGCCAGCGCCTCGGCCCTTCCTGGACGCATGGACCTTTGGCCGTTTCAGCGCGGATGGTGCGATGCGATCGAAGATCCGGAAATCGAACGTCTGACGATCATGAAAGGCGCGCGGATTGGATACACGCAATGGCTGTCAGCAACGATAGCCAGCTTCGTGGCCAATTCGCCTGCACCAATCATCGCACTGCAGCCGACGGCCGATGATGCACGGGACTATTCAGTCGAGCTTGAGTCCATGTTCGAGGCATCGCCTGCCCTGCGTGGGCTGCTGTCGGATGATGCGGACGAGGCCGGGCGCAGCACGATGCTAGCGCGTCGCTTTGCCGGCGGCAGTCTGAAGTTTCTGGCCGCGAAAAGCCCGCGCAACCTGCGCAGGCACACGACACGATTCTTGGCCATGGACGAGATCGACGGCTACGAGTCGACGCAGGAAGGCGATCCGATCAAGCTGGCCGAAATGCGGACCCAGACGTTTCGTGACCGGAAGATCCTGGCGGGCTCAACTCCAATTTTCGACTTCGGCCCAATCACCCGCATGTACGGTGAGTCCGACCAGCGGATCTATGAGGTGCTTTGCCCGGAGTGCGGCGGCTTCCATGAGATCGAATGGGCTCAGATCAGCTGGCCTGATGGCGAACCGGATAAGGCGGCATGGACCTGCCCCGGTTGCGGCTGCGTAATCGAGGAACGGCACAAGCCCGCCATGGTGGCGTCCGGGCGCTGGCGGGCAACGACGCCCCACGTGAAAGGGCATGCGGGCTTCCGGATTAACTGCCTGATCAGCCCGCACCACAATGCCCGCTGGGGCAAGCTAGCCGCCGAGTTCCTGCAGGCCAAGCGCAGTCCGGAGACTCTGCAGCCGTTCGTCAACACCATCCTGGGCCAACCGTGGAAAACCGAAGGCGAGGATCTGGACGAGCACGAGCTGTTCAACCGCCGCGAAGCCTTTGGGTTGGACCGCCTGCCGCCGGAGGTGCTGTGGATCACGGCGGGCGTCGACTGCCAAGATGATCGGATCGAGATCGTCTTGATGGGCCACACTGAAAACGATTGGCTCATGCTCGATCACCGCTGCATCTTTGGGCCGATTGACGGTGAAGCGGTCTGGCAGGATCTGGACTCGCTGCTGCGTGAGACGTGGCCGCACCCGAACGGCGGCACGATCCGCATCGATGCCTGCGCGGTGGACTCTGGTGATGGCGGGCATTTGGAGAGCGTGATGGCTTTCTGTAAGCCCCGGTTCGGCCGTCGCGTTGTGCCCATCAAGGGGGTCGCAGGCTTCAGCCGTGCACTGCTGGCCAAGTCTGGCAATCAGCACCTATGGCTTGTGGGCTCCGATGCGGCCAAGTCGCAGCTCTTTGCGCGGGTCAGTCGGAATCAGGGTGTGCGCTTCTCGGATGACCTAGCGCCTATCTATTTCGAACAGCTGGCCAGTGAGCGGCGCGTGGTGCGGTATGTGAGGGGGAAACCGGAAGCGCGCTTTGAACGGATCAAGGGCAAACGTGCCGAGACGCTAGACGCCTCTGTCTACGCCCTTGCCGTGCGTCAGCTGATCGGGCAGCGTGTGGATCTGCGGGCGGCTGAATTGGCAAGCGCGGCAGCACCGAAGGCACCGCCGCGCGTAATCAGGTCCAAGTGGTTGGGGGGTTAATCTTCGGGAGGCTTTGGGCCTTTCTCATGAAGTTCATATCCATTCGCGGATATTATTACTTCCACAAGCTTATCGCCCTCAAATTCTAGGCTCGGCGAATCAATAGAGCCAACGTCAACTGATATCAGAGACCCAGCGTAAAGCCCTTTTTTATAAGTGATCGTCCGAAATGTGGCTTTGTAGCCGATGGGTGGAATAAAATCCATTTCCGTTGCGAAAATGACAGTCCCACTCAATTCGAATGAAATTTTCATGAGCATCTCCTATAAATTGAATAATATTAACGCGTAGCGGCTTGAGCCAAGGCAGAAAGATACCCTACCCCAAATCCAGCAGGGTCCGCCGCAGCGGCGCGGATCTTTCTTATCAACAGTAGCATGTTGTCTGTCTGCCGTACTGCCGCAAGATCGTGGGCGGCCTCCATGCGTCCGAGAGCGGTCTGATTCGACCAGTCTTTCGACCAGTCCTGAACTTTGCATTCCATAGCGATTCCTTTCGTTTCGATAGAATCACTATGCGGTATTTCGCGCTTCAACGTCAGATTGATTATAAAGTGCAATGCACGTTTAACGTGACAGTTAATGCACCCGCGTCGGGCGCCAATGTTCCGTAGGCACCGCGCCCAGCCAATCGAGAATAGAATGCGGCGGGGCAATCCTCTGCATCTCGAACCAGCGCAGCGCGGCAAAGCAGGCCAGGTGCATCGGCACGCCCTTGGCGCGGCATTCTGCGAAGATTTGGGCGACCTCATAGCGTTGTTCAGCTGGCGACACGGTGCATTCCTTGGTGCTGAATATGATCGGGGCGGCAGGCCGATGACAAAGCTGCCGCCCCTTGCCAGCGCCCCGGGCTCTGAACCCCGGTCACCGACCGCGCCGCGCGGGGGAGATGAAGCCCCCTTGGAGCCTTCTTGTGTGCAGCAGGCCGATCCGCGCCCGGCCTGCTGCGTCTTCAGATGCCCGAACACCCCACTGTGCCCATTTTTATGAACTAGCACTTGCGTCAGCTAGACGCAAGAAACAACTTGCGTCCGCATGACGCAGGATGCATAACGGTGCAAAGAGAATGGAGCCCTTCAATGGATTATCCGACCGCCACTTTACGCCAGATTACGGATGCAGTTGCTAGAACACGCGGCAATCAAGATCCCGCACGCTTATATTCTCGGGCGCGAACCATGCGAGATCGCGGTTTAATCCTGTCGAGCGCTGCAACCTCTCAAGGAAAAGAGATCTCGTACTCACCTGCGGACATTGCAGCTGCCGTCGTAGCTATCAGCCTGTCGTTGGACGGCGGCTCATCCGGGCAGGTCTCTGCGATCAATTCGAAACTGCGTCCGATCGGCAATACGCAGGGAACGTTCGCCTACGAAAAAAATGTCCAACGTGTTTCTGACGGGGTGCAGATCTTTATCCGGCTGGATATCTACACGCACCCGTGGGCATTCACCGATGCGAAAATGGGCAGTTTTGAGGAAGTCGGCTTGACCGAACGATTTGAATGGTTCGACGACTGGAACCACGCAAACGTCATCTCGCAGACCGTCCTTCTGCCTGTGACGACGTTGGTGCGGCCGGTGCTTTCAATCCTAGCCGGACAGGAAGCCTGACCCATGGGCATCTGGTCGCGCCTTATGAGCCGCCGCGCAGATCCGCCATCTATTTCGCAGGTTCGGATGCTGGAAGGCGCCAGCGGTAAGCGTTGGCCCTCGACCCCGGCTTTTGGTGCGACGGGTAGCGAAGTTCTGGCAGGCGCGGCCCAAGTGCGCGGCCGAGCCCGGCATCTGCGGTTCAATGATCCTACCGCCACCAATGCTGCGGAGATCCTGCGCACCGCCCTTGTGGGCTATGGCGCGACACTGACCAGCGGCACGGAAGAGATCGACACTGCCTTTGCCGAATGGGCTGCACGGACGCGCCTGCCCGCCCTGGAAGGTGAGATGATCGACTCGCTGGCAACGGACGGCGAAGCGCTGATTATCCTGCGCAGTGACGACAGCGGCGCCCTGCGCCTGCAGCATGTCCCAGCTGAACAGCTGGACGAGGCTTACAGCGTCGAACTGAGCGGCGGGCGCTACATAGCCGCGGGCATCGAATACAACGCGGACGATCTGCCTGTCGCGTATCACTTCCGCCCTGCCCGTCCGACTGACCAATATCAGACCTTCCGGGCGCCCGTACGGGTCGAGGCAGTGGACGTGCTGCATATCTTCCGCCGACAGGGCGCAGGGCAAACCCGCGGCTTGTCATGGTTCGCGCCTGTCATCCTGCCGCTTAACGAACTGTCGCAACTGCAGGACGCTCTGCAGGTGACCGCCAAGATTCAGGCGATGCTCGTCGGCTTCTTGGTCGATCTGAACGGCACCGCGACCAATCCGCTTGGCGAGGGCGAAAACCCAATGGACGTGTCGCTTGAACCCGGCACGATGCGCGTCTTGCCGGCGGGCTGGGATGTGAAGTTCACGACGCCCCAGCAGATGGCGCAATCTGTCGAACTGGTGGCCGTGTCGCTGCGGCAGATCGCAGCCGGTTTGCAGATTCCCGAGTTCCTGCTGTCGGGCGATATGCGCGGTGTGAACTACAGCAGCGCGCGTACCGCGCTGATACAGTTTCGCAGCCGGATCGAAGCCATGCAGCACGCCCTATTGGTTCCCGCCTTTTACGGGCCGATTTGGCAGCGTTGGCAACTTCTGGAAAGTCTGCGCGGTAGCGACTGGGCCGATCCCGCCACACCGCTGGAGGTTCACTTTCCGAAACCTCAGTGGGTCGACCCAGAGTCGGACGCCAAGGCAACACGAGAGATGCTGGCAATGGGCCTCATCAGCCGCCGGCAAGCGGTCGCGCAGATCGGCTATGACGTGGCCAAGGTCGATGCGGAAATTGCAGCCGATCGGCAGCGCGAAGCCGCGATGGGTCTTACCTTTGGCGAAAAGCCGAAAGAACAAAACGGAATCCAAGCATGAACATTCTTGCCCATGGCGGCATGCTGACGCGCGAAGCCCCGGCATCCGGCAGCTTCAGCCCTGAGTCCCTCGAAATCGAAGCCGTCATCGCAACCCGCCACCCAGTCACCCGGCGCGATGCTCGCGGACTTTATATCGAGATCCTCGACCCCGCCGGGCTGGTGCTGTCGGGAGACGACTGGCCGCTTCTGGCGGATCACCGCCCCACGGCACGCGAGACGATCGGCCGGGTGCATGATGTCCGCATCGACGGCGACACAGTACTGGCCCGGCTGCGCTTCAGCGGTGCAGACGACCTGCTGCCGATCCGCCAGCGCGTCCAAGACGGCACGCTGCGCGCCTTCAGCGCCGGCTATTCGGTCGAGGCATGGGCCGAGGGCAAAGATGAAACCGGCCAAAGAACGAAAACTGCAACCCGCTGGCACCTCAAAGAAGTGTCGCTTGTCGCAATCCCTGCTGACCCCAATGCAACCCGACGGAGTGACACCATGCCTTTTGACATCGAAACCCGAAACGCGCTGATCGACACGCTGCGCGGCGCCTGCAATCTGTCCGACGAATGGGGCGCCGATCTGGGCGCTGAAGCCGTCACCGACGACGATGTGCGCAGAGCTGCCCGCGACGCCATGACTCAGCGTGCGGCACCGCCGATCCGCGTCACCCGCGAAAACGGCAACCCTGCCGAGATTCAGACCCGCGCCGCTGATGCGCTGGCCTTCCGGATGGCTGGTGGAGCCCTGCCCGAAGCCAGCCGAGAATATGTGAACGTGACCCTACGCGAGATGGCGGCCGATGCCCTTCAGCGTTCGGGCGTCAGCACTCGCGGCATGTCCGCTGATGAGGTCTTTTCGCGGAGCCTGAGCGCGTCCGACTTCCCGCTGCTGGTTTCGAACGCCATGGGCAAGGTCGCGGCGCAGGCTTATCAAGCGGCCGAAAGCCCGCTGAAGGCTCTGGCCCGCCAACGGACGCTGCCGAACTTCAAGACTACGACCGCCATCCGTATCGGTGAAATGGGCCGTCTGGAAGAGATGACGGAACATGGCGAGTTCACCCATACCAGCCGCGCCGAGGCGGGCGAGACCATGAGCCTGAAGACCTTCGGCCGGGCGATCAGCGTGTCGCGCAAGCTGCTGATCGACGACGATCTGGGCCTTCTGGGCGACATGACCAGCGCGATGGGCGCGGCGGCGGCGCAGACCGAAGCCGACGAGCTGGTGAAGCTGCTGGCTGACAATCCGATTATGTCGGATGGCCTGCCCGTTTTCCATGTCAGCCGGGGCAACATCGCCACGGGTCCCGGGTCGGATATGCTGGACCCGGAAGCTGCCGTTGCGGCGCTGCTTGAAGCCCGTCGCGTCATGCGGACGATTACGGGTCTGGACGGTCGGACCATCCTTAGCGTGAAGCCGCGCTATCTGGTCGTGGGTGCAGACCTAGAAGCACACGCAGAGAAGGCGCTTGCGTCGATCTACGCCGCGACAACGCATGACGTGAACCCGATGGCTGGGAAGCTGGAACTGGTCGTGGAACCTCGTCTGATCGGCAACACGTGGTTCGTCATGGCCGACCCGGCTGCCGTCCCGTCGCTGCAATATGCCTATCTGTCCAGCGCGCAGGGCGTGCAGATCCAGCGACAGGAAGCCTGGGACACGCTGGGCCTGAAGTATCGCGCCTTCCTCGACTTCGGTTGCGGCTGGCTCGACTGGCGCGGGGCCTATCGCTCGACCGGGGCGGCCTGATGGCCAGCGCCGCACAGCTGAGCGAATGGCGGGACCGGCTGCAGGAAGCGCGCTTCAGCGGTGAACGTGCGGTGCACGATGCCAACGGCGATCGCGTGGAATTCAAAAGCGACTCGGAGATGGCCCGCGCCCTGGCGGCCATCGACGCAGAGATCGCAAATCTTCAACGGCGGCGTCTTTCGATCGTCCGCTTCCAGACCTCGAAAGGACTCTAACCCATGGCCCGCAACTTCATTCAAGCCGGTGACAACCTGACCATTCCCGCCCCCGCTTCCGTCCTGTCGGGCGGCGTGGTGATCGCAGGTGACATCCGCGGCATTGCCCTGATCGACGCTGCAGCTGGCGCCCCCGTCGACGTGTCTGTCGTCGGCTGCTGGGAACTGCCCAAGGTGGCCGCTAACGCCTTCACCCTCGGCGCCAAGGTCTATTGGAACGCGACCGACAGCCTGGCCACCACGACCGCCAGCGGCAACACCCTGCTGGGCTATACGATCGAAGCGGCACCGGCCGACACCGCTGCCGTCAAAGTGCGGCTGCTGACCGCTTAACCATCGGCCCACGACGGGCACGATCGGCCGCCGGGGTTGCGTGTTCCCCGGCGGCTGTTTTATTTCAGGCCTCGCCTGTTAGTCGCCTAATCGCTTCTTCTTTCGCATAGGCAAGAACCACATCGACTGTCCAACCACCAGCTGCCGAGAAATACGCTTTAGTCTTGTCCCATACCGTCTTTTCTTCTGTCGCGCTTATGAACTGATGGCCTTTCATAGTCAGCCCATGCACGTGAAAACTGAGATCCAAGCTCTGAACGTTAGTGGGCTTGATGAACCCTTCATCGATCAGCATGCTGATATGATAATTGTTTTGCGGTGGTGTTCCCGAAAAATCGTTGATCCCGATTTCTTGGATACCCGAAACAGATTCCGGCTCATAATTTTCGACGGCAAGCAAGATCTCACGAATCAGGTCAAGGTTGTATTTCATTTCAAAAGACCCCTCTGAGTGCCTCTTATGCACATGGTAGTATCCTGTTGTCTCCGTGCAACAACCACAAGAATTCGATGTGAGTCCTGCGCATGGTAGCGTCCTGTTGGTACCAGTTGTTGGTATTGACCATCTAATGCCCATCAATATCAACGCGATGTGAAGGCTGCCGGGCCTACCAACCCCACCCCAGTCCGTTGATCTTTATGACTAAATCAGGAATTTTAACGGGAATAGGTGCGGGTTTGCGCCGTTCCGACCGTGTTCCGGTCCCAGAACGAGACCGCCGGGGTCCGTCGTGCGGATGCCCGGTTCCGCCTCTGCCCGCGGTTTGTGCGCGTCAAGATAGGGCGGGATCTCCCAGCACTGATCGCGTTTGGTCGTTTGCCTTACCGATATGAGCGCGTCGCACGACCTCGGCGGGACAGCGGCAAGGCCGCACCGCTTCCTGCGCGGGATTGATCATCGGGCCAGCCAACGGGCCGGGCATCTGCCAAAGGCGATCTGCTGGTCAGGCGCTCGGGCAATGGACCCTTTCGCGCGAATACCGAACAGTTTGTTTTATAATCTGTGGGTTGACCGATGCCATGAACCTGAGGCTGATGAGGAAACCGTGCTGCAGGAGGTCTCATGGCCCGCCCCAGACTGCCCTCCATCGACATCATCGGCGACTCCCATACCGTGTTTTTCGGGGCGAAGAAGGTGGCAGCGGCGACGGCCCGCATGGGGCTAAGCGGGGCGCCGTTTCACACCCGCGTGCACCTTCTTCAGGGAGCATCGCTGACCGGGGTCCGGGCCTATTCGTCATCCCTGCAGATTCGCGAAAAAATCGACGCGGTCGTGAAGACGGCAGACCGGCTTGTTCTTGCTCTGGGGCAGGTCGATCTGGAGCTGGGGTTTTGTTACAAGCAGGTCATCAAGAAAGAAACGTGGACCCCGGACGGCTATGTTGCCTATCTGACCGATATCTATCGCACGTTCCTTGAGACATCGGATTTCGGTCCGTGCACGCTGGCCCTCAAGGGGGTCAATCTCACGGTCCTTTCCACGCCGCACTTTGCCAGAGCGTATGTGGGCCGGATCATCACCGAAGGAAAGCCGGACGATATCGGCCAGGCACAGGCCGCTTTGGATGCGGCCATGCTGAACGAGCGGGACCAAAACGATCTCCATCTGTCCTTCAACGCCAAAGTGGCGCAACTGGCTAAGCAGTTCGGGTTGGGATATTTCGACCTGACCAGCCGCCTGTCCGCCCGCGACGACGGCGGATCGCCTGTCATGCCTGCCGTCCTTGATCGGGCGCACCGGCCCATGAAAGCGGATCACCACCTGCTTTCAAGTGTCGCCGTCTATCGCCACCATTACGAGGCCTTGCAGCAGACATTCGGGTTTTCCCACGGTACGGATCGACATTCCCCGGTAATGTCCGATCCGCACCCGACCCCGTCATCACACGAAACGTCGCCACACCCACAGCCCGCCTTATGACGTCGAGGCTGATGCCGATGCAGCCCCGGGCTCATACTGGTATGGTTCCGGTCTTCGCCAGCGGACTGGTCGGGATGTCATGGGCCGGGCGGATCCTTGGCGCGCCCGACGGCTGCCGGGCATGTCAAGCGTCACCCTTAGCGGCGGCGCGTCATTTTGAACGGCCGTTCATGCGCGTCGTTTCAGCGGCTCCCATCTGGCCGGAAAGGCGCTGGATGACAGCCTGATATTCGCTGTTGTGGGAATAGGCCGAAAGCGCGCGGGAAATCAGCGTCCAGTCCTCCATGGTGATCACCGGACGATGGGCTGCCAGAGGCATTGATTGAGCCATAACCATTTACTCCATACAAAATACTCATGAATATTAACGCCGTTTTGCACAGGGTCATATGTGTCCTTTCGTATAAGTCAGACAGGGCAATAGGCGGCTTTCCGCGCAAAAAACATACCTTAACGTGCGTGTTTTCCATCCGATCGCGCAGGGGTTGTCTGCAGACAAATGGTCCCGGTCACTGCAGGCGCACGAACGATATTGTCGCTCTGAACGGCAGGCCGCGCCAGCCGGCGCCTGCCGGTCGCAGGCAGGCATCGGGCGTCAGGTTTGCCGGGCGGGATCTGGCGGGCTATAGGTGGTGACGACCCGGAGCGGACCCGCCAAGGCAAGATCGGGCAGACCGGCCAGCGCCTCTGACACCGCAAGATCCTGCACCTCGCGGCAGAACACGTCGCCATCGCATTGAACAAAGACATGCAGGGTGACCTCTGTCTTGGCGCAGGGGCCTGTCAGCGTGACCGTGACGGCCACCCCGGCATTCCTGCCGCATGGCGATCGCAGGCCAAAGGCGTTCGCCTGTACCACTCGCCGTTCGTCAGATCGATGCATCGCGCCTCTCAGCTTGTGGTTGCAAAGATAGCAGCAGAGATTTGCGCTTTGCGCAAACGCCGTGTCGTCGTTTTGAACTATTCGTTACGGAACCGCACCGTTTGGCATCACAATCCGGCGAAGGGGCGTCCGACTTGCGGCTTTGCAGGCATCCTTGCAACGGACAGGCAAGGACCATCAGGCAGGCCGCATGATGGATGGCGAGGGCCATTGCTGTGGGACCGTGATCGGCGACGGTTGTCCGGTGAAAGGGCGCGGCGGCGGTCCGGGGCTGCCTATCCCGCGTTGGGCAGGCCGGCCATCCCCTTGCCCTTCGCGGTCAGGAACGGAAACTGGCTGGCGCAGGTCTTTGAAATCTCGGCCTTGTCCATCCGCACGAAACCCTGCCGCCGGATCCGGTCCGCATCGAACAGCGTGTCGTTCTGGCCGTTATGGGTGGCCAGCGACATCCCGTCCGGGATCACGATACTGGCGAACCGGCGCATCAGGGCGAAATGGCCAAACGAAAAAATGCTGCGGGTGGGATGATACAGGGCGGCGCCGGCGCTGAAAAAGGGCGAATCCCACGCATAGATCCCGGCCTGCTCTCCACCAGCGGAACAGAACAGCACCGACCGGAAACTCAGCGCCAGCGGCGTGCAGACCGCCACCAGCCGCGAGGCGATCTGGCGTTTGCGTTCGACGAAGGTTGTGCAGACCGCATCATCATCGTCCAGCCGGAACTGCACCATGGTCTTCAGCTCCATCCCCAGTTCGGCCAGAACGGCTTTCTGCGCATCGACCACATGGATCAGCGGGAAAAAGCGCAGCACGACCTGAGGAACCGCGCTGCAGATCTGAGACAGGCGCTGCTTGTAGGGGGCGGGCATCGTCTCGGGCGCCAGAACGATCAGGGTAAAGTCCTGATCCGTCTGCGCCTGCAGCGAGGCCAGCGTCAGATGCTGCAAGGTCGCAAGGCGCCGCTCGATCCGGTCGGGCGCGAACAGCGTTGCTGCCTGCTGATCGGCGATGACCGCGACCTCGGCGTCGGATGCCCCCTGATAGGCCTTCCAGTCGCCGCGCCCCAGCAAAGAGAAACGACAGATACCGACAACATGCATAAAGGGGGGCCCGTGGATCGCAAAAGGATGCATCAGGGTGCCAAGACTTGGCGTCGGCGGCAATCCAAATCGTTCAGTTTAAAAAATGCCGTCGGCGCGATGTCAAACCCGTGCCGAAGCCCGGAACCAGAAAGGCGGCCTCGAAAGGGCCGCCTGTCCGGTTATCGCATGTCAGGACCGACCCGCAACGGGCCGGTCCCTTAGATCGCTGCGATCAGCGGGCAAGACCCGCCTGCAGCCCGATCAGCCGCATTTGGAATGGCCGCAGCTGGGGCATGTCATGCAGCCCTCGACCATGCGCATGCCGTATTGGCCGCAGCTGGAACAGGCGGGGCCGCGCGGGGCCTCGTTCACGGCGATGGCCTCGGCCTTGGGATCGCTTTTCAGACCCAGACCTTCGCCCGCCAGAAAGCCCGTCTCGACCAGATGACGCTCGATCACCCCGCCGATGGCCGCCAGGATCGAGGGCACATAGCGGCCCGCCATCCAGGCGCCGCCGCGCGGATCGAAGACGGCCTTCAGCTCTTCGACCACGAAGGACACATCGCCACCGCGCCGGAACACGGCCGAGACCATCCGCGTCAGCGCGACGGTCCAGGCATAATGCTCCATGTTCTTGGAGTTGATGAAGATCTCGAAGGGGCGGCGGTGGTTGCCCTGCACGATGTCGTTGATGGTGATATAGATCGCGTGCTCGGACCCCGGCCATTTCAGCTTGTAGGTCGCGCCTTCCAGCGCCGCCGGACGGTCCAGCGGTTCGGTCAGATAGACCACATCGGCGCCCTTGTCGGCCTCGGGGGCCTTTTCGGTCGTCTCGCTGACCGACAGGACCGATCCTGTCACCGCATTCGGGCGATAGGTGGTGCAGCCCTTGCAGCCCAGATCCCAAGCCGCCATGTAGACGTCCTTGAACTCTTCAAAGCCGATATCCTCGGGGCAGTTGATGGTCTTGGAGATGGAACTGTCCACCCATTCCTGCGCGGCCGCCTGCATGGCGACATGATCGCGCGGCGCCAGAGTCTGCGCGTTCACGAAATAGGCGGGCAGTTCGGCGTCACCCTTCAGATCGCGCCACATCTGCACGGCGTAATCGACGACCTCTTCCTCGGTGCGCGAGCCGTCCTTCTGCAGAACCTTGCGGGTATAGGCATAGGCAAAGACCGGCTCGATGCCCGAGGACACGTTGCCCGCATAGAGGCTGATCGTCCCGGTCGGCGCGATGGATGTCAGCAGCGCATTGCGGATGCCGTGTTCGCGGATCGCCTCGCGGACGTCCTCGTCCATCTTGGACATGAAGCCCGAGGCCAGATATTGCTCGGCATCGAACAGCGGGAAGGCGCCTTTTTCGCGGGCCAGATCGACCGAGGCCAGATAGGCCGACCGCGCGATGGCCTTCATCCAGATGCGGGTCTGTTCGACCGCGTCATCGGCACCATAGCGCAGGCCCAGCATCAGCAGCGCATCGGCAAGGCCCGTGACGCCCAGACCGATGCGGCGCTTGTTGCGGGCCTCCTCGGCCTGTGCGTCCAGCGGGAATTTCGACGCATCGACCACATTGTCCATCATGCGCACGGCGGTGCGGACCAGATCGTCCAGACCCTTGGGGTCCAGCTGGGCGGCATCGGTGAACGGGTCAGTCACCAGCCGCGCCAGATTGATCGAGCCCAGCAGGCAGGCGCCATAGGGCGGCAGGGGCTGTTCGCCGCAGGGATTGGTGGCGGCGATCGTCTCGACATAGGACAGGTTGTTGGCCTTGTTGATCCGGTCGATGAAGATCACGCCCGGCTCGGCGAAATCATAGGTCGCCTGCATGATCTTGTTCCACAGGTCCAGCGCCTGAACGGTGCTGTAAACCCGGCCCTCGAATTTCAGATCCCAGGGACCATCGGCGCGGACGGCGGCCATGAAATCATCGGTGATCAGGACCGACAGGTTGAACATGCGCAGCCGGGCGGCGTCCTGCTTGGCCACGATGAACTGTTCCACATCGGGGTGGTCGCAGCGCATCGTCGCCATCATCGCGCCGCGACGGCTGCCCGCCGACATGATCGTGCGGCACATCGCGTCCCAGACATCCATGAAGGACAGGGGACCAGACGCATCCGCCGCCACGCCTTTGACCACGGCGCCACGCGGACGGATGGTCGAGAAATCATAGCCGATGCCGCCGCCCTGCTGCATGGTCAGCGCAGCCTCTTTCAGCATCTCGAAGATGCCACCCATGCTGTCGGGGATGGTGCCCATGACAAAGCAGTTGAACAGCGTGACCGACCGGCCCGTGCCCGCGCCTGCCAGAATGCGGCCTGCGGGCAGGTATTTGAAATCTTCCAGCGCGGTATAGAATTTGTCTTCCCACTTGGCCGGATCGCTTTCGACCCGCGCCAGATCGCGGGCGACGCGGCGCCAGCTATCCTCGACGGATGCATCGACCGCCTGCCCCTCGGCATCCTTCATCCGGTACTTCATATTCCAGATCTGTTCGGCAATCGGGACGGCAAAGCGAGTCATATCCACATTCCTTAGCGGTATTTTTGGAGTTAGACACCAGATATAGAGATCGCCGCGCCAAGGCAAGGTCTTGACACGGGTATTCAGACCTCTGGAACGGACGGTGTGAAATCCGAGGATACCGCGGAAAAGCATGCCGCCGAAAGGCTTTTACGATCATGGTCGCGAACCAGAATCGGTTGATGCAGCCGCACCACCACATGCCCCTGACGTTTTGCCGCAAGCACGGTCAGCAGATGCGGGCCCAGATCCATCTCGGCCCACCAGCCATAGAATCGCGGATCGCGACCAGGCGGCGCATGATAGAGCGCGCTGACCGGCTGGATCGCCAGGGCCTGGGGCAGATCGGGGTCCAGAAAACCCTGGAACAACGTCGCCTTGAAGGGCAGGACGCGGCGGCCATCGGTCGAGGTGCCCTCGGGGAAGAACAGCAGGCGGTGACCGGCGCGGATGCGGGCGGTGAACTCCGCCGCCTGCGCGCGGGCCAGTTTCGGATCGCGGGCCACGAAATGCGTGTCGGTCACCCGGGTCAGGATGTTGATGCCGGGCCAGCGGGCGACCTCGGCCTTGCTGACGAAGATGACCGGCAGGGCGGCGTTCAGCACAAGGATGTCCAGCCAGCTGGAATGATTGGCCACCACGGCGCCGGGACCGTGCAGGGGCCGACCCTCGCGCCGCCAGCCGATCCCAAGACAGAGCAGCACCAGATGGCAGACGCGTTGCACATGCGGGCCGGTCCAGGGACGGCGGCGGCCATGAAACAGCCGCTCGACCCCGCGCAGGGGCAGGATCAGGGTCACGCCCAGCAACAGGACCAGCACGGCAGGCAGCCCGCGCCGGATCACCCGCAGCCAGTCGGCCAGTCCCTGCGGTCCCGGCAGCGGCGGAGGGGCGCCCGCGCGCCATGTCGGGTCTAGCACCGCGCGCTCATGTCGGTTGCCAGCGGCTTTCATAGAACTGCCGGTGCTTGGCCGACATCGCTGCCGTGTCCATCAACAGGAACACATCCGTGGTGTTGAAGGCCCGGTCGATATAGGCGCCCTGTCCCACCTGCCCGCCAAGCCGCAGATAGGCCTTGATCAGCGCGGGCATGGCCACCATCGCCTCGCGCCGGTCCAGCCGGTCGGGGGCGATCAGGTCCATCGACTGAAATCCGGCCTCGCGGGCGCGGGGGCGCAGATCGTCGGGCGCCAGATGATGATGATGCAGCCATGACAAGGACGGCGCCAGCATCGCGATATCGGTGCCGTGAAAGCTGGCCACCCCGAACAGGATCTGGACGTCATGGTCCAGAACGTAATCGGCCAGCGCGTTCCACATCAGAAACATCGCCGCCCCGCCGCGCTGGTCGGGGTCCACGCAGGACCGCCCCAGTTCCAGCAAAGGCCGCCCGCTGGCCCGCAGCGGCGTCAGGTCATATTCGCTGTCGCAATAGAACCGCCCGAAGGTCGCCGCCACATCGCTGCGCAGCAGGCGATAGACGCCCACGACATGATCCAGCGCCGCCGGGTCGCGGCGCGTGTCGATCAGGCACAGATGATCGACGACCGGATCGAACTCGTCCCGCTCCAGCCGCGCCTCGTGATCGACCATCGGACCGGTGCCGCCCAGCTCTTCGACAAACACGCGATAGCGCAGGCGCTGCGCGGCCATCAGGTCGTGCGGGCCGGTCGCAAGGCGCGTCTGGTAAAAGGCGGGGTCGGCTCGGTTCACGGGGCCTCGGGGGGATGGGGGCGCGGTTGGGACTGTCTAGGAAAGCCTGCGCGCCATTGCAACCAGCCATGCCCGGACCGGCAGGTTCCGCTTGCGCAATGCAACCCAAGGTTGCATAATGACACAAGTGAAATCAGGAGTTTACATGCCGTTGAACCGCAGGATCTGCAGGCTGACCCGACGTCCGTCGATGACTTGTTTGCCCACCTCGGGGAATGTCACGGTGATGCGGTCGCCGATGCGGGACTGCACCTGCCCCTCGCCCCATTCCGGCGCGCCGGGATGGCGCACGATCATGCCGGGTTCCAGGATCTCGTTCACCGCATATCCTCCTGTGTTTGCGCGTCAGGGTAACCGCAGATGACGGCTGATACAACGCGGGCCGACACAACGCGGGCCGGTCCGGGCATGGCGCAGATCCCGCCCGGCGACCTGACCGGGCTTCTGGCAGCGCGGCTGTGCCATGATCTGGTCTCGCCCCTTGGCGCCATCGGCAACGGCGTCGAACTGCTGGAGATGTCGGCCGACTTTCCCGGCTTGTCCAAATCCCCCGAAATGCGCCTGATCGCCGAGGCGGTGGCTGCAGCGCGGTCGCGCATCCAAGGCTATCGTATGGCATTCGGCAGCGCCACCGGCGACCAGCGCGTCGGGCGCAGCGATCTGGCTCGCCTGCTGGACGGGGTTGCCACCCATGGCCGGTTGCAGATCACCCTGTCGGCCGAGGGCGATTTTCCCCGGACCGAGGTTCGGATGGTCCTGCTGGCGCTGATGTGTGTGGAAACCGCCCTGCCCTGGGGGGGCCGGGTCACCATCCAGCATCAGGCGCCGGGATGGGCCGTGGCGGCCACGTTCGATCGTTGCCGCCATGATCCCGACCTGTGGGGTTGGCTGGACGGCTGCCCCGCCCGCAACCCCGCCCCGGCCGAGGTGCATTTCGCCCTGCTGGCCGAGGCCGCGATGGCCCGCAACCGACCCCTGCAGCATCAGATCACCGGGACCGAGATCCGCATCGGTTTCTGACGCCTTGGGGCGCGGCCTCAGGGACGGATGGTGCCGTCCCCGGTGACCAGATATTTGAAGCTGGTCAGTTGTTCGGCCCCTACCGGACCACGGGCATGCATCTTTCCGGTGGCGATGCCGATTTCCGCGCCCATGCCGAATTCGCCCCCATCCGCGAACTGGGTCGAGGCGTTGCGCATCAGAATTGCGCTGTCCAGACCCGCAAAGAACCGTGCGGCGGTGGCATCATCCTCGGTCAGGATCGATTCCGTGTGCTGGCTGCCATAGTGGCGGATATGGGCGATCGCCTCATCCACCCCATCAACCAGCTTGGCGGCGATGATCATGTCCATGAATTCGCAGCCGAAATCATCACGACGGGCCGGGGTGGTGCCGGGGATCCGGGCCAGATCGCCATCGGCGCGCACCTCGACGCCCGCCTCCAGCAGGTCGCGGATCAACACATCGCCATGGGCCGCAAAGAACGCCCGGTCGATCAGCAGGCATTCCGCCGCACCGCAGACCCCGGTGCGCCGGGTCTTGGCGTTCAGGACCACGCGGCGGGCCTTGTCCAGATCGGCGGCGCCATCGGCATAGATGTGGCAGATCCCCTCAAGATGGGCAAAGACCGGCACCCGCGCCTCGGACTGGACCAGCGCGACCAGCCCTTTGCCACCGCGCGGGATGATCACGTCGATCAGCCCCTGGGCTGTGAGCATGGCGCTGACGGCGGCGCGGTCGCGGTTGGGAACCATCTGGATTGCGGTTTCGGGCAGCCCGGCGGCGCGCAGGCCCGCGACCATGCAGGCATGGATCGCCGCACTGGAATGCAGGCTTTCCGAGCCGCCGCGCAAAATCACCGCATTGCCCGATTTCAGGGCCAGGGCGCCTGCATCGGCGGTGACATTGGGGCGGCTTTCATAGATGACGCCGATCACCCCGATGGGCGTGCGCACGCGCTGGATATGCAGGCCCGAGGGGCGATCCCATTCCGCGATCACCTGACCGACGGGATCGGGCTGATCGGCAACCTCGCGCAGGGCCTGCGCGATGCCCTGCAGCCGTGCCTCGTCCAGACGCAGGCGGTCCAGCATCGCATCCGACAGACCCTTGGCACGGGCGAAATCCAGATCGCGGGCATTGGCGGCCAGAATCGCGGGCGTGTCACGGATGACGGCATCGGCGGCGGTGATCAGCGCCAGACGCTTGGCTGGTGCCGGGGCCTGCGCCAGTTCGACCGCAGCCGCGCGGGCCGCCGTGCCAAGAGCGTCGATCAAATCCCGGGCCTGAACCATGTCGGTCATCACATCCTCCGAAAGCGCAAATCGCGCCCGTCTTAGCGGCATTCCGCCATCAGGGGAATGCCTTGCCGTCATCGGATGAGAAAGGGAAGAAATGGCGCGGTTGACGGGGCTCGAACCCGCGACCCCCGGCGTGACAGGCCGGTACTCTAACCAACTGAGCTACAACCGCGCATTTCCTTCGGGCGAATGATGAGTTGTGGCGCGGTTGACGGGGCTCGAACCCGCGACCCCCGGCGTGACAGGCCGGTACTCTAACCAACTGAGCTACAACCGCCCAACTCATCCCCCGGACGATCGCCCGCCGGAGTAGGCCGGGGTTTACGCAGACCGCCGCGCGGCGTCAAGGGCGGCTGACACAAATTCGACGACAAAGCGCATGATCGTCGAAAACCCCGTTGTTTCATGCAAAAGGGGCGCCCGACGGGCGCCCCTTTCATGGTCTGGCTGGGCCAGATCAGATCAGTCCATGATCGTGTCGGTGTCGAACTCGGGCAGGGCCTCAAGCTCTTCCTGGCTGTAGTTGGTCGCCAGGACGGTGTCATCGCCGAACTGCGCCATGTTCAGGGCATCATTGTCCAGCAGGACGGTATGCGTGCCCATCCCCAGGAAGCCGCCGATATCGGCGATATAGCCCATGACCTGCCCGTCGGGCGACATCACGATATCCGAGACGGTCGCGATCTCGTTCCATTCGCCCGGGATCGCGTCGCCGGTGGCGTCGGTCCATTCGGTGGTCGAGGGTTCGTTGGTGGTATAGATCGCGCGGCCCTGCAGCCAGTTTGCGGTCAGGCCCGGGTTTTCGGCCGACAGCGTCACTTCCATGTCGCTCATGTCGGCGGGTGCCGTTTCGGTGGCCATCGTGCCATCTGCCGGCATGGTTTCGGCTGGCATGGTTTCTGCGGGCATCGTCTCGGCGGGCATCGCGTCGGTGGCGGGCGGGGTCGTTGCGTCCTGCGCCATCATCGGGGTTGCAAAAGCCACGGCTGCGACAGTCATCATAAGGGTTTTCATTCTAGCTCTCCGCATCAATTCTTTGTTTCGACAGCGTCTTTCGCCATCATCATCCAAACAACGCGGCCCCCGGACAGACGTTCCTTAAACCTTTGTGTACTGCGATCACGGATGGCTGATGCGCCCGCCGCAGACCGGTTCCGGCACCCCCGTCGTCATCGGACCCGAGATCGGCAGCCCCTTCAACACCCGCACGGCCAGCCAGCCAAAGGCCTGCGCCTCCAGCATGTCGCCGTCCAGACCGATCGTCTCGACCGCCGCCACGGGCATGGGCAGGGCATCGGCCAGCGCCTGCATGATCGCGGTGTTGTGACGCCCGCCGCCGCAGACCAGCAGCTGCGCAGGCAGCGCGGGCAGCCAGCGCATCCCCGCCGCCACCGATCCGGCCAGCGCCGCGACCAGTGTCGCCGCCGCGTCGGCGTCCGACAAGCCCGCCAGCGCGCGGGACAGGTCCGCGAACTGGTCGCGATCCAGCGATTTGGGCGCCGGGCGGCGGAACCACGGATCGTCCAGAAACTGCGCCAGCACGCCCGCATCCGCCTGCCCGCTGGCCGCCAGCGCGCCGCCCTCGTCGCGTGACTGTCGGCGCCGGGCGCGCATCAGATCGTTCAGGGGCGCATTCGCCGGGCCGGTGTCGAAGGCCAGACAGGCGCCGGGCGCCTCGGGGGCCGTCGCGGTCGGATCGACCCAGCTGATATTGCCGACGCCGCCAAGGTTCAGGAAGGCCACCGGCGCGGGCGGCAGGGCGCCCTGCCCCACAGCCCATTCAGCGCAGGCCCAGTGAAAGAACGGCACCAGAGGCGCGCCCTCGCCGCCCCGGCGCACATCTTCCGACCGGAAATCCCATACCACCGGGCGTCCGGTCGCCCGCGCCACCGCCGCCCCATCGCCCGCCTGATGAGTGCCCCGTCCGCGCGGATCATGGGCCAGCGTCTGGCCGTGAAACCCGATCAGCTGCGCATCGGGGAAACGCTGCGCCAGATCAGCATGCGCGGCCTCGACCAGCTGCGCCAGATCGGGGATGGCGGGCGCATCGGGCCACAGCCCCAGACCGCCATGCAGCACCGCCGATTCGTTGTCCGAAAACGCCCGAAAGGCTGATGCGCCAAACCCGCCGATGCGGATACCGTCGGTGTCGATCATCGCCGCGTCCACCCCGTCCAGCGAGGTACCCGACATCATTCCCAAAGCCCGGATCATCGCTTTTCCTTTATGGCGCCCGCCTGTATATCGCGACCCATCAGAAGGATGAACCCCATGACCTATCAGCCCAAGTCCGACTTCCTGCACATCATGGCCGAACGCGGCTATCTGGCCGATTGCACGGATTATGCGGGCTTGGATCAGGCGCTGCTGGCGGGGCCGGTCACGGCCTATATCGGCTATGACGCGACGGCGGCCAGCCTGCATGTGGGCCATCTGCTGAACATCATGATGCTGCGCTGGTTCCAGAAGACCGGCAACCGTCCGCTGACCCTGATGGGCGGCGGCACCACCAAGGTGGGCGATCCGTCCTTTCGCAGCGACGAACGCCCGCTGCTGGACGATGCCGCGATTCAGGCCAATATCGACGCGATGGGGCAGGTCTTTGCCCGCTATCTGGATTACGGCCCCGGTCAGGCCACCATGCTGAACAATGCCGAATGGCTGGACGATCTGAACTATCTGACCTTTCTGCGCGATATCGGGCGGCATTTCAGCGTCAACCGGATGCTGTCCTTTGAATCGGTGAAATCCCGGCTGGATCGCGAACAATCGCTGAGTTTCCTCGAATTCAACTACATGATCCTGCAGGCCTATGATTTTCTGGAGCTGAACCGCCGCCACGGCTGTCAGCTGCAGATGGGCGGGTCGGATCAATGGGGCAATATCGTCAACGGGATCGACCTGACGCGGCGGGTCGATGACCGACAGGTCTGGGGGCTGACCTCGCCTCTGCTGACGACCAGCGACGGGCGCAAGATGGGCAAATCGGCGGGCGGGGCCACCTGGCTGTCGGCCGACATGCTGTCGCCCTACGAGTTCTGGCAGTTCTGGCGCAACTCGACCGACGCCGATGTGGGCCGGTTCCTGAAACTGTACACCGAATTGCCGGTCGATGAATGCAACCGCATGGGCGCGCTGCAAGGGGCCGAGATCAACGAGGCCAAGGTGCGGCTGGCCAATGAGGTGACCACCCTGCTGCACGGCGCGGATGCCGCCGCCAGCGCCGCGGCGACCGCGCGCGAGGTCTTTGAGGAAGGCGGCGCGGGTGGCGATCTGGAAATCGCCCGCCTGCCCGCCGCCATGGCCGATGGCATCACCATCGCGCAGGCGCTGGTCCAGTCGGGCATCGTCGCCAGCGGCAAAGAGGTCAAGCGCCTGATCGCCGAGGGCGGCCTGCGCGCCGACAATGCCGCCGTCACCGACCCGCAGATGGTGCTGGACCGGGCGGCGCTGGACCGGGGCATCAAGATCTCGGTCGGCAAGAAAAAGCACCGGATGCTGCAGCTCGACTGACTTGTCCGGAATGCATGGCTGCCCTGCAACCGCCCTGACCTTACGTCGGGGCGGTTTTATTTTGACCAATCAATCAATATCTGAAGCCCGTGGGAGGGAAATGACCCGAACCCGGAGAACTGAAATGTCGACTGCAAACACAAAACCACTGAGCATCGCCGAACGCAAACGAAGCATGGACGCGGATTCCGCGCTGGACCAGATGTATAGCTATTTCACCCGGGACGAGATGCCGCGCCCGGTCATCAGCGAATTGGACGCCCGCCGCGCCGCCTGATCGGCCCGGCCAGAACGCCACCGGATGAACACCACCGGATCAAGGGGCCCCGCAGGGCCCCTTTGCATGTCGGCCCGGCCCGTCAGGGCATGGCGACAGCGTCGATGTCCTGCAGCGCCTCTTTCCGGTTCCACAGGATCGACGACCACAGAGAGATCCCGATCAGGGTCGCGCCGCCAAGCCCGGTGATCACCTCGGGGATATGCACCAGCGCCTGAACGAACATCACCACCGACAGCGCCACGATCGCATAAAAAGCGCCATGTTCCAGAAACCGGTATTCCGACAGGGTGCTGTTTTCGACCAGCATGATGGTCATCGACCGCACATACATCGCCCCGATGCCCAGACCGATCGCGATCACGAACAGGTTCTGGCTGAGCGCGAAGGCTCCGATCACCCCGTCGAAGCTGAACGAGGCATCCAGCACCTCAAGATACAGGAACGCCCCAAGGCCACCCTTGGCCGCGCCGTGCAGGGTTTCCTGCGTGCTGTCCAGCAGACCGCCCAGAACCTCGACCAGCAGAAAGGTCATCAGCCCCCAGATGGCGGCGCTGAAAAAGGTGGCACGGTCGGCCCCCTCCAGCAGATGCGAAAAGCTCAGCACGATCAGCAGCACGACGGCGATCTCGATGCCGCGGATGCTGGCATATTTGGCCATGTTGCGTTCGACCCAACCGACCCAGTGCACATCCTTTTCCTGATCAAAGAAAAAGCTCAGCCCGACCATCATCAGGAAGGTGCCGCCAAAGGCCGCGATCGGCAGATGCGCCTCGTGCATGATGCGGGCATATTCCTCGGGCTGGCTGGCGGCCAGAACCAGCGCCTGCCACGGGCCGATCCCGGCGGCGATGACCACGATCAGCAGCGGAAAGACGATCCGCATCCCAAAGACCGCGATCAGGATGCCCCAGGTCAGAAAGCGCCGCTGCCATTCCGGGCGCATGTCTTTCAGCTTGTTGGCGTTCACGATGGCATTGTCGAACGACAATGAGATTTCCAGCACCGCCAGAACCGCGACGATGAACAGGATCGACAGCATCCCGCCAAGCGTCCCGGTCGTTTGCCAGCCCAGAACCGCGCCCAGAATCAGGCCCAGCACGGTAACGATGATCGCCCATTTCAGATAGGAAAGCACCGCGCGCTTGGGCGCCGTGCCGGAGGCGCCCGAAATCGGCGCAAAATTGTCCTGTGTCATGTCACGAAAGTCCAGGCGGTGGACCATAAAACAGGTGCCGACATCACGAAAGCGCCGCCACTTTCGTCAGAGGGGCCCGGACACCGCTCGACCGCGCCAAGGCGCAGGAAACCCTGCGGCGTCCGGCCCCGTTCGGCAAGCCCCCGCACACAGCCATCGGCGGATTTCCGGCCCGTGCCGTCTGGAGAACGGTCATGGCCGGACAGGCCGCAATGAGAGCCTGCGTGAACGGATCGCGTGATGAGCATTCGCATGAAATGGCCAAGACATATCTGCGCAGTCGCGAAATCACCCGACCGCTGACTGCTGCCCCACGCGTTGCGCCATGCCGGCGATGATCGCGCGAGTCGAGGTCAGCGCGGACATCGCCACCTATGAGTAAACCAGCGGGTCAGGTTTGTATCAATGTGCCACGGCTTTTCCCAGAGCAGGTCGAGATGATCGTCGCCCTGCGCGCCGACCCCGGCGGACCCGAGGCGATCCATCAACGGGGCGACGCGTTTCAGCACGTCGGCTTGTCGCCCTCCACATCAGGCAGCCGGGAAAGGCCTTTCCGTTGGGCTTGATCTTATGGCGCCGGAACGGCTTATCGCCGCAGGCACTGATGCAGTTCTGAACGCGTCAGTTGCAGCATGGATGGCTGCAGGGCATGCAGCCGTTCTGCGCCAGAAACGATCCCCCGGATCGTTTGCTGCATGCTTGAACTCCGACGGCAGCAGCATGTGCCGCCGGACCGCCATAACCATTGCCCCGTCGGCCTCGGTTAAAACGGTGGAATGCGGGTCCGTCAGCCCGGTTTTGGGATCCTCGACCGTCTGCCCCTGTCGCCAATGTGCGACGATCTTCGGACTGATCGCCAGATCCCGGCTCGGCGTCGCGAGCGACGCTTGCGATCATTCGGACAGGCCCCCGGACCAATGACGGGCCAGCCCTCATGATAGCAACCCTGACGGCCTGCGTTGGTCGTCTCGCTTCCGGAACGGACACAACCCGTGATGCGTCCTTGCATTCCCGAGAAAGAGTCGCAGCATCAACTGTACTATAGAAAATTGGGGGCGATGACATGACCCGCGCCCTCAATTCTCCAAGACCAACGCGGGGATGTCTGTCGGCGGATCAGCCGCGCCCGGTCCAGACATGCCTGGCAGTGATCAGACTTGCGCCATAGGGGTGGATCGACTTCGCTCCGATCAATCAGCATGGCGAGCGGGACGCCCCCGAACCATCCGGCGCAGGGCGCCAAGGATTGCCGCCCCCCAGATCAGCAGCACGCAGACGCCCAGCATCGCCGCGATCGGACGGTCGAAGAACGCACCCAGATCGCCGCCCGACTTGATCATTGAGGTCATGAACATCCGTTCGAACATGCCGCCCAGCACAAGGCCCAGAATGATCGGCGCGACGGGAAATCCGTTTTCCTCCAACAGCCAGCCCAGCAGGCCAAGCGCCAGCATGATGACGATGCCAAAGACCGAATTGGTCATCGCAAAGGCGCCCACGATGCAAAAGGCCAGAACGATGGGCAGCAGCACGCGTGACGGCACCCGCAGCGCCTGACGCGCAACCTTGACGGCCACCCAGCCAAGCGGGACCATCATCAGCGTTGTCAGGATAAAGATCATGAACACGGCATAGATCAGCTGCGGGTTCTGCAAGAACACCGTCGGGCCGGGGTTCATCCCCTTCATGTACAAAACGCCGATGACGATGGCGGTCACGCTGTCGCCCGGAATGCCGAAGACCAGCGCCGGGATCCACGCCCCGCCCACGGCGGCATTGTTGGCAGCCGAGGCATCGACCAGCCCCTCGACATGGCCGGTGCCGTATTTCGCGGGGGTTTTCGAGAAACGCTTGGACACGGCATAGGCCATCCATGCGGCGATATCGGCCCCTGCACCGGGCAGCGCCCCGATCAGCGTGCCCATCAGCGACCCGCGGACGATGTTTTTGGGATGACGGCGGATGACGCCGCCGACGCCCTTGAACAGCGCGCCCTCGCCCTGCGGCATGGTCACGGGCGGGGCCTTGTGGTTCAGGCGGATCACGCCGCGCATGACCTCGGCCAGCGCGAACAGACCGATCATCGCCGGGATGAACTCGACACCCGCCAGCAGGTTGACCTGCCCGAAGGTAAAGCGCGGCACGCCGGTCGTCGGGTCAAGGCCGACCGTGGCCATCGCCAGACCGATCAGCAGCGCCACCCCCGCCTTCAGCGGATCGGCCGAGGCGATGAAGATCGCGCAGGACAGCCCAAGGGCCGCCAGCCAGAAATATTCGTACGAGGTGAAGCGCAGCGCGAATTCGGCGAGCCAGGGGGCGGCGGCGATCAGCACGAACACCCCCACCAGCCCACCGATGCACGACACCAGCAGGTTGGTGCCAAGCGCCATGTTGATCTGACCCTTCATCGCCAGACGATAGCTGTCCTCGACATAGGCGGCGGATGCCGGGGTGCCGGGGATGCGCAGCAGTGCGCCGGGAATGTCGCCCGCAAAGATCGCCATGCCGCTGGCCGCGACGATGGCCGCCAGCGCCGGAATCGGGTCCATGAAGAAGGTCATCGGCACCAGCAGCGCCACCGCCATCGTCGCGGTCAGGCCGGGCATGGCGCCCACGAACATGCCAAAGGCGCCCGCCAGCAGGGCGGTGATCAGGACGCGCGGATCGAAGACCAGAAGGGCGGCCTGCCAAAGGATGTCGGCCATGCTATAAAATCCCATCCAGCAGACCGCGCGGCAGCGGCACGCGCAACAGCCCCGCAAACAGCCACCAGCAGGCAAGGCTGGTTCCCACCGCCAGCGTCAGCGCCACCCACAGGCGCAGGCGCAGCACGACAAACAGCACCGCCAGCCCCATGATCGCGACGGGCAGATAACCCAGCTGCGGCGCCAGCCAGATCTGCGCCAACACATTGCCCAGCACCGCCAGCCCCGCGGCCATGCCGGTGCCCTGACGCAGGTCGGGGATCAGCGCCACCCAGGGGCCCGCCGGGGCATGGCGCCGGACCAGCAGGTCGCGCGCGACCAGCAGCCCGCCCGCCGCAAGAAATCCCACGGCCAGAATCGAGGGCAGCAGCGCGGCCCCATAGGGCTGCCCGCCAAAGGACGGGAACTGCGCAGCCTGCCACAGCATGAACAGCCCCAGCCCCATCAGCAGCAGGCCCGATATGGCATCGGTGATCTTCATGGCCCCCTCCCCAGGTTGCGCATGGACGGCAGAGGGTTCTGCCGTCCGGTCTTTGGATCAGTCCTGAACCAGCCCGGCGGCGGCCATGGTGCCGGCCATCTGCGCATCGGCCTCGGCCATCATGGCGCCATGGGCGGCGGGGTCCAGATAGGCGATGGCAAAGCCCCGGCTGTCCATGAATTCGGTGAATTCGGGATCCACCGCGATCTCGGCCAAAGCTGCCGAGATCCTGTCGGCGATATCCTGCGGCAGATCGCGCGGCCCGGCGACGCCACGCCATGTGGCCAGCGCGAAATCGCCGCCGCCGGCCTCGGACAGGGTCGGCAGGTCGGGATGGCTGGCGGCGCGTTCGCTGCCCATCAGCGCCAGATTGACGGCGCGGCCCGCATCGACCATCGCCTTGGTCTCGGCCAGCGAGACGGTGACGATGTCGACCCCGCCCGCGATCAGATCCTGCATCGCCGGGGCCGATCCTTCGGACGGCACCCAGGTCACATGATCGGGCGCCAGTCCCAGTTCCTGCAGCCAGCCGACCAGCGCCAGATGCCAGATCCCCCCCTGCGAGGTGCCCGAGGCGGTGAAGGTGCCCGGTTCGGACGCGCGGATCGCCTCGGTCAGGGCGGCAATGTCGGCATAGCCGCTGGCGGTGCCCACCGTGACCGCCGGGCTGTCGGCATTCATCAGCCCAAGCGGCGTGTAATCGGCATGGGTCAGCGGCGTCAGGCCCATATGGTGCATCATCGCGATTTCCACCGTGACAAGGCCAAGGGTGTATCCATCGGCATCCGCCGTGGCGATGGCCGAATGGCCGATGACCCCGGCCCCGCCGGTGCGATTGACCACGGTGACCGGCTGACCCAGCCTGCGTTCCAGCAGCGCGCCGATCATGCGCGCGGTCGCATCCGTGCCGCCGCCTGCCCCCCAAGGCACGACCAGCGTGATCGGGCGGGTCGGGTAATCGGCAGCCCATGCCGCACCCGGCACAAGGCCAAGGGCGGATATGGCCGCTGCTCCCATCAGCAGGCCACGGCGGGTCGGGTTGGTGAAATCGGTCATCTTATCCTCCCAGATGATGACGCCCGGATCGCGGGCGGCGAAGTCAGGCGGCTTGCGCCGCCCGGAATTCCAGTTCGGCAGCCAGCAGGCCCCGCGCGGCGGCCTCGATGGCGTTGCGATGGGCCGGGTCGGCATGGGTCATCGGCAACAGGACCGGCCCCGTATCGGCCAGCCCCGACAGGGCCAGCGAATCATGCAGCACCCGGATTTCACCATGCGCGCCGCGCAAATCCTCCAGCGGCTGCATCGGGACCAGCAGACGCTGCGCGCTTTCCCCATCACCGCGACGCAACGCCGCCATCAGCGCCATGGACAGCGCCGGCGCGATGCAGACGCAGCCTGCGGTAAAGCCGGCCAACCCGTCGCGCAGCATATGCGCAATCGCCGGAGGCTCTCCGAACCCGGAAATCACCCGGTTCGCGCCGATGGCCGCCACGATGTCGCGCAGATAGGGGTCCGCCTCGCCCGCGCTGCGGGGCACGGCGTATTTGACGCCGAAGACCACGCCCTCGGCCAGCAGATCGCCCAGCAGGGCGGCGGGGATATAGCCGTCGGTCTTGATATAGACCAGCAGCTGCACCCCGCAGGCCGCGTGGAACCGGCGCAGCGCCTGCCCCATCCCCTCATGCGTCAGCGGCGCGCCCATCGGCACCAGCAGGGCGACCGGATAGCGCCGCGTCTTCAGCACCGCCGCCTGATCCATCATCTTGCCCGCATCGGGCCCGACCGAGGGCAGCAGCCATGTGTCGTCCGAGGCCATCGCCTGCAGCCGGTCCAGCCAGTCGGCATAGACCCCCATCGGCCAGTGCTGGGCCAGCGCATTGCCGCCATACAGCACCGTCGTCACCCCGCCCGCCCGCAGGTGATCCAGAACCGCCCGGTTCGCCGTATCCGAGAATGCCCCATCGGCGGTCAGCGCCAAAGGCGGAACAGCCATCACCGAGGCGGCCAGATCCTGGGGGGTAATGTCGTGGCGCATGGCATCTGTCCTTCTTCGCTTGGTCAGAAGCAGTAACTCTGACCGCAGAATGAGTCAATAGTTGTATTTTCTGTGCAAAGAAGCTAAGCCCCGGGCCAGAGACAGGAGGCAACCATGCAGCATCTGACCATCGCCATCGCGGGCGCAGGCGCGATCAGTGAATTTCATCTGAAGGGCTGGCAGGCGCAGGAAGGCGTGACCCTTGCTGCGATCTGCGATCCCGACCGCGCACGCGCACAGGCGCGGGCCGACCGCTTTGGCATTCCCCGCGTCTTCGACGACATGGGCGCCATGCTGGGGGCGGTCACCCCGGACGCGGTCGACATCATCACGCCGGTGGGCAGCCACGCGACCCTTGTCCGGCAGGCGGCGGATCTGGGCGTGCATGTGATGTGCCAGAAACCCATGACCCCCACGGTCGCCGAAGCCGAATCGCTGATCGCCGATGTGAGCGAGCGGGTGCGCTTCATGGTGCATGAAAATTACCGTTTTCGCCCCCATTACGCCGAACTGGCCCGTCGCGTGGCCGAAGGCCAGCTGGGGCGTCTGCGCCATGCGCGGCTGACGGTGCGGGCCTCCAGCCTGCTGGACTATCCGGGTCGGGTGCCGTTCCTGCTGGGCCGCCAGCCCTATCTGGCCGATTTCCCCCGCCTGCTGGTCTTCGAGGTGCTGATCCATCATCTGGACGCCCTGCGAGCCATTCTGGGCGAGATGACCGTGACCGCCGCCCGTCTGGACCGCATGAACCCCGCCCTGAAGGGCGAGGATGTGGCCCTGATCCAGCTGGAAAGCGCCGATGGGGCGCTGATCCAGATCGATGCCAATATCTCGGCCCCCGGCCATCCGCCCTTGCCCACCGACCGGCTGGAGCTGCTGGGCGAGGCCGACACCCTGATCTATGACCGCGACCGCATCACGCTGCTGTCACAGCCCGATGCGGTGTCGCTTCACGATCTGACGGCGAATTATCAGGCCTGCTTTACCGGCGCGGTCACCGATTTCGTCCACGGGCTGCGCAGCGGCCAACCGTTTCAGACCGACCGGCTGGACAACCTGCGGACCCTGCGGCTTATGGAACAGGTCTATCGCGCCGCTGGCGTGCCCGTCTGACCGACAGGAGAGTTCCCGTGTCCGAGCCCCCGCCCCCGTCGCTGGCCGATCAGGTCTATGACCGGCTGCTGACCCAGATCGTCGAAGAACAGTACCCGCTGCACAGCCGCCTGCCGCCCGAACAGATGCTGGCGGTCAGCTGCGGTGTGTCACGCCCGGTCCTGCGCGCGGCACTCGCGCGGCTGCGCGACGACGGGATCATCACCTCGCGCCGGGGGTCGGGCAATTATGTGGCCCGCCGTCCGACGCGGCAGGTCATGAGCTTTGTTCCCTTGGGGTCGATCACCGATATCCAGCGCTGTTACGAATTCCGGATCGATATCGAGGGCGCGGCGGCGGGCTGGGCCGCGCGACGGCGCGACGAGGCCGATCTTGCCGCGCTGGACGTCGCCTATCAGCGGATGGATCAGACCTATCAGGAAAGGGCGCTTGGGGTCGATGCCGATCAGATGCTGCATCTGGCGATCGCAAGGGCCACAAAGAACGCGTTTTTCCAGACGGTGCTGGAATCTCTGGCCCAGCAGATCGGCTTTGGCATGCGGCTGTCGCGGTCGCTAACCCTGCTGGCCGATCCCGATCGCCAGGCGCTGGTGCAAAGCGAACATTGGCGCGTGATCAAAGCCATTCGCGACCAAAAGCCCGACGCTGCTGCAGACGCGATGCGCGCCCATATCGCCGCCGCGCGAGACCGCATGTTCGAAGGCGCGGCCAAGCAATCCTGACTGTCAGGCGGCCAACGGTTCCACGTCCTGACGGATCATGACGTCGGCCTGATCGCGATCGGTGCTGATACCGGCTGCATGACGAAGCGGTTTTGCGATGATCGTCCCATGGGTCCAGACCCGGGCAATCCCTTGGGGACCGATGCGATGTCTCTGTTCTGACCCGCGCATCTAATCCAAGGCGCCCCTGCCCCGCGCAGGATCGGTCGCCTGTCTTCGGTCCGACGCATCGGTCTTGACAACGAGGCAATCGAAAGGCTGTTCGGCCTCTGTTCCGTTGACATTCAGGTCCGGATCACCGGATTGAGCGCCAGAAAACCGGCCCGCCCTGCTGCGTCAGATATCCTTGCAGAAAGCCTCGTAAAGGGCAGCCATCAGGACGGTGAGGTCGGGATCGCTGATCCGGTAATGGATCGTCTGGCTCTCGCGGCGGGTGTCGACCATGCCCGCCTCGCGCAGCTTGGCCAGATGCTGGCTCAGTGCCGACTGGCTCAGACCGACCGCCTGCTGAAGCGCCCCGACCGAACGCTCTCCCTTGGCCAGCTCGCACAGGATTAACAGGCGCTTGGCATTGGCGACCAGCGCCAGCCGCCCGGCAACGTAATCGGCCCGTTCCTGCAGAGCCTGCGAGGCCTGATCGTCCAAATTCATTATATTAGCCTTGACTGATTTAGTGACTATTAATATATAGCGATGCAGGAGCGGCGAGGCAAGTGTCGCCGCCAGTATGGAGAGCCGGAATGGAGATGGACATTGAAACCGCATTCACACCATGGGCCTCTCTGGGCGGCGGTGTGCTGATCGGGCTGAGCGCGGTGATGGTCATGGGGTTCTTCGGACGCATTGCCGGGATCGCCGGGATCACCCAAGGCGCCCTTGGTGGGATGGTGGCCCTGCGCGAAGCGCCCAGGGACCGGGACTGGCGGTGGGCCTTTCTGCTGGGATTGCTGGCGGCACCGGTGGTTATCATGGCGGCGGGCGGAGCCGTGACGCAGACGGTCCCGCAGAACCTGTTCGCGATGGCGATGGCCGGGCTTCTGGTCGGTACAGGCACCGCGCTTGGCTCGGGCTGCACCTCGGGCCATGGTGTCTGCGGATTGGCACGGCTGTCGAGCCGTTCACTGGTGGCGGTCGCGACCTTCATGACGGCAGGCGTCGTCACCGTCTTCCTGCTTCGCCATGGTCTGGGAGGGGTGTGATGCGCATTCTATGGGGCTTTCTCAGCGGGCTGGTCTTTGGGCTGGGGCTGGTGATTTCCGGCATGGCCGACCCGGCAAAGGTTCTGAACTTTCTCGATCTGGCAGGCAGCTGGGATCCGAGCCTGGCCTTGGTCATGGGCGGAGCCACTGTCACAGCGTTCATTGGTTACCGCCTTGTCTGGCGGCGCCCTTCGCCGGTTCTTGACCAGACCTTCGACATTCCCAAAAGCCGCAGCATCGACAGGCCGCTGGTCACCGGGGCGGCGCTTTTCGGAATTGGTTGGGGGATCGGCGGCTTTTGTCCCGGTCCGGCCTGGACCGCACTTCCCCTGCTTGCGCCCGGCACCCTGATCTTCCTGCCGGCCATGCTTGTCGGGTTGTGGGGCGGCGCCCGGATCAAGTCATCGGGACTTCTTGACACAAAAGGAGCAGCAACATGACCACCTCGAAACTGCAGCAGCCGGTCGTGCGCCATTCGCCGTCTCAGGGGGCAAACAGCCCCGATGTCTGGGGCATCTATGAGCCGGACACCGGGTCGATCCAGTATATCTGCGCAGACCCGGCCACGAAGAAGGCGGCACTGATCGATGTTGTCTGGAACTTGGACCCGAAGAACTATCGCTTTTCGACCAAGAGCATGGATCAGGTTCTGGATCTGGTGCGGCAGAACGGTCTGAGCGTCGCGTGGGTTCTGGACACGCATCCGCACGCCGATCACGTCATGGCCTCGGCCCTTTTGAAAGAGCGCACGGGTGCGCCCACTGCCATCGGCGAAAGGGCCCCGGACATTGCCCGCATCTGGGCGGGCCTCTACAACCTTCCCGATGCGTTCGACCCGGCGCGCGACTTCGACCGGCTCTTTGCGGCCGGAGAGACGTTCCGGATCGGCGATCTGGACGTCCGGGTCATGCTGTCGCCCGGCCACACGCTCGGTTCGATCACCTATGTCTGCGGCGACGCGGCTTTCACCCATGACACGCTGATGCAGCCGGATGTCGGCACGTCGCGCGCCGATTTCCCGGGTGGGACCACCGAGGAATTGTGGGACTCGATTCAGGCCATTCTGGCGCTGCCCCAGAACACGCGCCTGTTTGTCGGCCATGACTATGGCACCGACAGGCGTGACGCGCCCGAATGGGAGGCGACGGTCGCCGAGCACCGTGCCAGCAACCGTCACGTCAAGGATCGCACAAAGCGCGAGGACTGGATCAAGCTGCGCAACGAGCGTGACGCGACCTTAGCGCTGCCGGACCGGATCCTGGCCGCGCTGCAGATCAACCTGCGCGGCGGGCGCCTGCCTGCGGTCCAAGACGACGGCCACAGCTATCTGAAAATCCCCGTCAACCGCTTCTGAGGAGACTGCATATGACCATGACCATGAAAGAGCTTGTCGCGGACGCCCGCAGCCGCGTGACGGCGGTCTCGCCCGCTGACGCCGCACGGGCAGCCCGACAGGGTGATCTTGTTCTCGACCTGCGCGAACCGGCGGAACTGGAAACGGATGGGCGGGTACCGGGCGCGCTGCATGTGCCGCGCGGCATCCTTGAAACGCGCGCGGATGCCACCGCCGCAACCGCTGTGCCGCAATTGACCAACATGCGCGGCATGGGCCGGGTGCATGTCCTGTGTGCCGCGGGTGGGCGTGCGGCGCTGGCCGCCGACACGCTGCGGACCATGGGGTATGATGCCGACCTGATCGAAGGCGGGCTGACAGCCTGGAAGGCCAACGGCCTTCCCGTCGAGGGCTAGGACATGGCCGGGCCGACGCGCTTCCTGCCGATCCTGGACTGGGGGCGTGCCTATGACCGGCACGACTTCCTCGGCGATGGGATGGCCGCGGTGATCGTGACGATCATGCTGATCCCTCAGTCGTTGGCCTATGCCATGCTCGCCGGTCTGCCGCCGGTCATCGGCCTCTATGCCTCGATCCTGCCGCTGCTCGTCTACGCCCTTTTCGGCAGCAGTCGCACCCTGTCGGTGGGGCCTGTGGCGGTCGTCTCGCTGCTGACAGCCGCGGCTGCCAGCAGCGTCGCCTCGCCCGGCAGCCCGGAATATATCGCGGCAGCGCTGGCGCTGGCGCTGCTGTCCGGTCTGATCCTGCTGGCGATGGGGATCTTCCGTCTTGGCTTTGTCGCAAACCTGCTGTCGCATCCTGTCATTTCCGGTTTCATCACCGCGTCCAGCCTGCTGATTGCGGCCGGTCAGCTGAAGCACATCCTTGGCACCGAGGCCCAAGGGCAAACCCTGACCAGGATGGTGCCGTCCCTGATCGAAAATCTGGGTGACACGCATCTGCCGACGCTGGCGATCGGGGCAACGGCGACGGCTTTCCTGTTCTGGTCGCGCAAGTCGCTCAAGCCAACGCTGCGGGCCCTGCACGTCCCCGAGGGTATCGCCGTTCTTTTATCGCGAACAGGTCCGGTGATGGTCGTCATCGCCTCGATCCTGTTCGTCGTCGGGTTGGATCTCGACGCAAAAGGGGTGGCCGTGGTTGGGGACGTCCCCCAAGGCTTGCCCCCCCTGTCAGTGCCGGCTCTGGATCTGTCGCTCTGGATCACGCTGTTACCGGCTGCCACGCTGATCGCCCTGATCGGCTTCGTCGAATCGGTGTCGGTGGCGCAGACCCTGGCCGCCAAGCGACGCCAGTCCATCAGTCCGGATCAGGAGCTGATCGGACTTGGCATGGCCAGCCTGGCCGCGGCTTTTTCGTCGGGCTATCCGGTCACGGGCGGCTTTGCGCGTTCGGTGGTCAATTTCGATGCGGGCGCCCGGACCCCGGCGGCGGGTGCCTTTACAGCCATCGGCATTGCCCTGGCCTCGCTGTACCTGACGCCACTGCTGTTTCACCTGCCCATCGCAGTTCTCGCCGCCACCATCATCGTGGCCGTGCTGAGCCTGGCCGATTTCGGCGCGCTGGTCCGAACCTGGAAATATTCACGATCAGATTTTGCCGCGCTGGCCACCACGCTGCTGGTGACCCTGGGTGGCGGCGTCGAGAATGGCATCATCGCCGGTGTGGCGGTCTCGGTCCTGCTGCATCTCTGGGCGACATCGCGCCCGCATATCGCGGTGATCGGCCAGGTGCCCGGCACGCAGCATTTTCGCAATGTCCTGCGGCACGATGTCGTCTGCACGCCAGAGGTTCTTGGCCTTCGCATCGACGAAAGCCTGTTTTTCGCCAATGCCCGCGCCATCGAGAATGTCATCCAGCAACAGGTCGCAGAGCGTCCCGACCTGCGCCACGTGGTGCTTAACTGCGCAGCCGTGAACAGCATCGACGCAAGCGCCCTCGAAAGTCTGGAACTGGTCATGCATCGTCTGGAAGACGCTGGCATCAGCCTGCACCTGTCCGAGGTCAAGGGCCCGGTCATGGACCGCCTGAAGCGCAGCGACTTCCTTCAGCATCTGACGGGAGAGGTGTTTCTGTCGCACTATCAGGCTCTGGAAGCTCTCGCTCCCGACATGAGGCACAGGTCTCAGGCGATGGGGTGACCGTGCAGCCCCTGAGGGCGAGATGATCAGGCCCTGCCAAATAGCTCCGATTAAAGCCGGTGTCTGGTGCTGCAATGCCAAGCGGTCACCAAAGCCCATAAAAGCAGCGGTGGGCTTATTGCCTCGGGCTCTCGCTGAGGGATGCGCTCGATCCATAATTTCAAGGTCATGATACGCCGCGCTTTTGCCGGGGAAATGCGTCGATCCGCCAGCCTGTGGCCGCGATGTTTCAGGCACTTTGCCTGTGGCTTCAGCACCGGGTTCGGGTGTGCGGTGGCAAGTGCGCAGCACCCGTCGTGGCGCGTGCCGCCCTTCCGCGACAACCGGTCTGCCTCGCATGAGGGTCACCTCAAAAGAGGGCCGTCATGGTCCAGATAGTGCAGGTCGAAATCAGCCAGCTTCACCAACCCCTTGAAGTCCTGAAAGGTGACCGCGCCGTGCTGGAACGTCATCAACCCAGCCTCGCGCAGTTCCCGCAGGACGCGGTTGACGTGAACGGCGCTGAGGCCAAGGGCATCGGCCAACAAGTATTGCGACAATGGACAGGCATACCCCTCGGTCGTCGCCAGACCCACAAGCTTCAGCCGCGCGCCCAGTTCCAGAAGGAAATGCGCCGTGCGCTCGCGTGCATCGCGCCGCCCGATGCCGACCAGATGCTCGACCACCATCGCCTCGTCTCGTGATGCGGCCCACAACACGGCCGCCGCCAGCCGGGGCGTGGTGTTGAACGCGTCCAGCAGTTCCGGGGCCAGAACCTCGGACGCCTCGATCCGGGTGATCGGTTCGATGCTGTGATCGGCCGTGCGAAACAGGACAGAGCGCAGACCCAGGAAATCGCCGGGGATCTGAAAATCGACGATCTGACGAGAGCCGCCGGGCAACAGCTTGTAAGAACAGACCCAGCCAGAGGCCAGAATATAGGCCGCGTGGTTCGTCTGCCCCTCGTGCATGATATCAAGCCCGGCGGGGAAAACCCGCCTGCGGCTGTGCAATTGGTCAAGAACAGCAAGTTCTTTGGCCGACAAGGCGACAAACGCTCCCAATTTGCGCGCGAGCGGAGTGTGCAGTGCCGTCAATGCCGTCGTTCCTTTCCGGTGTCGTGTCGCGCCTGTCGCGACCAGACCGGGGCCCTGAACAGTCCTTACCAGCGCAAGCCGCGCTTTCACTGATCTGCGTTAGTCTGTCCTAGCACAGATCTGCCACAATGCGCAGGGACCGACGGTAAAGGGCATTTTGCCCGGCGTCCGAATGGACTCATGGAAGGTCTGCGAATGCCCCACGTCACCGACGTTGCCGGAACTGCCGCTCTTGCGATCTGCGAATCGCTGCTTTTGGCGCTGAACGACCATAAAATTCTGCCCGAACGAGAGATTGTGGGAATATTGCAGGATGCTTCCGCCGCCCATGCCAATGATCCCGGCATTGATGGAAAATCCGAGCTGCATCTTGCTGTGGCGCAGATGATCGACGGCATTCTGGCGGGCGGGAACTCGGTGCGACGACCATAGCGGAGGATTCGTCAGCGGGCTGGCAGCCCGTGTTTCCTGATTTTACGAACGATCCGCTTTGACAAGAACGATCCGCGTCGGTTTCAGAGGTTGATATGTTCGTGCTGTCGCGAAGAGGGGCCATCTCTCCATGCACCCAAGGTTCGCGCTTGCCAACCGCGCCAGCCCCCGTCATGGACAAAGGCCTCCGATCAATGCGTAGATAGGCCTTCCCGGCATCGGTCAGACAACCGGGCACACCGGCAGGTCGCAGACGTCAACTGCTCATCATCCTGCCTCGTTCTGCGAGATTGACGGAAAGATATGACAGCATATGCAAGCGGCTAACGCATCCGGCAGCATTCTACGGTCCAATCTGTCCGTCGTGATCGAGGACGAGCGGATGCGCCTTTCCGGCGATCTGGTCGTCTGGACCCTTGGCGCATTCGAAGCCGGGCCCACGGCCCGGCAGATAGACCTTTCCGGCGTGACCCGGATGGACACGGCGGGCGCATGGGCGCTGGCGCAGCACAAGGCAGCCGGGGCCACGCTTTGCGGGCTGTCCGACCACCATTCCGGGCTTCTGGCGACGGTGACAAAGGCACTGCCGGTGCCGGACGAACTGGCCGCTCCCCCTGCCCTGTGGCGCCGCATTCTTCAGGCGACCGGCCAGCGGATCGTCGGGATGGGCACCTATCTGGCCGAGCTGGCGGAATATCTGGGCCGCACGCTGGCAGCCTTTGGCCGCGCCCTGCGCCATCCCACGCGATTTCCCGCGACCGCGCTGATCCATCACTGCCAGGAAACCGGGCTGAAGGCCGTGCCCATCGTGGCAGTGATGTCGTTCCTGATCGGGGTGGTGCTGGCCTTTCAGGGGTCGGACCAGCTGCGCCAGTTCGGGGCCGAGGTGTTCGTCGTCGATCTGATCGCGATCTCGATTCTGCGGGAACTGGGCATTCTGCTGACGGCCATCGTCGTGGCGGGGCGCACGGCCTCGGCGCTGACGGCGTCGATCGGGTCGATGAAGATGCGTCAGGAAATCGACGCGATGCGGACCCTGGGCCTTGATCCCGATCTGGTGCTGGTCCTGCCGCGCGTGTTGGCGTTGGTCCTGATGCTGCCGATTCTTGGACTGGTCTCGGCGGTGATGGGTCTTTTGGGCGGCGCGGTCATGTCCTGGATCGAGCTGGGTATCTCGCCCGCCGTGTTTCTGGCGCGGCTGGCCGATGTCAGCGTGACCCATGTCATTGTCGGGGTCGTCAAGGCGCCGGTCTTTGCACTCATCATCGGGGTGATCGGCTGCCATGCCGGAATGCAGGTCGGCAAGGATGCGGAATCGCTTGGGCAGATGACCTCATCCGCGGTGGTCAGCGCGATCTTTGCGGTGATCATCGCCGATGCCGCCTTTTCGGTCTTTTTCGCGCAGGTGGGACTATGAGCGACGATCCCGTCGTTCGGGTGCGGGGCCTGCGCACCCAGTTCGGCAGCCATGTGGTGCATGACGGTCTGGATCTGGACCTGAAGCGCGGCGAGATTCTGGGCGTGGTCGGCGGTTCGGGCACCGGGAAATCGGTGCTGCTGCGTGCCATCGTCGGGCTGGAGGCCGTTCAGGCGGGCACCATCGACGTGTTGGGCCAGCGCATCGGCACCCTGTCGGGCGCCGAGCGGCGCGCGCTGGAACAACGATGGGGCGTGATGTTTCAGGACGGCGCGCTGTTTTCATCCCTGACCGTGCGCGAAAATGTCGAGGTGCCGCTGAACGCCGTGCCCGGCCTGACCCCCGAACAGCGGCGCGGTCTGGCGGAACTCAAGGTCAGCATGGCGGGGCTGCCGTGGAAGGCCAACGGCAATGTCCCCTCGGATCTGTCGGGCGGGATGCGCAAGCGCGCCGGTCTGGCCCGCGCGCTGGCGCTGGATCCCGAGATCCTGTTTCTGGACGAACCCACCGCCGGGCTGGACCCGATCGGCGCCACCGCCTTTGACACCCTGATCGTGACCCTGCGCGATGCGCTGAACCTGTCGGTCTTTCTGGTGACCCATGATCTGGACACGCTGCATGCCTGCTGCGACCGGGTCGCGGTGCTGGCCGAACGGCGGGTTCTGACCACCGGAACCATGGCCGAGATGCTGCAGGTCGATCACCCCTGGGTGCACGAATATTTTCACGGGCCGCGCGCGCGTGCCGCCGTGACAAAGGATTAAGCGCATGGAAACCAAAGCCAATTACATGCTGATCGGCGCCTTCACCATTGCCGGGTTTCTGGGAATCCTCGGCTTTGTCCTGTGGTTCGCCCGGTTGGAGCTGGACCGGCAGTTCGCCTATTACGACGTCTATTTCCCCGAGGTTTCGGGCCTTGGCCCCTCGTCCGAGGTGCGCTTTGCGGGCCTGCCGGTGGGGCGCGTCATCGACATGGCTTTGGCGCCGGGCAATCCGCTGCCCGTTCGCGTGCGGCTGGAGGTGACCGAGGACACCCCCATCCGCGCCGACAGCAGCGCCGCGCTGGAGGTGCAGGGCGTGACCGGCGTGGCGCTGGTCGCGATCAGCGCGGGGTCCGAACGCGCGCCGCTGCTGCGCGATGCCGATGGCAGTGACGTGCCGGTCATCGCCTCCAGCCGTTCGGCCCTGCAGACGCTGACGGACGAGGGGCCGCAGATCATCGAACGCCTTGGCCTTGTGGCCGAACAGCTGGCGCAGATCCTGGGGCCTGACAATCAGGGGCGGGTGGCCTCGATTCTGGACAATGTCGAACGCTCCAGCGGGCATCTGGATCAGGCACTGGACGATGTGGCCGCAGCCACCGACGCGATCCGGGTCGCGGCCACCGGGATCGCCGCCTTTGGCGAACAGATGGAGGGGCTGAGCCAAAGCGCGGGCGTGACGCTGGATCGCTTTGCCAGTGCCGCCGAACAGGCCGACACGACGCTGACAGCTGCCACCGCCACGCTGGACCGGGTCGATACCTATGTCGCGGGCGATCTGACGACGCTGACGCAGCAACTGGAACGCAGCGCCGCCGGGCTGACCACCCTGACCGAACGGGGCGAGGCCAGCCTTGACGGGCTGGATACGGCGCTGGCCTCGGGAACCCGGGCCTTTGATGCGGCGGACACGGTCATCAGCCGCGACATCGCCCCGGTGGCGGGCGATTTGCGCAGCACGCTGGCCGCGCTGAACACCGCGCTGGCCAGCCTGCCCGACGATCTGCCGCAGATCAGTGCCAGCCTGCGTCAGGCGGCCGATGCCGCAGCCAGCGCCTTCACCTCGCTCAACGGGGTGATGCAGGGCGCGCAGGGCCCGGTACAATCCTTCGCGGGCCAGACGCTGCCGCAGATCTCCCGCCTGTCGCAGGATCTGCGCGCGCTGGTCGAGAATATGAACCAGCTTGTATCCACCCTGCGCCGCAATCCGGGCCAGCTGCTGTCCGGTCCCAACACCCCCGAGTTTCGCCGATGAGGTTTCCCATGCGCCTGCCCGCCGCCCTGATGATCGCTGCCCTTGGCACCCTGCCCGGCTGCGGCGCCCTGTCTGCCCTGCAGGGCGAACCCGAACGCGACCTGTTCGAACTGCGCCCGCCCCCCGCCCGCAGCTGCGGGCAGGCCCGCATCGCCGAACTGGTGATCGAGCCGCCGAAGACCCGCGGCACGCTGGACAGCGACCGGATCATGATCCGCCCCTCGGCCTTGCAGACGCAATACCTGCCCGATGCGCAATGGGGTGAAACCGTGCCCGCGATGGTCCAGCGCCTGCTGGTCGAAAGCCTTGGCGCGACGGGCAGCTATGCCCATGTCGGCCGCGCGCCTCTGGGCCTGTCGGGCGATTACGCCCTGATCAGCGAGATCGGCGATTTCAACGCCGAACTGACCCCCGAAGGCGTGGTCGTCCGCCTGTCGGTCGATGCGCAGATGGTCAGCGAGATGGAGGCCGATGTCGTGTCGCGCAGCCGCTTCAGCGCTACGGTCCCGGCGGCCAGCACCCGCAGCGCCGACCTGATCCCGGCCTTTGACGCAGGCGCCCGGCAGGTGGTGGGTCAGATGACGGACTGGGCGCTGACGGCTTCCGGGGTGAACCCGGCAAGCTGCCAGTGACGCATCGTCAAGAAAGGCGTCGAGCCCCCACCCGGGATAGGCGACGCGCTGGCCCCGGCCTGCCCCCCCCCGGCCTGCCCATCGGCCGGTATCCTGCCGATGACCGGCACAGGGTGATCGATGTCACCCTTGCCGGGTCTTTTACCGGGTGCGCTGGCAGACCCCTGCCTTGCTGTGCGCAGGCGGGGGCCAGTTTCATCACCGGCAGCTCTCATCTGATCGATGGCGGCTATACTGCGCCCTGACACTGGCTGGAGCCGAACCATGCGTATTCTTGTCTTCAATGCAGGCAGTTCAAGCCTGAAATTCGGTGTGTTCGATGGGGACCTGCAGATCCTCAAGGGCAGTTTCGACAGGTTTGGCAACGATGGCTGCGACCAAAGCCTCGCTGTTGGAAATGCGGCACCGGAGCGGGTGCGGGCAACGCATTCAGATATCGGCACCGCGATTGCCGCGGTCCCCGGCTTGCTGGCCGAAAAAGCAGTGGCGGGTCTTCAGGCTGTGGGGCACCGCCTGGCCCATGGCGGAACTGAGTTCACCGGCCCGGCGCTGATCGATGATGCGGTCCTGGCCCGGATCGAGGCGCTGACGCCCCTAGCACCGCTGCACAATCCAGCGATGATCCGGGCGCTTCAGCTGGCGCGCGATCTCTGGCCGGACCTGCCACAGGTCGCGGTCTTCGACACCAGCTTTCATCTGAGCAATCCGGCCCGAGCCACGACCTATGCTGTCCCATCTGCGTGGCGGGCGGTAGGGTTGCGCCGCTTCGGGTTTCACGGCACCTCGCACCGATATGTCGCACAGCGCGCGGCCGAGGCGCTTGGACGGCCCCTGGTCGAGTTGCGGATCATCAGCATGCATCTGGGCAACGGTGCCAGCGCCTGCGCGGTGCAATACGGGGCCAGCATCGACAGTTCGATGGGAATGACTCCGCTCGAGGGGCTGGTGATGGGCACGCGGTCGGGTGACATCGACCCGGGCGCCTTTGGGTTCCTGCATCGCGAACTGGGACTGGACATCCCGGCTATCGAAGCCGCGCTTTACGGTGAAAGCGGGCTGAAGGCACTGGCCGGCAGCGCAGACATGCGCGATGTCGAGGCGCAGGCCGCCGACGGAAATACCGAGGCGCAACTGGCGATCACGCTTTATGCATACCGGGCGCGCAAGTATCTCGGCGCCTATGCCGCCGCGATGGGCGGCGTCGATGCCATCGTCTTCACCGGTGGGATCGGTGAAAACTCGGCGTCGATGCGCAGACGCATCTGCGACGGGTTGCAGTTCATGGGCCTGATGCTGGACGAAGATCTGAACCGGTCTCCGGACCTTTCGGACCGCGCTGCGCCGCGCATTCACGCCCAGAACAGCCGCGTCGCGGTCATGGTCACCGAGACCGCCGAACAGTTGATGATCGCCCGCGACGTCGAAGCCCTGCTTGGACGCCGGACCGTCACAGCGCTTGCGATCCCGATCTCGGTGTCCGGCCGCCATGTCCACCTTTCGCAGCAGAGTGTCGAGGCTTTGTTCGGCCCAGGCTATCGATTGACCGAGGGCGCGCCGCTGCGTCAGCCCGGCAACTGGGTCGCCGAGGAGCGTGTCACGCTGCAGGGGCCCAAAGGATGCCTGCATCACGTCGCCATTCTGGGCCCTCTGCGTCCGCGCACTCAGATCGAAGTCTCGCGTACGGACAGCTTTGCGCTTGGAATCGACGCGCCCGTCAGGAACAGCGGCCAATTGGACAACACGCCCCCGGTGCGCCTGATCGGACCGCACGGCCATGAAGACAGCACCGGTCTGATCATCGCTGCGCGCCATGTTCACACCAATCCGACCGATGCTGCGGTGATGGGGCTTGTCGATGGTGACATGGTGGCGATCGCCGTCAAGAGCGACGATGGGCGTGGCCTGACGTTTGGCGGCACATTGATCCGTGTCGCCCCCGGCGCATTGACCGAAATGCATCTCGACACGGACGAGGCCAACGCCGCGGGCATCGATCGTCGTGCGGACGGGACGCTGGCGGCGAACGTTCACGCAACGCCCCTGCCCTGACGTGCAGTGGCGTCGGGTCTTTCCTGGAAGGCGGCCGTTCCCGCATTGCGTGTTCAGCGCCACCTGCGGCATATACCGATGCGCTGATCGGCGCATGGATGCAGGATGGGCTGGAGGCTCGGGGCGCGACCATCGATAGCGTCGTGCGCCATGCGCAGGGCCGATGGCGCGCCTTGACTGTGACGCGGCGCATTATCATCATCGTTTTTCGCGGTTTGGCGGCCACCGACTAGAATAATATGTTCGAGGATGTCAGCCTTGTCGAGGCGCGTCTGCGTCAGCATCCCGGCCATGCGGTTACGGATTTCGCCAGCCGCGACCTCTATCGCAGCGCGGTCGATGATCTTGCCCGTGGCTGTCCGCAGCCCACCATCGCACTGGCGGGAATGGCGGTCGAGCTGGCCAGCGGCGCGGTTTCTTAGCCCGATCAACCCCCCTGTCCTGACCCCTGACCCCTGCCGCCGCCCGGCACCGGTTCAAGCTCTATGTCATGGCGGCGTCTATTCCGTGCCCCCCATGAAACCAGGGGCGGCTGGAGCTGGCATACCGGCTCTGCCGCTTGGAAGTCGCGTGCGGCGGTCGAGGGCATTCCGGGCCTGCGCCGCGGGGGCGGCTATCTGGTGATCACGCCCCGTCTGCCAGACAGCTGGCCCGGCTTTACCGCCCGGCTGAGTGTCGAGGCCACGGATAACGCGGTCTCGGTTCAGCGGGGCGACGACAGGACATCCCGCGCGTCTTCGGCCTGCGCCTTGGTTCCGCTGGATGGAGCCGGACATGAGGTGGTCGTCATGCTGACGTGATCAAGGCAGCCAGTCGGCGAATATTTCGCGCAACACAGATCTGGATCAGTATTAGGCCCTTTGGCGGGGTCCATGCTGATCCCAGCCCGCTGCACCTCAGGCCCGGTGCATGTCCGGTCGACGTCCGAACCCTTCGACACGAAGTGACGGGATCGTCGGCATTTTGCGGCAAGGAGACCTCAATGACCTATCAAAGCGTCAATCCGGCCACGGGAATTTTGCTGGCGCGCTTTGCCCCGCTGACCGATGCCCAGCTGGAGGAACGGCTCGCCACGGCGGACGGCTGCTTTTCCCGTTGGAAGCACAGCTCATTCGCAGACCGCGCGGTGATCATCGACCGGGCGGCGGCGCTGCTGGTCGAGCGGACCGAGGATCTGGCCCGGATCATGACGATGGAGATGGGCAAACGCATCGCCGAGGCGCGGGCCGAGGTGGCGTTTTCCGCCCGGATCATGACCTATTATGCCCGCAATGCCGAACGCTTTCTGGCGGATGTTCCGCTGCATCCCGAAGAGGGCGAAGGTCATATGGAAAGCCGCCCGATTGGCGTCATCTTCGGGGTCGAGCCGTGGAATTTCCCCTATTATCAACTGGCCCGCGTCGCCGGACCGCATCTGATGGCGGGCAATGCGCTGGTGATCAAGCACTCCGCCTGCGTGCCGCAATGCGCCATGGCTTTTGAAAAGGTCATGACCGATGCGGGCGCGCCTGCGGGTCTTTATACCAACCTGATGATCAGCCACGGCCAGTCCGATGCGGTCATCGCCGATCCCCGGATCAAGGGCGTCGCCCTGACCGGCAGCGTGCCTGCCGGGCGCAGCATTGCCGCCGCGGCCGGTCGGGCGCTGAAGCCCTCGTCCATGGAGCTGGGCGGCGCGGATGCGTTCATCGTTCTGGCCGATGCGGATATGGACCATGCGCAGACATGGGCAGTCTGGGGCCGGATGTTCAACACCGGCCAGACCTGTTGTGCGGCCAAGCGTTTCATCATCATCGACAGCGTGGCCGACCGGTTCATGGCCGGGTTCAGGGGCGCCCTGGGCGCGCTTGTCGTGGGCGATCCGCTGGACCCCGCGACGACGCTTGGGCCCTTGTCCAGCGAAGAGGCGCTGGTCGGGTTGCTGGAACAGGTGGATGTCGCCGTCAGACATGGCGCCACGCTGGTCATGGGCGGTCAGCGCCTGAACCGGGCGGGCAGCTATATGCAGCCGACGATCCTGACCGATGTCGCCCCCGACAACCCGGCCTTCCGGGACGAGTTCTTTGGCCCTGTCGCCATGGTGTTCCGGGTCGCGGACGAAGACGCTGCGATCGCCTTGGCCAATGACAGCGATTTCGGTCTGGGCGGGTCCGTCTTCACCAGCGATCCGGCCGCAGGCAGGCGCGTGGCCAGCGCTGTCGAGACCGGCATGATGTTCATCAACAATATCAGCTGGTCGGATGCCGAACTGCCGTTCGGCGGGATCAAGAATTCAGGCTATGGCCGAGAGCTGGGCGACATGGGCATCCAGCAATTCGTCAACAAGAAGCTGGTGCGCTTGGTCAAGGCCTGCGCCCCGGCCTGAAGCCACCCGGACCCTCGCGCCGCAGCCGGACCGGACCGACGCGCCCCCTTATTCAGGAAAGCCACCCAGATGACCACACAGATGCACGCAGCCTTGGTAACCGGTTTTGGCAAGCCGCTGGAATTCCGACAGATGGCCATCCCGACCCCCGGCCCCGGCCAGATCCTTGTCAAGACAGAGGCCTGCGGGGTCTGCCATACCGACCTGCACGCCGCGCGGGGCGACTGGCCGGTCAAGCCGGTCCCGCCCTTCATCCCCGGTCACGAGGGGATCGGCCGCGTCGTGGCCCTTGGCGCGGGCGTGACCCGGGTGAAAGAGGGCGACAGGGTCGGTGTGCCATGGCTCTATTCTGCCTGCGGCCATTGCGAGCATTGCCTGTCGGCATGGGAAACCGTCTGCGGCGAGGCCGAGTTCGGCGGTTATACGAAGAATGGCGGTTTCGCCGAATATATTCTGGCCGATCCGAACTATGTCGCGCATGTTCCGCCGGGCCTGTCGCCGCAGCAGGCCGCCCCGCTGATCTGTGCGGGCGTCACCACCTACAAGGGGCTGAAGGTCACCGATGCCAAACCCGGGGACTGGGTGCTTGTCTCGGGCGCCGGCGGGCTGGGGCATCTGGCCATCCAATACGCCAAGGCGATGGGGTTTCAGGTCTGCGCCGTCGATATCGACGACGAAAAGCTGACCCATGCCACGGCGCTTGGCGCCGATCTGGTCGTGAATGCCAAATCCGAAGACGCCATCGAGGCGGTGCGCAACGGCACCGACGGCGGCGCGCATGGTGTGTTGATCACCGCGCCGTCGCTGACCGCGTTTCATCAGGGTATCGCAATGACCCGCAAACGCGGCACCTGTGCGCTGGTGGGCCTGCCTGCGGGCGAGTTTCCCGTGCCGCTGTTCGATGTGGTGGCCAATTGCATCACCATCCGCGGATCGTTCGTGGGCACAAGGCAGGACATGGCCGAAGCGCTGGCTTTCGCGGCCGATGGCAAGGTCAAAGCCAATGTCGAGTTGCAACCGCTCAGCGCCATCAATGAGGTGTTCGACCGGCTGGAGCATGGCAAGGTCGCCGCGCGGGTCGTATTGGATTTCGAAGGCGACGCTAGGTAACGCCACCCCCCGTTGAAGCGCCTCGGCCCGTGACCAGCCCGCCGCCGACAACGATCCGGCGGCGGAACAGGGATGCAATCTTGTCATCATGGGTCAAGAACAGGAACGTCATGCCCTCGGCACCATTGACCTGGACGATCAGCCCTGTGACCTGCGCCGCCGGGACAGGGTCCGGATTGCTGGTGGACCCAGGCGTCAGCAACAGGTCGGGGCGGTTCATCAGCGCCCGGGCCATGGCCAGCGTGATGCGCAGAATTGCCAAGCAGCCTTGGCGGTTCACGCATGGCGCATCGTCGCAGCCGCTGCAGAGGAAGCCTAGGCAATCTGCGGCGATCCGGCGCGATGACAGGGGCGGCGTTCCAGCTGCAGCGTGACATCCGAGATGGCATGATGATCGGCCAGTGCGTCTGTGACATGGTCAAGGAAGGCGTCCGGATCCGGGCCATCCCATACCAGATGCACCGCCAGCGCTGTCCGGGTCGTCGACAGCGGCCAGATCCGCAGATCGTGCAGGCTTTCCACGCCCGGCTGTTCCAGCAGCCAGGATGCGACCGAGGGCTGGTCGATCTGGAACGGCACCCCGTCCAGACTGAGATGCAGCGCCTCGCGCAGCAGCCCGGCCGCCGTCACGGCAATCAACAGGCTGACGGCAATGGCCACCGCCGGGTCCAGCCAATCCCATCCTGTCAGCAGGATACCTGCCGCCGCCAGCACGACCGCCCCCGACACGGCGGCATCCGCGGCCATATGCAGGAATGCCCCGCGTGCATTCAGATCGCCCTTGCGGGCCGACAGGAACAGCAGGGCCGAGCCGGTGTTGACCGCAATACCGATCAAGGCAACCAGCATCACCGTCAGTCCCGGCACCGCAACCGGATCGGACAAACGGTGCACGGCCGTTAATGTCACTGCCCCGACACCGACCAGAATGGCGATAGCGTTGAACAGCGCCGCCAGAATGGTCGCGCGTCCCAGACCCCAGCTGTGCCGCGCCGTGACGGCGCGCCCGGCCAATATGGCCGCGCCCCAGGCAACCAGCAAGCCTGCCACATCCGTCAGATTATGGGCTGCATCCGCCAGCAAGGCCAGAGAGCCGGTCATCCATCCCGCCACAGCCTCGACGATGACATAGGCTGTGTTCAGCCCAACCGCCCATCGGAAGGCGGGGCCAAGATCGGGCGGCGGGCTGTGATGATGATCGTGCGGCATGGGTCAGACCTTTCGGGCCAGCATCCTCTCCAGCGGCAATGCCGAGGACAGGGTCGTCGGGATGGTTCCGACTTTCAGCACATCGCGATGCAGAGGATCCAGACGCTGATCCGTCTCGGGACTGTCCACGACGGTCTGATATCGGATCACTTTCACTCTGGGTGGCGCGTCCTGAGGCGGTGTCGTCAACAGGACGTCCGCAGCGTCCGGACAAAAATGCAGCATCGGCGTGAGCCGCGCAATCCCCCTGTCCAGGGCGGCGCCAAGGGCCGCCTCCTGCAATTCGACCGGGATCATGGCGTCATGGCCGCCGCCAAGGCCGGTGTCCGGGACGACCTGCGCATCCCTTGGCCTCGGCAAGGCTGCCGCGGCTGTCGATCCGCCGCGCCACGCACCGGCAGAGGGTCACAGCAGGCGACTGATTTCCTCGGCGCTCAGCACTTTGCCGGCTGACAGAACCTTGCCATCCACGACCAGACCGGGCGTGGACATGACACCATAGGCGGCGATTTTGGCAAAGTCGGTGACCTTCACGATCTGGGCCGTCTTGCCGGCAGCCTCTGCTGCCGCCTTGGCATTCTCGCCCAAAGTGACGCATTTCTTGCAGCCGGTGCCCAGAATCTCGATGATCATGACGGTTCCTTTCAGATGAACAGATGGGTGATTGCATTGAAGGTGAAGCCGATCGTCAGGATGCCAACGGTCACCACGGCCACGAATGTTGCCAGCAGCGGCACCCTGACCACGCGCTTGAGCATGATCAGCGAGGGCAGCGACAGCGCGGTGACCGCCATCATGAAGGCCAGCACGGTGCCCAAGCCCACGCCCTTGGCGACCAGCGCCTCGGCGATCGGCAAGGTGCCGAAGATGTCGGCATAGATCGGGATGCCCACCAGCGTGGCCACCGGCACCGCCCACCATTTGTCCTGCCCCAGCAATGCGCCGATGGTGGACGCCGGGACCCAGTTGTGGATGGCCGCGCCGATGCCCACCCCGATCAGCACATAGGGCCAGACCTTGCGCACGATCCCGGTCACCTGCTCGCGCGCATAGGCCACGCGCTCGGGGCGGGTCAGGATCTGGTCGGTGTCGATGACGGGGACGTCTCGGACGAAACCCGCGACCTGATCCTCCATCCCAAGCCTGCCGATCAGCGTGCCGCCCAGGATCGCCACCAGCAGGCCGACCCCCACATAGGCCAGCGCGATCGGCCAGTTGAAGACCGAGGCCAGAAGGATCACCGAGGCCATGTCCACCAGCGGCGACGAGATCAGGAACGCGAATGTCACGCCCAGAGGCAGGCCCGCCGCCGTGAACCCGATGAACAGCGGGATCGAAGAGCAAGAGCAGAAGGGCGTGATCGTGCCCAGCAGCGCGGCCATGGTGCTGGCCCCGATCCCGGACCGCCCCCCCAGGATCCGTCGCGTCCGTTCGGGCGGAAAATAGCTTTGCACGTAGGAAATCGTGAAGATCAGCACCGAGAGCAGGATAAAGATCTTGATCACGTCATAGACGAAGAAGTGCACCGACCCGCCGATCCGCGAGGCCGGGTCCAGCCCTGTGGCCCGCACCACCGCCGTCACCAGATCCGACAGCCACTGCATCCGCAGCACTTGATCGTTCAGCCAGCCCGGAATGGTCATGTCAGCGCCTCTGCGACAGCCGATGGGAAAGGACATCGCATCATGCACCGCGACAAACCACACCCTGATCGGAAGATGTGCCCAAGCATCACGATAGAAGAGTGGTCAAGACAGTGCCTTGATCCAGATCAGTCTTTGCAATCCGCTTTCTTGAAGGACGCCGTCTTGGTGGGCAACGGCGCAGGGCGCGTTCCGGATCAGCGCCATCGTCCGCTGGCAGCCTGCCGGCCCCCAGATGCGGCGATGCCTGTCCGCAGTGCCACGGGCGGTCACCTTGTCAGATGTCCCTGAGGGTCAGAGGATTGGGCAGCGATCCCCTGCAGCCCTGTGTTTGGGACGGTTTTATCAGGCACGATCCGCAAGGCGCGCAACGCATTCAGGATCACCGCCACGTCGATCAGCTCTTGCAGGATGGCGCCCTGCACCGGGGACAGATATCCGAATGCGGCGGCGACCATGCCCAGAACCGACAGGCCGATCCCGGCCACGACGCTTTGCAGGGCAATCCGGCGGGCACGCTGCGCGATCTCGATGCCGGGCAGCAGGTTGTCCAGCCGGTCGACCAGCAGCACGACATCCGCCGCCTCGGCCGATGCCGCCGCCCCGCGTGCGCCCATCGCGACCCCGATATCGGCGGCGGCCAGCGCGGGCGCGTCATTCACCCCATCGCCGACCATCATCACGGCGCCGGACGCGCGCTCGGACAGGACCAGCTGCACTTTTTGGTCCGGGGTCAACCCGGCGTGGAGACCGTCCAGCCCAAGCCCCGCCGTCACCGCCAATGCGACGGCCAGCCGGTCGCCCGTGGCCAGAAGGATGCGCCCGATGCCGCGTTTGCGCAACGCCGCCAGCAGCGCCACCGTGCCGGGGCGCACGGCGTCCGCCAGAACCAGATGCCCCGCCAGAAGGCCGTCCACGCCCACAGACACGACCACCGCGCCCTCGTCGCGCAGGGGCACATCGGCCCCTGTCAGGCCCAGCTGGGCCATCACGAAATCGGTGCCCCCCACGACGACCCGATGGCCCTCCACAAGGCCGGTGACGCCTTCCCCGTCGGTCTCCTTGATGGCACCGGGCATGGGCAGGGCGATGCCCCTGACCGCCGCAACGATCGCCTGCGCGATCGGATGGCCAGAGGCCTGATCAAGCGCCGCTGCATAGCGGATGATCTGATCGCGGCTCAGATCGCCCGCGACCTGCACCGCCACGATCTGCGGGCGCCCTTCGGTCAGGGTGCCGGTCTTGTCCAGGATCAGCGTGCGGATGCCGGCCAGCGCCTCCAGCGGTTTCGCCCCCTTGATCAGCACGCCGTAATGCGCCGCCCGCGACAGCCCTGCGACCAGCGCCACCGGCACGGCGAGGATCAGTGGACAGGGCGTGGCCACAACCAGAACCGCCACCGCGCGGATCGGATCGCCGGTGAATCCCCATGCGAAGGTCGCCAGCGTGACCGTCACCGCCAGAAACAGCAACGAATACCGGTCGGCCAGCCGCGCCATCGGCGCCTTGGAGGCCTGCGCGCTTTCCACCAGACGCACGATCCCCGCATAGGTGCTGTCGGCGGCGCGGTGGGTGGCGCGCAGATCGAAGGCATCGCCGGCATTGGTCGATCCGCTCATCACCTCGTGACCCTGCTGCCGCCGCACCGGCATGGATTCCCCTGTCAGCGCCGATTGGTCCAGCAAGGCGCCCGGACTGGCGACAGTACCGTCCACCGGTGCGATGGCGCCCCGCCGGATCAGCAGCAGATCACCGGGCACGATCGCGTCCAGCGCAACCTCGGTCAGGGTGTCGCCCTGATGACGGGTGGCGGTTCGCGGGACACGGGACAGCAGGTCGGTCATCTCGCGCCGCGCCCGTCCGGCGGCAAAGCTCTCCAGAAAGGTGCCGCCGGAATACATCAGCGCCACGACTGCCGCGGCCAGCGTCTCGCCAAAGATCAGCGCCGCGAACATCGACAGGGCCGCGACGATGTCCAGCCCGACCTCGCGGCGCGCAAGGCTGTGCAGGATCTCGACCACCAGCGCCGCCAGAACCGGGATGACCCCGGCGCTGAAGGCCAGCGTGGCAGGACCGGGCCAACCCATGGCCATGAGTCCCAGCCCGGTCAGCAGGCCCAGCAGGGCCACGGTCAGAAGCGCCAGATTCGCGCGATCAGCAAGCATGGCTTTCATCGAAGAACTATCCTGTCGCCGCAGCGCGTGGGGGCTGTCTTTGGAAAACTGATCGAGGCTTGTCGGTCCGGCGGGCGATCACCGGATCGCTACGCGCCCCGGGTCTGTCGAAGACCGTCACCGTCAGTAAGGATGACGGTTATGCCGAAAAATCAAATGGCAAATAGGCTGCACGGCTGAGGTCCGCGCGCATGCCATGCGGATGGTGTCGGAGCATTGAGTCTCCTGCAAGGCACAAGCCGGGGCCATCACATCCAAGATCGGCTGCAATCCGCAGATCTTGCGCGAATGCGTCAAGCAGGCCGAAAAAGACAACGGTATGACGACAGCGGACCGGGATCGGATCAAGGCGTTGGAACGCGGGAGCCCGGAATTCCGCCAGACCAGTAAGATCCTGCGCCAGGGTCAGCCGGTGCAGGCGCCATTGCTTCCAGCCCATTGGCGGACGACTTCACCTGCGTATCGACATGCCAGAGGTTTGCTTCTGTGGCCCGTTGGCGTGGTCAACAGAATCGATGGCGTTTCCATGGCTCGATCAGTCTCTGCATGATCGACGGACTGCTCAGAAGGGCGGATGCGTTCGCCCGTTTGACCGTCGCGCAGTCTGGGCGCCGTCGATCTCCGGCGGACGAGGCCTTGCCACGTCAGGTCCGTCGTCCGGTCAAGGCGCGGCATGCGTCCTGGTATCCCAGAGGCCGCGGCTCCGATCAGGGCGTTCATTCCACGGGAAGGCCGGACTAGGGCCGCTCAACAGGCCAACCCGGCGGCTGCGAGCCAAGGGCCGACACTATGTCGCAGGGTTGTGCCCCAAAAGATGTCGCAGGCCAGCGTCACCGGAATCCGGGACAGATCGTCACAGATCCGTGAGCCTTCACTGGCGCATGATTCGTTGGCGCTTCGTTTTAAACGATCCGGTTTCGCGCGCTTTGTCGGTCATGCCTGTGCCCCCGGGACTTTCGCTGGACTGGCATCGGAAGCGTTCGGTTCACGACCACGCTGCGCCCGATCGACGCAGCTTGCCTGCGACAACGAAAGATTTGTTCAAATGCCCGGATCGGCAGCACCCTGATCCGGCATATCGAGCGGCGTCATTGATCTCCGTTCGTCATGCCGCACATCGAGGAGAGACGTGATGGAAGCTGTTGCCACTGAAGTTGTCCCGGAGGCCATGAGCGCCTTCCAATACCTGCTTGTTTACAACTCGATCTCATTCACCTTCGCGGCCATGGCGGCCGCCACAATCTTTCTGTGGTTCGGCCGGTCCGAGGTTGCGCCCCCCTATCGAACCGCGTTGGTCATTTCGGGACTGGTGACGGCCATTGCCGCCTATCATTATTTCCGCATCTTCCAAAGCTGGGAAGCCGCCTTTCTGTTCGAGAACGGCGTCGTGTCCAACACCGGATACGCGTTCAACGATGCCTATCGCTATGTCGACTGGCTTCTGACGGTGCCGCTGCTGCTGATCGAGCTGGTGCTGGTCATGCGCCTGTCGCGCGACGAGACGGTCAGCAAGGCCACAAGACTGGGGGTTGCCGCAGCGCTGATGGTCATTCTGGGCTATCCGGGCGAGATCGCCGACAGCAACGGCACCCGGGCGCTGTGGGGGTTCCTGTCCACGATCCCCTTCGCCTATATCGTGTACGAGCTGTTCAGCGGTCTCAGCCGCGCGATCGAGACGCAGCCGCCGCAGGTGCGCTCGCTGCTGAAGCAGGCCCGCCTGCTGACCTTTGCGTCCTGGGGCTTTTATCCCATCGTCTACATGGCACCCTTTGCCGGGCTGGACGGGCCGACCGCGAACACCACCATCCAGATCGGCTATACCGTTGCCGACCTTGTGGCCAAGGTGGGTCTGGGCATCCTGATCTACATCATCGCGATCCGCAAATCCGAGATCGAGATGACCAAGACCACGCCCGTTCAGGCATGAGCCGGTCCCCCGGGATGATCGTCATGACCCATTCCGATCCGTCTGCCGCAGGTTCCGGGGGCGCCGCGCTTGCGGCCTTCTGGACCGCCATCGCGATGCTGCTGGCGGTCCGCTTTCTTGGCGTGGATCTGGGCGGCCAGCTGAGCACGCTGGCCGCGACCGCCATCTTCCTGTTCGGAGGTCTGCCGCATGGCGCCTATGACATCAGCCTGCTGGCCCGGGTGTCGGGCGGCAACCGAAAGCGGCTGGCGGGCATCACCGCGATCTATATCGCCATCGTTCTGACCATGGTGCTTGCATGGCGGCTGCGCCCCGATGCGACGCTGGTCTTCTTTCTGATCGCCGCCGCCTATCATTTCGGCGAGGACTGGGACCGGATCGAGGATGCCCTGTTGCGGGTGATCTGCGGCGCCTCGGTCGCGGCGGCCCCCGCGCTGGCGCATCCCGATCAGGTTTCCGCGATCTTTTCCGACATGACCGGTGGTCGCGGCGGCGCTGATGTGGCAACGGGCCTGTTCCTGATCGCCCCCATGGTGCTGGTCGTCACCGCAGTGTGCTGCCTGATCGTCTGGCAGCGCGGCGACCGCAGGGGCGCGATCAGCATGGCCGCTGCGATGGCGGCCCTGCTGCTGTTTCCGCCGGTCATCGGCTTTGCGCTGTTTTTCGTCTGCCTGCATTCGCCCCGCCATCTGGCCCATGCCCAGCTGACACTGGCTGATCTGTCATGGCGATGGCGCGCCGCGACGGCGATCGCCCTGCCGGTCGCGGCAGCCGTGATATGGATCATGGCGACGCGGATGACAGGCGGCGCGATCACGCCGGACGTGACAGCGCAGGCCTTCCAGCTGCTGGCGGCGCTGACCATTCCGCATCTGGTCGTTTCCTCTTGGCTGGAACGCGCCCGACCCGGCGACTGAAGCCCGGATCGGTGAGGCGGTCTGGCCCGCTTGGTCCCCCACGGCGAGGGCCGTTTTCTGCGCCTCGATGATGCCCCGACCCTTTGTGCCAAGGCACAGATTGCCGCAAACGCCCGTCCGCGCGACAGATGTCAGGCGAAAGCCCCGTCAGAGGATGCGGCGGTTATCCGCGAATGTCCTGAGGGGCGCCGGATTGCGCTGCAGGATGCGTCGGGGCGCAGGGCTGCGTCGGCACATCCTGCCGATGCAGCCGGGCGATGTCGCGGCCACCGCGTCGGACACCACCCTGCTGCAACCGCTGACTGGCGCGCGGCGCCACATTCCGGTCGCCAATGGTTTGGGGCGATACGGCGACCGGTTCCACGGCTATTGTGACATCCGGCACCCCGATGCCCGGCAGGCCCGCCCCCTGTCGCATCACCGGGGTGCCGCATGACCGAACCGATCCAAAGGACAACCGACATGCCATCCCATATCCGCCCCGAGGCCCATCTGATCCACCGCGTCGGCTGGCTGCGTGCCGCCGTCATGGGGGCCAATGACGGCATCGTCTCGACCGCCAGCCTGATCGTCGGCGTGGCCGCCGCCAGTCCCGACCGCGCGCAAATCATGGTCGCGGGGCTGGCCGGGCTGGCGGCAGGGGCCATGTCGATGGCGGCAGGGGAATACGTCTCGGTCAGTTCTCAATCCGATACGGAACGCGCCGACATCGCGCGCGAGCGCGCAGAGCTGTCTTCCGACCCTGCAGGAGAGCTGAATGAACTGACCCAGATCTATGTCGACCGGGGGCTGGACCGACCGCTGGCCTTGCAGGTGGCGCAGCAACTGACGCACCACGATGCCCTGGGCAGCCATCTGCGCGACGAACTGAACCTGTCCGAGGCGATTACCGCCGCACCGGTCCAGGCGGCTGTGGTCTCTGCCGCGACTTTCGCCACCGGCGCGGCGCTGCCCCTGGCCGCCGCCGCGATGGCCCCGGACGGAGCGATTTCGGTCTGGGTCACGGCGGTGACGCTGCTGACCCTGGCGGGGCTGGGGGCGGTCGGAGCACGGGCCGGGGGTGCGGGCATCGGGCGCGGCACGCTGCGGGTGCTGGTCTGGGGGGCGCTGGCCATGGCAGCGACCGCCGCAGTCGGACATCTGTTCGGCGTCGTGACCGGCTGATGTGCCGGGTCCGGTTTCCGGTGGCAGCGACCGGACCCGTCCAGCGTTCCCGTTCCTGCATTCAGGCGGTACAATGTTTTTCGAAAAAGCAGGGACATCGATGACAATGACAAGGCAGATCGGATGGTCATCGATTGACCGCTGGCCGACGTGAAGACCCGACGACGACTGCTCAATCCGTCCCGGTCCGCACGCGTGCTGGTTGCACCGTCCAGATCACCGGGCAGCGATGCGGTTCTGGCGACCATTCTGGCCGCGATCGCGGGCGCCGCGAATGCCGGGGGGTTCTTTGCGCTTGGTCAGTACACCTCGCACATGACCGGCTATCTGGCCGCGCTGGCCGACAATATCGCCATTGCAAACCTGTGGATCGCCGTGATCAGCGCGCTGGCCGTCTCGGCCTTCGTTGCCGGGGCGGGGTTCAGCGCGATCCTGATCAACTGGGCGCGCGGATATGCCGTCCGGCAGCAATATGCCCTGCCAATGGTGGTTCAGGGCGCCCTGCTGGCCTGCTTTTCCATGGGCGGCCTGCTGACCGGAGAGGTCGGGCGCATCTTTTCGCTGGCTTGCCTGTGCTTCATCATGGGGATGCAGAACGCCACCATCACCAAGATCTCCGGGGCGCGCATCCGCACCACCCACGCGACCGGCATGCTGACCGATATCGGGATCGAGATGGGCCGCGCAGCCTATGGCAGGCTTCGGCCCGGCTGCGGCGTCGCGTGCGACCGGCACAAGATGCGCATCCTGCTGCAACTTGTGGGCGCCTTCCTGCTGGGCGGAATTTTCGGGGCCATCGGGTTCGGTCTGGTCGGGTTTCTGTTCTCGATCCCGCTGGCCGCGGCGCTGATCGCCCTGGGTCTGCCGGACCTGCTGAAGTTATCTGCAATCCCGCGCTGGTCGTAAGGTTGCTGCAAGCTTTGCCGCGCATGGATGACCGCATCGAAACCCCGATGACGGAGACCCCCATGCGGACCCCCCTTTTTGCTCTGATCCTGGCCGGACTGGCCTTTCCTGCCCTTGCCGCCGAACGCTGCGACGTGCCGCAGGCCGACTGGCGCCCGGTCGAAGAACTGACTGCGGATCTGACCGCCAAAGGGTGGACCGTCAGCAACGTCAAGACCGAGGATGGCTGCTACGAGGTCTATGGCCATGACCAGACCGGCGCGCGGGTCGAGACGTTGTTCGACCCCGCAACCTTCGAGGCGGTGGGCAGCGATGACTGACAGGGTCCGCGTGTGGGACGGCTTCGTGCGGCTGTTCCACTGGTCCCTGGTCGCGCTGATCGCAGGCGTCTGGCTGACCGCCGAAGGGCCCAGGCTGCTGCACGAGCGGTTGGGCTATGCCATCGCGATCCTGATCGCGGCGCGGCTGGTCTGGGGGCTGATCGGCCCCCGCCACGCCCGGTTTGCGGATTTCATCCGCAGGCCCCGCACCGTGCTGGCCTATCTGCGCGATCTGCGGGCCGGGCGGGAACGCCGCTATCTGGGCCACAATCCAGCGGGCGGCGCGATGATCGCGGCGCTGCTGCTGGCCGTCACCGGCACCGCGCTGACCGGCTGGCTGCAGACGACCGATGCCTTCTGGGGGTCGTCCGCGATGGAGGAGGTTCACGAGGTTCTGGCCACCCTGATCCTGGTGCTTGCGGCCCTGCATGTGACGGGGGTGCTGGTGGAAAGCCTGCGTCACCGGGAAAATCTGATCCTGTCGATGCTGACCGGCACCAAGCGGGCGCTGTCGGACAAGGACCGCCGATAAGGCCCCCGCCACCCCCCCGCCCCCGCCCCCGCCCCCGACCCATGACCCATGACACGATCAGGGACCGTTCCCGGCCCGGACAACGACAGGCATTGCGATGACCGCCACCGACTTCACCGCCCGATCCATCCCTCCGGCCGATCAGCGGCGCCGGATCAATGTCCTGCGCGGGCTGTTTCTGGCGGCCCTGCCGCTGGTGCTGACCGGCCACCCGCTGTGGTCGGCCCTGCCGGCGGCGGCGCTGCATGTCACCGGCACGATCCTGATCTTTGTCGCGATCCTGGGGCGGTTCTGGGCGACGCTGTATATCGGCGGGCACAAGAACGACCGCCTGTTGCAGGACGGGCCCTATTCAATCTGCCGCCATCCGCTGTATCTGTTTTCGATCATCGGCATCGCGGGCTTTGGGCTGGCTCTGGAAAGCCTGATGCTGGCGGGGCTGTTCGGGCTGGCGGGCGCCGTCGTGCTGCATGGCATCGCCATGCGCGAGGAACGGTTTCTGCGGGCCCGGTTCGGGGCCGCCCATGACGCCTATCGCGCCCGCGTGCCGATGATCCGCCCGCGCCTGGCGGGCTTTCACAGCGCTGCGCAGGTTCAGGTGCGCCCGCATCTGCTGTGGCGCAACGGGCGCGATGCGCTGGTCTTTCTGTCGGCTTTGCCTTTGGCCGAGGCGGTCGATCTGGCCCATCGCGCCGGGCATCTGACCCTGCTGGGGCTGTGGTAGGGAAAGGATCAGGGGCCCAACCCTCGGGCGGGCCTCAGAACCGCAGCACGACAACCGCCCGGCCCGCCGCCATGACGTGATCCACCGCGATCCCCTGTGCGCCCGCCAGCTGCGCCACGATCGAAAGCCCCAGCCCGGCGCCCTGCGAGAGCGCCGATTTGTCAAAGGTCGCATGGCGGAACGCCGCCCCAGATCCTACCGCGTTCGAGATGCGCAGCACCGCACCTTGATCCGGCCCCTCAACCGCCCCCTCATCCGGCCCCGCATCCAGCACCACCCGGATATCGCCGGTCCCATGGGCTGCCGCATTGGCCAGCAGGTTGCGCAGGATCATCGCCAGCGCATCGGGATCGACGGCGACAGGCATGCGCGCCTGTTCGCCATCGTCAAAGATCGCCGCAATGCCGGTTTCCGCCATCACCAGCCGCACCACCCGCACCAGATCGCAGGGGCCAGTGCCGGTCATCCCGGCCTCGGCCCGCGACAGCTGCAACAGACGCTCGACCAGATGACCCATCCGGCCAAGGGCGCCCGCCAGCCGGCCCGCAGCCTTGGGATCGGCCAGCCCTGCGGCGATCAGCTGCGCCTGCGCCGAGGCTGCGGCCAGCGGCGTGCGCAATTCATGCGCGGCATTGGTGGCGAATTGCCGTTCCGCGTCGATCCGGGTGCAGATGATGTCCAGATAGCCGTTCAGCGCCTGCGGGATCGGCGCCAGCTCGACGGGCAGATCGGGGGCGGCGACCGGCGACAGATCCTGCGCCGAACGCCCGCGCAGTGCGGTTGCGAACCCCGTGGCCGGGCGCAGGGCCGTTGCCACCGCCCCCCGCACCGCGATCAGCGCCGCCAGCAGCACCGGCAGCATCAGCGCCACCAGCCAACCCAAGGTTTCGACCAGCTCGTCACGCCGCCATGCGCCGCTTTGGCCGACCTCGACCGTGACCGGGCCGTCGGTCAGGCGAAAGACCCGCCAGCCGCCGCTATCCTGCCCGCCATCCCCCGTCAGGGCCGGCCAGGGCGCATCCGCGATCAGCCGCCCCGCATCCGACAGGCGGATCGCCACCTCGTCGCCCGGCGTCACCGGACCGATCTGCCCCGCCCCCTGATAAAGCGCCAGCGACAGCCGCGCGGCGCCCGCAAGGCTGTCATCCATCAGCTCGGACATCTCATGCGCGATCACCGTTGCGGCCAGCGCGACCCCCGCCAGCCAGGCCAGACAGGCGCCCGTGACCACCCGGCGCACCAGCCGGCCGCGCAGCGACCAAGGCGCCGTCATGGGATCAGGTATCCCAATCCGCGCCGGGTCTGGATCGCCTCCGCCCCCAGTTTGCCCCGCAGGCGCGAGACATAGACCTCGACCGCATTCCCCTCGATCGCGTCGTCAAAGGCATAAAGCCGCTCTTCCAGCACCTGTTTCGACAGCACCCGACCCCGCGCCGACAGCAGCGCATCGAACAACGCCCATTCGCGCGAGGTCAGCCGGATCTCGGCCTCGCCGCGATAGAGGCGCGCGCCCGCCCGGTCGATCCGCAACCCGCCCAGATGGCTTTCCGTCGCCGGATCGCCCGAGGCGCGGCGGGCATGGGCGCGCAGCCGCGCCTCGATCTCGGCCAGATCATAGGGCTTCACGACATAATCATCCGCCCCCGCATCCAGCCCCGCGATGCGTTCGGATATCTGGTCGCGCGCCGTGGCGATGATCACCGGCACCCGGTTGCCCCCCCGCCGCAGATCGCGCAGCAGCGACAGCCCCGACCCGTCCGGCAGCGCCAGATCCAGCAGGATCGTGTCGAACACCGCCACATCCAGCGCCGCCCGCGCGCTGTCCAGATCGGGCGCATGATCGACCGCATGACCCTGCGCCCGCAGGAACCGCGCCAGCGCGTCGGCAATGTCGGCCTCGTCCTCGATCAGCAGAATGCGCATGGCGGTTTCCTTGACATGTCGCCCACAGATGCAGGGGCCTGCCGGTCCGATCAATGGAAATCATGCCGCCCGGACAGAAACGTGGCGCGGGGGCGATCTGTAAGCCTGCTGCAAGGTTCGCCCGTCACAGGGGGTTCACGAACCACGCAAAGGCATCGCCATGCAAGCACTGCGCCATTCCCCGGACCATGCCATGCGTCTGGATATCCTGTCGCCGCCCGATGCCGGATGGCAGGACGCCGCCACGCTGATCCGGACGCATTTTCGCGACATCTATCAGGCCACCATCACCCTGCCAGCGATCCCGCTGGCCGTGACGCGCGCCGCGTCCGGCGCCGTTCTGGGGGCCGCCGGTCTGCGGGATGCGGCGGATGGATTTTTCTCGCAGGTCTATCTGGACCGGCCCGTGGCGCAGATCCTGACGCAACGCAGCGGGCGGACGGTCCATGACGGCGACATTCTGGAGGTCGTGTCGATGGCCTGCCCGCGCCCCATCGCGACCCTGCCGCTGATCGAGGCGATCGCCGCCGAGGCACGCCTGCGTGACAAAAGCTGGGGCCTGTTCACCGCCACCGCCGCGCTGGTCACGCTGTTGCAGCGGACCGGCGTGCCGTTGCTGGCGCTGGCGCCCGCCCGGCCCGACTGCCTGCCCGGGGCGGTTTCGTGGGGTCGATATTATGACACCGACCCCTGGGTCTGCGCCTTGCAGGAGCAGGCCGAGCCATTGCGGTTCATGCCCCGCCCCTCCCGCATGTCCCAGAAGGGCTTTGTACGATGATCCCGGTCTTTGACGCTTTGTCCCGCCATGCCCGTCAGCGCCCCGACGCCACGGCCTTTCGTGATGCCGACCGTCGGATCAGCTGGGCCGGTCTGGCGGATGCGGTCGGTCACGCGGCGGCGGGCTTTGCCGCAGGCCCGCGCAGGGTCGGCCTGCATCTGACCGGTCTGGATTATGTGATCGGCGATCTGGCCGCGACGCTGGCCGGATGCCGGGTCGTGCCTGTGCCGGGGTTCTTTTCAACCGGGCAGATCGCGCATCTGCTGGCAGATTCGGGCGCCAGCCTGATCGAGCGGCTGCCGCATGGCGACGCCGCGCTGCCCCTGAGCTATGCTGGCGGGGCCGACCGGGTGATCTATACCTCGGGGACGACGGGGCGGCCCAAAGGGGTGGTGCTGGGCGACCGGCAACTGAACGCCCAGACCCGCGCACTGGCGGCGGCCATCGGGGCCGTGCCCGGCGACCGCTATCTGTCGGTGCTGCCGCAGGCGCAGCTGCTGGAACAGATCTGCGGCATCTTCGTGCCGGTCCTGACCGGGGCGGAAACCATCATCGCCGCCGAAGGCCCGGCCTGCCTGTTCAGCGGTGACGGCACCGCGCTGGCCCGCCTGGCCGATGCCTGCCGACCGACCGTGACCGTGCTGGCGCCGCGCCAGCTGACCCTGTGGGTGGCGGCCCTGCGTCAGGGCGCCCGCGCGCCGGACAGCCTGCGATACATCGCCGTCGGCGGCGCCCCGGTTGCGCCCGCCCTGCTGGCCGAGGCGCGCAGCCTTGGCCTGCCCGTGGCCGAGGGTTATGGCCTGTCCGAAGCATCCTCGGTCGTGGCCATGACCCCTGCGGGGGGCACCGGGATGGTGGCCCTGGACGGCACCGATCTGTGGATCGAGGATGGAGAGATCGTGGTGGACGGCCCCGCCGTCATGGCCGGATATCTGGGCCATGCGCCCCATTCCGGGCCGTGGCGGACCGGCGATCTGGGGCGGCTGAGCGATGGGCGGCTGACCGTTCTGGGGCGGCGCGACGGCATGATCCTGCGCGCCTCGGGGCGCAATATCGCGCCGGAATGGGTCGAGGCTGCGGCCTTGGCCGACCCGGCCATCCCGGCTGCGGCCCTGATCCTGACAGGCGACGACCGGCTGGTTCTGGTGTTGGCCGCCACCGCCAGCCCCGACATGGTGGCCCTTGCCGCACGGCTGGCCGATCTGCCCGACTATGCCCGCCCCGAGGCGCTGATCTTTGCCGATCCGCGGCAGGCGGGCCTGATCCGCCCGTCGGGGACCGCCGACCGTCAGGTGGCGGCGCGGATGGCGCAGGCCCCCGGCGCCCAGTTGATCCCGTTGCCCGCGCAGCCGGTGCCCGCATGACCGGGCTGCGCGTTCTGATCACCGGGGCCGGATCCGGCATCGGTCGCGCGCTGGCGATCGAAGCAGACCGCCACGGTCACCGCGTCATTCTGGTCGGTCGCCGTGCCGGACCCCTGACGCGGACGGCCGAGGGGATGCGTGATGCGTGGGTTCTGCCCGCCGACGTAACCACCCCCGATGGCCGCGCGTCGATCGCGCGGGCGGTCGCGGAAACCGGCCTCGATATCCTGATCAACAATGCGGGTGTCGTGCCGTCAGGCGCGGCGGATGCCAGCGACGACGCGCAGATCGCCGCGACGCTGGCGCTGAACATCGCGGCCCCCATCGCGCTGACCCGCGATCTGCTGGGCGCGCTGACCGCCAGCCGGGGGCAGGTCGTCAATGTCGGCTCGGTCTTCGGCGATATCGGTTTTCCATACTTCAGCCTGTATTCGGCGTCGAAATTCGCGCTGCGCGGCTATTCCGATGCGCTGCGGCGCGAGCTGGCTCCGCGCGGGATCGCCGTCACCTATCTGGCCCCGCGTGCGACGCGCACCGATGCGGCGCAGGGGTTCGCGCGGCTCATCGGGCCGATGGCGATGACGCTGGACAGCCCGCAAATCGTCGCTGGCCATGCCTGGCGGGCCATTGCCGCCCGCAAGCGCGAACAGATGCCCGCCTCGCGAGAGCGGCTGTTCGTGGCCCTGCAACGCCTGCGCCCCGGTCTGATCGACCGCGCGCTGATCCGCCTGGCCCGCGACCCGGCCGTCATCGACGCCGCCCGCGACCTTTCTTCCTGACCATCCGAGGATATCATGACCTATAACATCCTGCGCCACCGCGACCATCCGGGCGGGCTGACCGATCCCGGCCTGCTGGCCACCATCCGCGATGATCTGGCCCGCGACGGCTGGACCCTGCTGCGCGGCTTCGATGCCGACATGGACGGTTTCTCGGGGCTGGTGACGACGCTGTGCCGCCGCGTGACCTTTGATCCGGCGCGCAACCACACGACCGACACGACACAGATGGTCGATGCCGGCCTTGGTCCCATCGGCCTGCATATCGAGAACGGCAACACGCCCCGCTGCCCCGACATCGTGACCTTTTTCGCGCAAACCGCGGCCTTCGAGGGATCGCAAACCACGATCTGCGACGGGCGTGCGGTCTGGGACCGCTTCGACGACGCGCAACAGGCCCGCTGGTCGCAGCGCATGACCGTCGAACGCGTCCTGCCCGAGGCGTTGTGGAAGCGCTATCTGGCCAACGAACACCCCGCCATCTCGGACCCGTCTCAGGTGACGATGGATCATGTGCTGCAGTTCAAGGCCGCGATCCCAGATCAGGATTTCGCGCTGCATCCCGACGGATCGCTGACCTATCGCCTGACGCTGGACCCGGTGCGGCCCTCGGCGTTTGGCGGCGAGACACGCGGCTTTGCCAATGCCGTTCTGGGGCCATCGCATAATTACCAGCCGCCCCGCTATGCCATGGCCGACGGCACCGAGGTCACGCCGGATGAGATCGAGCAGATCCGCGCTTTGGCCGAAGAGGTCACGCATGAGATCAACTGGCAGGACGGCGATATCGCCATTCTGGACAATACCCGCGTCATGCATGGCCGTCGTGCCATCGCTGACGCCAATCGCAACCTGTTCATCGGCATGGGCACGATCTGACATGGAGACCGCAATGACCCGCATCCTTTCCCTTGTGACCGCATTGGCCCTGACGGCCCTGGCCCCCGCCGCCATCGCCGCGCCCGGCGCCAGCGTGCCCGCATCGGGCCGGCTGGCCTTCGACGTGATCCGCAAGGACCGCGACATCGGCGACTATGTCGTCACCTTCCGCGGCGCGGGCGACGATCTGACCGTGGACATCGCCACCGATGTCCGCGTCAAGGTTCCGGTGATCGGCGTCAGCGCCTATCGCTTTGCGCAGACCAGCACCGAGACATGGCGCGGGGGACAGCTGGCCGGGCTGACATCGCGCACCGACGACAATGGCACGGCCCATGACATCCGGGTGGGCGCGACCTCTCTGATCCCGGCCAGCCTGTGGAACGCCGATCTTGTGCGCGCCCGCGCGGTGCTGAACACCATCGATGGCAGCACCGATGCGATCACCGTCAGCAATCTGGGAATGGACAGCGTCGCGACCGGTCAGGGCCCCGTCGAGGCCACCCATTACGCCCTGCGCGGTGGATTGGATCGCGACCTGTGGTATGCAGGCGCCACGCTGGTTCATGTCCGCTTCGCCGCCGAGGACGGGTCGCAGATCGACTACGTCCTGAAATAGGCCGGGCCGTCGAAAATGCCCTGTCCGCTGCGACAGTGTCGCGGGTCGGGCACCATTGGCGCAGCAGGGGCGTTCGGCAGCACCATGGCGTGCGCAGGCGCGCCATCCACGGCGCGCCTGTCCGTTTCGGTCGTGCCCCCAGACACAGGTGACAGGCGATCCATGGCCCCTCAGGACGACGACAGACCCCGGCTGCTGTCCATTGCCACGGCGATCCCGCCGCATCTGCTGCGTCAAGACGATATCCTGACGGAATCGCGGGCGCTGCTGCAATCACGGTTTTCCCAGTTCGACCGGCTTGCCCCGGCCTTCCTGAATGCCGGGATCGACACCCGTCATTCGGTCGTGCCTTTGGACTGGTTCCGCCAGCCCCACGGTTGGGTGGACCGCACGCAGGCTTATGCGGACGGGGCCGTGCGGCTGTTTTGCGATGCAGCGGCTAAGGCGTTGGATCAGGCGGGGCTGCGCGCGGATCAGGTCGATGTGATCGTCACCGTCTCCTCGACCGGGATCGTCACGCCCACGCTGGAGGCGCTGAGCGCAAAGCAGATGGGGTTTCGACCCGATACGATGCGCGTGCCGGTCTTTGGTCTGGGCTGCGCGGGCGGCGTGTCGGGTCTGGCGATCGCCGCCGATCTGGCGATGGCGCGCCCCGCCGCCGTCGTGCTGATGGTCGCGGTCGAGACCTGCACCGTCCTCTTCCGACTGGACCGGCTGGCCAAGGCCGACATCATCGCTACAGCTCTGTTCGGTGATGGCGCAGCCGCCGTCGTCCTGCGTGCCGGGGTTAGGGCCGACGATCCCCGCCCCCGGATCGGGCAGGGACGCCAGCACATGTGGCCCGACACCCTGAGCATCATGGGCTGGACGGTCGAGGAAACCGGGCTGGGCGTGATCTTCGACCGCTCGATCCCCGCCTTTGCCGAGGCCGAATTGCGCACCGCGCTGGACAGCCTGATCCCGGATCATCCCGTGGATCGCCATGTGTGCCATCCGGGCGGTGCCAAGGTCATCACGGCGCTGGAATCCACGCTGTCGCTGGCCGATGGAGCGCTGGACGCGGAACGACAGGTTCTTGCCCGCAACGGCAACATGTCGGCCCCGACCGTCCTGTTCGTGCTGGATCAGGTGTTGAAAGATGGCGCCACCGGATCGCTGCTGGCGCTGGCGCTTGGTCCCGGATTCACGTTGTCGGTTCTGCCGATCACGGTCGCCAGCCATGACTGAACACGCGCTGTCCGTCAGCTTCATCGCCTTTCTGCTGCTGCAACGGGGTGGAGAACTGCTGCTGGCCCGTCGCAATACCCGTCGCCTGCTGGCACGGGGTGCTGTCGAACATGGCGCCGGACACTATCCCCTGATCGTCACGATGCATGCCGCATGGCTGTTGGCGATCTGTGTCTGGGGCTGGTCGAACCCGGTCAGTCCGGGCTGGCTGGCTCTGTTCGTCGTCCTGCAGATCCTGCGCATCTGGGTTCTGGCCAGTTTGGGGTCGCGCTGGACCACGCGCATCATCGTCCTGAACGAACCTCTGGTCGTCAGGGGGCCATATCGCTTTCTGACCCATCCGAACTACGCGGTCGTTATCGCCGAAATCATCGTCGCGCCGATGGTTCTGGGCCTTTGGCCGGTTGCGATTGTCTTTACCCTTCTGAATGCAGTGCTCCTGACAATACGTATCCGCTCCGAAACAGGTGCGCTCTTAACATTAAGATAATGCTAGATAAAAAGTGTGCTGAGTGCGATAAATTGTCCTAGACACCTTCGCGTCTCGTTATCTACCGCCGCTTGAAATCGGCGGGCGATAGCATCCCGTTTTACTAGTGCTTGCCCGTCGGGTCTTGGAACATCTCACTGTAATCGAACACGCCCTGCTTTGCTTTTTTGCGGGTCCGCGATGTCCTGCGGCTGATCCGTAATGCTCCCGGCGACCGCATTCCCTTTTGCGCAGAGGGCGGCGTTCAGCGCCAGGTTCTTCGACGCAGCCGGGATGAGAGCTTGGCGCCGCCTCCGGTCGTCATGCCGCCACAAAGCGTGTTCCGGGTTGGGCATCCTGCCATCGCGATCGCCCGCCAATCTGCTGACCAAGACCGGTGATCAGTGTCATACCAAGGCTGTCTGAATCCTCGGCATCGAAATTGGGGTCAGATCCCGTCCATTGTCGCTGACCGTCAGCCGAGGCTGTTCCGGTCCGGTCGGCTGGATCGCGATCCGCAGGTCACCGACCCCTCCCGGCCAGGCATATTTCCAGGCGTTCGTGATCAGCTCATTGGCGAGAAGGGCCAGCGGCACGGCCAGATGCGCATCAGGACGCCGCGCCAGCGTGACGGGATAGGCCAGCAACGGCCCTGCCCCGCCGCATCGGTCAGCAGCGTTTTATAGGCCATGATCAACCCTCCTTGAGGGGGGGCAGATCGCGATCTGCGCCCGGACCTGCCGCATCCCGTGCAAATTGCGCCAGGCAAAGCGGTGCGACCTTGATCTGGATCAAGGCGGCGATTGCGCGGGGAACGCATCAGTCGGTCGCAACGCCCCGCGCCTTTGATCGCGGGAACCGCCGAAGGGATGCTGCATGTGGGATGTATTGAAACTGGTGCTGCTGGGCAGCATCGCCGTGATGGCCGCCATCGCGGCTAATTTTGCCCGCGACGGGGCCTATCAGCTGCATGCCGTGATCATCATGATCGTCGCCGCCGGTCTGTTCCTGTGGGTCCTGCGCCGCATCGACGAACCGCCCGCCCTGCCCCAGACCGGCTATTTCGACAGCGTGATCCGCGCCGGCGTGATCGCCACCGCCTTCTGGGGGCTGGCGGGCTTTGCAGTGGGCACCTTCATCGCGTTCCAGCTGGCCTTTCCCGCGCTGAATTTCCACTGGGCCGAGGGTTACGCCAATTTCGGGCGGCTGAGACCGCTGCACACCTCGGCGGTGATCTTTGCCTTTGGCGGCAATGCGCTGATCTGCACGTCATTTTATGTCGTGCAGCGGACCAGCGCGGTGCGGCTGTGGGGCGGCAATCTGGGCTGGTTCGTGTTCTGGGGCTACAACCTGTTCATCGTGCTGGCGGCGACCGGCTATCTGCTGGGATCGACCCAGTCCAAGGAATATGCCGAGCCGGAATGGTATGCCGATCTGCTGCTGACGGTCGTCTGGCTGGCCTATCTGGCGATCTTTCTGGGCACGATCATCCGGCGGCGCGAACGCCATATCTATGTCGCCAACTGGTTCTATCTGGCCTTCATCGTGACGGTCGCGATGCTGCATGTCGTGAACAACCTGTCGATCCCCGTATCCGTCTTCGGGTCGAAATCGGTGCAGGTCTTTTCGGGCGTACAGGATGCGATGGTGCAATGGTGGTATGGCCACAATGCCGTCGGTTTCTTCCTGACGGCGGGCTTTCTGGGGATGATGTATTATTTCGTCCCCAAACAGGCCGACCGCCCGGTCTACAGCTATAAACTGTCGATCATCCACTTCTGGGCGTTGATCTTTCTGTATATCTGGGCGGGGCCGCATCACCTGCATTACACCGCCCTGCCCGATTGGGCGACGACGCTTGGGATGGTGTTCTCGATCATGCTGTGGATGCCCAGCTGGGGCGGCATGATCAACGGGCTGATGACCCTGTCGGGGGCCTGGGACAAGCTGCGCACCGATCCGGTGCTGCGGATGATGGCCGTGTCGATCGGGTTCTATGGCATGTCCACCTTCGAAGGTCCGGTCATGTCGATCCGCGCCGTCAACGCGCTGTCCCATTACACCGACTGGACCATCGGGCATGTGCATTCCGGCGCGCTTGGATGGAACGGGATGATCACGTTCGGCGCGCTGTATTTCCTTGTGCCGCGCCTTTGGAACCGTCCGCGCCTGTACAGCCTGGCGATGGTCAGCTGGCATTTCTGGTTGGCGACCATCGGCATCGTTCTTTACGCCAGCGCCATGTGGGTGTCGGGCATCATGGAGGGCCTGATGTGGCGCGAGGTCGATGCCCAAGGCTATCTGGTCAACGCCTTTGCCGACACGGTCACCGCCAAGTTCCCGATGTATGTGGTGCGCGCCTTGGGCGGGGTTTTGTACATGGCCGGGGCGATCATCATGTGCGTGAACCTGTGGCGGACCGTCACCTCTGTGGGGGCTGTGCAGGCCACCGCGCCCTCCAATGCCGTTCCGGCGGAATAAGGACATCGCGACATGGGCATTCTGGACCGCCACAAACGCATCGAAACCCACGCGACCCTGCTGCTGGTGCTCAGCTTTCTGGTCGTGACCATCGGGGGGATCGTGCAGATCGTGCCGCTGTTCTATCTGCAGAACACCATCGAATCCGTCGAAGGGGTGCGCCCCTATGCCCCGCTGGAGCTGGCGGGCCGCGACATCTATCTGCGCGAGGGCTGCTATAACTGCCATAGTCAGATGATCCGGCCCCTGCGCGACGAGGTCGAACGCTATGGCCATTACAGCCTGGCGGCGGAATCGAAATATGACCATCCGTTCCAATGGGGGTCCAAGCGTACAGGCCCCGATCTGGCGCGGGTGGGCGGGCGCTATTCCGATGCCTGGCATGTCGATCACCTGACCGATCCGCAATCGGTCGTGCCGGGGTCGGTGATGCCGCCTTATGGTTTTCTGATGAACCGCCCTCTGGACGGGCGGTGGATCGGCGACAGCATGCAGGCCCATCGCACCGTCGGCGTGCCCTATGACGCCGACATGCTGACCCATGCCCGCGCCGATTTCCGCGCGCAGGCCGATCCGCTGCTGAATCCCGACGGGCTGCAGGACCGCTATCCGGGCGCCGAGATCCGCAATTTCGACGGTCAGCCCGCCTTGACCGAGATGGACGCGCTGGTCGCCTATCTGCAGGTGCTGGGCACGATGGTCGATTTCTCGACCTATACCCCCGATCCGAACCGCTGAGGAAGGCCCGCCATGGAGATCTATTCCCGCCTGCGTGCCTTTGCCGACAGCTGGATGCTGCTGTTCCTGACGCTGTTTTTTGTGGGCGTCATCCTGTGGGCCTTTCGCCCCGGCGCCCGCGCGGCGCAGGCCGAGGCCGCCAGTTCCGTGTTCCGCAACGAAGACCGACCCGCCCCGGAAAAGGAGCAGCAGCCATGACCGGCAAGACCCCAGACCCCCGGCAGCCCGGCCAGACCCCCAAGCGCCCGGCGGCCGCCGATCATCATCCCGGCGATCATCGTGCGACCGGGGCCGTGCCCACCAGCGCTGTTCCCACGGATAACATCCCCGCTGATCCCGTCCCTGCCGATGCGGGCCCCGACGATCGGATCGGTCGCGCCCGCCACCGTCCCGAACCTGCCGCCCAGCTGAAGGCACGCGACATCGCGACCACCGGGCACAGCTGGGACGGGATCCAGGAATATGACAACCCGCTGCCGCGCTGGTGGCTGTGGACCTTTTACGCCTGCATTCTTTACGCGATCCTGTATTCCATCGCCTATCCCGCATGGCCGATGATCGACCGCGCGACGCGCGGCGTTCTGGGCTATTCCACCCGCGACGAGGTGCGGGCCGATATCGCGGCGGTCGAGGCCGCCAATGCGGGCATCAAGGAACGACTGGTCGACACCGATCTGGAACAGGTGCGCGGCGACCCCGAACTGCTGCGCTTTGCCGGATCTGCGGGCGCCTCGGTCTTTCGGACATGGTGCGCGCAATGCCACGGCGCGGGGGCGGCGGGCGGACCCGGCTATCCCAACCATCTGGACGATGACTGGCTGTGGGGCGGCGATCTGGGCGCGATCTATGCCAGCACCGCGCATGGCATCCGCAACACCACCGATCCCGACGCCCGCTGGTCCGAGATGCCGGCCTTTGGCGACATTCTTGACCGGGACCAGATCGGCGCCTTGGTCCAGCATGTCCGCGCCATCTCGGGGCAGGATCATGACGCGGCGCTGGCCGCGACCGGGGCCGGGATCTATGCCGACAATTGCGTGGCCTGTCATGGCGACGCGGGCACCGGCAACCGCGATCTGGGCGCGCCCGACCTGACCGACGCGATCTGGCTTTATGGCGGCGACGAGGCGGCCCTGACCGAAACGATCACCCAGTCGCGGTTCGGCGTCATGCCCGCCTTCAACACCCGCCTGTCCGAGGCCGATCTGCGCGCCGTCACCGTCTATGTCCACGGGCTGGGCGGCGGAGAATAGCGCCGCCTGCGCCGGGAAGGATGGCCCCGCGCTTGACATGGATCAAGGCGCCGCCCCCGCCCCGGCCCTAAGGCTTGCCACATCCGAACCGGAGAGATCCCCGTGCATGCC
>NZ_RQRT01000039.1 GCF_004335005.1 Paracoccus nototheniae | reverse complement strand
CCTGCGCGATCTGATCGCCCCGCGCGGCCAGCGCTGCGGGCAGCAGGAAACAGGGGTTGATGCTGCCCAATTCGCCAAAGAAGGGGATCGGCTCGGGGCGCGCGGCGCACAGATCGAACAGCGCCTTGCCGCCGCGCAAACTGCCGGTAAAGCCCACCGCCTTGATCAGCGGATGGGTGACAAGCGCCTGACCGACCTCATGCGTGTCGCCGTGGATAAAGCTGAAGACGCCCGCAGGCATGCCGGTCTGGCGGATGGCGGCATCGATCGCCTCGGCCACGATCTGGCCAGTGCCGGGATGGGCGGGGTGACCCTTGACCACGACCGGGCATCCCGCTGCCAAGGCCGACGCGGTGTCGCCCCCCGCCGTCGAGAAGGCCAGCGGAAAGTTCGAGGCGCCGAAGACCGCCACAGGCCCGATGGGCCGCTGGATCATCCGCAGATCGGGGCGCGGCAGGGGCGCGCGGTCGGGCAGCGCGGCATCATGGCGGCGGTCAAGATAATCGCCCGCCCGGATGTGATCCGCGAACAGGCGCAGCTGGCCGGTGGTGCGGCCGCGTTCGCCTTGCAGGCGCGCCTCGGGCAGGCCGGTCTCGGCATGACCGGTGGCGGTCAGCGCCTCGGCCCGCGCCTCGATCTGATCGGCAATGGCGTCGAGGAATGCCGCGCGTTCGGTGCGGCTGGTGGCAGCGAAATCGGCGAAGACGGCTTCGGCGGCCCGTACGGCCCGGTCCACCAGATCCGCATCGCCCGAGGCATAGTCACGCCCCTCGCCCGTGGCGGGGGTGGAGCGGAACGTCGCAGCGCCGCCCTGCCATTCGCCTGCGATCAGATGCTGTCCATGGGTCTCGATCATCGGTTTTCCTTCAAAGGTCGAACGGGTCGACGGTCTGGCGCCGACCTCGCGTGAACGCATCCGCGACCAGCACCATCGGCGCCAGATCGACCTCGGATGCGCCCTGCCTGACCAGATCGGCCATGCGGGCATAAAGCGCGGGATATTCGCCCATGATGACGGGCGCGCCGGTGACGGGCTGGCCGTCGATCTCCAGCACATTGCCGCCCATGCGCAGGGTCAGGGTGCCGCCATCGGTGACCAGCTCCATGTCCCAGGTCTGCGGGCCTTCCTCGCGGAAATAGAAATCGGCCTCGATGCCCTGAGACAGAACCAGCCGCGCGGCGATGGGGGCCTGACGGTTCGCGGGCACGTCCAGTTCGGCATCCAGCAGGCGCAGGGGTTCCGCGATGATCTCGGTCAGGATCGACAGCGCGTTGATGCCGGGATCAAAGGCGCCCATGCCGCCCGCGTCCAGAATCCAGTCCTGACCGGGATGCCATTGGCGCACATCCTCGCGCCAGATGACGCGGCCGCTGCGGACGGTGCGACCCACCATCCAGTCGCGGGCGGCGGGCACGCCAAGCGCCATGCGCGAATGCCAGCTGGCATAGATCGTGGATTTGCCCGCCATGGATTGCAGGGCATGAACCTCGGACAGGGTGGCGCCGGGGGGCTTTTCCAGCATCAGATGCCGGCCCGCGCGCAGCACCTGCACGGCGGCATCAAAGCGCGGCACAGGCGGCAGGCACAGGCTGACCGCGTCGATATCGGGGCATTCCGCCAGCATCGTGCCCAGATCGGCAAAGGCCCGCACGCCCGGCACCGTGCCGCTGCGCGAGACGGTGGCGGCCAGTTCCCAATCCGGGCTTTTCGCCAATGCGGGGACGTGCTGATCCAGGGCGATCTTGCCGATGCCCACCAAAGCGATCTTCATCAATGGCTGTCCTTTCCGACCGCATTGCCCCGGCAACCGCGCAGGAAATCCATATCCGCGCCGGTATCGGCGCCCATCACATGCGCCTGATGCAGAAAGGCGTAACCGCTGGTCGGCTGATCGGGCAGCGGCTGCCACGCGGCCAGTCTGGCGGCCAGTTCCGCCTCCGGGATGTCCAGATGCAGGCGCCGGTTCGGCACGTCCATCTCGATCATGTCGCCGTTCTGCACGACTGCCAGCGGACCACCCGCCGCCGCCTCGGGCGAGGTGTGCAGCACCACCGTGCCGTAAGCCGTCCCCGACATCCGCGCGTCCGAGATGCGGACCATATCGGTGATGCCCTTGCGCAGCACCTTGGGCGGCAGGCCCATATTGCCGACCTCGGCCATCCCGGGATAGCCCTTGGGGCCGCAATTCTTCAGGACCATCACGCAGGTCTCGTCGATGTCCAGCGCTTCGTCGTTGATCTTGGCCTTGTAGTCGTCGATATCCTCGAACACGACCGCCCGGCCCCGGTGGACCAGCAGATGCGGGCTGGCGGCCGAGGGTTTCAGCACCGCGCCCAAAGGTGCCAGATTGCCGCGCAGCACCGCGATGCCGCCCTGCGGGGTCAGCGGGTTGTCCACGGGACGGATGACATCCTCGTTGTGGTTCATCACATCGCGGACCTCGTCCCAGATGGTCTGGCCGCTGACGGTCAGCGCGTCACGATGCAGTTGCCCGGCCTCGGCCAGCCGCTTGATGACGACCGGCAGGCCACCGGCATAAAAGAATTCCTCCATCAGATACTGACCCGAAGGCATCAGGTTCACGATGGTCGCCACGTCACGCCCGCAGCGGTCCCAATCGTCCAGACTGACATCCACGCCCACGCGCCCCGCCATGGCCAGCAGATGCACGACCGCATTGGTGGACCCGCCGATGGCGCCGTTGACGCGGATGGCGTTTTCGAAGGCCTGTTTGGTCATGATGTCGGATGGTTTCAGGTCGTCCTTGACCATCTGCACGATGCGCCGCCCCGACATCTGCGCCATCACCCGCCTGCGGCTGTCGACCGCCGGGATCGCGGCATTGCCCGACAGCGCCATGCCCAAAGCCTCGGCCATCGAGGCCATCGTGCTGGCGGTGCCCATCGTGTTGCAGGTGCCCGAGGATCGCGACATGCTGGCCTCGGCCTCCAGAAAATCCTCCTGGCTCATCTCGCCGGCCTTCACGGCCTCGGAGAATTTCCACAGATGCGTGCCGGAGCCCACCCGTTCGCCCCGGAAATAGCCGTTCAGCATCGGCCCGCCGGTCACCACGATGGACGGGATATCGCAGGATGCCGCCGCCATGATCAGGCTGGGCGTCGTCTTGTCGCAGCCGACCAGCAGCACCGCGCCATCCATCGGCTGGCCACGGATGGTTTCCTCGATTGCCAGCGCGGCCAGATTGCGAAACATCATGGCCGAGGGGCGGAAGGTGTTCTCGGACGCCGAAAACACCGGAACCTCGACCGGAAAGCCCCCGGCCTCCCACACGCCGGCCTTCACCTTTTCGGCCAGCTCGCGCAGATGGCCGTTGCAGGGGGTCAGGTCGGACCATGTGTTCAGGATGCCGATGATCGGGCGCCCGTCGAACAGATCATGCGGATAGCCCTGATTTTTCATCCAGCCGCGGTGATAGATGACATCGCGAGAGGTGCCGCCATACCATTCCTGCGAACGCAGACGGCGGGGCCAGGGAGCGGGGGTGAACGTCATGACCGGGAACCTTAAAGGGCGGCAACGGCGACCGGGGTCGCGTCACCTGCGGATTGCGTCAGGGGGTTTTCCAGCGGCAGACCGAAATCGGGGCAATCGATGGCGAAGACATCGCCCGGCTGCACCGCGATGCCATCGGCAAAGGACAGCGTGGCCGTGCCGAAGAAATGCACATGCACGTCGCCGGGCTGGCGGAAGATGTCATATTTGAAATGGTGATGTTCCAGATTGGCCAGACTGTGGGACATGTTCGCCTCGCCCGACAGGAACGGCTTTTCCCAGATGACCGCGCCGTCGCGCAGCACGCGGCTGGTTCCCTCGACATGGTCGGGCAATGGGCCCACGCGCATCTCAGGGCCGAAGCTGGCGGGGCGCAGCTTGGAATGCGCCAGCCACAGGTAGTTGCCGCGTTCGGTCACATGGTCGGAAAACTCATTGGCCAGCGCAAAGCCCACGCGCAGCGGCGTCCCGTCGGGGGCGATGACATACAGCCCCGCGACCTCGGGTTCCTCGCCCGCATCCATCGCGAAGGCCGGAGAGGTCAGGGCCGCACCCGGCGCGACCGCCGCATGACCGTTGCCCTTGTAGAACCATTCGGGCTGTGCACCGACGGCGCCGGTGGCGGGCTTGCCGCCCTCGACCCCCATGCGGAACATCTTCATGCTGTCGGTCATCGTCTCGGGGGCTGTGCCCTGATGCATGGCGTCGCGGGTGGCGGCGCTGCCCAGATGCGTCAGGCCGGTGCCGGTCAGGTGCAGATGCGCCGGATCGTCGTGATCCAGCGGCACCAGCACCCGGCCCTGCGACAGCGCGGCGGCCAGATCGACCGGATCGCCCTTGCCGCGCGCCGCGACTTCGGTCGTCAGGTCATGGCCTGCGGCCCATGCCGCCAGCGCCAGGTCGCGGGTCGAGGTCGCGCCGGGCACCAGATGCGCGCCCGCATCGGTGCGCACGGCCACGGCCCGGGTGCCGTCGGTCAAAGTCAGTTGGGACAGCCACATCGGATCAGGCCTCTCGGTTTTTGTTGTAGACATCGAAGAAGACCGCCGCCAGAAGCACCATCCCCTTGATCACCTGTTGATAATCGATGCCGATCCCCATGATCGACATGCCGTTGTTCATCACCCCCATGATGAAGGCGCCGGTTACGGCCCCCACGATCCGGCCCACGCCGCCCGACATGGACGCGCCTCCGATGAAGACGGCGGCGATCACGTCCAGCTCGACCGCAAAGCCCGCGCGGGGGGTGGCGGTATTCAGCCGCGCGGCAAAGATCAGCCCGGCCAGCGCGGCCAGAAGGCCCATGTTCACGAAGGTCAGAAAGGTCAGCCGTTCGGTGCGGATGCCCGACAGCTTGGCGGCCTTGGCATTGCCGCCCACCGCATAGATGCGCCGCCCGATGGTCGTGCGTTCCGTCACGAAGACATAGATCACCGTCAGCACCACCATCGACAGCAGCACATTGGGCAGGCCCCGGAACCATGCCAGCTTCCATGTCACGAACAGGATCGCGGCGGCCACGATGCCGGTGCGGATCAGGAACAGGGCAAAGGGCTCGTCGTCGATGCCGTATCGCGCGCTGCGCGCCCGGCCCCGCAACCCGGTCCACAGGATCAGCGCCACGGCCAGCACGCCCGAGGCCAGGGCCAGCCCGTTCGGGCGCCCGATGCCCAGAGGATCGGGAATGAAGCCCGTCGACAGCAGCTGGAAATTCGCCGGGAACGGCCCGATCGACTGGCCCGCCAGCAGCCACAGCGACAGCCCGCGAAAGATCAGCATCCCGGCCAGCGTGACGATAAAGGACGGGATCTTCCAATAGGCCACGAAATAGCCCTGCACAGCCCCGATGATCATGCCCGCAATCAGGCAGATCGCGCCGGCCAGCCAGGCGGGCATCCCCCAGCTGACGATCATCACGGCCGCCAGCGCCCCGATGAAGCCCATGACGGACCCCACCGACAGATCGATATGGCCCGCCACGATGACCATCAGCATGCCAAGCGCCATGATGATGATATAGCTGTTCTGCAGGAACAGGTTGGTGATGTTGACGGGCCGCAGCAGCACGCCGCCGGTGACGATCTGGAAAAACGCCATGATCGCGATCAGCGCGAACAGCAGCCCGTATTCGCGCATGTGCCGCTTGATATAGGTGCCGATGCCGATGCCCGGCGCGGTGTCTGTGCGTTCCAACGCCATTCCTTCCTATTCCCTGACGATCAGCGACATGATCGCTTCCTGGCTGGCCTCAGCCGCCGTCAATTCGCCGACAAAGCGGCCCTCGTTCATCACATAGATGCGGTCGCACATGCCCAGCAGTTCGGGCATCTCGGACGAGATCATGATCACCGCCTTGCCCTGCGCGCTGAGGTCGTTGATGATGCTGTAGATTTCGTATTTCGCGCCCACGTCGATGCCGCGCGTGGGTTCGTCCAGGATCAGCAGTTCGGGGTCGGTGAACAGCCATTTCGACAGCACGACCTTTTGCTGGTTGCCGCCCGACAGGTTCACGACCTTCTGAAAGACCGACGGGGTGCGGATGCGCATGGCGCGGCGGTACCCTTCGGCCACCTCGGTCTCGCGCCCCTCATCGACGATGCCGCGGGTGGCGACCTTGTCCAGATTGGCCAGCACCGTGTTGCGCCTGATCGTCTCGTCCAGAATCAGGCCCAGGGTCTTGCGATCCTCGGTGACATAGGCAAGCCCTGCGGCGATCGCGCGGTCCACGGTCGACACATCGACCGCCTGCCCATGCATCAGCGCCGTCCCCGAGATATTGCGCCCATAGCTTTTGCCAAACACGCTCATCGCCAGCTCGGTCCGCCCCGAGCCCATCAGCCCGGCAATCCCCACGACCTCTCCGGCGCGGACATTCATCGACAGGTCGCGGATCATCTGGCGGTCGCGGCTGTCGCGGTGCCAGACGTTCCAGTTCTGCAATTCGAACACCACTTCGCCCGCCCGCCGGTCGCGGTCGGGATAGCGATGCGCCATGTCCCGGCCCACCATGTCGCGCACGATCCGATCCTCGGTCAGGCCACCGGCGCGGGCGTCGATGGTGCTGATCGCGGCGCCGTCGCGGATCACCGTCACGCTGTCGGCCACACGGCGCACCTCGTTCAGCTTGTGGCTGATGATGATGCTGGTCACACCCTGGGATCTCAGCTCCAGCAGCAGATCCAGCAGGGCCTGACTGTCGCTTTCCGACAAAGCGGCGGTGGGTTCGTCCAGGATCAGCAGGCGCACGTTCTTGGACAGGGCCTTGGCGATTTCCACCAGTTGCTGCTGACCGACGCCCAGGCTTTCGACGCGGGTGCCGGGCGTCTCGCGCAGGCCCACCTTGGCCAGCAGGGCTTCGGTTTGGCGGAACGTCTCGGGCCAGTCGATGACACCGCGTGTCGCCCGCTCATTGCCCAGAAAGATGTTCTCGGCGATGGTCAGCAGGGGCACCAGCGCCAGTTCCTGATGGATGATGATGATGCCGCGATCCTCGCTGTCGCGGATGGTGCGGAAATCGGCAGGCTGGCCGTCATAGACGATCTGCCCGTCATAGCTGCCGGTCGGATAGACCCCCGACAGCACCTTCATCAGCGTCGATTTCCCGGCCCCGTTCTCGCCGCAGATGGCGTGGATCTCTCCCTCGGCCACGGACAGGCTGACATCGTCCAGCGCCTTGACGCCCGGAAAGCTTTTGCTGATGCGGCGCATTTCAAGAAGCGCTGTCATGGGGCGATGTCCTTGTTGGGGCCGTCCCCCTTTGGGAACGGCCCGCAGGCTTGCGGTTGCGGCAGCTGTGGTGGGTTACTCGATCTGTTCGGCGGTGTAATAACCGCTGTCGATCAGCACCTCTTGCCAGTTCGCGGCATCGACGGGCACCGGCTCCAGCAGGAAGGCCGGGACCACCTTGACGCCGTTGTCATAGGTTTCGGTGTCGTTCACCTCGGGCTCGGTGCCCTTCAAAAGCGCATCGACCATGCCCACGGTCACGCGGGCCAGTTCGCGGGTGTCCTTGAAGACGGTGGCATATTGTTCGCCCGCGACGATGGACTTGACCGATTGAACCTCGGCATCCTGGCCGGTGACGATGGGCATCGGCAGATCGCCCGAGCCGTAACCCACACCCTTGAGCGACGACAGGATCCCGATCGAGATCCCGTCATAGGGCGACAGCACGCCATGGACCTGCGCGTCGGTATAGGTCGAGGACAGCAGGTTATCCATCCGCGCCTGTGCGGCCGAACCGTCCCACCGCAGCGTGCCCACGGTGTCCATGCCCGCCTGCCCCGACACGACGGCGATGCGCCCCTCGTCGATCAGCGGCTGCAGGATCGACATGGCGCCGTTGTAAAAGAAATAGGCGTTGTTGTCGTCGGGGCTGCCGCCGAACAGTTCCACGTTCCAGGGCGCCTGGTCGGCAAAGCGGTCCTCAAGCCCGGCGACCAGCGAATTGGCCTGTTCGACGCCGACCTTGAAATTGTCGAAGGTCGCGTAATAGCTGACATCGGGCGTGTCGCGGATCAGCCGGTCATAGGCGATGACCTGAATGTCGGAGGCCGCCGCATTGGCCAGCGCATTGGACAAGGTGGTCCCGTCGATGGCGGCGATCACCAGCACATCGACGCCCTTGGTGATCATGTTCTCGACCTGGGCCAGCTGGTTGGGGATGTCATCCTCGGCATATTGCAGATCGGTCTCATAGCCCGCGTCCTGAAACTGCTTGACCATGTTGTTGCCGTCATCGATCCAGCGGGCCGAGGATTTCGTCGGCATCGAGATGCCCACGGTCTGCGCCATGGCGCCGGTGGCCAGCCAGGACACGCCAATCGCCAGCGCGACGGCCGTTGTTTTGATCTTCATGAAGTCTTCCCCCCGTGGCGGACCCGTCCGCCGATGTCATCCCCGCATGGGCGGCGTGACCGTCCCTGCGTCCCTCTTGTGCGACCGTCTCCCATCGGCACGCATTGACCATAGCAATGCGCGGACATGATGGTAAATTGACATAAATCGAAATCCGCATGACAGGAATGATATGTCGCTTGCCCCGTCGCGTCTGATGCTGAAGCCCGCGCAGCTGCGCCTGATCCTGCAGATCGCGGATGCGGGCCAGTTGCAGCAGGCCGCCGCCGCCTGCGGCCTGACCCAGCCCGCCGCCTCGCGCCTGTTGGCGGAAACCGAACGCCAGCTGGGCGCGCCGCTGTTCCAGCGGCACCCCAAGGGCATGACGCCCACCGAGATCGGCGCATCCGTGCTGCGCCGCGCGGGCGTGATCCTGCACGAGATGACCGGGCTGGCCCAGGACGTCCATGCCCTGACCGAGGGGCTGGCGGGCGCCGTCCATGTGGGCGCCGTCACCGGCCCCGCCGTCGATTACCTTGTCGGCGCGATCCGCCAGATCAAGGCCGAGGCGCCCGGGGCCGATGTGACCGTCGATGTCATGCCCTCGCGCGAATTGCTGGGCCATCTGGTGGCGGGCGACATGGATTTCGTGCTGGCCCGGATCCTGCCGGAATTCGACAGCGCCGAGTTTCTGATCCAGCCGATGCGCGACGAAAAAGTCAGCTTTTGCGTGCGCTTGGGCCATCCGCTGGACACCGGCCAGCCGGTCGGGCTGGACCGGCTGATGGACCAGCCCTGGATCATGCAGCAGCGCGGCGCCCCGATCCGCGAGGCGACGCTGGACGCCTTTGCCACCGCCGGACTGTCGGAACCGCGCAATGTGGTGAACAGCCCGTCCCTGCTGTTCACCATCTCTTATCTGGCGCAAAGCGATGCGGTGGCGCCCCTGTCGGACGAGGTGGTCCAGTTGCTGACGGCACCCCCGGTCAGCGCGCGGTTTTCCCGACTGCGGCTGGAACGGCCCATCAGCGTGCCGCCCTATTACCTGCTCAGCCTGCGCCGCCGCCCGCCCTCGCCACTGGCCGAGCGGCTGCGCGCCCTGGTGATCGCCAAGGCCCGGCAACAGCGCCCGTTGGCGGATTAGGCGTCAGGCGGCGGGCGGGGGCGTCAGGCGGTGGGCAGATGCAGCCCGGCTTTCAGGCCCCTGCCCCCGGCGCCGTGGTCCAGCACCATCCGGCCGCCGAACAGCTGCGCGATCTCGGTCACGATCGCCAGCCCCAGCCCGCTGCCGCCCGGCCGTGCCGGACCCGCAGCGCCGCGCACGAAACGCTGCGCCAGACGGTTCATCACCTCGGGCGCGATGCCCGGCCCGTCATCCTCGACCCAGATATCCACATCATCGCCGGTCCGCGCGACCCGCACGGTCACCACGGCGCCGCGCCCGGCATAGGCCAGCGCATTGTCGATCAGGTTCTTCAGCGCCTCGGCCAGCAGCACCGGCTCGGCCCGGACCATGACGGCGGGGGTGTCGCCCGCCTCAGCCTCGAAACCCAGATCGATGCCGGCACCGGCAGCGTGGGGGATCATTTCTCCGGTCAGATCGCGGGCCAGCGCGGTCGCGTCCAGCGGCCGCGCCAGCGGCTGGTCGGCGGCCGCATCGACCCGGGCCAGCAACAGCAGCTGGGCCAGAATGCGTTCGGCATCGGCCAGCGCGGCATCGCCCTTGGCCACCGCCTGATGGGCCAGCGCCGGATCGCCCGCCCGCTGCGCCAGCGCCAGCTGGGTGCGGATCACCGCCAGCGGCGTGCGCAGCTGATGGCTGGCATTGCCGGTGAAATTGCGCAGCGCGACCAGCGCCGTATCCAGCCGCGCCATGAAGGAATTCATCGCCGCGACCAGCCCCTGAACCTCCAACGGCACATCGGTGGGCAGCGGCGACAGATCGTCGGCGCGACGGGCCGAGATCGCCTCGCCCAGCCTGTTCAGGGGCCGCAGCGCCAGCGGCACCGCGATCCAGATGATCGCCGAGGCGCCGCAGATCATCAGCGCCAGCCGCAGCGCCGATCGCACAAGGATCGCCTGCGCCAGCTCGTTCCGCGCCAGCCGCGATTCCGCAACCGTCACCCGGAACGGAATGGATTCCACCCCGGTCGAGACCGTGCGCGCCAGCGTGATCACCCGGATCGGCGCATCCGCAAAGACCGCATCGGCATAGCCCTGACCCGCAGCGCCCGGATCGGCCACCGGCAGACGGTCATAGCCGGTCATGAACCCGCCCGGCCCGTCCACCCGGTAAAACACGCTATCCTGCGCGGTCGAGGTCAGCATTTCCAGCGCCGAATAGGGGATATCGACCTGCAATTGCGCATCATCGGCCACCGTCACCCGTTCGGCGATGGCCAGCGCCGATCCGGCCAGCACCCGGTCGGACACGGCGCGCGCGGTACCCACCGCCTCGGCCCAGGTGTCGGCCATCGCGGCCAGTCCCAGCACGGCGGTCGCGGCCAGCAACCAGGCCAGCAGACGGCGGCGCAGCGACCCGGTGGCCGCCGACAGGAGGGTCGGGGCCACCACCGGCCTCAGACCCCCTTGTCGATGTAATAGCCGATGCCCCGCGCGGTGCGCAGATGCACGCCATGAGGCGCTAGACGGCGACGCAACCGGCTGGCATATTGTTCGATCGCATTGTCCGACAGCGCCTCGTCCAGCGAGGTCATCGACTGCATGATCACGTCCTTGGCCACGACCTTGCCCGCCCGCATGAACAGCAGCTCCAGCAGCGCATGTTCGCGGGCGGGCAGATCCAGCGCCTGTCCATCCGCCGAAAAGCGCCGCGCGGTCAGATCCAGCAGCACCCCGCCCACGCGCACCTCGGCGGCGCGCAATCCCGCCTGACGGCGCAGCAGGGACCGCACGCGCGCCTCGAATTCGGTGATCTCGAAGGGTTTGACCATGTAATCGTCGGCGCCCAGATCCAGACCGCGCACCCGATCCTCGGGGGTGCCACGCGCGGTCAGGATCATCACCGCCGCCGGATCGCGCCGGGTGCGCATGCCGCGCAGCACCTCCAGCCCGTCCATCTGCGGCAGGTTCAGGTCCAGCACGACCAGATCGAACCGTTCGGCCACGATCAGCGCCTCGGCGCCTGCGCCATCGGCGACGTGATCGACCGCATGGCCCGCCCCGGCCAGCAGCTGAACCAGCCCATCCGCCAGGGCGGCATTGTCCTCGACCAGCAGAATGCGCATGAACCATCTCCCCGGTGGCGATCCTAGGGCGGCGGCGCGGGGGCTGACAAGACCGTCCGGTGTTGCCCGGACCCAAGCGAGGTGGCATCATGGATCATGCCATGGCCCGCCCCCCTTGCCCTTGTCCCCGTCCTGCTGGCCGCGACGCTCGGCTGCGCCCTGCCCGCGCAGGCCGACATGCGCGTCTATCCGGCCATCTCGGGCGCGGGGGACCAGCATCTGACGCTGTACATGTCGCTGGACGAAAGCCTGGCCCGCCCGCTGATCGAGGGGTTCCAGACACGCCATCCCGACATCGCCGTCCGCTTTGACGACCTGCTGACCGGCGCGATCTTCGACCGCATCGTGGCCGAAACGGATGCCGGGACCGCCACCGCCGATGTCGCCTTTTCCTCGGCGATGGATCTGCAGATCAAGCTGGCCAATGACGGCTATGCCCGCCCGACGCCGACGCCTGCCTCGGACGACTGGCCGCGTTGGGCGAACTGGCGCGACACCGCCTATGCGATCACCTTCGAACCCGCGGTGCTGGTCTATCACAAGCCCAGCTTTGCCGGGCGCCCGCCGCCGCGCACGCGGTTCGAGCTGCTGGACTGGCTGCAGGGCGGGGACCGCCAAGTGCAGGGGCGCATCGGCACCTATGACATTGCGCGGTCGGGCGTGGGCTATCTGTTTCTGGCCCGCGATCAGGAACATTTCTTCGACATCTGGAATCTGGGCGATGCGATGGGCCGCGCGGGCGTGCAGCAATTCGCCACCTCGGCCGAGATCCTCGACCGGGTGGCGGACGGGCGGCTGGCGGTGGGCTACAATATTCTGGGGTCTTACGCGGCGGAATGGGCGCGGCGCGAACCCGATCTGGGGCTGCACCTGCCGCATGATTTCACCGTGGTCCTGTCGCGGGTGGCGCTGGTGCCCAAAGCCGCCGCCCGCCCCGATCTGGGCGCCGATTTCCTGGCCTTTCTGATGTCGCGCGACGGGCAGATGATCCTGGCCGAAAAGCTGCGGCTGCCCGCCGTCAGTCTGGAGGTCTCGGCCCGCGCAGGTCAGGGCGCCATGCCCGAGGCCCTGGGCGCACAGCTGCGCCCGGTGCCGATCAGCCCCGGCCTGCTGGCCTATCTGGACCAGTCCCGCCGCGCCCGCCTGATCGCGCGCTGGCAACAGGCGCTGTCCCCCCCCGGTTAGGGCCCCAAAGATTGTCGGGCCCGATGTCAGCTTTGTGACAGGTTGACCTGCCATGGTGGCATGGTCGGGTGGAGGCCCGGCCACAGGGGAGGATCCAACGTTGAAATACGCACTGATTGCGGGCCTGTTCACGATGGCGCTTGGCGCGCCGGTTCTGGCCAATGACTACACCATTCTGGCGCCCGCAGCGCCGGGCGGAGGCTGGGACCAGACCGCCCGCACCATGCAAGAGGTGCTGCGCGCCGAAGGCATCAGCGATTCGGTTCAGGTTCAGAACGTGCCGGGCGCAGGCGGCACCGTCGGTCTGGCGCAATTCGCCTCATCCTCGGCGGGCAAGGGCGATCAGCTGATCGTCGGCGGTTATGTCATGGTCGGCGCGATCCTGACCAACCAGTCGCCCGTGTCGCTGGCCGATGTCACGCCCATCGCGCGGCTGACCGGCGAATACGAGGCGATCGTGGTGCCCACCGCCTCGCCCATCCAGACCATCGAAGAGCTGGTCGAGATGCTGAAGGCCGAACCCGGCGCCGTCAGCTGGGCCGGCGGGTCCGCAGGCGGGGCCGATCACATCGCGGTGGGCCTTCTGGCCAATGCGGCGGGCGTCGATCCCACCGCCATCAACTATATCGCCTATTCCGGCGGCGGCGAGGCTCTGGCCGCGATTCTGGGCAACCAGGTCACGGCAGGCATCTCCAGTCTGGGGGAATTCAAGCCGCAGGCCGATGCGGGCACGCTGCGCATTCTGGCCGTCACCTCGGAAGAGCGGGTCGAAGGCGTCGATGCCCCCACCCTGACCGAGGCCGGGCTGGACGTGGTCCTGCAGAACTGGCGCATGGTCGCTGCCGCCCCCGGCATCTCGGCCGAGGACGAGGCCGTGATCGCCGCCGATATCGAGACGCTGGCCACCTCGGCCGCCTGGCAAGAGGCGCTGGTGACCAAAGGCTGGGCCGACACATATCTGGCGGGTGAGGAATTCCGCGCCCAGCTGGCCGAGGATACGGCGACGACCGAAGCGATCCTCAAGGATATCGGACTGGTCGAATGACAGAACGCACCGCATCGAAACGCCGCCCCGACGGGGCGGCGCTGATCGTCGCGGCGGTGCTGGCGCTGCTGGCGGTGGTCATCTTCCGCGATGCCGCCAGTCTGCCGCAGCAGCGCGGCTATTCCGGGGTGGGCCCTGCCGATGTGCCGCGCTGGATCGCATGGGCCCTTCTGGGCCTGTCGGGCTGGACCGCCGTCGCGGCCTTTCGCGACGCCCCGACCGCGCGTGAACCGCAGGCCGCAGGCCCGATCCTGTGGATCATCGGCGGTCTGGTGGCGCAGCTCGCGCTGCTGGGGTTCGCGGGTTTCATTCTGGCGACCGGCGTTCTGTTCGCCACCGTCGCGCGGGCCTTTGGCAAGCGCAACCTGCTGCTGACCTTTCCCATCGGGCTGGTCTTTTCGCTGATCATCTATCTGCTGTTCGCAGGTCTTCTGGATCTGAGCCTGCCCGCCGGCCCGATCGAACGCCTGTTGCTGGGGGACTGACCGATGAGCACATTCGACTATCTTCTGCAGGGCCTCAGCGTCGCCAGCGACCCGATGATCCTGCTTTATGCGCTGATCGGCGTGACCGTGGGCACCGCCGTCGGCGTGCTGCCCGGCATCGGCCCGGCGCTGACCGTCGCCCTGTTGTTGCCGGTGACCTACGGGCTGGACCCGGCGGGTTCGCTGGTGATGTTCGCGGGCATCTATTACGGCGGCATGTATGGCGGCTCGACCACCTCGATCCTGCTGAACACGCCCGGCGAAAGCGCCTCTATCGTGACCGCGCTCGAGGGCAACAAGATGGCCCAGGCCGGACGCGGCGGACCGGCGCTGGCCACCGCAGCCATCGGATCCTTTGTCGCGGGCCTGATCGCCACGCTGCTTCTGGCCTTCGTGGCCCCCACCGTGGTCAAGCTGGCCCTGACCTTCGGGCCGCGCGAATATTTCGCGCTGATGCTGCTGGCCTTTGTCACCGTGTCGTCGGCTTTCGGAGACAGTGCACGGAAGGGGCTGATCTCTCTTTTCATCGGGCTGGCGCTGGCGCTGATCGGCATCGACCAGCTGACCGGACAGGCGCGTCTGGATTTCGGCGTCCCGCAACTGCTGGACGGGATCGAGGTCACGACGCTGGCCGTCGCCCTGTTCGCCGTGGGCGAGGCGATGATCGTCGCCGCCAACCGCAACGGCGCCGAGGATAAGGTCATCCCCGTCAAGGGATCGGTCTGGATGACGCGCAGCGACTGGAAACGGTCGTGGAAGCCCTGGCTGCGCGGTACCTTCATCGGCTTTCCCATCGGCGCCATGCCGGCGGGCGGTGCCGATATCGCCACTTTCCTGTCCTACGCAGCCGAAAAGCGGGCCGCCAAGAATCCCGAAGAATTTGGTCATGGCGCCATCGAGGGCGTCGCGGGCCCCGAGGCGGCCAACAATGCCAGCGCGGCGGGGACTCTGGTGCCGCTGCTGACGCTTGGCCTGCCCACGACCGCCACGGCCGCGATCATGCTGGCCGGGTTCCAGCAATTCGGTCTGCAACCGGGTCCGCTGCTGTTCGCGACCAATCCCGATCTGGTCTGGGGGCTGATCGCCTCGCTGCTGATCGCCAACATCATGCTGGTGGTTCTGAACCTGCCGCTGATCGGGCTGTGGGTGCGGCTGCTGACCATCCCGCGCCCGTGGCTGTATGCGGGCATCCTGTGCTTTGCCACACTTGGGACGATCGGGGCCAACCCCTCGCCCATCGAGCTGTCGATGCTGCTGATCTTTGGCATCATGGGCTATCTGATGCGCCTTTACGGCTATCCGATCGCCCCGGTCGTGGTCGGACTGATCCTGGGCCCGATGGCCGAACAACAGCTGCGCCGGGCCTTGTCGATCAGTCAGGGCGACGTGACCACGCTGGTCGCCTCGCCGGTGGCGGCAGGGCTGATCGCCGTCGCCGTTCTGGCGCTGGTCGTGCCGATGATCATGCGTGCCCGCGGGCGCGGTCAGGTTCTCAGCCAGCTGGCCTCGGACACCGACTGAGCGATCTGCCCCCCGGGCCCGTACGGGGTCGGGGGGCAGCCATGGGCGGATGGGCGCGGCTGACTGCCACCCCGTCCGCCGCATCCGGGGCGCGGACGTCGGTCGCCCAGCCCTCCTGTCGCCATGCATCCGCTGCAAGGCTGGGTTTCCCGTATGCTGCATTGCGGCAAGGTCGACCAGACCCGATATCTCTGACGTCACATGCTGACAGAAAGAGAGATCAAGATGACCCCCCTGCGTACCCTGTGGAATGCCCTTTCGTCGACCCTGAGCATTCTTGGTGCCAGCCTTGACGCTGCCCGTGCCGTCCGCGCCCATCATCGCCCCGAGGACGCCACCCTCAGCCGCCTCGGCATTCGCCGTGACAGCTTTCCCACCCGTCTCTAAGTGACTGCCGCCATCGGCACGCCCGCAAATCCTGCGGGCGTGCCGACAAGCCGATGGCCTTTGGGGCTCGTCGATGACCGTTCGGCGAAGGCAAGGGCAGGCAAGCCCCATACGGTCGGGGCAAAAAACCGCCCCATGTCACGATCAGGGCCTGCACCCATGCCAAAAGCACTGACATTGTCCACCGAAATGCGATTGGCGTCCGACCGGCGGTCATTCTAGCCTCCGCCCGGAGCCGGGTCTGACGACCAGATTTCCGTCTCGGGTTCTGGCGCCCCTTCGGCTGACTGCCCCGACAGACGCGAATGCTGCTCCTGCAACAGCAGGCTTTCCAACGCCCGAGCCGGATCGCAGGTCTGTGCCTGGAGAATATCGGTTGCGAGATGCTGCAGGAACAATGCCAGCCCCTCGGCCTCCTGCCGCAGCAGGTCGGTTTGTTGCAGAATGGCCAGCACATCAGGGGGCAATCTGCCAAGCGCACCGCCCAGACAGGCATCAAGGCCCGCCAATCCGCCATGGACATGCCGCGCCTCATCCGCCGCGCGCGACAGAACATCCCGCAGGGGCACCACATTCGGCCTGTTATCATCCACCCGCTGGCGGCTGTTCTGCGAGGCAAAGAGGGCAGGCTTGGACGCGGGGGGCGTCATTGCAGCTTTCCCGTGACGGTTTCGATGCATTTCAGCAGCGCCTCTTTGGTGAAGGGCTTGGCAATGAAGTTGTTCATGCCCGCCCTTTGGCCACGCTCGATCATCTCGCGCGTGGCCGTGCCGGTGATCAGGATAAAGCCGATCCGCTGTGTGCTGGGATTCTGGCGCAGCGCCTCCAGCAAAGCCAGCCCGTCCATCCCGGGCATGTTGTAATCCGAGATGACCAGATGCACCGGTGCCGCCGCCAGCCGCCGAAAGGCGGCCTGTCCATTGGCTTCGTATTGCACATTGACCAGTCCCGCCCAGTCAAGCGCCTGCTCGATCAACGAGCGGCTGATGGTCATGTCATCGACGACCATCATGTGAAGTTGAGATTTCATCGCCATGGCATTCTCCGTCAGGCTGGCAGGGCCGGGATCGGCAGATCGTTGCGCCGATAATGAGTTGTTCCGGCGATCTCGAAATAGGGACAGGCCGAACCATCCAGTCGTTCCGAATGGCCGATATACAGCGACCCTCCCGGTACCAAAGCCTGGCCAAAGTGGTGCCACAGGCGCTGGCGTGCGGGGCCGTCGAAATAAATCGCGGCGTTCCGGCAAAAAATCACGTCGAAATGACCCGTAAAGGGCCATGAATGGTGCAGATTCAGTTCGGCAAAGCGCATCAGGCGACGCATTGCGGGGAGCGCCTCGAAGCCCGCATCGATGGTCGCAAAATACTTGTCGCGCAGCGCAGGGGGGACGGGCTGCATCGCATCGGCCCCGTAAAGGCCCGATTTCGCCCGTTCCACCATCAGCGGGTCGATATCCGTGGCCAGAATCAGCACATCCTTCTGAGCAGCCTCGGGGAAGGCCTCCAACAGGGTGATCGCAATGGAATAGGCCTCTTCCCCGGATGAGCAGGCGGCCGACCACAGGCGCAGCCGACGGCCTTGCCGGGCCTCGCGGATCATCGGGGGCAGGACATCCACGGCCATCGACCGGAAATGGTGGTTTTCGCGAAAAAAGGCCGTGACATTGGTGGTCAGCGCCGACAGCAGATGACGGCGTTCGGTCGCAGCATCGGGACCGTCCAGATGGCTGCAATAGGCGCCGTAATCGGCCAGGTTCAGGGCCCGCAGCCGCTTGTTCAGGCGGGCAATCAGCAAGCTGCGTTTGGCTTCGGTCAGAACGATCCCGCTGTCGTGATACAGCAGATCCGCGATCTTGCGAAACTGTGGCGCGCTAAGCGTCGGTCCGCTGACAGAGGTGGCGGCGCTCATGTGTCGGATCCGCGGATTTCCGGCAGCAGCTGTGCCAGATCGATCTTGCGCAGGATCCGGCCATCCTCCAGCGTGATCATTCCCGTAATGAACTCTCGCGCGGGGTTCGAGGCGATGTCGGGCACGCCCTGCATGCTGTCATCGGAAATTGTCAGGATATCCGAAACCAGATCAGCCAGCAGCCCGACCACCCGACCGGCATGCATCGCGATGATGACGACATGCCGGTGCGACGGCTGCGCCGGCCCAAAGCCGAGGCGCGCCGACATGTCGACGACCGTCACGACCGCGCCGCGCAGGTTGATGACCCCTTTCACATAGCCGGGCGCATGCGGAAGGACCGTGGTGGGGGTCCAACCGCGGATTTCACGCACCAGCCCGATATCGATACAGAAGTCCTGATCGGCCAGCTTGAAGGCGACGACGTCGCTTTTGCCAGCCACATTATGCGAGATTGATTGCAGCATGCGTCACCCGTTTGCCGCCATGGAGGCCATCTGCCGGCCATGGTCGTTTGACAATGAAAGGACGATTTCTTCGGGATCGATGATCAAGGCGATCTGACCGTCCCCCAGAATGGTCGCCGCCGAAACGCCCGGAACCCGGCCGTAATTCTGTTCAAGGCTTTTGATCACCACCTGACGCTGGTCAAAGATCGCATCGACCCGGAAGGCAGCCCTTTGCCGGCTGTCGGTTTCCACGACGATCAACACCGCCGATTCAAGCGACTCGCTGGCGGGCAGGCCGAACACGGAGCACAGATCGACGATCGGGATCAGCTCGCCGCGGCTGGACAGAAGCTGCGTCCCCTCGCCGATGCCGTGCAGCATCGCGCGATTGGGCTGCAGGGTCTCCTGCACCGCGGTAATCGGCAGGACCATGGTCTGGTCGCTCAGCTGGATCAGCATCCCTTCCAGCACGGCCAGCGTCAGCGGCAGGGCGATCGAAAAGGTCGTGCCCTGACCTTCGGACGACTGGATCATGACGCGACCGCCCATCGCCATGATTTCGCGGCGGACCACATCCAGGCCAACGCCGCGCCCGGACAGGGCCGAAACCTCGTCCTTGGAGGAAAAACCGGGCAGGAACAGCAGCTGGTCGATTTCGGCAGGGGTCAGGATCGCGCCAGGGGCCACAAGACCGCGTTCCTCGGCAATCTGGCGCACTCGCGGGCGGTTGATGCCGCCGCCGTCGTCGGACACCTCGATCTGCACCCGACCGGAACGATGCGCCGCCGAAAGGGTGATCACGCCCTCGGCGGGTTTACCGCGCCGCTGACGCGTCACGCTGTCTTCCAGCCCGTGATCGACCGAGTTTCGGATCATATGGGTCAAGGGGTCGACCAGACGTTCGATCATGGTCTTGTCGACCTCGGTCTGTTCACCCAGGGTCACCATCCGGACCGGCTTTCCGGTCGCATCCGCCGCCTCGCGCAGGATGCGGTGCATGCGCTGGAACACCAGCTTCAGGGGCTGCGCCCGGATGGCCATGACGCTTTCCTGAATTTCTCCGGCCAGTTGCCGGATCGCTTCAAGACCGGTGACCACATCCGGCGATTCCAGCAGACCTGCCGTCTGGATCGTCTGCGACAGCATCGCTTCCTTGATGACCAGTTCGCCGATCATGTTCATCAGCCGGTCCACACGCTCCAATCCGACGCGGATGGTCGGCGCCGCCGCGCTGTCTGCCGTGGCCCCCCCCGCGCGCGGCGGGGCAGACGGCGGCGACGAGGGCGCCTGTGCAGGCGCGGCTTTTTCAGCTACCGGGGCAGGGGCGGCCATGACCGGCGGGCCAGTATCCGCCAGCGCCAGCAACGGTCCCAACTGCAGGAACGGGCTGGCGGGGGCAGGATCAGGCGCGGGACTGTCGATGACCAGACCGCAGCAATCCTCGACGAATTCAAAGACGCTCAGAACGTCGGCTTCGGTCACCGGACCGTCCAGACGGATGTCCCAGGCCAGATGGGGCTGGTCCGCGTCCCAAGCCTCCAGCGGCGGCACATCGTCATCGATCAGGGTCACTTGCATGGGCCCCAGTCTGGACAACGCCAACAGCAACGCCGCCGGATCATTGCCCGAGCGATAAAGATCGGCCGAGGGCCTCATCCGGATGCGCAGGCCCGAAGGCGGCGCCGAAACCGGCAGGGGATCGCCGAAATCAAGCGCCAGCGGGGTGAACGAGATCACCTCGTCACTGGGCTCGTCCGTTTCGATCAAAGCGTCCAGTTCGGCCAGCAATCCGCCTGTCAGGGTCGGATCGGCATCCGATCCGGCCCGCGACGCCTCGATCAGATCGGCCAGACAGTCCGAACAGCGATGCAACAGCGCCATCACGGGCAGGGCCAGATCCATGCGATCCGACCGGATCAGATCCAGAAGCGTTTCGAACCGGTGCGCAAACTGGACCAGATCGGTCAGTCCAAAGGCAGCCGCACCCCCCTTGATCGAATGGACGGCGCGAAACACGCCGTGGACGGTTTCCTTTTCATGATCCGCATCCTCCATCTGGCGCAGGCCACTGGCCAGAACCTCCAGCAGTTCGCCGCATTCGACGAAGAACATCTCGCGGAATTCGTCCAGATTATCCATTGTTCATCGCCCCAGAACCTTGTCGATGACGGCGATCAGGCGCGCATCCTCGAACGGTTTGACAATCCAGCCGGTCGCCCCCGCATGGCGGGCTTTCGCCTTCAGATCGGCGCCCGATTCCGTGGTCAGGACCAGGATCGGAACATCCGCATGGCTGCCGCTGGCCCGTACGTTTTCAATCAGACCAAAGCCATCCATATGCGGCATGTTGATGTCGGTGATGATCAGATGCGGATCCGCATCCGACAGACAACCCAGCCCCTCGACCCCGTCCGAGGCCAGATACACATCGAATCCGGCCCCGCGCAGCGCTTTGCCGACCAGCGCCCGGATCGTCGGGGAATCGTCGACGGCAAGGATCCTGACGGTCATGTCGCCCCCCCCGTCTGCAGCATCCTCATGCTGGCCCCCAACCCCTCGATCCCGGCCAGGAAGGCGGGCGAGGGGTTGATCACAGTCAGGGTCCGGCCATCGGCCCGCCACTGGTTGCGGGCCGAGATCAACGTTTCAAGAGCCGGGGCGCTGACGCGTCCGACCTCTGCGGCATCCAGCGCGGCATCCGTGCCCCGACATTCCAGCAGCAATCTTGCAAGCTCTGACGCGGCCTTTCGGTCCAGCGTCCCTGGCAGGGGCAAGGCATGCACGGCATCCACCTCTTCATAGCGACTTCGATCTTAGGGCTAGCAGACGAATCTTAAGAAATCGCTGACGGGAAACATCCAATTCGATTCAATCAAGTCTTTTGCGCAGAACGATTTTTTAACCTGCCTCCGATAGGTCTGGCACTGCCTGAGCTGGAGAACGTCCCGTGTCGAAACCGGTCCTGCTGATCGCCGACCCTGATATCATGCGCCGCAATGCCGCATTCCGGCGCTGCGCGGATCATGGCGTCCGCATCCACAGCGCCGCCGATCTGGCGGATGCGCGGCGTCTGGCGCACAGTCACCTGCCGGACCGGGTCGCCATCGCGTCAGAGCTGGCCGTCCAGTCGGGCTTTCCCGCCCTGGCCGATCTGCTGGCGCGCACCGGCGCCCGCGTGGTCATCTATGGCCCGCCGCAGCCGGGACTGACGCTGGCCCGCGTGGCCGATCTCGACCAGATGGTCGCGACCCTGCTGTGCGATATGGTGCCGAATCGGCCCGGTGCACCGAACCCGGTGGCGAAATCGAGCCATGAACAGCCGCCGGACCTGATCCTGATCGGCGCATCGACCGGCGGCATCACGGCGCTGGAGGCGGTCCTGCGCGATTTCACCTCGGATTGCCCGCCGACGCTGGTCGTCCAGCATATCCGGCCAGGCTTTGCCGAAGGGCTGATTCGCAGGCTGGACAAGCTGCTGATGGCCAGCGTGCGCGCGGCCGGCGACGACACACGGCTGCAGCGGGGGGTGATCGTGATCGCCGCGGACAGCGAACGCCATCTTGGGCTGGCGTTGCGCGGCGGAATGCGGACGCGCCTGCAGGAAGGTCCGGCGATGTCGGGGCATCGCCCCTCGGTCGACATGCTGTTCGACAGCGGCGCCCGGCTGGCGGCACGTCTGGACCTGCGCGCCGCGCTGCTGACCGGCATGGGGTCGGACGGCGCCTTGGGCATGTGCGCGCTGCGCCGCGCAGGTGCGCTGACGATCGCGCAGGATCGCGACAGTTCGGTGGTCTGGGGCATGCCCCGCATGGCGATCGAGATGGGCGGCGCCGCCGAGGTGATGCCATTGGCCCGGATCGGTCAGGCGCTGCTGCGCCCCCTGCCCGCCGCCCGGATGAGGTTTCCGGCATGACCCGGGCGGGCAAGGTGATTCATGTGGTTCAGGGCGAAAACGCGATTTCGGACGATCCGGATGTGGTGATCACGACCATTCTGGGATCCTGCGTGTCGGCCTGCATCTTCGATCCCGAACGCGGGATCGGCGGAATGAACCATTTCCTGCTGCCCGAGGATGGACCGGGCGGCACCGATATCCGCTATGCCGCGGCAGCCATCGAACAGCTTCTGAACGGATTGATGCGGCGCGGCGCGGTGCGCAGCCGGATGCGCAGCAAACTGTTCGGCGGGGCGCGGATGATGGCGGGCCTTCCCGATATCGGCAGGCGCAACGCCGAGGCCGCGCAGCGTTTCCTGCAGGCCGAGGGGGTGGCCATGGTCGCCCGCGACCTTGGGGGCGTTCAGGCCCGGCGGATCCGCCTGTGGCCGGTGGTCGGCCGGGTCCAGCTGCAATTCGTGGGCGCTGCCATGCTGCCCGTCCGCGAAACCCCGATGCCCACCCAGACCCCGGATGTGGAGCTTTTCTGATGGCGGCCGTCTCTGGTCTCGACCCTCCCGGCGCGGCGCCCGCCCGCCCCCCATACAGGTATTTCGAAGGACATTCCCGATGCTTAAAAACGTAACGATCGCACGGCAGGTGTGGATCAGCTTCAGCCTGATCCAACTGATGCTGGTGCTGTTTGCCGCCTTGGCCTGGGCGCGTCTGGACAGTCTGCGGACCGTCCAGAGCGAGATGCTGCAGGCCTCGGATCTGGCCCTGACCGCGGCGTCCGTCAGCGAAGGCATCGCCGAGGCGGCGCCCGCAATCGACCGGCTCAGCCGCTTGGGCGCACAGGCCGGTGCGGACGACCTGACGCAACCGATGCAGACCCTGCGACACCGGGCCGAGACGATCCGTCAGGCAAGCGCCCCCGAAGCCGACCAGCTGCTGGTGCTTCTTGATCGCCAGCAACAGGATCTGGGCAGCCTGACCGAGGCTGCGACCCGACAGACCGCCCTGATCGCGCAGGCGCGGAATTCGGACAATCTGCAGGATGGTCTGCAACAACGGATCGACCAGCTGGCCGCCCTGGCAAGCGATGGCGCGCAGCAGATCGCCGCATGGCAGGCCTCTGCGGCGCTGTCCGCCGTCCAGATGCGGACCGAGCGCTATCTGACCAGCCTCGATCAGGCTCGATTCGACGGCGCCGAGGCCGCGCTGCGCGACCTGCAGGCGCAGTTGACCGACCTGGAAGGAGGCGGATGGCCCGAACCGGCACGCGCGCTTCTGGCCAGCATCAGGGCCGGGCTGGCCGGTGACTGGCAGGTGGTCGGCGCGATCCGCGCCGCGCAGCCGGCACTGGATGCCCAACGCATCCAGATCGCCGATAGCATGGCCGAGGCGGCGACCCTGTCGGACGCGATCCGCGAGACGGCGGTGTCCACAAAGGCCGTGCTTGACGGGCAGGCCACGGATCTGGCCAGACAAACCGCGATCCTGCTGCTGGCAGGGGCAGCGGTGGTCGTTCTTCTGGGCAGCGCAATCGCCATGGTGCTGGCGCGCGGGCTGGGCGAAGGACTGACCCGGACGGTGGATCAGACCCGCCGTCTGGCCGAGGGGGACCACGATGTCGACATTACCGGCACCGCAGATCGCCACGAACTGGGCGCATTGGCGCGCGCGCTGACGGTTCTGTCGCAGAACGCCCGCGAACGCCAGCGCCAGACGGCCGAGGCCGACCAGCGTTCCGTCGAAATCTCGGACGTGCGCGACGCAGAGATGGCCGAACAGGCGCGCGTGGTTCGCGACATCGGCGACGCGCTGAACCGTCTGGCAGGCGGCGATCTGACCACGCAGATCACCAGCACGGCCAGCGATCCGTTCCCCAAAGGCTATGAGTCGCTGCGCAAGGCCTTCAACAGTGTCATCGCGACGCTGTCGGGAACGGTCACGCGCATCGCCGATGTCGCCGATCAGGTCCGGGGCGGCTCGGACGAGATCACCTCGGCTGCCCGCGACCTGTCCAGTCGGGCGGAAACGCAGGCGGCAACGCTGGAACAATCGGCAGCCGCACTGAACCAGATGAGCGAAAGCGTCCGCTCGACCGCCGAACGGGCGCGGCAGGCCGAACAGGCCAGCCAGCAGAACCGCGAGATCGCCGAAACCAGCTCGGCCATCGTGCGCGACGCGGTGACGGCGATGAAGGGGATCGAGAAATCCTCGGATCAGATCACCCGTATCATCGGCGTGATCGACGACATCGCGTTCCAGACCAACCTGCTGGCGCTGAATGCCGGGGTCGAGGCCGCACGGGCGGGCGATGCGGGGCGCGGCTTTGCCGTCGTCGCCTCCGAGGTGCGGGGGCTGGCGCAGCGCGCCTCGGCCTCGGCCCGCGAGATCAAGGAGCTGATCTCGGACAGTGCGACGCAGGTCAAGGCGGGATCGTCGCTGGTGGGGCGGACCGGGGAAAGCCTGGATCTGATCCTTGGCCGGGCGCGCGAGGTGTCCGAACAGATCTCGGCGATTGCACGGGCGGCGGGCGAACAGGCCATCGGCCTGTCCGAGATCAATGCCGGCGTGAACCATCTGGATCAGGTCACCCAGCAGAACGCCGCCGTCGCAGAAGAGGCGAATGCCGCCGCCGTCTCGCTGCAGCAGCGATCCGAGGATCTGATGCGCGAAATCTCGGGCTTTCGGGTCAACGGGGCCGCGCGCGCACCTTCGGCCCGGACGACACGCCCCGCACGCGCGGATCACGCGCCGGTTCCCCTGCGCGTGGTCGCGGGCCGGGGCGACGCCGCCGCTCAGATGTACGAGTTCTGACCGGGGCAGCGTTTGTCATGCGGGGCCGCATCCGTCAGGCATGCGGCCCCGGCAAACTGGAGAACGGCTGATGTGCGGTGCAGGAATGCACCCTCTATAAGCGCCCCGGATCTGACGGGTTGGGCTTGATGTGCAGGACGATAACGGATCGACCGACCTGTGCCATGTTATGCCTCGACGCGACGCCACACTCGGCGCAGCTTTTTGAAAAGGGTCGGGATAGGGAAACCCCCGCTGCAGGGATCGTGGTGGGCATCAGATGTCGCTTTGCCCCGGGATTGCCTTTTATTGCAGGAACATCGTTGCCGCACCCGTCGTTGCCCTGTCGAACGAGGATGGGGAATGATGGATCACACCGTGACACCGATGCTTGCCAGTCGCCAGGGCCCCAACCTGAGCCACGTTGTCGTCGCAATTCCCGTGCGCGACGAGGCTGCGCGTATCGGTCGGCTGCTGACGGCGCTGGCACGGGCGGCAGAGCGGATATCTTTGCCCGTGACGGCGCTGATCTTGGCAAACAATTGCTCGGATGACAGCGTGGCGGTGGTGCAGATGTTCTCTCACCCCGCTTTGCGGATCGAAATTCGCCAGACCGTTTTTCCTGCCGGAACCGCCAGTGCGGGGCGGGCGCGGCGGATGGCGATGGATCTGGGCGCGCAACCCGGCGCCCTGCTGATGACCACGGATGCCGACGCCACCCCCGGCCCCGACTGGATCGCCGCCGCGCTGGATGCGGTTCAAACCGGTGCCGATCTGGTCTGCGGCACGATCACCACCCGGGTGCCGCATGTGCTGGCGACGCTGTCGGGGGCGCGCATCACCCGGGCCGAGGTCGCTCATGCCGCCTTGCAGCACGAGATCCGGCATTGTCTGGACCAGCTGTCCGGGCATCAGCCCTGGGGCGGCGCCTGTCCGCATTACATGGAATCCGGGGCTTCGATGGCGATCCGGGCCGACAGCTATCTGGCCATCGGCGGCCTGCCCGCGCGCGACCATTCCGAGGATCGGGCATTGGTCCATCTGGCCGGGACGCGCGGCCTTGGGATCCGCTACCTGCCCGGCATGACGGCGCGGGTCTCGGCCCGTCTGCAGGGCCGGGCCGAGGGTGGGATGGCGGCCTGCCTGCGCCACCGGATGCAGGACCGCGACCCGATGGCCGATCAGGCGATGCTGACCCCCGACATGCTGCGCGCGCTTTGGATGCAGGCGCAGGATGGGCGCCTGACCCCGTATCCCTGCCGGACCGAGGCCCCGGGCCCGCGTCTGCGCGCCTCGGATCTGGAGGCGGCCTATCCCGCCCTGCGCGATCTGGTCGCACAGACCGTACGCCCCGATTTTGCCCGCATCTTGCGGGTGCGGGATTCGGCGGTGATGGCCGGATGACCATCCTCGCATCGCCGCCCGCCGCAGATCCCTGCCCGCTTGATCTGGCCGAACGCCTGCTGCACGACGCGCCTGCGGATGGTGCCGATGGCCCGTCGGGGCCGGCACTGGCTGCCGCGCTGCGGGCCAGCGGTCTGTTGACCCGGTCCGCGACATTGGCCCATCACCCCCGCGATCCGTTGCAATTGCTGGACGCGCTGCGCCGGGTCGGGCGCGCGAACCTGTCCGCGGGCCGCATCTTCGAAGGTCATGTGAACGCTGTCAAACTGCTGCATCTGCATGGCGGGCCGCTGGATGCGGTGCGTCAGGGGCTGCTGCATGGCATCTGGGGCGCCGATGGGCCGGACCCGGCGCGGATAGACGGGGGTGTCCTGCGCGGGCAAAAGCTGTTTGCCAGCGGCGCCGATGTGCTGGACCGGATGATCGTCACCGTTGGGTCGCCCCAGGGGCTGCAGCTGTTGCTGCTGTCGCGCGACCAGCTGCAGGGGCGGCTTTATCCGGAGGAATGGCAGATGTCGGGGATGCGGGCCACGGGTTCGGGGCGTTGCGATCTCGACGGGGTGGCGCTGGCCGACACGATCCCGCTTGGCCCCCCCGACGGCTATCTGAGAGAGCCGCATTTCCACGGCGGTGTCTGGCGTTATGCCGCCGTGCAACTGGGGGCGATGCAGGCGCTGACCGCGCTGACGGCCGATCAGCTGACCGCGCGAGATCAGCAGGCCGCACCCCTGCAGGCGATGCGCCTGCACCGGATGATCCTGTCCTGCGAAACCGCGCGCCTGTGGCTGGCGCAAGCCGCCTGCCGGATCGAAGATCCCCGCGCGACCCCGGCGGATGCCGAGGTCGCGATCCTCGCCCGCCTGCGCACCGCAGACGAGGCCGTGTCGCTGATGGCCGACATGGATCAGGCGCTTGGCGCGGCCTCCTTTGCAACGGCGCATCCCGCCGACCGCATCCGCCGCGATCTCAGCCTCTATCTGCGGCAGGCGGGGCCGGACGCGCTGGCGCTGGCCTCGGTCGCGCGGATTCTGGACGATGCCGGTCTGCGCGCCCGGTGGATCGGATGAGCGGCTTTCTGGATCACACCGCCGACGCCCCGCAGGTCACCGTCGCAGAGCTGCTGGGCGACCGGCCGCTGGTCGTGCTGGCCCCACATCCCGATGACGAGACGTTGGGCTGCGGTGCGCTGATCCATGATGCGGCGGCCCTTGGCTGCGATTGCCATGTGATCTGCGTGACCGATGGGGCGGCCTCGCATCCCGGATCGGTGCTGTGGCCTGCCGAACGGCTGGCGGCGGCGCGGCAGGCGGAACTGCATGCGGCCTGCGCGATGCTTGCGCCGCAAGCGCGGGTCAGCTGGCTGGGATATCCCGATTGCGGCGCCCCCGATGATGCGGCGGCGGCGGCGCTTCTGTCGGGTCTGATCCCCGACCGGGCGCTAGTGCTGGCCAGTTGGGGCGGCGATCCGCATATCGACCATCAGCAGGTCGCGCGGCTGGCGCATCGGCTGGCGGCGATGCGCGGTGATATCGCGCTGGCCTTTTATCCGATCTGGGGGCGCTTTACCGACCTGACCGCCCCGGCGCTGCTGCTGGCGACCTCGGATGCGGGGCGGGCGGCCAAGGCGCGGGCGCTGGCCTGCCATCGCACGCAGATGACCGGACTGATCGATGACGACCCCAATGGCTTTGTGATGAGCGATGCGCATCAGGCCCATTTCCTGACCCATGCGGAGATCATCATTGCCCCATAAGGACACGCTGGACCATCTGACCCGGCTTTATGCGGCCAGCGACGATCCCTGGGACCACCGGACCAGCGCCTATGAGGCCGCGAAATACGCAGCCACCCTGCGTGAAATCGGCCCCGGCCCGTTCCGCGAAGCGTTGGAGATCGGCTGCGGCAATGGCACGCTGGCCGCCCGTCTGGCCCCGCGCTGCAGCCGCCTGACGGTGATGGATTGCATCCCCGCCGCCGCGCAATCGGCGCGCCGGGCACTGGCCGATCTGCCGCAGGTGCGGGTCATTCAGGGCGCGGCACCCGCCGATCTGCCCGATCTGCGCCCCGATCTGGTCCTGCTGTCCGAGGTTCTGTATTTCCTGACACCGGCCGAGATTGCCGCCCTTGGACGCTGGCTGACCGATCGCGCGAGAGGCCCGGTCATCGCGGTCAACTGGACCGGCCCCACGGATGAGCCGCTGAACGGGGCGCAGGCCGTCGCGCTGTTGGCCCACAGTCTTGGCGCGCCAGACAGCACCGATCATGGCGATTACCGGATCGACCGGTTCGGTTGATCGGCCTCAGTGCCCCGCAGGCCCGTTGCCATGGGCATAAAAATCGTTGGAACGGTCCAGATGCGCCTGCATCAGCCGCACCGCGCCCTCGGGATCGCGGGCGCCGATCCGTTCGGCGATGCGCCGATGTTCGGTCAGGGTGATATCCTCGTTGCCGGACCAGTGCAGCAGCATGCCGTGATACTGAAACAACCAGCGCAGCATCGACTGGCTGGTGGCGATCAGGATCGGATTGCCGGAAATCGCCGCGATCCGGTTGTGAAAGGCGATGTCCAGTGTCACGAAATCCTGCGCCTGCCCGATGAAATCCCGCTGCCGGTCAACCAACGCGTTCAGATTGGCCAGATCGGCGGGCGTCGCCTGCTCTGCCGCGACCCGGACCAGACCGCATTCGAACATGCGCCGCGCCTGTTTCAGATGTTCCAGCTGGTCGGGTTCGGATGACAGCAGCATGCGCGCCACATCATCGACCCGGCTGAGGACGCTGTCGGCGCTGAGTTCATTGACGCGGCTGCGTTCGCCATGGCTGATCGTGATCAGGCCCATCGTGTGCATATGCTGCAACGCCTCGCGGACGGCGGGGCGGCCGACGCCGAACCGCTCCATCAGGTCGCGTTCCGAGGGCATGGGCGCGCCGGGCGGCAGATCGCCGCTGGCCATCAGGTCGCGCAAACGCTCGAACACCTGGTCGGACAGCTTGCGCCGCACGATGCGATCCGGTGCGGCCCGATCTGGTCCAGCGGTGTCATCTTTCTTCATCATCGGTATCCTGCTGCCTCGGCCCTGACCTAAGCGCAGGCGGCGCAGGGTGCAATTCCCCCGCAGGCGCGATCCGCCAGCCAAAGCCCGGCAGGGCCGCGTGACCGGGCACAGGCAGGGGATCGGGCGTCAGGTTGGCAACGACCACCTCATCGCCCAGGGGCAGGACGGCCATCCAGCCGTCGATCCGCGCGTCGCCGACCCGCGCGCCCGCCCGCATGGCCAAGGCCGTGACCAGCCCCGCCACGGGGCGCATCGCACCACTGTCATCGACCAGCCCGCGCGGACCATACAGCTCGGATGGCGTCCAGACCGTCACGCCCGCAGGGGCCAGCGCGGTCGCCAGCCCGCAGGTCCATGCGGCGGCGAATTGCCCATCCTGACGCGGGTCGTCATCGGTCATGCACAGCCGCTTCCGGTCCGGATTGGGGATGGTGCGGCTGCCATAAGGATTGTGGCGCATCGCCAGCGTCGAGGGGCCAAGCCGGTAATCCACCCCCCCGGCGATCGCCCGCCCCGAGGCCAGAATCTGCGGCACCGCCTGCAGCGTTTCCATGACCGAGACGTCATCGGCGGCATGCACGATGGGGCACAGCCCGTGGGTGATGAAATCAAGGCCCTGCACGGGCGGGCGCTTGCGGTTCAGTTCCGGGAAAAAGCTGGCCACCCCGCCGCCCAAGGGCAGGCCGGGAAAGGCGGGGCGGGCGGCGGCATGGATCTGGTCCAAAGGCGGACAGGCGGGCCAGTCCGATCCGGGCGGCACCGACTGGCGGTCCACCGCAGGCGTGACCATGACCGAGGCCAGCCGCAGCCCCGACGCCGCCACAGCCCTGGCATAGGCGGTGAATTCCGCCGCCAGATCGCCTTGGGGCGGGCAGGCGGCGATCAGTTCCAGATCATAGGCCGGGCCGGCACACTGCGCCTGAAGCGCGGCGAAATCGCGCAGGTCGGCGTCAATGGACCCGGCGCCGGCATCCAGATGGCACAATAGCCGCTGTGGTGCGATGCTGCGCATGGCGGCAGGATCGGCGGTCGCGCGGCGGGCCTGCGGGGCATCCAGCAGCAGCGCGGTCTGGGGAAAGCGCGGCTGCGCGACCATGGCGCGCGGCGATGGGGTGACAGCCCTGCCCGGCTGATGGGTCCAGCGCAGGCTGACGCGCTGGCTTGGCCCCGCGCCCGCGTCGATGCGATAGGGCCATGGCTGCGACAGGGGCCGGTTATAGGTCTTGAATGAGGCATCGCCCCATTGGCGCTGATCCTCCATCTCGAACACGTCGCCTGCGAAACGGCAGGCGATCTGCCACGGCCCGGCCCGATGGGTCAGGGCCTCGATGTCCATGAAGGGCTGCCATGGCGCGATCAGGTCGGGGAAACGGCCTTGGGTCTGGCCGCCGCCCGGGTGATCGACGCGGACCGGGGCGCCCGCCACGCCCTCGATCGGGTGCAGGACGCTGAACCCCGTGCGGTTGGTCCAGACCGTGCCCGTCGCATGGGCCTGAACGGTGGCGTCCAGCCCGCTGCCGGTCAGAACCAGCGCGATATGGGCACGCAGATGCCCGGTGCCCATGGTGTAATCGGCCTGCCAGCCGACCCGGATTTCCTGTTCCTTTTTATCGACGCGCAGCCCGCTGATCTGCGGCGCGACGATGCCCCAATCGCGGTCGCGGACCAGAAAGGCGATGCTGCGGATCGCCTCGATCCCGCCGACGCGCAGATGACGCAGATGGCCATCCTGCAACGTGACCTGGGCGCGGCCACAGGTCAGGCGCTGGCCGGGGCGCGGCACCTCGTCCGTGCCGTAAAGCGCGCGCAGGCTCACAGCGCGATCCGGCTGCCGTCGCGGGCCGAGGCATAGGCGGCCTCGACCAGCGCCAGCGTCTGCAGATTGTCGCGCCCCGAGGTTTCGGGCTGTCGCCCCTCGCGCAGGCAATCGATGAAATGGCTTTGGATGATCTGCACGCTTTCCTGAATATTGTGCCAGGGACGGTCGGCCCAGGGCAGCAACGGGGGCGCGACATCACGGACCTCTTCTGCGGTCTCGGTCTGGATCACCAGCCGGTATCCGGCCTCCAGCCGCAGGCTGCCCCGGTCGCCGTCGATCTCGATCAGGGTTTCGGGAAAGGTCTCGGGCAGGCGCCGTGTGGCATAGGAGCAATCGACGACCGAGGCCGCCCCGCCTGCGTGGTCCAGCAGGATCGTCGCCACATCCTCGCCCCGGATGGCGGGGTTGATGCGCGCGGTGCTGGCCGACAGGCGGGTGACATCGCCCAGGGTGGCGCGGGCGATGTCCAGGATATGGATGCCCAGATCCTGGATGATGAAGCGCGGATCGGTCGCCAGATAGGGCTGGCCCGAAAACACGTCATGCCCCGACCGAAAGCTGAAGCGTGCAAAGAAGGGCCGCCCGATGGCACCATCCCGCAGCGCGTCCAGCACCGCGCGGACGGGCGATTGCCAGCGGAAATTTTCATGCACCATCAGGATTTTGCCCGCCTGCTCCATTGCTGCGACCATGGCGCGGGCATCCTGCATCGTGCTGGCAAAGGGTTTCTGACAGATCGCATGCAGCCCTGCGTTCGCCGCCGCCAGAACCAGAGGACGATGCGAGGCGACGGTGGTCGCGATATCGACGAAATCGAAACCGCCATCGGCCATCATCGCCGCCGCATCGGCATAGGTGCGGTCGACCCCGAACCGCGCCGCCGTTTGCGCCAGCCGATCCGGGTCACGGTCGCACAGGGCCACGATGCGCAGGCCGGGCACCGCCTGCCATGCATGCATCTGGTTCTGCGCAAAGAAGCCGCAGCCGATCATGGCGCCGTTCAGCATGTCATTCCCCCCTTCGGTGCGTCGCGGTCATGATGACAAGCCCGCCCGCCAAAGCCAACAGGCCCGTCACGGCATCAGCCACCAGCCCAGCCCAAGCGAGATGACCGGCAGATAGGTGATCATCGCCAGCGCGATCAGCACGACAAGGATCGGCCAGACCAGCGCCCCGAACAGCGCCTGCACCGGCACTCGCGCCACGGCGGCGGCGGCGAACAGGTTGACGCCAAGCGGTGGGGTGATCATCCCAAGCGCCAGATTGACCACGATGACGATCCCGAAATGCACCGGATCGATGCCAAAGCTGATCGCCACCGGCGTCAGGATCGGCGCCAGCACAAGGATCGCGGCCGAGGTTTCGATGAACATCCCCACCACCAGCAGCAACAGGTTGACGCCCAGCAGAAAGGTCAGCGCAGACCCGAAATTCTCCTGGCTCCAGGTGCCGACCGCGCCGGGCAGGCCCGACAGGCTGATCAGGAAACTGAACAGCGCCGCCGCCGAGATGATCAGCATGACCGCCCCCGACGACACCGCCGCCGCGCGAAAGATGCCGGGCAGGTCGGACCATGCCAGTTCGCGATAGACAAAGATCGACAGCAGCAGCGCATAGACGACCGACACCGCCGCAGCCTCGGTCGGGGTAAAGACCCCGCCATAGATGCCGCCAACGATGATCAGCGGCATCAGAAGCGCCCCGAAGGCGCGGCGCAGCGCGGGCCAGACCGGCTGGCGCCCGGCGCCGTCCTGACGCCCGTGACCGGTCACCCGGCACCAGATCTGCACCATCACGACAAGCCCCGCCGCGATCAGCAGGCCCGGCATCAGCCCGGCCAGAAACAGCCGCGTGATCGACGTCTCGGTCGAGACGGCATAGAGGATCAGCGGTACCGAGGGCGGGATGATCACCCCCAATTCGGCCGAGGATGCCTGAATGGCCCCCGCCATGCCCACCGGATAGCCGTGCTTCAGCATCGCCGGGATCAGGATCGATCCGACCGCAAAAGTCGTCGCCACCGACGATCCGGAAATGGCCGCGAACAGCATGCAGGTCAGCACGCAGCAGCTGGCAAGCCCGCCCTGCACATTGCCCACCAGCGATTTCACCAGTTCGACCAGCCGGGCGGAAATACCGCCCTGCGTCATGATCGCGCCCGCCAGAATGAAGAACGGCACCGCCATCAGCGGAAAGCTGTCCAGCCCGGTGAACATCTTTTGCGGCACGACCAGCAGCGGCAGGTTGGAAAAGAAGTGGATCGCGATGATCGAGGCCAGCGCGATGGACACCGCCACCGGCACCGACAGCGTGAACAGGGCGACAAGCCCGGCAGCGAGGGCGGAATTCACGGGGTTCCCCTTTCCTGATCCAGATGGCGCAACAGCACGCCCGGTACGGCCATCAGCGCACCGATGGGAATGGCCGCGTAAAACCAGCTCATCGAGGTGCCCATCATCGCCACCCGCTGTGCCTGCACGCGCAGGGTCATCGACCAGCCCTGCCAGATCAGCACCGCCAGCAGAACCAGCGTCAGAGCCGTGACCAGCCGGATCACCCAGATCTGCGCGCGCGCGGGCAGCAGGCCCCGGATGAAATCGATGGGGATCATCGCGCCAAGCCGGAACCCGGCAGCGGCGACCAGCAGCGTCGACCAGATGATCAGCCCGCGGGCCAGAATCTCGGACCAGCCCGCGGCATGTCCCAGACCGAACCGCGTGACGACCTGAAAGAAGACCAGCCCGGTGGCGACCGCCAGCAACAGCGCCGCCAGATTATGGGCCAGCCGGACGACGGCCTCGGCCAAAGCCTCGACATGTTTCATGATCTGCTCCCAAGAAGACGGGCGGGGCCGTGGCGGCCCCGCCGCAGCGGGTCCGGTCAGTCCTGCGCAGCGCGGATGCGGGCGATCAGTTCGGGGGCGTAGCGATCCGCGAACTCGTCATAGGCGGGCTGGACGGCGGCGGCAAAGGCGGCCTTGTCGATATCCTCGACCACCTCCATACCGTTTGCCTTCATCATCGCGATGCCCGAGGTCTCGTTTTCCGCGACCGTGGCGCGGGATGCGGCGGCGGCGGCCTTGGCGGCCTCGACGAACCAGCCCTGCTGCTCCTCGGTCAGCCCGTCCCAGTGGATACCCGACATCGCGACCACGGCGGGGGAATAGACATGGCCCGTCAGGGTGATGTTGTCCTGAATTTCCCACATGTTGTTGGCCGTCACGATGGGAATGGGGTTTTCCTGCCCGTCGATCGTGCCCTGCTGCAGGGATGTCAGAACCTCGGTCCAGCTCATCGGCGTGGGGGCGGCCCCGGCGGCGCGGAAGGCGGCGATATGCACCTCGTTCTCCATCGTGCGCAGCTTCAGGCCGGCCATGTCGGCGGGTTCGCGGATCGGGCGGACCGAATTGGTGATGTGGCGAAAGCCGTTCTCGGCCCAGGCCAGACCGACGATGCCATGGGGGGTAAAGCTGGCCAGCAGCTCCTGCCCGATCTCTCCGTCCAGAACCTGATGCGCGCTGTCATAATCGTTGAACAGGAACGGGAAATCCAGCGCATAGACCTCGGGGACGAAATTGCCGATGGGCCCGGTGGAGGAAATCGTCAGCTCGACCGTGCCAATCTGCAGCCCCTCGATCACGTCGCGTTCGCCACCCAAGGCGCCTGCCGGGCGCAGCGAAATCTCGAACGCGCCGTCGGACAGATCGGCGATGGTGTCGGCAAAGGCGCGGCCCGCATCGCCGTAATGGCTGTCGGCGGGCGGCGTAAAGGCCAGGTTCATGACCTGCGCCTGTGCCAGGGCCGGTCCCGCCCCCAGCATCATGGCCAGAACCGAGGCTGCGGTGATCATTTTCGTCATGGTCTCTCCTCCCTTGATGGTATGACGGGCGGCAGGCCCCCCCGGCCTGCGCGCCCTTGAAGTCAGGTGATCCGGTCGATGCTGGCGGCGATCTCGTCCCAGTCAAAGACGCGTTTCCAGTCGTCGCGCATCAGCATCGGCTTGCCGAATTCCATCGCCTTGTTACAGGCATCCGAAAAGGCGCCCTGCCGTTCCTCGAAGATCACGGCGCCCAGAATGTTCATATGGCCCAGCAGGAAATCGCGGGCGCAGTCTTGGCTGACGCCGCTGCGCGCGACGCATTCGTCCATCGCCTCGCGCATCACCGACAGAAGCGACGCGCAGACGGTTTCCGACAGGCCCGGCTCCAGCATGGCCATCTGCTTGACGGTCACCCGATGGCTGCGCGCGACCGGGGCATAGATCGCCTGCGCGACGCGGGCGCCCAGATCATAGTGATCCTCGGGGCCCTGCATCAGCGCGTTGACGACGCCCTGTTTCGCCGCGACGCCGCCGAAATGATCGGCCCGCCCCTCGGGCGTGGATTCATCGTTGAAGATCGGCGGGTGGCAGGGATGGGTGACGAAATAGGTCACATCCGCGCGTTCGGGCAGGTGGCCCGCGAAAGGGGCGGCAGCGTCCAGCACCACGACCATCGTGCCGGGTGCCAGCTGTGGGACCAGCTCGGCGGCCACGGCGCGGATGACGGTATCGGGCACGGCCAGAATGACCACATCGGCACCCTGCAGCGCCGCGTCTTGGTCGATGCAGTCGACGCCGACCTCGGCCTTCAGGCGCGCGCGCCCGGCCTCTCCGATCTCGACATGGGCGACGTCGAATTCCGATTTGGCCAGATTGGTCGCCAGCCGCACCCCCATTTTTCCCCCTGCCCCCAGCAGCGCCACCTTGGTCATCTTTTCCCCTCCGCAGGAATCGCCTTGCCTAACTGGTATGATGAGATGATAATCATGACAACATGTCAAGCGCGATGGGAGGGGGGCGAATGACGGATGACCGCAAGGCGCCATGGATCGCATGGCTGGGTGACGATTTCACCGGATCGGCGGCGGTGATGGAGGTGCTGGAATTCGCAGGCATCCCGTCGGTCCTGTTCACCGGCCCCCCGTCACCGGCGATGCTGGCGCGGTTCGGCGACCGGCGCGGCGTGGGGATCGCCACCACGGCGCGGGCGCAGGATCCCGACTGGATGGCCGCGCATCTGCCGGGCTTGTTCGGGGCGCTGCAGGCGCTGAACCCGGCGCTGTTGCATTACAAGATCTGCTCGACCTTCGATTCCGCGCCGCAATCGGGGTCCATCGGTGCGGCGCTGGCGGCGGCGCTGACGGTGCGCCCCTCGGACGCGGTGGCCCTGCTGACGGCGGCCCCGGCGATGCGGCGCTATCAGGCCTTTGGGCATCTGTTCGCGGGGGCGCCGCAGGGCGTGTTCCGGCTGGACCGGCATCCGGTCATGGCCCATCACCCCGTCACGCCGATGACCGAATCCGATCTGCTGGCGCATCTGGCGGGCCAGACCGACCTGCCAGGCGCCCTGATCGATCTGGAGGCTTTGGCGACGGACCCGCAGGCCCGGCTGGATCAGGCGCTGGCCCACGGCGCGCGCATCCTGTCCATTGACAGCATGGAGCCTGCCAGCGAGGCAGCGGCAGGTGCGCTGATCTGGCAGAACCGCGCCCGGATGGGGCTGGTCGCGGGCAGTCAGGGCGTCGAATATGCGCTGGTCCGGCATTGGCAGCAGGCGGGGTTGATCCCAGTGGCGGCACCCCCCGGATCGGCGGGGGCGGTGGACCGGATCGCGGTCGTGTCGGGGTCCGTGTCCCCGGTCACTTCGGCGCAACTGGATTGGGCGGGGCGGCATGGGTTTGCGCTGCTGCCCTTTGACGCCCGGGCGGTCTGCGGCAGCGATGCGGCGCTGGCGGCCGAGGAAACCCGCCTGATCCGCGCCGGGCTGGCTGTGGCAGGCGCGGGGCGCAGCCCGCTGGTCCATTCCGCAGCCGGGCATCAGGGCGAACAGGTGGCGCTGTTCCGGCAGGCGCTGGCGGCCAGCGGCATGGCGCCGGAACTGGCCCAACGCCGCATCGGGCAGGCCTTGGGGCGCATCCTTGACGCCATCCTGCGCGGATCGGGGATCCAGCGGGCGGTGATCTCGGGCGGGGACACATCGGGGCATGCGATGGGACAGCTGGGCGTGCAGGCGCTGACGGCGCTGGCGCCCACGATCCCCGGCGCGGCCCTGTGCCGGGCCTATGGCGACGGCCCGCATGACGGGCTGGAAATCGCGCTGAAGGGCGGCCAGATGGGATCGCAGGATTATTTCGGCTGGATCCGCGACGGCGGCGGCCAACAGGCAGGAGCCCCGACATGAGCCAACCGATGATCCGTGTCACCTATCGCATCGAGACCGCCGGCGATCCGCGCGCCATGGCCGACAAGATCGCCGCAGACCAGTCCACCGGCACATTCACCGAACTGCCCGGCGAAACCGATGCCCTGCGCGCCCGCCACGCCGCCCGGGTCGAGAGGGTGACGATGCTGGACCCTCTGACAAGCCCCTCATTGCCCGAAGCGCAGGGCCATCCCGGCCCCTTTCACCGCGCCGATGCGATCATCGCCTATCCGCAAGACAGCATCGGTACCGATCTGGCGGCGGTGATGACGGTCACGCTTGGCGGGGTCTTTGCGGCGCGCGGGCTGACCGGCATCCGGATCATGGATCTGGACCTGCCGCCCGATTTCGCCTGCCATCCCGGGCCGCAATTCGGCATAGACGGCTCGCGCCGCCTGACCGGGGTGGCGCAGGGGCCGATCATCGCATCGATCATCAAACCCTCGCTTGGGCTGACGCCCGATGAGACGGCGGATGTCGTGCGGACGCTGTGCGAGGCGGGCGTCGATTTCATCAAGGACGATGAAAAAATGATGAACCCGGCCTATGCGCCGCTGGCCGCGCGGGTGGATGCGATCATGCCGGTGATCCGCGATCACGAACAGCGCACGGGCAAGCGGGTAATGTACGCCTTTGGCATCTCGGCCGCCGATCCCGATGTGATGATGCGCAATCATGATCATGTCGTGGCGCAGGGCGGCAATGCGGCGGTGATCAATATCAATTCGATCGGCGCGGGCGGCATGGCATTTCTGCGCAAACGATCCGCCCTGTGCCTGCATGCGCATCGCAACGGATGGGACATCCTGACTCGCCATCCGGGTCTGGGATACGACTTCCGCCCCTATCAGAAGATCTGGCGCCTGCTGGGCGTCGATCAGTTCCAGATCAACGGCATCGCGGCGAAATACTGGGAAGGCGACGACAGCTTCGTGCGATCCTTTGCCGATGTCACGACGCCGATCTTTTCCCATGCCGACCGGGCGCTGCCGGTGGTCTGTTCGGGGCAATGGGGCGGGCAGGCGTTTCAGACATGGGCGCGCACCGGCCAGACGCTGGACCTGATGTATCTGGGCGGCGGCGGCATTCACGGCCATCCGGGCGGGCCCGCCGCGGGCGTCCGCGCCATCCGCGCCGCATGGGCCGCAGCCAGTCAGGGGCTGACCCCCGATCAGGCCACCGCCCGCGACCCCGACCTGCGCGCCGCCTATGACCGGTGGGGCGGCTGAGCCTTGACCAGCGGCTCGGTATCCAGCGCGCCGGTGATCTGACCGCGCCGTTCGGCCAGCACCGCCTGCAGGTTGGACAGCAGGATGATGCCGCCGCCCAGAAACACCCACAGATCGATCGCCTCGCCATAGGCATAAAAGCCCACCACGGCAGCCATCGGCACGCGGAGGAAATCGATGGGGATCACGACCGAGGCCTCCAGCCGTTTCAGCGCCTGCGCCTGACAGAAATGCGCCGCCAGCGCGCCGATGCCCGCGACCAGCATCCACGGCACGTCGGTCACATGGACGGGCCGCCAGTCGGTCAGCGCCGCGATCAGGCCCAAAGGCAGCTGGATCAGGATCATCCAGACCACGATCGCGCCGGGTGAACAGTGCCCCGTCAGCCGCTTGACCATGATCAGTGACAGCCCGTAACCGGCGGCGGCGATCAGCACCAGCCCCGCCGCCGGATCGACCATGCCGATGCCGGGCCGCACGATGACCAGCACGCCGATGAACCCGCCCACCGTCGCCAGCAGCCGCTGACGGCTGACCTTTTCGCGCAACAGCAGCCAGGCGAACAGCGTGACCCAGATCGGCATGGTGAATTCCAGCGCAAACACCGAGGCCAGAGGCAGCAGCACGATGCCGATGGTCCAGAAATACTGCGCGGTGAAATGCACCACGTTGCGGGCCAGATGCAGCGGCAGCTTTTGCATCCGCCGGATCTCGGGAAAAACCGCGCGGCCGACCGCCAGAATGACGAACAGCCCGACCAGCGCGCGAAAGAACAGCACCTGCCGGATCGACAGGGTCGCGGCCATCTCGCGCGATCCGACGGACATGGCGATAAAGGCCATCATGCTGAAACCCATCCAGATCAGCCCCTGGGTAAAGGGCGATCCCGGCAGGCTGCGGGTCGTGACAAGGGGATCGGACATGGGCGCGGACCTTTGTGCAAGGGGACAGCCCTTCTTGCCCAATTCTGCGGCAGGGGAAAGAGTTTTTGCAG
>NZ_RQRT01000038.1 GCF_004335005.1 Paracoccus nototheniae | reverse complement strand
GTCGTCGATGCCTGCTTGTGAAGAGAGATCAGCATCCTCGCCTCCCGTCCCGAAACTCGGCCAGGATCGATCTTGCCACGAAGAACGCGGTCCGGCGAGGGTCTATGTGATCATCCGGGATGGAACAGCTAACTTAACCTGCTGTCCACAAAACGGGCAGCAGTTCACCGTCACGATCTCCGCGACGCGCGGGCCGGATCTGACCCCGAGGCTATCCAGGTAGCCCGGTGGGCAATCCGCCGGCTGGAAGGGTAGGGGGGCTGACAAAAGGTCCGTCGTGTCTGGGTCTGCACCGACGAATTGTGGCGGGTGAGACGTTCGACATGCGGGTTGCGCGAGGCCGCGGCGCAGGCGCTATCCGGCGAGGACCTCGTCGCCCGTGACGGCGGGGAAGCCCGTCGCAGATGGCTGTCATCCGGTTGGCAATTGGGATGTGTTCAAGGGCCGGATGGTGCGTCCTTCTGCGCCGGAACCGGGGATGAAAGCGCGCGTTCAAGCTGATCTTTTCGAGGCAGACATGAGCAAGCGCATCGCGATCATCGGCACGGGGCCGACCGGTATCTATACCCTGCAACATCTGACAGGACTGGGTCAGCCTCTGGCGGTCACCCTGTTCGAGCGGTCGGACAAGGCAGGGATCGGCATGCCCTATTCGCCCGAGACCGCCAACCGCTGGATGCTGGCCAATATCGCCAGCATCGAGATCCCGCCCGTCGTCACCCCCTATCTGGACTGGCTGGAGACACAGCCGGATGATCGGCTGGCGTTCTATGGGCTGGACCCCGACAATCTCGACGACCGGTTGTTCACCCCGCGGCTGCTTCTGGGCGAATATTTCCGCGATCAGCTGCTGTCGCTGGTAGATCGCGCGCAGGGGGCCGGGCACCGCATCGAGATCCGCGAAGCCACCGAAGTGCTGGATGTCATACCGCGGGACGACGGGATGCTGCTGATGACCCGGGGCGGTGCGGAGGGACCGTTCGACCGGGTCATTCTGGCCACGGGCCATGAGTTTCCCGATGACGATGCCGCCAGCCGCAGTTATTTTCCCAGCCCGTGGTCGGGCCTGATCGAGGCCCAGCTCCCCGCCGTGGCCGTGGGCGTCATGGGAACCTCGCTCAGCTCCATCGACGCGGCCATGGCGGTGGCCAATCAGCATGGCCGGTTTCGCCGGAAGAATGGGCTGTTGCGGTTCGAGTCTGACGCGCCGGGATTGCAGATCACCCTGATGTCGCGGTCGGGCATCCTGCCCGAGGCCGACTTCTATTGCCCGATCCCTTACGAGCCGCTGTCGGTCATGACCCTGCCTGCCGCGACCGCATGCCTGTCCGAAACGAAGCCCCTCGACGCGCTGTTCGATCTGATCCGGGCCGAGATCATGCAGGCCGATCCGGCCTTCGCGTTGCGCATCGGTCTGGGCGGGCTGGATGCCGACAGCTTTGCCGATGCCTATTTCGCCGCGCGCGAGGGGGCTGACCCGTTCCAATGGTCCCGCGACAATCTTGCCGAAGTCGAACATAACAAGGCCAACCGGATCACGGTGGCGTGGCGCTATGCCCTGCTGCGCATGCACGAGGTGGTCGAGGAAATCGTCGCAGACCTGCCCGACGCCGATCGGACACGGTTGGATGGAGGCCTCAAGAAGGTCTTCGTCGACAATTACGCCGCCGTGCCCTCTGAGTCGATCCGCCGCGTCCTGGCGCTGCACGACGCGGGTGTGCTGTCGATCCTGCCTCTGGGGCAGGATTACGACCTGACCCGAGAGGCGTCCCGCAGCGTGGTGACGGCCAATGGCCAGACCCATGTCTTCGAGGTGTTTATCGACGCGCGGGGACAGGTTCCACTGAGCAGTGAGGATCTGCCCTTTCCCACCCTGCGCGCCGCCCTGCTGAAGGCCGGTTTCGAGTTCCCCGAGGTGGCCGGCGACTATAGCCTGATCGGGGCCGGGGATTTCGCCGGTCGGCTGACATTGGCCTCGATACCCTATCTGATGCACGACCGGCCCTTCGTCCAGGGCATCACCGCCTGCGCCGAAATCGCCGCCGCGATTGCCAAGGGCGTTGCAACAGGGCAGCGTAGGCGGCTGGTGTCATAGGATCGCGCCAAGACGCAGGGCCGCCGCTGGATCGGAGCCGCGCATCCGTACGCGGTCACCCCTTGCCGTTGAGCCGTTCCTGAAGTCGCTTCGAGGCTTTGAACCGCGCGATCCGTTTTGCCACGACCGGCACCGATGCTCCGTTTCTGGGGTTCCGGCCCATGCGCGCATCCCGGTCTTTGCTCGCAAAACTGCCGAACCCCCTCAGCTCCACCCGGCTGCCGCGCGCAAGCACGTCCATGATCTCGCTCAGGATCGCGTCGATGGCAGCCTCCACGGCCAACGGCGAAAGATGCGGATTGGCCGCAGTGACTTTCCGGACAAGCTCCGAGCGAACCATGGAAGACCCCTTCGTCTCAAACCCAACTGAACGGGTTGTTGATTTTCACCCAGAACTGAGGTTTGCGACATCCGCGCAGTGGATGCTAGGCGGATCGTGGTGTCGGACCGTCTCCACGGCCCGTTCGGCCGCGTGGTCCTCGCCGTCGGACGCGATTTTGTCTTGGAATTACCGCGTCGAGAACGGAACTTGCACCTCAGCTTCACTGTTTCACGCATGATGCGTCAATGCGCGGCGTTCGTGAAATGCAGTGACCGCGCTAATATGAAGGAAAGTGCCATGAACTCTATTATCTATATCGTTGGTCTTGTCGTCGTCGTTCTGCTTGTCCTGTCCTTCCTCGGCATGCGTTAACGAGAATTGGTCATGAATGAAAACCTTGAGCCCGGCATCGTACAAAGCCATGCTCTGATCTCGTGGCCGGCATCGTCGAAGGGCCGTGCCAGGGTCTGCCCGTAATGATCAGAGGGATCGACCCCGATGAACGGATACCGGACCAGATCATGGATCGAGACGGCCAGCTTTTCCGCAAGCTCATGTCCCTCGGGCATGATCGCCACGATCCGGCCCTCCCCGATCGGAGTGCACTGGGGAGCGGCTGAAGCCTTATTTCCCGAAGAGCCATGGCGTGCCCCGCGTCGATGACCGGCGGGTTCTGAGTGGCATTATCTTCATTAATCGCAACGGGTTGCGCTGGCGTGGCGCGCCGCGTGAAGATGGGCCGCACAAGACGCTCCACAACCGCTGGAAGCGGCGGAGTGATATGGGCGTGTTCGCCAGGATCATGACGGGCCTGGCGGCTGAGGCGCCCGACAACAAGACGATCTCCATCGACGCGACTTACCTCAAAGCACACCGCACGGCTTCGAGCCTGGGGTCAAAAAAAGGGGGCGTGGTCGTCTGATCGGGCGCACGAAGGGCGGTATGAACACCAAGCTGCACGCCGTGACTGACGCACTTGGGCGGCCCATCCGGCTCTTCATGACGGCCGGTCAGGTCAGCGACTACACCGGGGCAAGGGCATTGCTGAACAGTCTTCCGTCCGCGGACTGGCTCTTGGGGGACAGGGGATATGACGCGGATTGGTTCCGCGAAGCCCTTGTCGACAAGAAGATTACGCCATGCATCCCGGGTCGAAGGTCACGCGGCAAGCCTGTCAAATACGACAAGCGCCGCTATCGGAAGCGCAACCGGATCGAGATCATGTTCGGACGATTGAAAGACTGGCGGCGTGTCGCCACACGCTACGACCGAAACCCCAAGGTCTTCCTTTCAACCATCGCTCTCGCCGCAACCGTGATCTTTTGGTTATGAGTCCAGAGCCTAGATGTCGGGGCGTTACGCTAGTCGCCGCGGCGCAGGCTGGCAGCGAGGAGGGCGGCGTCAAGCCGACGTGCCAACTCGCGCAGCCGGGGCGGCACTGCCTCCTTCTCGATCTCGATTAACAGCTCTTTCATGGTCTCCTCCATCGCGTCCTGCGGTGGTGGTGGATCAACTTTACTCATTATGCCCCCAAAAGGCGGGCCGGGAGATTGGCTGGGCCCGCAGTAAGTGCGCATGTGCTACCATGAACCGGCCTCTAGCGCATTTCACATTTTCGCCGCACAACCATTAAGTGTGGAGGTGGAAGTAGGCATTGCGACAAGATCGCAGGCTCAAAAATATAGTGTCATTGGATAAGCAACCACGGCAGTCGCCCGATGTTCCCGACCAAGGAACATGAGCCCGGCGGAGATCCGCCACGTTCGAGCATTTTAGGGAACCCGCAGCAATTTTTGTGTCTTGTGCCGGGAGACGCCATGAACAGAGGGCACGATCATCAATGTCCGACAATGTGCTCGATCATATCCCCGCGCTGCGGGCCTATGCCCGGTCCTTGTGCAAGCATGGGCAAGACGCTGACGATCTAGTGCAGGAAACCCTGCTTCGCGCTATCGAGCACGCAGACAAGTACCAGTCCGGAACCTATATGCGGGCCTGGCTTTTCACGATCATGCGCAACCGCTTTTACACGAATGTTCGCAAGGCTGCTCGCGAACGAACAGGCTCCGAAGATTGCGTGTCGGGCCAACTGGTATCACAGCCGACGCAGGAATGGCATCTGCGCCACCAGGAACTGTGGGATCAGCTTGCCCGGATGCCCCGTCATTACCGGGAAGCCATCATTTTGGTGTCAGTTCTAGGCGAGAGCTATCTTCGCGCAGCGGAGATCCTGGAATGTGACATCGGCACCATCAAAAGCCGCGTAAACCGTGCCCGCGGTCTGCTAAAACACGCGCTCGAGCCCGAATTCTGATCTTTGCACGGTCACCCCCGCGCCATCGGTCGGGAACAATTCCGCCCTCTGCCGGTTCGAAGGCCTTGACAGGCAAACGGAGGCGGATGTGGAAAGCGGTCTGAGGTTCGGGTCCTTGGGCGAAGGGGCGGCTCATATTTATGTTGACATGCAGAACCTGTTCGCCCCCGGCACGCCATGGTTGACACCCACCCTTCCCGCGGTCCTCACGTTAGCCGGAGTGCGTCCTGACCGCAGTTTCTTCACCCGTTTCATCCCGCCCCGGTCGCAGTAAGATGCCCAGGGAAGTTGGGCGCGATATTATGCGGCTTGGCCCGAAGTTCTTCGCGAGGAACTGTCTTCTATCTGGCTGGCCTTGCTGCCAGAGTTGGAGCGACTTGCCTTGCCGGAGCATATTTTTGAGAAGTGCGTTTATTCGCCTTGGGGGCACGGCGATCTGGAGCGGACGCTGCGGGCGCGTGGCGTCAACGCCCTGGTCATTTCGGATGCTGAAACCGACATTTGCGTGATGGCGACGGCCTCGGGCGCAGTGGATCGCGGCTTTCGGATCATTGTGGCCACGGATGGCCTCTGTTCGTCTTCGGACCTTACCCATGATGCCATTCTGACACTGTTGCGCACCCGGCTAGGGCAGCAGATAGAGACCGACAGCGCTGCCTAGATCTTGTGTCGCTGACGCTCAACAACTTAGAAAACTCTACCTTGTATGTGAGATGTGGAAGCGCCCGGCTGCCGAGCTGGCGGCCGGGCGTCGGGATATGGTGATCAGCTGTCGCGGTCGTCCACAATGACAGTCAGACCGTCATCCTCGCGATGCAGGGCAATAACATCTTGGGGAGTGTAACCAGCGTCGTCCAGTGCCTGGATGACGGGTGGGTGATCCGCCAGACTGTTTCGCAGCGTCGTCATGGCATTGCCTGCCTGTTCCAGGGCCGCATCAACGTCATCGGGCATGCCCAATGACACGCCAGAGGTTTGGGTGCCCGGGCCCGTGGTCCCCCCATCCGCCATGGCTGCGGGTGCGTCCGGAGTCATTCCTGCAGAGGTGCCCGAGGGCGTCGGTTCGGGCTGAGCGCTGCCCGCTATCTCGTTGGTCGTCTGCCCGCCGGTCAGGGGCGGATTGCCCGTCTCTGCGGTCGACAGCGCACCGCCGCCCGACTGGTCCAGTTCGCTCAGCCCCTTGATGGATACACGAGCCGTGTCGTCCATCCCTTCCAGTTGATCGCTGAAATCCCGACCTGACAGCAGATCGCCGACAACGCGTTCGTGGGTCAGTTCATCCATATCTACCGAACTGTCGGACTCGGCGGCCGATCCGTCACTTTCGCCGCTGCCCGTGGTCGCACCTGCATCGGACATATTTCCCTCCGCGGGGTCGGCTTCATCAGGGGCCACCCCGGTGGTCTCTCCGTCATCCGAAGCGTCGGCCTCCGGGCCGGTGTCCGCGCTGGCGTCGGCGTCGATCCCGCCGCCGCCCACGACGGCGCCATCTGCCGCAGCCGATCCGCCCGTCGGCGCGTCCTGATCGGTGCCGTCGGTAACGGGGGGCATTGTCTGCGCCGATATCGGCATCGCCAGCGTAAGCGCCGGCAGGGACAGGGCTGCGGCCACAAGGGCGGCACGGCTTGTTTGCGTCAGATTGCCTGTCATGATGTCTCCTCCATCAAAGATTTTGGTTGCGCCTTGCCGAAGGCGGCGCGGCGCTGCAACCGGCAGGGTGGCGGTATGTTCCCGGCAATAGCCGCAGCCGCTGCTGCAGGAGCGGCTCGGTTGGCCTGCTTCCGACGACGAATAAGGACCGGCGCCCGGTGGGCCGGGCGCCGGTCCTGAAAGACGTGACGGGGAGTGTCGTCCTTCACAGCGTCTCGGCGGTCCGGGTCATCCACTCGCGGTGCCGAAGTTCGTCGTCCATTGCTTTCTGAAAGAACAGAAGTGATTTCAGATGCGCATCCGGATGTTCCGTGGCGCGCTGATAGGCAGTGACGGTATCCTCTTCATTGGTGCGCATGGCTTTGAGGATGGCGCTGTCGCCCAGCAACGAGGCCATGGCTACCTTGCCGGTGGTCAACATCTGTTTCATGTCGCCCTCGAGCGGAGCATCAGCGCCCGTCTCTGCGGCGATTTCATTGAGGACATCCAGATGATGCAGATGGTCTTGGCGAAACGCCTCAACCTGTTCGGCAAGGACGGTACCTGACAGGCGCGAAATAGTGGATTCGTAGGCCGCGATGGCATCACGCTCCAGGAAGATCAGGTTTGTGACCAGGTCGCGGATGTTGGTCTCGGTGCCGACTGTGGTGGCCATGGGTCATCCTTTCGGTTGGCAGCGCAGATGCGCGGGGTCGTGCAACTGGCAGGCAGGATGTTTGTTCCCATCCCGCCGAATGCGCTATGTGACTGCGTGCCATCGGTCCCCTTTATAGGATGGGAACATTGAGTGCCTGCCCCGGTTGCCCCTTCGGGATCACGACAGAAAATGCCGCAAACGTCTAAAGGAGATGGCCATGAGCCGCAGAAGCCCCTCTGAACAACGCGATCCCTCCGGATCAAAGCCCTTGCCTGGATCAGTCGATGAAGCATCCGTGGCTGACGACAATCGGATCGACCAATCTGCAGGCGAGGGCGGTCGCCCCGCAGATATGAGCTACTATCGCGTCCAGCCGAAGGCGGGGGCGTTGATGTTGCTCGGTACGATTGGCCTGCCCGTGGCAATCATCCTTCTCGTCGTGATCGTGGCGGTCGTCGTGTTCTGACTCTTCCTTTTTTCTTCCCTCTGGAACATATCCCCGATCGCCCGGTTCAGCCGCTTCAATTGACAAGGAGCGACACCATGGCTGACCAAACACTCGACACGCTGTTCCATGAGACGCTGAAGGACATCTACTACGCCGAACGCAAGATCGCCTCGGCCTTGCGCAAGATGGCCCGGGCCGCGCAAAGCCCCGAGTTGAAGGCGGCGTTCGAAACCCACGAACAGGAAACCCAGGCTCAGTACGACCGGCTGTCCGATGTGTTCGATGCGATCGGTAAGAAGCCCCGGGGCAAGACCTGCGATGCCATTGAGGGCATCATCTCAGAAGCCCAGGAGATCATGGACGAGTTCAAGGGCAGCCCGGCTTTGGACGCGGGTCTGTTGGCTGCCGCGCAGGCTGTCGAGCATTATGAGATCGCTCGCTATGGCACGCTGAAGGCATGGGCAAAGCAACTGGGCCTGACCGATGCGGAACGTCTTCTGGACCAGACCCTGCAAGAGGAAACCGCCACCGACGTGATCCTGACCGGACTTGCAGAAACGATCGTAAACGCGGCTGCCGAGCCTCAGGCTGTCTGAGATCCCGCACGGCATGGCCCGGCGACGGGCCTGCCGATTTTTTGCAAGCAGCCTTGGGAGACATGATGACCGACAGGCAATTGGCCCTGATCACCGGGGCGTCCACAGGCATCGGCCGCAGTCTGGGGGAAATGGCGGCACGAGACGGGTACGACGTGCTGCTGGTGTCGGACGAGCCAGTAATCGAACACCCTATGGACCTTACGGCGACGCGCGTTGACGTGACGACCCTCTGCGCCGATCTATCCACCAGTGGCGGTCGTGACATGGTGATGCAAGCGCTTGGCGGTCGCGTACCAGCGATTTGCGCCGCCAATGCGGGCCGGGGATTGGGCAACGCTTTTGTGGACCAGAGTCCTAAAGACATTCTCGGACTTCTGGATATCAATGTCATCGGCACGACCATGCTGGTGCATCGCATCGCGGGCGACATGGCGCGGCGGGGATCGGGGCGCATCCTGCTCACCGGATCGATCGTGGGAGAGGCGCCCGGCCCCTATCAGGCGGTCTATAACGCCAGCAAGGCCTACGTGAACCAGCTTGCACCCGGCCTGCGGGACGAACTGGGTAGGCGGGGTGTCAGCGTAACCTGCTTGCTTCCTGGCGCCACCAGAACCCGGCTTTTCAAACGCGCCAGGCTTGAAACCAGCTGGCTGGGCCGGGGACCAAAATCCGATCCTGACAAAGTCGCGCGGCTGGCGTGGCGCGCCTTGCTTCGAGGACGCGCCAAAATCGTTCCAAGCCTGCACAACAAAGCTGCGATGACCATTTTTAGCCTTTTGCCGGACACCCTGCTGGCGCGACTTCACCGGGCACTGGCCCGGCCCCGGCCATGACACCGTTCCATACACGGCATGCCACAGGGCCCGCGTCCTCGCATCCCGGCGCCGGGGCGTCGTCGATGCTGGACTGCATCGTCGTCGGCGGCGGCCCGGCGGGCCTGACGGCCGCGATCTATCTGGCGCGGTTCCGCCGCCGCGTGGTGGTGGTCGATGCCGGTGAAAGCCGGACCGGGCTGATCCCTCGTTCCTACAACCATCCGGGCTTTCCCTCGGGGATCGAGGGGCGTGTCCTGCTGCAGCGGATGCACCGCCAGCTTACCGAACTTGATGTCCCGGTTCTTCGTGAGAAAGCCATCCGCATCGACCGCCTGCCAAAGGGTGGCTTTGAGGTTCTGGCGGAAAAATTGTTGCTGGCGCGGCAGGTGATTCTGGCCACCGGGGTCCGAGACCGCATCCCCGCCATCGCGGGGGCATCCGCCGCCGTCACCTCGGGTCGCATTCGGTTGTGCCCCGTCTGCGACGCATTTGAACTGACCGGCGAACCTGTCGGCGTTGTCGGCGCCGACCGCCATGCGGCTGCAGAGGCGCTGTTTGTCAGCCACTATTCCAGACGCACGACGCTGCTGACGCTTGGCCAGCCTCTGGATCTGCAGGATGTTGATCGCGCCACGCTGATCAACGCCGGGATCGAGATCGAGCTCGCTGCCGACTGGACTTGGGACTTTGGCGGCGCGGGCGTCACCCTGCACCGGTTAAATCATCCGTCCCGTAGCTACGCGGCAATCTGTTCAGGGCTGGGCTGTGATCCGCAGACAGGTCTGGCCCGCGATCTGGGCGTCAGTTTGGACGACGACGGCTGCGTTCAGACCGATGCGCACCAGCAAACCGACGTTCCGGGCGGTCTGGCGGCTGGCGATGTGGTGACCGGACTGAACCAGATCGGTGTGGCGATGGGGCAGGCCGAAATAGCGGCCGCGCGCGTCCATAACTTGCTGCGCGAGGCCGAGAACCGTACCCTGGGCCCTGCACCATGCGGAGCGGATGCCGGTCATGCGCCCCCGTCCGTTCCAGTGACTAAAAACCACTCCGAGCCCCCCGCGGGCCCGGCGAGGGCCCCTCAATGAAGATCGCCGCAGCTGGCGCTGTGCTGGGTTTTGGGCTTGGCGGGTTCTTCGATGGCATTCTGCTTCACCAGATTCTGCAATGGCACCATCTTCTCAGCCTTGTGCCGGGGATGCAGGATCTGCGGCTGCAGGTTTTATGGGACGGGTATTTCCACGCGGCTATGTACGTTGTGGCGCTGGCCGGTCTGGCGATGGTCTGGCGCAACCATGACCGGATCGGGCGGGACCCTCGCAGGCTATTATGGGCGCCCGTCCTGATCGGCTTCGGGCTGTGGCATGTGATCGACGCGATCCTGTCGCATTGGGTCCTGGGCATTCACCGCATCAGGATGGACAGCGCTGTTCCGCTGCTGTGGGACATTGGCTGGTTGATCGGGTTCGGAATTCTGCCCGCTGTGGCGGGTCTGTATCTGCGCGGCGGGCGCGGTCCGGGCCACCCGATGGGGGCCACGCTGGCGGGGCTGGTCCTGCTGACCTCCGGCATGGGCGCATGGGCGCAGCGCCCACCCCCCGGCATGGCACTGACCGCTGTGGTCTTTCGCGAAGGCATGAGCGAGGCTCAGGTTCGCGCGCGCCTGTCCGAGGCCGGGGCGGCGATTGTCTGGCAAGACGCGCAACAGGGCATCGCCATCGTGGATCTTGGCGGGGCAGGGGGCTGGGGCCTTTATGCCAAGGGTGCGGTACTGGTGGCAGGTTCTGCACTTCCGGCGGGGTGCTTTTCCTGGAGCCGGGCCTGACACTCGCAGACTCCGAGAAGAACCGCCTTACAAAGGGGTTCAGCGCTCTCACGCGGTCACGGGGGCCCGCCCACTGCTCGAATGACGCCAAATCGAAGAGCATGACTACGGTCTGATCGCAGGATTCAACCACCGGGTAAGAAGCGTGAGGGCTGTCGTGGACAGGATTGTGAGCCACACCAGCGCGCGCTCCCACGCACGAGGCTCTCTCCGAACGCCTGATCGGGCGGTTGCATGTCATGGTCTGCAGCTACGACTTGTCGTTCCGGTCCAGCCGGAAAGGGCCCAGATCGCTGACCTGTTGAAGTGCGAGGTCCGATCCTTCAGCGCCAGAAGCATCTCCGCGATTAAGGGTCTGATGTGCCTCTGAGGCCGCAGCCCGGCACGCAATAGGCAGTGTCCTGCACTCACCTGGCGACCTACGGAGCAAAATTCGGCGCGCTCGGCTACGGCGAGCCACAACACTAAGTCATCTTAGCTGTAGGGGGGCCGTGTTTTGCCTTACTTGGCAGAAGCGGGACGGCGCCAATGTCCAGATGCCGGCCGCAGAAGGCTCTGGAATTTCGCTAATCTGGGGAGACATCGGCTGCAGGCCAGGCGGCGCGGTGGACGTGATTTTTGTATCCAAGAGGTTGCGGGTCGTCTTGTCTTTTCGAGCCGCCGCGGGTCCGGCCCGGACAGGCCATCGACTGCTCTTTGTTCAATAGCCCCCTGGTTCGACATAGGTATGATAGACTGAATGTGCGCTGCTTTTGGAGGAGCCATGCGAATCCTAGTTGTAGAAGACGAATACCTGATCGCCCAACAGATAGCGCAGGATATAAGCAATCTCGGCGATACGGTGATCGGCCCGTTCGCTTGCGCGGCGGATGCGATAGGGCATGTACCCGATGCAGATGCGGCCATTCTGGATGTGCGCTTAGGTGACTACACCTCGTTTTCTATCGCCGACGCGCTTCACACACAGGAACGACCCTTCGTGTTCCTGACCGGCTATACCTCAGCCGAAATCCCGTTGCGGTTTCAGATGCAGCCGATACACAGCAAACCTGGCCTGACCCGATCAATTCTGGTTGATTTGCACGACCGCCATCTGCGATCCGATCATGCTGGCGGAGCACGCGACATTCTGGTGGACATGCTGGCTTATGCGCGGCTGAGGATTAAGGACCGTTCTGCCGCCGAACGCCTGGTCGAAGCTGTCATGCTGGATGCTATCATTGCCGTCGAGAATGACGTGGTGGTGTCCGACCTGCGCGGCCTGCTGATCGACCTGCTGGATCGGGAAATAAGGTCGAATTTGCTCCGCTACCTGAACTGACCGGCCCCGTCTGCCGCATGACAGGCCGTCGCGCCCCCTGATTTTCTGGAACAACGTGGCCCGTGGCCGCTTGCGAGGACCGGGCATGCGCGCTGCGTGCTCGCGTTCAGACAGGAGACTAACCATGGTCGATTACCCGCACCCCCCCTTTCCGAAACAGCAGCAGGACCTGCCCGGCAGCTTTCGCAAGATGGACCCGGTCCCCGACCACGGTGAGGATAGCTGGGAGGGCTCGGGCCGCCTGACGGGGCGGGTTGCGCTGATCACCGGCGGCGACAGCGGCATCGGCCGAGCGGTCGCCATCGCCTATGCCCGCGAGGGTGCCGACCTGGCGCTGATCTGTCTGGATGAGTCCGAGGACATGGACGATACCGCCCGGCTAGTCGAGGCCGAGGGCAGGCATTGCCTTGTCATGGCGCTCGATCTGTCGCATGCGCAAAACTGCCGCGAGGTCGTTGACAGGACCGTCGAGCGGTTCGGGCGCATCGACATACTGGTCAACAATGCCGCTCATCAGCGCAGCTTTGCTCGGATCGAGGATATCAGCGACGAGGAATGGCGCTATACCTTTGCCACGAATATCGACGCGATGTTCTATCTGACCAAGGCCGCCGTGCCGCATATGCCGTATGGCAGCGCGATCATCAACACCGCTTCGGTCAATTCCGACCAGCCGAACCCGCAGCTTCTGGCCTATGCCACCACCAAGGGGGCCATCCAGAATTTTACCGCCGGGCTGGCGCAGATGTTGGCTGAGCGGGGCATCCGCGCCAATGTCGTGGCACCCGGCCCGGTTTGGACCCCACTGATCCCCGCCAGCTTTCCCGCTGACGAAGTCAGTTCATTCGGTGAGAACTATCCGATGGGCCGCCCGGCTCAACCGGCCGAATTGGCCTCGGCCTATGTGATGCTGGCCGAAGCTGCCTCCAGTTATATTTCGGGGGCCACCATCGCCGTAACGGGCGGCAAACCGATCATCTAGCCGTCAGTACTTTGACAGACTGCGTCGTCAGCATTTTCCGCTCAGATCAACCGCCTAGGGGTGGATCGTGCGGAACGCGAAATCTCCAACCTCGGCGTTGTCTGCGTACTCGGTTGGTTTGTCAGGTCGAAGCTGTCGAAGCGGTGTTTCACATGTGCAAATGAAGTCATCCTCGCCGAAACCGCCGCGCCTCGTTCGGGCCGGTGCAGCGCTCTGCCTGGCGGCGGGGCCGGGCGAAAGGACCGTATCGCGGGTTCCGTCCGCGTTAACGTAAGAACACACGCCGCTCGAAAAAACAGGCGGCGCGGTAGTAGCGTCCTCGACAAAGGTGCAGCAGGATCTCCAGTCGTCCTGGCGCAACCGACCGGCCTAAATCCTGTGCCCCGTGATCAGGCAGGCTCGACAGCACTCCCGCCTGCACCGGCGACAGATTGATCAAAACGCTCGCCCTGCGCGGTTTCGACGACGACGACGACGGCAGCGGGATCGAACGATCGCGAGGGTGCCGCAAAGCTCATTGACAGGATCAAAATGGTAAGCCGACACGAGCCGGCCCGAGGCTCGCGCAGCCTCTGTCACCACCACTGCGAGGTCGCGACAGGAACCAAGCGAACGACTTAAAGTTTCAAGCCAAAACTGGGCACGTTAGGTGTTCAGTCCCGGCATCTGGTGGATCGGATTTAGGATGAATCTGTCTGGCTCAGATGTCCAGATCTTGCAGATGTATTCATAGGGTGAGAGCCCGCCGAGGGTCTTGAGCCGGCGCGCGAAATTGTAGGCAGCCATGAAGTCGGCGAGATGAATGCGAAGCTGAATGTGGTCGTCGTAATGGAAGCGTTTGACGGTCGCGTCCTTAATCGTGCGGTTCATCCGCTCGACTTGGCCATTCGTCCAGGGGTGCTTCACTTTCGTCAGCCTGTGCTCGATTTCATGCTCCCTGCACACGCGGTCGAAGATGTGCTCGAAGGCACTTGTGTCGCAGCTTCGATTCGCAAATTGGACGCCGTTGTCGGTCAGTACCGTATGCAGCCGGTAGGGAACGGCAGCGATCAGGTCGCGCAAGAACTGAGCGGCGGCCATCTTCCCCGCCTTTTCGACGAGTTGGGTAAAGGCAAACTTGCTCGTGCGGTCAATGCCGACGAACAGGTAGAGCTTGCCTTCAGCGGTCTGCACCTCTGCGATGTCGATATGGAAGTAGCCGATGGGATACCGTTTGAAGCGCTGCCGCTTCGGCTTGTCGCCCTCCACATCAGGCAGCCGAGAGATACCATGACGCTGCAGGCACCGATGCAGTGCAGAGCGCGTCAGATGAGGGATCGTCGGTTGCAGAGCGTAAAGGCAGTCGTCCAGCGGCAGCAATGTGTGCCGCCTAAAGGCGACGACCATCGCCTCCTCAGCCTCGGCCAAGACCGTTGATCGCGGCTCCTTCGGCCCGGTCTTGAGATCCTCGACAGTCTGGCGCTTGCGCCACTTCGCCACCGTTTTGGGGTTGATCCCAAGCTCCCGGCTCAGCGTTGCGAGCGAAGCTTGCGATCATTGTATTGCAGCTCTGACGGCGTGCGTGGTCGTGGCGCTTCCATGGCGAACTTGGCCCATAATGCTTCCCTCCATTCCTGAGAAAGAATCGCACCATCAAAACCTGGGATCAAACACCTAGGTTACATAAACCCGATCTGGGCTGGTAGCCGACTTACGCATGAAGTTTACGACGGTTGAGGGAGGCGGGCGGAGTGACCGACCGCCTGATATGGGCATGGGCCGCACGGCGGTCCAGCATCTGTTGGGTAATCAAAACGGTGCCCAAGGGGGTGCGGGTGAACCAGCGGGCATCGTCCGCCGGATCCTCGCCCGTGACCAGACCTTGGGGGATCTGCGCGCCGGGGGCAACCAGCGTCTGTTGCAGGCGGGCTGTTGACGGCACCATTGCGCCGGTCAGGGCGACGCTGCCGCGCCCCAGATACCAGTCGGTGACGGGCGTCGCAAAGGGCAAGGGCACGGGTGCGTCATGGAGGAAATCCAGATGCGCGCGACGCAGCGCGTCCAGCGTGCCGACATCGCGCCAATAGGCCCGCCCCGAGGCGCCGGGCGGCAGGCGCCAGACCGTCGCCTGCCCTTGGGCGACGGCAGACGGGATCACGTCATGGCCGAAATCCATCGCCGGAACCTCGCGGTCGAACAGCGCCGCGCGCAGCCAGTCGCGATCAAAGATATAGATGCCCATCGACACCAGCGACCGATCGGGCTGGCCGATCATCGCGGCCGGGTCGGCGGGCTTTTCGCAAAAGGACAGGATCCGCCCCTGCGCATCCGTCTGCATCACGCCGAACTCTGATGCCTCGGCCCGCGACACTGTATCGACCGCCACCGTGACCGCCGCGCCCGAGGCGCGATGGGCGGCCAGCAGGGCGGCATAATCCATGTCATAAAGATGATCAGCGGCCAGAACCAGCACCTGATCGCCGCCCATGGCCTGCAGATCCGGCCAGCAGCGGCGGGCGGCGTCGGCGGTTCCCAGATACAGATCGCGCCCGTCGCGAAGTTGCAGACCTTTCGGTTCGAACCGCTGGCCCCACCGGGTCGGCAGGTAATGGTGCAGGCTGCGGGGCGCGTATTGCGTGGCCACCAGCAGGCGCTGCAACCCCGACCGCACACAGTTCTGCATCGCGAAATCCACGATCCGGTTGGCACCGGCGAATGGCACGGCGGGCTTGCTCTCTTCCTCGGTCAGGTCACACAAGCGTGTTCCCTTTCCCCCAGCCAACAGGATGGTTGCCAGATCCAACGCTGCAGCATGGGCTTTCCCGCCGTGCGGCGCCGACTCGCGCTTGGACGGCGGCGCCAGGGAACGAATATGCATTTCAGGTCCCCTCCCCAAAGGCTGCGTTATGAATGTTGCAGCAAGGTGCAGGAAACCTTGATTACGTCACGATGTTCCCAGCTATTGATTTTTACTTGGAGCTGATGGGATGAGGCTAGATCTTGCTGGCCGCGTGGGGGGTTGGGCATACCGTCGACGATCAGAAATCAACTAAATGGCTTTTGCCTTTTTCGTCGAACACACCATTGCGACGGTAACTGCTGCTGAACCTGACTGCTTACGGCGCGTTTTGGCTGTTTGCGCATTCTATCGGGAAAAGAGCCCGCGGAGCCAGCTGACCGGCCATCCCGATCACGTCATTGTAGCCAGGCTTCGCTCATGCCGCATCCGCGCTACAGACGATGGCAAACCACACCTTGACCCGTGTATGACAACTTAACCATAGTCAGGTCGCAAGGGCGCCTAGGAGGAAACTTGGCTCACATTTGAGGTGGACAGCTCCACAGGATATTTCTCATTCAGGTTCCTGCACCGCCAAACGACCTGCCGTTTGTGTCAACGGAGAGAAGGCAAGTTATGGACAATAATCGGATATCGGATGCGGACCGCGCTGCAGGGCAGGGTGGTGGCTCGAACGAGGAACTGGCATATCGTCTTCAGCAGCAACGGCTGATCGCTGAATACGGGCGCTATGCCTTACGGACCCACGATATTCCCATGCTGCTGCAGGAAGCGACCCGTGTCTGTGCTGTAGGACTGCGCAGCAACCTGTGCAAGATCATGGAATATCTGCCCGAAGAGGGACAATTCATCGTGCGTGCGGGCGTCGGTTGGAAGCCCGGCGTGATCGGCCATGCCCGCACTGGCGCCGATACGGCAAGCCCGGTGGGATACGCCTTCGAGACCGGCGAGCCGGTGATTTCGAACCACCTCGCCAGCGAGACCCGGTTTCGCACCCCGGCGCTTCTTGCGGACCATGGTGTGAGGCGGGCGATCAACGTTCTTATCCAAGGGGATGAGGGGCGCTTTGGTGTCCTCGAAGTCGACAGCACGACCGAGGGCGGGTTCAATGATGCGGATCTGGCCTTTCTGCAAGGTTTCGCAAATCTACTTGGCGTCACGATCGAACGGCAGCAGGGCGAGGAAGCTTTGCTGTCCGCCGAAAACCGGCTCAAAGAGGCCATGGCGCATCAAAAAGTCCTGACCCGAGAGATCAGTCACCGCGTCAAAAACAGCCTTGCCATGGTCGCCGGCCTTCTCAGTATGCAGATGCATGCAACGTCCGAACCGTCCCTCAGGCGGGCCCTGAACGACGCCCGCGCCCGGGTCATGACAATCGCACGCGTGCATGACCGGCTGTGGCGGGCGGAAGAGGTCCAGGTCATCAGCCTGGCAAGCTTCATGGAGGAGCTGTGCGAACAGTTACGTGCATCGGCGGCGCCGGGGCAGACGATCAGTCATGAGTTTGCCCCGGTACGGATCGCGACGGATCAGGCTGTGCCGCTGGCCCTTCTTGCCAATGAGCTGATCACGAACGCACTGAAATATGCTTATCCGGAAGGGGTCGGTGACGTGCGGATCGCGATCCAGCCGACCGGACCGGAACAGCTTCGGCTGACGGTCAGCGACAATGGCCGGGGGCTCCCGCCTAATTTCGATGCGGGGGATTCAGACAGCCTTGGTATGAAATTGATCACCGGGCTTGGTCAGCAGATTGGCGGGCGATCGCAATGGCATGATTCCCAACCCGGAACGCGCTTTGTGCTGGATTTTACTGCCCAGTTGCACCCGACCGAGAATTAAGGTGCCGGAAACAGATATCTGGCGATCATCACCATATCGATCGGTTTCGCGACAAGCGGAATATTTTCGTATTCATTGGGGATCGAGGCCTTGTTCTCGCTGCTGGCAAAAATGATCGGCACGTTCGCGGCGATCAGTTCGTCGGCCAGCGGATAGACAAGCTGGCAACCGATCCGGATGTTGAGAATGCCGCCGTCGGGCTTGGGGCCCGCGTGCAGCAGGGCGCGGCCCTTGGCCAAGGTCGGTGCAGGACCGACGACGACCCCGCCGCAGTATTCGATCTGCGCACAGATATCGAGGCTGAGAAGGATTTCATCCTCCACCACGAGAATACGCCGTCCGGCGAGGTCCGGTTTGTTCATGAATCACCAAGGCTTAATTAATTCCAAACGAACAGCAATGAAGACGGTTTGTTCCCGGATCGCCGTATACCAACCATGCGGTTCCGCCCGGCCAGGATCGCTACATTAACCGACCATTCCAGAGTATCTGATGGCAGGCAGCTAATGTACGGCGCCCGCCCGCAGTAGTTGCGCGGCAATACAACTTCATCACAGGATACGAGCTGCGGCTGCCGGCGGGCAAAGTGGCAGAGATAAGACCACTTCAGATTATACTCTGGCGGGAAACGTGGCGGTAGTTGACGGATCAGCCGGCCTCAGTCAGTCGACCTGCCGGTCCCGTCCGGGGTCGGCAAACTGCGCGGTCTCCTGACCCGGATCGGTCAGATCAAGGGTTCCATCTTCTGACAGCGCAGCTTGTCCATCCGCGTCTTGGGGCAAGTCAAAGGCGTCAAGTCTTTCCTCTTCGCGCAGTTGATCCTCGGCCTGTTGCCAATGGGCTGCCTCCTGACCTGCGGGACACCCGCTGGCCTCCCAGATCTGGTGTGCGCGCTGGCGGATCTGTTCGTTGCGGTCCATGTCACTTTCCTTTTGAAGTTGGTTTTCGAACGGTTTCCCAGACCAGCATGGATCGGGAGAAGGAGCAGCATACCGGAGCGGCCCGGATGTCTTCGGCCGCGCATTTGTGTCGGCTAGTCGAGGTAGGCCGTGCCGTCATGTCTTGATGTCATTCCGTTTGACCGGCGCAGAACCTTGCGGCCCTTCAGTTGTTCCCGGCTCGCACGCTTTTTTTGATCATTTTTTGCACGGGGAGATCGTAGGCGACTACGCTTTCACGCCGGTCGGTGAAGTATCCTGTCGGATGTGGGCCGAGGCGCAGATTGAACCGTCGACGGTGGGCTGGAACAACGGGTCATGTCGCCGGTTGGTGGAGCAGACCCAGATGCGGACATTCCAAGCGTTTTCGGGTCTGAACACAGGAAAGAAGCAATCATGACCACCGATCAAAAGCCCGACACCGGACAGTCCGCCCCCGAACGCGAAAATGGGCAGGGAAACCACGAGGGCGTTCCTCATGCCCCTGAGGAATTCGATGTCCTGAACCCGGCCAAGCTGAAACGTGAACCGGCAAGCGACAAAACTGCGGAATAACTCTGCGCTTTTGTTCAGCCGCTCAGCTTTTCCGAGGGTCCGAAAGCGTGGCGCGGGCCAGCGCCGCGATCATATCAGTCTGCGTCACGATCCCTACGAGGCGCTCACCGGACAGGACTGGCATCGCATCGCATCGACCACTGGCCATATTGATCAACAGGGCGCTAAGCCGCGTGGAAGGCGCTGCAGTGGGTATCGTTCGGGCCATGATATCGCTTGCCCGGGCGGCATGGCCGGGGCTGGCGGGATCATGAGATCCCGTTTTGCCCAGCACATGTCGTTGGTAAACCAGCCCCAGATAACGATCCTCATCGGTGACGACCGGCAGGGATGTGAAACCATGCCGTAAGAACAGATCCGTCAATTGGTTCACCGACGTGGTCGCGCGCACCGTCACCAGATCACGAGACATGATGTCGGCCGCCGTCGCCCCATGTGCGCGGCGGCCAGCCGCCATTATTTCGGCGGCGGCGATCAGGCGCGACAGATCCTCGACGCCAAGGTTCAGCGACTGGCGATAACGGGACAGGATCGCCGTCAGGTCATTTTCCGACAGGCCAAGGCGTTCAAAGGGTGCGCGATCCGCCGTCTGATGCGGACCCTCGGCGGCGAACTGACGGAAGGGATAGTGTCGTCCGGTGGCGCGACCGTAAAGTACGCCTGCAACAACCAGAATGGCGGTGCCCAATGCAACAGGGCTCAGCGCAAACCATAGCCCGGATTGCTGGGCCAGATCGGGGCTCATCGCTACGGTCATGGCGACGGCCCCGCCGGGCGGATGCAGCGCGCGCAGCATGATCATTACGGCAATCGCCATGCCGACCGCGACCGGAATGCGAAGCGAGGGGTCGGACAACACCGCGCAGGTCGCAATGGCCACCAGCGCTGAGACAGTGTTGCCGATGACTGCCGACCATGGCTGGGCCAGCGGGCTGGCGGGGACGGCAAAAATCAGCACGGCGCTGGCGCCGAAAGGTGCGATCAAAAACAGTCCCAGATGCACTTCACCCGATGATGCCAACACGATGACACCGGCGACGATCAGCCCCAGCAGCGCTCCCACCCCGGCACGCAGGCCCTCTTTCAGCGACCCCGATGGGATAGCGGGGCCAAGAGCCTGAATGATCCGGGTGAGAAGGGTCAATGTGCTGCAAATCGCGTCAGTTGTCGCCATGAATGACTAATCGTTACGCAATCGACTGGCAAGGTGATCGCCCTGCCGCCAAACGATGGGCGCGACAGGGCGGTCGGCCGAGGGGGGCTAGTCCCTTGCCCGAGACATCTCGGACAACGCGCGATCCAGCGCCTCGATCACCGGCGCCGTCAGGTGTTGCGGTGGGGGCGGGACGACATCGGCCCAACCCCGGTCCAGAGCCTGTCTGGTCGAGAAGGCCGAGGCCTTGCGGATGCGCGCCAACTCGTCCCAACTGATCGGACAGGCCACCGGGGCGCCGGGGCGGGCGCGGACCGAAAAGGGCGCGATGGCCGTGGCGCCGCGCTCGTTGCGCAGCCAGTCGATGAAGATGCGGCCCTTGCGTTTCACCTTGGACATCTCGGCGGTGAAACGTTCGGGCTGGGAGCCGGCGGCCAGCATCGCCACGCCGCGGCTGAACAGCTTGACCGTATCCCAACTGGCCTGTCTGCGCAGAGGCACAATGATGTGGATGCCCTTGCCCCCCGACAGCATCGCCCACGAGGCCAATCCCAGTCCGGTCAGCCGGTCGCGCAGGTCCAGCGCGGCCCGGCGGGTGGCGGCAAAGCCAAGTCCTTCATCGGGATCCAGATCGAAGACCAGACGGTCGGGTCGGTCCAGCCGGTCGCGGCGCGCGCCCCAGATGTGGAACTCGACGGTGCCCATCTGGACGGCGCCGACGATGCCCGCTGCGTCGGTGACATAGGCATAGGGGGTAGCACTGCCTTCAGCATCCTCGATGTCCTGAACCTTCAGGGCGTCGGGAAAGCCCTTGCCGGGGTGTTTCTGAAAGAACCGCTCGCCCGCCATGCCGTCGGGAAGGCGCAGCAGGGACAGAGGACGGTTCGCGAGTTCGGGCAGCATCAGCGGGGCTGCGGCCAGATAATACTCCGCCAGCCCGGCTTTTGTCAGGCGGGGCGTCTGGAAGATAACCCGGTCGCCGCTGCTGAGAGCGATCCCGGCAAGGGTCGGGCGATCCAGCGGCACGGGCGGTGAGGTGGCCTGCTTCGGGGTGGGTTTGTCAGTTTGCAGCCCCAGAAAGACCGCATGGCGCAAACGACCCTGCGCGGTTGTTTCGGCATAGTCGATCCGGGCCACCAGCTTTGGCGCGATCCATGTCACGCCCGAAACCTCGCGCCTCGGTGCCTCGACAGGTGCGGTCTTGCGTGCCAGAGGCGCCATGCGACGGGCAAGATCCGCCATCATCTCGTCATCAAATCCGCTGCCGACCTTACCCAGATAGACCAGCCCCCCGGCCCGTTGTTCCGCCAGCACCAGCGATGCGAAGGGCCGCCCCCGGCTGTCGCTCTTTTGCCAGCCGACGATCAGGAATTCGCCCTGCCGACGGCATTTGATTTTCAGCCAGTCGCGGCTGCGCCCACCGCGATAGGCGGCGTCGGTGCGCTTGGCGATCAACCCCTCGCCGCCCGCACCGCAGATCATCGAAAACGCCTCATCCGCCGGGCCATGAATGACCGGCGACAGAGTCAGCGCGCCCATCGGGGGCAGGGGGCGGAACAGCTTTTCCAGCGCCGTGCGGCGTTTGGTCAGGGGCAGGGCCATGAGGTCGCGCCCGTCCAGCTGCAACAGATCGAAGGCGACATAGCGAAACGGCCCGCCCGCCTTGATCGCGTCCTGCAGGGTGCCAAAACCCTGCAAGCCGGCCCCGGCGACGATTTCGCCGTCCAGTAGCGCTGACTTGCAGGGCACCCCGCGCAAGGCGGGCAGCAGGTCGGCAAAACGGTCGGTCCAGTCATGACCGGCGCGGGTGAAGATGCGTGGCCCGCCTGCGCCTAGCGCAACCTGCGCGCGGTATCCGTCCAGCTTCAGTTCATGCCAATGGGTCGCGGCATCGGCCAGATCTTCGGTCAGCGTCGCCAGTTGCACCGGCTGATGGCGGGGCAGAGTGCCCCGATGGTCTGGCAAAGCGGCAGGCTTGTCCGCCTTGATCGCCGCAAAGCTGCGCCCCGAGGATGCGCTGGTCTTGTAGCGTGCCACGGGGTCGCGTTGCTGTGCAGCCTCGTCGTCGATCTTGACCAGCAGCCAGTTCTCGCGCTTGGCATCCGCGGTTTTGCCCTTCATACGGATCAGGTTCCAGTCACCGGTCATCCGCTGGCCATGCAAGCGGAACTTCAGGTGCCCCTTGGACAGGCCGCGCGCGGCAGGCTCCAACGGTTGCCACCAGCCCAGATCCCACAGCATGACCGTGCCTGCGCCGTAGTGACCCTTGGGTATCTGGCCTTCGAAGGTCAGGTAGGACAGGGGATGATCTTCGGTTCGCACCGCCAGCCGCTTTTCTGCGGGATCAAGGGACGGCCCGCGCGTCACCGCCCAGGACAACAGCACGCCGCCCCACTCCAGCCGCAAGTCCCAATGCAGCCGGGTCGCATCGTGATTCTGCATCGAATAGCGCAACCCGAGGCGCGACGGCGTGCCATCAGCCGACGGCTCGGGGGTCGCCCCGAAATCGCGCTTGTCCAGATAGGGGCCCAGTCCCGCCATCTCAGGCCGATTTGGGTTTGGCCCGACTGCGGGCGGGTTTCTTGGCGGGCGCTTTCGGCTTGCCGCCATCCTTTTTCAAGCTGTCCTTCAGCGCCGCCATCAGATCGACGACGTTCGTGCCCGAGGGACGGCTGTCGCCGTCATCGTCGGCCTTGGCGCGCGGGGTCTTGCGGTTCTTGCGCTTGGCCTCGATCAGGTCCCGCAGCGCCTTGTCATAATGATCCTTGAAGGCCTCGGCGTTGAAGGGAGACGATTTGCGCTGGATCAGCTGCGTCGCCACCTCCAGCAGGTCCTTGTCGCTGGCCCCATCCTCGATTGAGGCGAACAGCGGCTCGGCCTCGCGAATCTCATCCTCATAGCGCAGGGTTTCCAACAGCAGCCCATCGCCGCAGGGCCGGATCGCGCAGAGATATTCGCGGCCCCGCATCGTCAGCTGGCCAAGCGCGGTCTTCTTCTCGGCCCGCAAGGCGTCGCGCACGACGCGATAGGCATCCTCGGCCAGATCATCGGTCGGAACGACATAGTAGGGCTTGTTGTAATACAGCGGCGGGATCTCGGACTGATCAACAAACTGGACCAGTTCTAATGTCTTCTTGGTGTCCAGCTTGATCGCGTCGATCTCCTCAGGATCAAGCAGCAGATAATCGCCGCCTTCCACCTCATAGCCCTTCAGGATGTCATCGGCATTGACCGGCCCCACCCCCGCCACGGTCTTTTCGTATCTCACCGGTTTCCCCGAAGGTCCGTGGATCTGCCGAAACGAGACCCGCGCACCTGATTTGGTCGCAGGATGCAGTTCGACGGGGATGGCGACAAGGGACAGGCGCAGCTGACCCTTCCAGACGGCACGTGACGCCATGACAGCCTCCTTTTGCTCATGTGAACGGCATCGTCGTCGCGCGATCCGCCCAAATACTTCGGCACGTCTTTAGCCGCCAGTTAACCCGATCATTGTTGCCCAGAACAAGCACGAGTTGCTTCCAGACGCACTTGGGGTGGTCAATTGCACCGTGGATCGCGCCGTAATGCAGGCTGCCTCGTGCGACTACGATGGACTTGTCAGGGTGCGATTTGACGAATTTCCGTCTTTGCCGAGCCAAAGAACGAACCGCAGTATAGCAAAGCCAAGTTTTCTGGATAGCGCTGATGGCCTAACAAGAATCAAGTGTCTCCCCACAGGCGCCCTGCCGCATTCCGATAACACTCGCAGTTATATGACCTTAGCTTAAATTCCGAATTTCCCGGACGGCTTTTGACGGCCCTTTTTTGCCACTGCTTACGACCGCGGTTGATAGGCCCAGGAACAAACGCGGTCTCCTCTGGTTGGACGCCTGCCCGACTAGGGTTCAGCATAAAAGGATATCCGGACATGTTTTACCACTCAGGTAAGCTGCAATATCACGTGCGCGTCGACCGCCCCGATCCGCAATTCGCCAAATACCTTCAGCAGGCCATCGGCGGCGTCGAGGGCGAGATCCGGGTCGCCATGCAATACTTCTTTCAGGCGATGGGCGCGCGGGGCGATAGCAAGTATCGCGACATGCTGATGATGACCGCGACCGAGGAACTGAGCCATATCGAGTTCCTGGGCCATGCCGTGGCGCTGAACCTGGATGGTGCCCCTCTGACGGTTCAGGAGGAGGCCGCCCGCGACCCGATCGTGAACGCGATCATGGGCGGCGCCGATCCGCGTCATATCCTGTCCTCGGGTCTGTCGGCGATGCCGGTGGACTCGAACGGCATCCCCTTTGACATGAGCCACGTCTATGCCTCGGGCAATCTGGCCGCGGACATGATGGCCAATGCTATGGCAGAGGGTAGCGGACGTGTGCTGGCCTCGCGTCTGTACAACATAACCGACGATGCCGGGATGAAGGACATGCTGTCATTCCTGATCGCCCGCGACACCATGCACCAGCAGCAGTGGATGGCGGTGATTGAGGAGTTGGGGGGCATGGAGGCGGTGCTGCCGATCCCGAACTCCACGCCCATGGAACATGAGGCGACCGAGCATTCCTATTACTTCCTGAACACCTCGCTGGACGAGCCGACACCGGAAGGGCGCTGGACCTCGGGTCCGTCGCTGGACGGAAGAGCGGAATTCACCGTCCGGGAGACGGTCGAGCCCTTGGGACAAAAGCCGGATCTGGGCCGCGCGCGTCCCAATTCGGGCACCCAGATCGAACAGCAGTAAGACCTGTCGCGGCACTGGCCTCCGGGTGCCGCGCATTTTCGGAAAGGACCGCCCATGCCCCATAATCATTATTCCGACCGCGACCATCCCCCCGCATCCGGCCCCGGCTTAGGGGCGATTCTGGGCGTGTTTCTGGGGGCCGCGGGTGCCGGCTATCTGCTGGCCCACCGCCCGGCTCGCCGCCCTCACGACAGCGCCCCGGCCCGGACGGCCAAGCATGCGTCCCAAGGCCGCTTCGCGATTGCTGGTCGTACCGTGACCATCGCCCGCCCCCGGGACGAGGTCTATGCCTTCTGGCGCCAGTTCGGGAACCTTGCCGGTGTAATGGAGAACGTCCACGCCGTCACCACCGAAGGCGAGGTCAGCCAATGGACCCTGCGCAGCCTTGGCCATGACATCACCCTGCGCACCCGCATCACCGAGGATCGCCCCGGCGAGGTCATCGCATGGGCCTCGACCGACGAATCCGAGATCGAGACCACGGGCCGGATCGCCTTCCGCGACGCGCCGGGAAACCGGGGGACCGAGGTGACGGCCATCATCGCCTACGTCCCACCCTTCGGCGCGCTCGGGCGGGTCGTGGCCAAGCTGTTTCAGGCCGACCCCTCGATTCAGGGCCGCCGCGAGCTGAAGCGGCTGAAGATGTTTCTGGAAACCGGCGAAATCGCCACCCCCCTCAATCGCAGACAGGAGGCCTGATCCATGCGCGCACTGACATGGCACGGCAAGCACGACGTCCGCGTCGAGACGATGCCCGATCCCCAGCTGGTGAACCCGCGCGACGCGATCATCGAGGTAACCTCAACCGCGATCTGCGGGTCCGACCTGCATCTGTTCGACGGGGTCATCCCCGGCATGCAGGCGGGCGACATTCTGGGCCACGAATTCATGGGCCGGGTGGTCGAGACCGGCCCCGGCAGCACGCTGAAGGTCGGCCAGCGGGTGGTGGTGCCCTTTACCATCTCCTGCGGGGCGTGTTTTTTCTGCCAGCGGGCGCAGTTCTCGGCCTGCGACAATTCGAACCCCGCCGACAAGCAGGATCTGACGGAAACGATGTTCGGTCACGGGGCGGCGGGTCTCTTCGGCTATAGCCACCTGACGGGCGGCTATCCGGGCGGGCAGGCGGAATATGTGCGCGTGCCGTTCTCTGATGTCGGTCCCATCGTGATCCCCGAGGGAATGGATGACGACGAGGTGCTGTTTCTGTCCGACATCCTGCCAACCGGATGGATGGCCGCCGAGAACGCCGATATCGAACCCGACGATACCGTGGTGGTCTGGGGCTGCGGCCCTGTCGGACTGTTCGCCATTCAGGCCGCGCGGCTGATGGGCGCCGCCCGCGTCATCGCCATCGACCACTATCCCAACCGTCTGGCTCTGGCCCGCCGGATGGGCGCCGAGGTGATCGACTTCAAACAGACGTCGGTGCTGGAGGCGATCATGGAGATGACCGGCGGTATCGGCGCCGATGCGGTGATCGACGCGGTCGGGATGGAGGCGCATGGCTTTGCGCTGGACACGGTGATGGACAATATCAAGCAGGCCGTCGGCATCGGTGTGGACAGCGGCCATGCCCTGCGCGAGGCGCTGCTGGCGGTGCGCAAGGGCGGGCGCGTGTCGATCCCCGGGGTCTATGGCGGGTTCATGGACAAGTTTCCGCTTGGCGCCCTGATGCAGAAGGGCCTGCAGCTGCGCACCGGCCAGACCCATGTTCAGGCCTATACCCATGATCTGCTGCACCGCATCCAGGAGGGGCAGTTGGACACAACCTTCATGATCTCGCATCGGCTGCCGCTGGAAGATGCCGCCAGGGGCTATGATGGCTTTCGCTGGAACCAGAATGACTGGACTAAAGTCGTCCTCAAGGCGTGAAACGGATTTTCTTCTGGCGTCGACCACGGGGGACGCCGAGGGGTTTCTGCCACCGGACGGCATGGACTGGTGGTGTATGACAGGTTGGACGGCCCGTCGCTGTTCGACCATCTGCTGATCGGCTGTCGCCTCTTGAACAATGACCCGCTGGCATTGCGGTTCACGATCTCGCCATAAGGCGCACTTTGCAGCGCCCGCCGCTATTGCCCCCACAGCAATGTCCAGGAGACGCAGTGTATCACCGGTGACGGCACGGCGATCTTGAATGAAAGCCTTAACAGTTCGACGCCGGGCAGCTGCAGTGGGATGAGTTGGCCGGCGGGAAGACATTGGTCGACCGTTAGATGGAATTTAGCATCGTGCTGCAGCCGCACCATCTGGCGGGCAGGCCCAGACCCTGTACGGACATCCCGGAGCTTGTGATAAGTTTGATGTCGGCTCGCCTCCTGGGGCTTGCGATCCTGCCTGCGGACTGGGCATCTCAAACAGCTACTCGTCGTCGACCTGTGTCGTGATGGTCGGCCAGAAGCATCCGGTGGGGATCGGAGGTAACACCGACCTACTGCGATGCTGTTAGATAAGGTTCAACGAATGACCAGCCGCAGGCCGGGCGGGGTGATATGATCGGCGCTAGGTCGTAGGCCGGCTAAGGATGTTTACTCTGCTTTGAAAGCCAGAAGGCCAATCAACCGATCATGTCTGAATGTCCTGCCCCTACTGAGCATACATTCCGGATCATTCTTACCACAGTGCAAAAGGCTCATCAGAAACTTTCAGCTTACAAAATCTGATGCCCCGCAGCCCGCGTGGATTGACCACTCCGGCGAAGCACCCTCGGTCGGGATGCTGAAGGAGAGCGTTCTCTGATCGTGGGAGCAAGTTCCTGGCCTAGTCCGGGGCGGAATGAAGGCGATCTGCCGTGATGCGGCAGTGTTGGCCGTTAAAAAACGTCGTGATGACATTCTTGAAAACGTCCGGTTCGTCGCGTGCAGCGGTCGCGAACAGCGTGGCCGAGGAGCGAAACTTGCCGGCATCAACAGTGCCAAAGATCGCCTCAGCCGAAATTTCGCCGTGAGAGAGGGCGGCATTGGTGCAAGCGACGAGGCGTGGTCCCAAGACCGGATGCATAAGATAGCGTCGCGCCTCGTCCAGATTTTCGATGCCATAGAATAAAGACATAGTTGACTGCCCCAAACCTCGCAGCTGGGGGAAGATGAACCACATCCAGTGGCTCTGCTTGCTGCCCCGCTTCAGTTCTGACAGAGCATCGAGATAAGTGCCGTCTTGAGCAGCAACGAAACGGTGTAGCGTGGCATGGCTCTCTGCGTGAGAAATGCGGATCATTTCAGTTCTCGACCTTCATGGTTTGCGGCTTAGTTAATGGAACAACGCCGGGATAAAGATGGCGGGTCATCCGATGTTAGTTTCGCATTACCATCGGCATGCCGGTCGATGACGTTTGCCGCCGTATAATGGCTGCCTGCCGACTCTACCGTCCTGAGAAACCTCCAACGCCGGCCTTCATTTACACCTAAAAGTGGATGCCGGGAACAAGTGGTATTGGATCTGGTTTAAGACAGGATGCTTGGGACGCGGACAGATTTGGGAGGATCACATGAAATTGCATACTATGCTGATGACCAGCAGCGCGTTGGTTATAATCGGAACAACAGCTATGGCGGACTGCGCAGCAGAATTGGCCCTGCTTCACGCAGGTGACGCAAGTGCTGCCCATGGTGGGGGAATATCAAAAGATGGCTCCCTGGCGCCGCTGGAGATGCCGGATGCTGCGGTTGGAGCTGACAGTGCCGCGTCCTCCATGAACGATGACCCCGCCTCGGCCGACGACAGCCCTGCTGCGGGCGACATGGATGCCGCTGGCAGCACGGCTGCGACGAGCGACCCGGCGTCTGCCGACCGCCCTGCTGCCACGGGTGTACCATCTTCGCTCGTCGCTCCCGCAGCCTCGAGTGAGGCAGGCGGCGAAGGGATCGCCAAAGACGGATCGCTGGCGCCGCTTGAAGGAACCAAGGCGGAAGCGAGCACCCCAGTTGCGATGTCGGGTCAAGATATCGAGGCCCAACAGGAAGGAGATCCAACAGCCGCTGAAAGTGCTGCCAGCAGCCCCCCATCCGCAAGCGCGGCAGACGCGACACCGACGGAAACCGGAGGTACGGCCTCGGGGGATTACGGCCCTACGGCCGCAGCAGATACCGCGAGCAATGATGCATCAGCCGAAGATGCAGTTTCTGTAACCTCGGACCGCAGCGCGCTGCTTTCCGAGGCGCAAGCTGCGCTTGATAACGGCGACGAAGATGCTTGTCGCGCCGCTGTGGAGAAACTCGAGGCGCTCTGAGCGTCCTGATACGGCCTTCCGCGCATCGTCACCGAAGGCCGTCACGCTGGCGCGGATGGGCTGGGCTGCACTTTATCTCTGTTCCGGTGCGATGGTTCATTCGCGTGAGTTTCTAAGACATTACGAGGACGAGGCCGTGCATCTCGATCCGGACCGGTTCGACAGTTTCGTGTGTGGCGGGTTTAGACCGCACTGCGGAAAGATGATTTGCAAGCAGTCACCAGAGCATGCGTGGGCTATCCCCCGTGGCAGGCTAACAGATAGACAGGAGAAGACGCCAGTGAAGACGGTTCTTGACCAATTGCGCGACATGACGGTCGTGGTTGCCGATAGCGGCGACGTAACGGCGGTCAAACGCTATCAGCCGATTGATTGCACGACCAACCCCTCGCTCGTGCTGGTCGCCCTGTCAGATCCGGCATCCGAGGAGATGATCGTCGCCGAGATCGAGGCGGGTCGCAAGGCGGGCCTATCCGCTCCCGCTTTGACTGATACGCTGACCGTGGCGGTGGGAGCGCGGCTCAGCGGGCTGGTACCCGGCCGCGTCTCGACCGAGGTTGATGCGAGACTGTCCTTTGACACCGATGCCTCGGTCGCCCGTGCCCGCGCCATCTTGGCCGATTACGCCGAACGCGGCGTGGTTCGAGAGCGGATCCTCATCAAGCTGGCATCAACATGGGAAGGGATTCGCGCGGCCGAAATTCTGCAAGACGAAGGCACCGACTGCAATCTGACGCTGCTGTTTTCCATGGCGCAGGCGGTAGCCTGCGCTGATGCAGGGGCTTATCTGATCTCGCCCTTTGTGGGACGCATCACGGATTGGTACAAGAAGGCTGAGGGGGTCGATGGCTATGATTCACTTCAGGATCCGGGCGTCAACTCGGTCCGCAAGATCTATGACTATTACAAGGCCAACGGCATCGCGACCGTCGTCATGGGCGCATCCTTCCGTAATACGGGCCAGATAAAGGCGCTGGCGGGTTGCGACAACCTAACGATATCGCCCAAGCTGCTGGATGAATTGTCTTCTGAAGTTGCAGACCTGCCCCGCGCCCTGAGGCCCGGACAGGCCCATGCCGAACCGCACAAACCAATAACCGAAGCGCAGTTTCGGTGGGACATGAACGTCGACGCCATGGCCACCGAGAAACTAGCTGAAGGGATCCGTGACTTCGATGCCGACCATCACAAGCTAACCCAAATTATTGCTGAACGGTTCTAGGGTGCAGAGCAGGCTGAGCGCGCCATGCGTCCGGATGCGTGGTGCGCTCAACACGACGTCGATGGAGTTCTGTCACAAGACTTAGTGACAAAACCCCTTGGTTCTTAATCCTCGAGCAGTTCAGAACTGGCTGCTTGGCACAAATCGCTTTCGTGGCTACGTTTGCGAAGCGACCGTTCCGGTCAACAAAGGGGCTGCCGTGGGAGACGAAATATGGCTGACTATTCGGAGCGAATTTTCCGACGTCCCGGATGTCGCCACACTGACGCGCATCACGGTGCGGTTGGTACTTGCAGCAACCCTTGGCGGTATTTTGGGGTATGAACGAGAGCGGAAGGGTAGAAGCGCGGGCGTTCGCACACATATGCTAGTTGCCGTTGGTGCGGCCCTCTTTGTCTTGGGTCCGCTACGGAGCGGGATGGAAATTGGCGACATGTCACGCGTGCTGCAAGGCATTGTGCAGGGAATTGGCTTTCTCGGCGCCGGTGCGATCATGGTGCGGTCTGCACGGCAACAAATCGAAGGGCTGACGACAGCTGCGAATATTTGGGCCACAGCGGGCATCGGCGTGATGGCCGGTCTCGGGTTAGAAGCGACAGCAGTTTTGTCGGCGGCGGTTGTACTGATCATCCTTGCCGCAGTACCTGTCGTCCTGCCGAAAGCTTCTGTGGCTGACCCACAAGATGATCATCGATAACGGCGTTATTTGGGCCGCTTGCGATTGTCGATGCCCTAGTGACGGAGCTGATCAGGGTACCGAACTGCGTTTCTTTCCTGGTTCGGCCTGATGCTGTGCTGGGGACATATCAAGCGTGGTGCAACGCAGCTTTCTGAGATTTTGATCTTGAGCTACGAAGGTCGCAAATTCCACCAAACACTTCCTTCGTCCGCGAAATGAACAGCTTGCTGCCAGGTGAACGAAGCAGAAACCTGAGGAGGGAGAGGGAAGTCATGAGGATCGACTTTAAGAATGGGCAGCCTCTCGTTGAGGCAGTGCAAATTGCACCCCTGTTGGGGCTCGATGTGATCGGCTTTCAAGTGTTAATGCAGTCCGGAAACATCAGAACCGGCGTCGAGCGCGGCACCGGTAATGACGCGGGCAAGCTCCGCCTGACGTTTCAGTCGCCTCAGTGGCAAGCCCGGTTGACCTGCGCAGAAGACGGGACGGTGTTGACGACGTCACGGCTGAGAGTCGTCCCAACGGATCCCCCGCACTGACTTCGTAAGGCAGTAGGATCGTCATCTTCGCGAACCCGGGGTCGTTCTGGCAGAACGGTTCGGACAATCGAATGGCGCTTATGCTACGCGCTTTAGTCCAGCATATATTGCAAGGGCGAAAGCCTCTCGCATAAGAATTCGAAGTGAGCTGCTGCCGGTTTCGTGGGCAGCAGGTTTGGGTGACGTCGTTGGGGTAAGCACACAGCCCGAGGTCGCTCGAGATGAACTCGCTGATGCGCCGAAGAGGGTTACCCGATCTGTGCGCGCCAATTCTCTAGGACGGTGTTGTTACCCATACTGAACGCAGGGCTCATCTGCGGCCACGTGAGGCCTGTGCGACCCTCGGCAATGGCCCGGCTCGCGGCTTCGGCTTCAAATGCAAAGAGATGCTCCGGATGACGGAGGTCTTCGACGCGCCGCTGTCCCGCTGTCGTCACCTGGATGCGCGCGTCCGACGGCCCCCTGTCGCGCCCGGGGGTCCAGGGGGTCGGAAGCACTAGGCTGCCCCGGTCGCCCTCGACATGAATGACGTTTTCCATCGTCTGACGGATCGCACAGCCGATTTCGGCAGTGATGCCATTGGCGAACACCAGCGCGCCGTGGGCGACTTCGACGACGCCGCTCTGGCCAATCGACCCAGTCCCGCTGATTGTTTCTGGCTCAGCGTACCGACCCTGCGCCACTCCTGCAAAAAGGCGTGCGGCGGAAACGGGATAACCGCCGACATCCAAAATAGCGCCGCCGCCCAGCTCTTGTGAGAACAAGCGAGAGCTGGGGCTGAAGGGCGCTTCGAAGCCGAACGACGCACGCATGTGTCGAAGCGTGCCAATCTCGCCCGATCGTATGATCTCCACCGCCCGCGCGATTTGCGGATGGCACAGGTACATATAGGCTTCCATGAAGAAAACCCGGCACTGCTCCGCTGCCTCGACAAGCGTCCTGACCTCGGCGGCGGTGATCCCGGCCGGTTTCTCGACCGATACGTGTTTGCCAGCGCGGATTGCCATCAATGCCTGCTCGGCGTGGAAGGGATGCGGGGTCGCGATGTGAATGGCGTCCACCTGCGGATCTGCGCACAAATCGCGATAGTCGGTGTATCGCTTCGTCTCGTCCAGACCGTAGCGATCTGCGAACGCGCGCCCGCTTGCCTCGGTGCGGCTCGCCACCGCGATGAGAACGCCCGAGGCAGCCTGTGCCATGCCGTCTGCAAAGTTCCGGGCGATATTCCCGGGGCCTACCAGACCCCACCGTACCATAGTCATGTGGTGTTCTCCTCATTAGACGGTGCGCGTATTTGCTGGCAAGGCGGGTCCGCGCGCCCAGTCACCACGGTGGCCGCGCCGTGACAGGACGGTACGCCGCCCTGTGCCGGTGATGGGGCTATGCCCGCTCGGGGAGCCTCACCCGGACCTGATAGGTCCTGCCACGTTCGACACGCCTCAGGACGTCTCCATCGAGCAGCTCTCGGTCCACGTCGATTTCCCGGTCTGTCAGGCCACAGACGCGTTCAACGTCAACCTCGAAGATCGCGCCCCGGAATGTCCTGCGGAAGCGGCAGCGATCCCAGTCCGAAGGGATCTGCGGCGCGATCACGACCCCGTCGCGGGTGCCCCGAAGGCCGCAAAGCTGCTCAATCACGAGACGGTAGAACCAGGAGGCCGTGCCGGTATTGAACAGATTGCTCGACCGTCCCGCGGTTCGGGGATACTGGCGCCACGCCCCGCGATAATAATTCGGGATGTAGAGCGGCAGTTGTCCGCGGACGGCAATGTCTTCCGCCTTGGGTTCGGTCAGCATTGCGCGTAACACGCGGTACGCCCGATCACTTTCCTTGATATGGTAGAGGCCTGCTGCGTAGAAGGCGGCTGCGTGGTTGTAGACCGCGCCATTCTCGGCACTGCCGGGCCATTTCTGGGTCAGCCGACCCACATCTTCGCGCATCCGGGTGTAGGCAGGGGCGAACATGGCGACGCCGTAAGGTGTTTCGAGGTGCTCATCAATGGCGCGCAGCATTCGGGCCTGGCGATCCTCGTCCGCTGCGCCGCAGAGCATCGCCCAGCTTTGAGCGTTGAGGTAAATCCGCCCCTCTTCGTCCGCAGAGACGCCGAAATGCTTTCCGTCGTCCGTGATGCCCCGGGCATACCAGTCGCCATCCCACAGATGCGCGTTGATCCGCTCGACCAAGGCACCAGCCTCGCCTCGCAGCCATCCAGCCGTTTCCCGGTCCGCCTCTGCCTCACAAACCTCGGCCCAGAGAGACATGGCATAGCTCGACGCCTCAGCCAGCCACCCCGAGACGCCCTTCCCCTTGTATCCCACCATGTTCATGGGGTCGTTCCAGTCGCCCTGCGCAATCAGAGGCAGGCCGCGCTCGTCCACCTCGCCTGCCAGGAAGCTTAGCGCGCGCGTGACGTGGTCGTAGAGGCTATCTTTCACATCGCTGTCAGACCAGCCGGCCGACGCGGCCAAGATGGAGCGGTCGTTTGTTTCGTCCAGATAGGCGCAGGTCGCAATCACCAGCCAGACCGCGTGGTCGGTATGGGGGATCTGGTTGATATATTTCAGCGTCGCATCGGGGCGCAGCAGGATGCCATCCGGCACCTTGCCGGAGACGGACTGCTGGCTCGCGGTGCGCAGGATGACCTCGCGGGTCGTGTCTGGCCGGATAAACACCATGCCAAGCGCGTCCTGCAAATAATTCCGCGTCTGTGGGTCGGTCGTGAGGCGGTTGGTGTCGCCATGATAAAATACCTGTCGCGGCAGCCAGTGGTTGACGAATGCGTCGAAGGCCGCGTCGGGCGTCTCGATTTCAAAGCTGCCCAGCCCTTCAGCCATGTAGGCGCGGGTCGCCTTTTGCACCGCGTCTGCGTCGCCGCGCAGGTATTTGCCGATCAGCATGGCGACTTCGGATTTGTCATGCGCAGGCCCGAATATCAGACGGAAGCGCTCGCATCCGCCTGCGGGGAGCAGCAGATTGTATTGCAGGATGCCAGCCGGGATCTCATAGGCCGCATCGCCGCCTGCCAGATTCTTGCCTGCTTGTAGCGCCGATGGGTCTGCAAGCCCGCCCTCACCCTCGAAGGCCTGCTGCGAGACTTCGAAATGGTCCGGCAGGCGGTCGGCGGCAAGAAATGTGATATCCTTGAGGTGGCGGTTCCGAAAGTAATCCTCGACCGCCTGATACGGGGTCACGCTGGTACAGATGACGGCGCCCAGTTCGGCGTCAAAATGTCCGCCCATATTCATCCATGACATGTAACCGACTGGAAAATAAGGGACGAATGATACGTCCCGAGTGCTTTCACCGATATTGCTTACCGTTGCTGTCCAGATCTCGGCCACGTCATCTTCGGGCAGTTCGAGACAGAGTTCCACGCGCAGCCCGTCCTTCTCTACCGTCCAACGCATGTCGGAGAGGCCCGGCTCAAAGACAAAGCTGTCCGGCCGCGCACGCACTGGCTCGTGGGGGACCGAAAACAGCGACCCGCTTCGGTTGTCGCGGACATAGAAGAAGCGGCCCGGGTGATGGGCAAAATAGCGATGCTCGGGCTGCATGAAGCTCTGCCCGGCAATCGTCGGAACGTGGGCGTATTTCCTCGGTTCGGGGTCCATGTACTGGCTGACGGCGTAGCCCCGGCAGGTCATCTGGATCATCATCCGCCGATTCCACAAATATCCGGCCGCGGCCGGCGCCAGCATGGGGTCGGTCAGGCGAAAACGGGTTCCGTTATCGATGAATTCGGGCATGTTCGTCTTTCGATGCTGCGGAATCAGAGGGCGAATAGGGGCGGCGCGGTAGATTTGCGCACGCAAAGGGTGGGCTCAAATCGCTCCTGGAAGGGCATGTCGAGACCATAGGTAAGGTTGAGGAGCTGGCGGCACGCCGATTGCGTCATCTCGACAATGGGTGCGTGAATCGTACTCAGCGCAGGAACCATGTAGGCGGCGAAATCGACATCGTCATAGCCCAGCACGGACACTTGTTCCGGCACCTTGATGCCACGGGCCTGGAGGCGGGCCGCGACCACCATCGCCACCTTGTCGTTGCCGCAGAACACCGCAGTAAAATCGCCCGCCGACTGCATCAGGCTGTCAGCGGCTCCCTCTCCACCAGCATAGCTGTACGCGCCCTCAATGACGCGTTCAGGCGCAACCGGATTGTTCAGTCGCTCCAACTCATCGACGAAACCGTTATGGCGCTGTTTGGCGTCCTGAGCCGAGAGCCGGCCAGTAATGACGGCGATCTTTCGATGGCCGAGGCCGTGGAGGTGCTGGGCGGCAAGGCGCCCGCCACGGTCGTGATTGATGGAAAAGGCCCGGCCGGGCAGCGCCTCAACCTGGCGGTTGATGCAGACGAGGTTCGGATAGCGATCCGACAGGCTGGCGAGCTTGAAATCGCCGAGCCGCGACCCCGCCATAAGGATGCCATCGCAGTCCCGATTGATCAGATAGTCGATATGCGCAAGCCGGTCCTCATCAGTCTTTGCATCCTCGGCATTTGCAAGGATCATGTGTTTTCCCTGCTGCCGCAGCTCCAGCTCGATGGCCCGGATCATCATCTGGTAATAGGGCCCCTCAAGCGACGGCACCCATACCCCCACAAGCTCTGAGCGACGCGATGACAGCGAGCGGGCTATGCTGTTTGGCCTATAGTTGAGTTGACTGATCGCAAGGGCGATTTTCTCGGCAGACTTTTGCGAAATAGAACCGTTTCCAGAAACGAATCTGGATACGGTCCCCGACCCGACGCCAGCAAGCTTCGCCACGTCTTTCAATGTCGCAGTCTTATGTTCTACCATGATACTGCCTGAATTATTCCTATTTTATTACATATACTTGATACGGAGCTGCATCACTTGTCGCCCGCCCTGACGCGTTGCCTTAAAGCAGTTGTCGCAGGAACGATTGACAAGATCAAGTCACCGTGTTTGAAATGGAACCGGTTCCATTGGAGGTTCTGGAGCACGTCGCCGTCCTTACTTTTCTGGTCAGCGAAGATCTATTTTGTGCATTGGGGAGGACACATGTTTCACAAGACAAAACTGATGGCGCACACCGCCGTCGCGCTGGCCATCGGCGCAGCCGCAGGGCATGCTCAGGAGGCAGAGGTCATTCACTTCTGGACCTCCGGTGGCGAGTCGGCGGCGATCTCGGTTCTGGCTGACGCGTTCGAAAAGCGCGGCGGCGAGTGGATCGACAATGCCATTGCCGGCGGTTCGGCAGCCCGCAGCGCCGCCATAAACCGGATCATTGGCGGCGACCCGTCTACCGCCGCCCTGTTCAACACCTCGCAGCAATATCACGAGATCATTGCCGAGGGCTTGCTGAACGACATCGACGATGTCGCCACCCGGAACGATTGGGACAACCTTTTGCCGGCCCCGATCGTGGATGCGATAAAGGTCGACGGCAAATACTACGCGGCCCCCGTCAATATCCACATGCCGCTCTGGATCTGGTATTCCTCCGGAGCGCTAGAGCAGGCAGGTATTGAGTCGCCTCCTGAGACGATGGAGGAATTCTTCGCCGCGCTCGACGCCTTGCAGGCCGCCGATATTACACCGCTCGCCCTTGGTGGTCAGCGTTGGCAGGAAAACCTGCTCTTCTCCGCGATGATGACCAATGTCGGTGGGCGGGATCTTTGGACCGGCGTCTATGCCGACAAGGACGAGGAGGCGATAAGCTCGCCCGAATTCCGGGAAGTCATCGAAACCTTCATTAAGCTCAAACCCTATGTGGACAGTGCCTCGCCCGGGCGAAACTGGAATGACGCCACGGCGATGCTGATCGGTGACACCGCAGGATTTCAGGTCATGGGCGATTGGGCCAAGGGCGAATTTACGCAGGCCAATCAGAAAATTGGCGTCGATTACAACTGCCTGCCGGGTCTGCGGGAGGATGCCCCTTATGTGCTCGGCGGCGACGTATTTGTCTTTCCGCGAACCGAGGATCCGGCTCAGATCGAGGCTCAGACCATGCTGGCCGAGACCATAACCGCTCCGGACGTTCAGGTGGCGTTCAATAACCTCAAGGGTTCGATCCCGGTCCGCTCCGACGTCGACTTATCCGCGTTGGATCAGTGCGCCGCACTTGGCATGGAGATCATGGCCGACCCGTCGCGCCTGGTGCCGGATGCATCTCAGATGATGAACGAGTACGTCTATGGTTCGGTCCAGGACGTTGTCACCGAACTCTGGAACACGGACATGAGTGTCGACGAGGCGGTCGACCGCTTCGGCAACGCGCTGCGGAACTGATCCGGAAAAACAGAAAGTCTGGTGGCGGAGGGAGGACCTTGTCTTCCCTCCATTGGCAGAGGGAGGATACCTTGCAGACCGCTCAACTCATCCGGCATATGCGACGCAATACTGCAGCGTATCTGGCCCTGTTTCCGATGGCCGCTATCGTCATTTTCGCCTATCTGGGCACCATGGCGTGGTCGGTCCGCCTTTCTTTCACAAGCTCGCGCATGCTCCCCAGGAACGACTTCGTGGGCTTCGACCAGTATGTCCAGCTTTTTGGCACGTCGCGATGGCTGACCTCGCTGGAGAACTTCGTCTTCATCGCGATCTTCTTTCTTGCGATCTGCTTTGTCTTGGGAACGCTACTGGCAATCTTCATCGACCAGAACGTGCGCGCGGAGGGCCTGTTCCGGACGGCCTTTCTCTATCCCTACGCCATGTCCTTCGTGGTGACCGGCCTGATGTGGCAATGGATCCTCAACCCTGATCTGGGGATCGAGCGGACCATGCGTAATCTGGGCTTTTCGGAGTTCGTCCTGGACTGGGTGGTCAACAGCGATACCGTCCTTTACGCCGTCGTCCTGGCGACTGTCTGGCACGGGGCCGGTCTGGTGATGGCATTGCTCCTTGCCGGCTTGCGGGGCATCGACACGGATCTTTGGAAGGCAACGCGGATCGACGGCATACCGCTCTGGCGCGCCTATGCCTTCATCATTCTGCCGATCCTTCGACCGATGATCATCACCTCGCTGGTGCTGCTGTCGATCAGCATCGTCAAGATGTACGATCTGATCATCGCAATGACCAATGGCGGTCCCGGAACGGCCAGCGAGGTTCCGGCGAAGTTCATCATGGACAACTTGTTCGAGCGCGCCAATATCGGCCTAGCCACGGCGGCATCGACGACCATGCTGGTCACCGTCCTGCTCATCATCGCGCCGGTTCTCTATTCGCAATACCTTGGCAAGAAGGGGACCACGGCATGAGTGTGGCCGAAACAACCGCGCCGTCACTCCGGCGCCCGGTGACCTCTCAACAGCGATGGGGCCGTATCGGCATCTATGCCTTTCTGGGTGTGATGACCCTCTTCTTTCTGCTGCCGCTCTACGTGATGGTCGTCACTTCGCTGAAGACCATGGACGAGATCCGGCTTGGCCAGATCTTCGCACTGCCCGTGCGGCCCACGTTGGAGGCCTGGGCGACGGCATGGTCCAGCGCCTGCACCGGGCTCGACTGCACCGGGCTTCGCATCGGCTTCTGGAACTCTGTCCAGATCCTGATCCCAAGCGTCATCCTGTCGATCCTTCTGGGCGCCCTCAACGGCTATGCGCTGTCATTCTGGAAGGTCAGGGGGGCGAACCTGCTCTTTGCCTGCCTGCTGCTGGGCGCCTTCATGCCCTATCAGGTGTTCATCTATCCGCTTGTGCGCTTCTATTCCCAGGCAGGCATCTACGGATCGCTGTCGGGGATCGTCCTCACCCATGTCATTTTCGGGATGCCGGTCATGACACTCCTGTTCCGGAACTACTATTCGGGACTGCCCTCAGAGCTGTTCAAGGCGGCACGGGTCGATGGCGCCGGATTCTGGGCGATCTTCTTTACCATCATCCTGCCGATGTCGGTCCCGATCACCATCGTCGCGGTCATCATGCAGGTGACGGCAATCTGGAACGACTTTCTGCTGGGGCTGGTCTTCGCCGGGCGGGAAAACCTGCCGATGACCGTGCAGCTGAACAACATCGTCAATACCACCACGGGCGAGCGGGCCTACAACGTCAACATGGCAGCGACCATCCTGACGTCCCTGGTTCCGCTGGCCGTTTATCTTGGGTCCGGTCGCTGGTTTGTCCGTGGCATCGCATCCGGCGCCGTAAAGGGGTAAGTCATGACTTCCGTTTCCATCCGCAATCTTGAGATCCGCTACGGCCAGCAGGTCGTCATGGACAATCTTAACCTGGACATCCGCGACGGTGAATTCCTTGTTCTGCTCGGGCCGTCCGGCTGCGGAAAGTCCACCCTGATGAACGCCGTCGGCGGGCTCACCGACGTAAGCGGGGGCAGCATCCATTTCGACGGAAAAGACGTGACCTGGCTTGACCCGAAAGACCGTGGCATCGGCATGGTGTTCCAGTCGTACGCGCTCTATCCGACGATGAGCGTGCGAAAGAACATGTCCTATGGCCTGCGCATGGCCCGGGTCGACCGTGCAACGATCGAAAAAAAGGTGTCCTGGGCCGCCGATATCCTGCAGATCACGCATCTGCTCGACCGCAAGCCCGCCGCTCTTTCGGGCGGACAGCGCCAGCGGGTGGCCATCGGCCGCGCCCTGGTGCGCGACGCGGACATCTTTCTCTTTGACGAGCCCTTGTCGAATCTCGACGCCAAGTTGCGCGCAGAGCTGAGGCTGGAAATCAAGAAGCTGCACAAGTCGATCGGCTCGACCATGATCTACGTGACCCACGACCAGATCGAGGCTCTGACGCTCGCGGACAGGATCGCCGTCATGAAGGACGGCATCATCCAGCAGCTCGACACCCCACTGAACGTCTATAACAAACCAGCCAATGCGTTCGTTGGCAGTTTCCTCGGCTCGCCTGCCATGAACAAGGTCGAAGGACAGCTTGCGATGCGCGACGGCGCTCTCACCTTCGAAGCCGGCCGCTTCGCGCTCGATATCGATGCATATCCCTTTGCCGATCGCGTCGAGAGCGGACAAAAGGTAACGCTCGGCCTTCGGCCCGAGCATATCGTCCCGGCCGACGGCGTATCGCCGCAGTTCGAAGTCAATCTGTTGCTGATCGAACCGATGGGCAATGAAATTCTGGCTTGGTCCGATTTCGAGGGGATCAGTCTGGTGCACCGATTGAGCCAAGACGATAATTTTATGGTGGGAAATCCCTTTTCCGTGAACATCGATACCAGGAAGGCGTCCTTCTTTGATCAAGCTACCGGAAAACGACTTTAGTCAGGTAGCATCCTTAGGGTCAGGATGCATTGATTTCCGTTTCGCGGCGTGATTCACGGCCCAGAAACGGAGCGGTGACATGAGCGACCTTTTCTGGCTGACTGCCGCGCAGATGGCACGCATGGCCCCCTTTTTTCCAAA
>NZ_RQRT01000037.1 GCF_004335005.1 Paracoccus nototheniae | reverse complement strand
GAGGGGCGGGGGACGGATTGGGTCAACCCCGACTTTCGCTATCAGACCGCGGGGCTGACAGATGGTGGCTTCGCGGTCACTTGGGAGGCGTCGGTGCCGACCCCCGACGAAGAGAACTATGACCCCAATTACGCCAATCAGGGGCGCGAGATCTTTGTCCAGCGTTATGACTCTGAGGGGCTCGCAGCTGGAGACGTGACGCGGCTGCAGGGAATGACGGGCAATCTGGACGATCAGTTGCCGCAGATCGAACCCTTGCCGGATGGCGGCTTCGTGGTCAGCTGGACCGGGGCCACGTCTGATCGACAGGGCACGGATGTTTTCGTGCAGCGCTTTGGCGCCGATGGAGAAGAGGCGGGCGATCTGCAGCGGCTGCAGGGCATGGCCGGAAACTTGAGTGACAGTCAGGCCCAGATCATCCCACTGCCCGACGGCGGTTTTGCCATGACCTGGAGCGGGGGCACGCCAAGCGGACCTTTCGGGACTGACGGGCAAGGCTTCGAGATCTTTGTCCAGACCTTCGATGCGGATGGCGCGGCGGTCGGGGCATTGCAACAGGTGCAAGGCGAGGCCGGGCGCCTGACGGACCGCTTTCCCGAGGGCGCAGCCTTGGAGGATGGCGGTTTCGTCGTAACGTGGGAGGGCGCCTCAGCCAATTTCGTGCAGCGGTTCGATTCAGATGGCGAATTGGTGGGTGAGGTTCAGCCATTGCAGGCGCCGCCCGAAGACTACAGACAGAACCAATATCCGCAGGTGGCGACGTTGTCCGACAACGGCTATGCCGTGACATGGAACGCCCGCAGCACAGACGGCGGAGGTGCCGACAACTTTGTCCAGACATTCGGCGCCGATGGTGCCCCGGCGGGGGATCCTCATCGATTGGAAGGCATGGCCGGAGAGTCGGATTCCAATCCCCTGATTTCGTCCTTGGCTGACGGTGGTTTTGTGGTGACGTGGCTGGGTTTTACGTCGGACGGGCAGCGTGGCGATATCTTCGTGCAGCAGTTCGGCGCGGATGGCGCGCCGGCTGCCGATCTTCAGCGGCTTCAGGGCATCGCGGGCGACAGGGCCGACACGACGCCGCAAGTCGCCGCGCTGCAGGATGGTGGTTTCGCCGTGGCATGGTCCGGAGAGACCACGGGCAGGCAAGGGCGGGATATCTTTGTCCAAAGCTTTGGTGCAGATGGCGCCCCTGTCGGAGATAAGAGCCGTCTTCAAGGCTTGGAAACGGACTGGCAACAGGACACTGCCCCAAAAATCGCGCCATTGGCGGATGGCGGTTTTGTCGTCACCTGGGGAACTCGTGACTCAATCTCAGGTGACCCTGACGGTATTTTACAACAGCAGCTCTTCATCCAACGCTTCGACGCCAACGGCGTGCCGGTCTATCCCGACGGGGATGACACGCTGCTGGGGGGCGACGGCGACGACACCCTGCTGGGCGGTGCCGGTGACGATGTGCTCAGCGGCGGCTCCGGCGATGATGTGCTGGACGGCGGATCGGGCAGCAACACGCTGACCGGCGGGCCGGGCGATGATGTCTTTGTCTGGGACGGGACCGGCGACACCACGATCACGGATTTCGGAACCGGTGATGTCGTGGACCTGTCGGGACTGTTCAACGAGGGGACGCTTGCGGCCTATAATGCGGAGAGCGGCACCGGGTTCACGACCCCTCTGCAGGCGATGAACCACGATCTGACCGACGGGATCATCAGCTTCAACGGCGCCGACATGACCGGTCCGGGTCTGACCATGACCGGCGTCACCGGCGGGCTGACCGCCACGCAGACCGGCGTCACCTGCTTTGCCAGCGGCACGCTGATCGACACCGCCACCGGCCCGAGGCCGATCGAAAGCCTTGCCGTGGGCGATCTTGTCATGACGCTGGATCATGGCGATCGGCCGCTGCGCTGGATCGGCCGCAGCGCGGTCTATCTGATTGCCCGCCCGCATCTGGCCCCGGTCCGCATTCCGGCGGGGGCGCTTGGCGGCGGGCTGCCCTTGCGCGCGCTGATCGTCTCGCCCCAGCATCGGGTGCTGGTGCGGTCCCCCATCGCCCTGCGGATGGCTGGCGCCGCCGAGGTGCTGGTCGCGGCCTGCAAGCTGGTGGGGACGGCGGGCATCCATGTCGCGCTGGATCTGACGCAGGTCGATTACTGGCACCTGCTGTTCGACGCGCATCAGGTGATCCGTTCGGAAGGGGCACTGACCGAAAGCCTGTTCACCGGCCCCGAGGCGCTGCGCGCGGTCCCGCCGCAGGCTCTGGCCGAGATTCTGGATCTGTTCCCGCTGCTGGCCGATCCGGGCCATGTTGCCTTGCATGCCCGACCGGTGGTGCAGGGCCATCGTGCGAGAACCCTGGCCGCCCGCCATCAACAGCATGGCAGGCCGCTGCAGGGCATGAAGACGGCGGCTTGGGATGGTCAGGGTGTCGTGCGCATCCGTCGATAGGATTGGCGGGGCGATCCGTGCGCCTTGATCGCAATCTCATCTGATCGGGGATCGATTGCGCGCCCGGTGTGGCCGCCAGATGCCTTGGTCCGAAAGGCCCATCAGGCAGGTCACGAGAGGAGGCCCATCAGCCGAGTCACCGAACTCTTTAAAAACTTTACAAGGTCACTCGGCTGATATGTTTGTTATACTCATTGGCGCTGCAATTGTCTGCCTGTCTAATGAGACAGGTCCGCTAGCGGATGCCTGCCCGGACTGGCCGAACGGCGGCCCCGGCATCCGAAAGGCCCCGCCGGGACGGGCAGTCATATCAGCGGTGCCACGGCCCGGTGGATGGCGCGGCAGACCCCGGTCATCCCACCGACATCAGGGGCGTCGCCGCCCCCCGCGTCACGGTCACCCGGTCTCGCCCGTAATGCTTCGAGCGGTAAAGCGCCTCGTCCGCCCCGCGATAGGCCAGACGATGGTCATAGGGCTGGCCGACCAGATCAAAGCCGCCGATGCTGACGGTCGTGCGCTGATCCCCGACCGCCGATCCCGCTGTGGGTGCGGCCCTCGCCAGCGGCGCCCCCGGTCCCGCCCCACCTGAAGACCCACCGCCTGAAGACCCACCGCCTGAAGGTGCACCGCCTGAAGATCGGGGCCCCGAAAACGCCGCGATGGGAATGCGCAGTTCTTCGCGGAAGCGCTCGGCGATGCGGCGGCCATCGGCGGGGCTTGTGGTCCTGATGACGACGGCAAATTCCTCGCCTCCGACGCGGGCCGCGAAATCGGTGGGGCGCATGCAGGACCGGATGGCGGCGCCGATGGCCCGCAGGGTCGTGTCCCCGACATCATGGCCATAGCGGTCGTTGATCTGCTTGAAATGATCGATATCCAGCAGCAGCAGGATCACGTCCCGAACCTTTGCCGCCTCAAGCTGCCGGGTGTAATCCTCGAAGCTTCGGCGGTTGGGCAGGTCGGTCAGGGGATCGGTGGCGGCGTGCTGGGCCAGCGCGCGTTCGCGCCTGCCGCGCCGCTGCTCGGTTTCAAGCATCTTGGAAAAGACCAGCGCGGTCAGCGCCGTCAGGGCGGTGACGAACATCGTGGTGGGCAGGCTGGCGGCGGTAAAGATCATCAGCGCCAGCGTCGTCGGCACAACGCATGCGGCCCCGATCAACAGCCAGCGCAGCCTGTCCAGCCTGCGCCCCGGCGGCGCAAGGGCACCCACCGAGACCGCGCTTATCCCTGTCACGATGATGACAAGCGCGCCCGTCAGGGCGCCATTGCCGCCGATGATCATCCGGGCCACGGCGGTGATCACCATCACGGCCAATGCCCCCGGCCATCCCGCAAAGACCGAGGCGATGCCGACAAAGGCGCCCCGGGCATCAGCCTGAAAGCCCGCCCCAAGGTCGATCGGTTGCAGCATCACGATCACCGTGGCGATGCCGAAGACGATCCCCGTGACCGTCCGCCGCAGCAGGCGGTGCCGGATCCAGTGCTGAACCCGGCCATAAAAGAAGACCGCGACGGCCATCAGGCCCAAAGTATGGATCAGGATCAGGATCAGGATATGGTGCACGGCAAGGGCAGTTTCCATCAGGCATCGTCTTAAACCTTATGCGTCATGGCCCGGAATAAATCGACACTGTTCGGTACAGTTACGGGATGTTTCCGCCCTGTGTCGCATGGCGCGGCGGATCGTGGGCGTTCTGCCACAGGTTGCAGGCGCGGCGACCGGACCCTTGCCCGGGTTTTGATGGGATCGCGACGCGTGGCGGCCCTTTTCGGGGTCGGGGTCGGGGTCGGGGTCTGGACCGGTCACGGGCCACAAACGGTCCCCACGCCATCCTGTCGCGCGTGAATAAAGTTGCCCTTGCGTCAGCCATCGACTATGCCAGCCGCCAGTCGTCGCCCTGACGATCTGCGCAACCCCGCAAAGGGCGCATCCGAGGGGGCGCATCGGAGGAGGAGCCGATCTTGCTGGACCTGACCACCATCCGCGCCGAGCTGGACCGGCATTACGATCTGGCCCCCTCGGTCGCGCTGGCCGCGCAGATGTCGGATATTCATGCCCGCATGAACCGGGCGATGCCCTTTCCCGATTGGGCCATCGCCGCACCCTATGTCGCCGCGATCAACCGGCTGAAGGCCGAACGCGGCGCGGTGGTGCTGGCGCATAACTACATGACGCCCGACATTTATCACGGGATCGCCGATGTGGTGGGCGACAGCCTGCAGCTGGCGATCGAGGCGACGCGGACCACCGCCCCGGTCATCGTGCAATGCGGCGTGCATTTCATGGCCGAAACCTCGAAGATCCTGAACCCGTCGCGCATCGTGCTGATGCCCGACATGCAGGCGGGCTGTTCGCTGGCCGAAAGCATCACCGCCGAAGGCGTGGCCGCGATGCGGGCGCGCTATCCGGGCGCGAAGGTGGTCAGCTATGTCAACACCTCGGCGGCGGTCAAGGCGGCGTCCGACATCTGCTGCACCTCGTCCAATGCGGCGCAGATCGTTGCGGCCATGCCCGGCGATACGGTGATCATGACGCCCGACAAATGGCTGGCCCAGAACGTCGCTGCGCAGGTGCCGCAGAAGCGCATCGTCTGGTGGGACGGGGCCTGCATCGTGCATGAGCGCTTTACCCCGCAGGATCTGCGCGATTTCCGCGACTGGCATCCGGGCCTGCGCATCATCGCCCATCCCGAATGCCCCCCCGATGTCGTGGCCGAGGCCGATTTCGTAGGCTCGACCGCGCATATCATCGAATGGGTCGGGCGCGAACAGCCCGCCAAGGCGATGCTGGTCACCGAATGCTCGATGGCGGCGAATATCGCGGACGCGCATCCGGGTGTCGAGTTTCTGGGCCCCTGCAACATGTGCCCGCATATGAAAAAGATCACGCTGGAAAAGGTGCTGTGGTCGCTGCATTCGATGACCGGCGTGGTCGAGGTCGATCCCGCCATCGCCGCCCCCGCCCGGCTGGCGGTGCAGCGGATGATCGATCTGTCGCGCCAACTGGCCTCGTGATCCGATGATCGCCACGGACCGGGTGGTCATCATCGGCGCCGGGCTGGGGGCGCTGTATGCGGCGCTGGTGCTGGCGCCGCGACCTGTTCTGATGATCAGCCCCGATGCGCTTGGGCAGGGGGCCAGTTCGGCTTGGGCGCAGGGCGGGGTGGCCGCTGCGATGGACCCCGCCGACAGTCCCGCCGCCCATGCCGCCGATACGGTGCGGGCCGGGGCCGGGCTGGTCGATGCCGCGATGGCCGCTCTGGTGACCGCCGAGGCGCCGGATCACATCCTGACCCTGACGGCGCTTGGCACGCCCTTCGACCGTGATGCGGCGGGCGGCTATGTGCTGTCGCAAGAGGCCGCGCATGGCTGCGCGCGCGTGGTCCGCGTCAAGGGCGATCAGGCGGGGGCAAAGATCATGCAGGCGCTGGTCGCCGCCGTGCGCGCCGCGCCCTCGGTTCAGGTGGCCGAGGGGTGGGTCGCGACCGGGCTGGTGATGCGCGGTGGTCATGTTGCGGGCGTCGATCTGGCGCGGGCGGCGGGGTCGGTGCCGGTGTCCGTCATGGCGCCTGCGGTGCTGATCGCGGGCGGTGGTGCAGGCGGGCTGTTTGCCGTGACGACCAACCCGCCGCGCATCCGGGGCGAGGCTGTGGGCATGGCCGCCCGTGCGGGGGCGGTGATCGCCGACGCGGAATTCGTGCAGTTTCACCCGACCGCCATCGCCTGCGGCACCGATCCCGCACCTTTGGCGACCGAGGCGCTGCGGGGCGAAGGCGCGCGTCTGATCAATCGCGCGGGCGGGCGTTTCATGGCGGCGCTGCATCCCGATGCCGAACTGGCGCCGCGCGATATCGTGGCGCGGGGCGTTTACGCCGAAACCGTCGCGGGCCGCGAACCGGCACTGGATTGCCGGGCGCTGCCCGATCTGGGCACGCGCTTTCCGGCCGTCTCGGCGGCCTGCACTGCCGCGGGCATCGACCCCGCGCGCCAGCCGGTCCCGGTGGCGGCGGCGGCGCATTATCATATGGGCGGCATCGACACCGATGCGCAGGGCCGCAGCAGCCTGTCCGGCCTCTGGGCCTGTGGCGAGGCGGCCTCGACCGGGCTGCACGGGGCGAACCGGCTGGCCTCGAACGGGTTGCTGGAGGCGCTGGTCATGGCCCGCCGTGCCGCCCTGTCCATCGGGCGCGACGGGCCCCCTGCGCCGCCGGTGACGCTGCCCGATCCGGCGGCGGCGCCTTTGCCCGATCCGGCGCTGGTCGCGCGGCTGCGCGATGCGATGACCGATGGCGCGGGCGTGCTGCGCGATCAGGCCGGGCTGACCCGCGCGCTGGATCGCATCGCGAAGATCGCCCGCGCCCAGCCCGACAGCCCGCAGCTGGCGAACATGACCGCCACCGCGACGCTGATCTGCGCGGCAGCCCTGGTGCGCCGCGAAAGCCGGGGTGCGCATTGCCGCACAGATTATCCCGACACCCTGTCCCTTGCCCGCCGCAGCCGCCTGACTTTGGCCGAGGCGCAGGCCCTGATCCCGGAACCGAGGCCCGCATGATCCCGCCCTTGCCCGACCTGATCCTTGAACCCCTGCTGCGCGCCGCCCTGATCGAGGATCTGGGCAGCCACGGCGACATCACCACCCGCACGGTCATCCCCCATGGCACCCGCGCCCAAGGCCGGATCCGCGCGCGAGAGGCGGGCACCGCCTCGGGGATGGCGCTGGCGGCGCTGGCCTTCCGGCTGATCGACCCCGATCTGCGCCTGAACGTGCTGGTGCCCGACGGCACGGGGTTTGACGCCGGTGCCACGCTGGCCTCAATCGAAGGCGACGCCGCCGCGATCCTGTCGGCGGAACGCGTGGCGCTGAATTTCGCGGGCCGTCTGTCGGGCATCGCCACGATGACGGCGGCCTTTGTCGCCGGGACGCGTGGCACCCACACCCGCATCACCTGCACCCGCAAGACCACGCCGGGTCTGCGGCTGGTGGAGAAACAGGCCGTGCTGCATGGTGGTGGGTTCAATCATCGGGTGTCGCTGTCCGATGCGATCCTGATCAAGGACAACCATATCGCGGCGGCGGGTGGCATCGGCCCTGTTCTGCGCGCGGTCAAGGCCCGCGCCTCGCATATGATGCGGGTCGAGATCGAGGTGGATGATCTGGACCAGCTGGCGCAGGTGCTGGACGAGGGTGGCGCCCATGTCGTGCTGCTGGACAACATGGACGACACGACGCTGGCCCGCGCGGTCGAGATGGGGCAGGGGCGCGTGGTGCTGGAGGCATCGGGCAATATGGTGCTGGACCGGATCGCGCGGGTGGCGGCGACCGGGGTGGATTACATTTCGGTCGGGGCGCTGACCCATTCGGTCCGGGTGCTGGATCTGGGGCTGGATCTGTAAGGGCCACCGCACAGCCTGTCCCAAAAAAGTCGCCAATCTGTCGCAGCACTGACATCATGCGCAGTCAGACAGGCCCCTGATCAGCATAGGGGACTGTCCATCATGCATAAATTCGCGCTTCTGACCTCGGCCATCGCCCTGGCGACCGCCATGCCCGCCCTGTCCGACACGACCTTCAACCGGATCGCCGCCTTTGCCACGCCCGACAACATGGCCGCAGGGGAGGACCGCGCCCGCCCGACCTCGGCCGAGATCATCTCGGCCTCCGAGGATGGCAACACGGTCGTCTATTCCGACAGCCCCCTGGGCGTGCTGGGTTTTCTGGACATCACCGATCCCACCGCCCCCAAACCCCTTGGCAATGTCGCCATGGAGGGAGAGCCGACGACGGCGGTGATCATCGGCAACCGGGTCTTTGTCGGCGTCGATACCTCGGCATCCTTCACGGATCCTTCGGGGCAATTGCGGGTGCTGGATCTGGACAGCCACGCGGTTCTGGCCTCGTGCGATCTGGGCGGGCAGCCGGATTCCGTGGCCAGATCGCCCGATGGCAGCTTTCTGGCCGTCGCGATCGAGAATCAGCGCGACGAGGATCTGAATGACGGCGCGTTGCCGCAGATGCCTGCGGGATATGTGGTCAAACTGCCGGTGACGAATGGCGAACTGGATTGCGACGGCCAGCAGCGCATCGAGATGACCGGTCTGGCCGAGATCGGCGCCGACGATCCTGAATCCGAATATGTCGATATCAACGAGGCCGGAGAGATCGTCGTCACCCTTCAGGAAAACAACCATATCGTGGTGATCGGTGCCGATGGTGCGGTCGCCTCGCATTTCAGCGCGGGCACGGTCAGCCTGGAGGGCGTGGATGCGAAAGACGATGGCGCGTTGACTTTCACCGACAGGCTGAGCGATCTGCCGCGCGAACCTGATGCGGTGAAATGGATCGACGCCGATCATTTCGCCACCGCGAACGAGGGCGATTACGAGGGCGGATCGCGCGGCTGGACGATTTTCAACCGCGACGGCACGGTCGTCTACGATTCAGGCAACAGCTTCGAACATGCGGTGATTGCGGCGGGCCATTACCCCGACAAGCGGTCTGATGCCAAAGGGGTCGAGCCGGAATCGATCGAGGTCGCGACATTCGACGGCACGCCTTACGTCTTTGTGGTGTCCGAACGCGGCTCGATCATCGGGGTCTATGATGTCACTGACCTGACCGCGCCGCGCCTGACGCAGCTGCTGCCCTCGGGGATCAGCCCCGAAGGCATCGTGGCCCTGCCCGCGCGCAACCTGCTGGTCACCGCGAACGAGGCCGATCTGGGCGAAGACGGTGGCGCGCGCGCCCATGTCATGCTGTTTCAGGCGGGCGATGCGCCTGCCGCCTATCCGATGCTGACATCGGAGGGGGCGGACGAGATGATCGGATGGGGCGCGCTGTCCGGTCTGGCGGCGGGCGATGCGCCGGGCCAGCTGTTCGCGGTGTCCGACAGCGTCTATGGCGCCCACCCCGCGATCTATACCATCGACGCGACCCAGACCCCGGCGCGCATCACCGCGAAAACCGTGGTCACCCGCAACGGGGATCCGGCGCAAAAGCTGGATCTGGAAGGGATCGCCCCCGATGGTCAGGGTGGTTTCTGGCTGGCATCCGACGGGCGCAGCGACCGGCTGATCCCGCATGCGATCTATCACGTCGACGGGACAGGAGAGATTCAGGCCGAGATCGGTCTGCCCGCCGACCTGCTGGCGCATGAGACCCGCTCTGGTTTCGAAGGCATCGCCCTGCAGGGCGACCGGCTGTGGATGGCCGTGCAGCGCGAATGGGGCGACGATCCCGAGGGGCAGGTCAAGCTGGTCTCTTATGATCTGGACAGCGAGGAATGGGGCGCGGTCGCCTATCCGCTGGAGCCTGCGGGCGAGGGCTGGATGGGCCTGTCCGAGATCACCATCGACGGGGACTGGGCCTATGTCATCGAACGCGACAACTTGATCGGTGCCGCCGCCGTGGTGAAAAAGCTGTTCCGCGTGCCGCTGGCCGATCTGGCCCCTGTGGCTTTGGGTCAGACGCTGCCCGTGGTGACCAAAGAAGAGGTCCGCGACCTGATCCCCGATCTGCAATCGCAAGGCGGCTATGTGGTCGACAAGGTCGAGGGCTTTGCCATCGACGCGGGCGGCGAGGGCTGGATGGTCACCGATAATGACGGTGTCGATGACAGTTCGGGCGAGACGCTGTTCTGGTCCGTGGGGGCCATGCGCGACGCCCAGTGATGTTGGTCCAGTGACGTCAGCCCTGTGACGTCAGCCCTGTGACGTCAGCCCTGTGACGTCAGCTCTGTGACGTCAGGCCAGTGACGTCAGGCGGGCGCCCGGATCGTTCCGGGCGCCCGGCCTTTGAGGTTTATTCAGCGGCCAGCTGGCGGCGGTGACCCGAGATCAGGGCCGCCAGTTCGGGACGGCAGGATCCGCAGTTGCTGCCTGCGCCAAGGGTCGTTCCAAGCGCCTCGACGCTGTCGGTGCCCTGCAGGATGGCGTTCAGGATCGTCGTGCGTCCCACGTTCAGACACGCGCAGATCACCGGGCCGGGATCGGGCCGGTCGGCGGGCGGGCGGCCTGCCAGCGGGTGGCTGTCCGCGTCCGCCATCGGCCCGCCCAGCAGGCCCGCCAGATGATCGCGTGACAACAGCACCGGACCCGGCGCCACGAACAGCGCCGCCGCCAGCCGGCCCTGATGGTGAAACGCCATGCGATGCACGCCGCGCCGGGCATCGCCCAACTGCATCGAGGGCGCGCCAAGGCCCAGCAGTTCCTCGGCCCAAAGCTGCCAGTCGGGGACGGGGGAGGCATCGGCCATCTCGATCTGCCAGCCGCCGCGCAGGCGCGCGCGCGCCCAATAGGCGCAATCGGGCGTCACGGACCGCGTTGTCAGCAGATAGCCATGCCATGCCGCGCCATAGCGGGTGACCGTGACCGGCGCCGATTTGCTGGCGGGCTGACCCGAGATCGGGTCGCTCAACCCCGGCACCAGCGCGTCGATGCGTCCGGTGGGGGCCGTCTGGCCGGTCCAGTGGATCGGGGCGAAGGGATGGCCGGGGGCCACGCGGTCGCTGATCAGGACGCGCAGCAGCGCCCGGCCCTGCGGACTGTCGACCTGCGCCAGATCGGCGGGGGCGAGGGTCAGGTGCGCGGCGTCATCGGGGTGCAGCTCCAGATAGGGTTCGGCCAGATGGCGCGACAGGCGCGGCGACAGGGCGGTGCGGGTCATCGTGTGCCATTGATCGCGGATGCGCCCGGTGTTCAGCAGCATCTGCCCCGGCGCCCGTGCGGGCAGGGCGGCGGTGACCGGCACCATCCGGGCGCGCCCGTCGGGCGTGTGGAACCGCCCCGTGCCAAAGAACCGCCCGCCTCGCTGCGCCGGACCCTGCGGCCACAGAACCGGCGCCAGCGCGCCGTAATCCGCCCCGGCCAGATCCGAGATGTCGAAATCGCTGCCCAAGGCGCCCGCCACCCCCGACAGCGCCGCGTATTCGGCAAAGATCGCTGCCGGATCCTGCCAGTCGAAGCCCTGAAACCCCATGCGCCGCGCGACCTGCGCGATGGCCCACCAGTCGGGCCGCGCCTGCCCCGGCGCGGGCAGGGCCGCGCGCTGGCGGCTGATCATGCGTTCGGAATTGGTGACCGTGCCGTCCTTTTCGCCCCAGGCCGAGGCCGGCAGCAGCACATCGGCCAGCCGGGCGGTGTCGGTGTCGGGCCAGACCTCGCTGACCGCCACGAAATCGCAGGCCTTGATCGCGCGGGCGACGCGGTCGGCATCGGGCATGGTCACGGCGGGGTTGGTGTGGATGATCCACAGCGCCTTGATGCGCCCGTCCTCGACCGCGCGGAACATGTCCACGGCCTTGAGACCGGGGCGATCGGCCATGCGGGGGGCGTTCCAGAAAGTCTGGACGGCGCGGCGATGGGCGGGGTTTTCCAGCTCCAGATGGCAGGCCAGCATATTGGCCAGCCCGCCGACCTCTCGTCCGCCCATGGCATTGGGTTGGCCGGTGACGCTGAAGGGGCCCATGCCGGGACGCCCGATCCGGCCCGTCGCCAGATGACAGTTCAGGATCGCATTCACCTTGTCCGTGCCGCTGTCGGACTGGTTGATGCCCTGGGAATAGACGGTGACGGTCTTTTCCGTGCCCGCCCACAGGTCCAGAAAGGTCGCCAGATCGGCAGGGTCCAGCCCGGTCGCCTGCGCGGTCGCCGCCCGTGCGGCGGTCAGGGCGGCGTCAAAGCCGGTGACATGGGGCAGGAACGTCGCGCTGGTCTGTTCGGTATCGAACAGATGGCACAACAGCAGGTTGAACAGATGCGCATCCGCGCCGGGTGCGATGTCCAGATGCAGGTCGGCACCCTCGCAGGTGGCGGTGCGGCGGGGGTCGATGACGACGATCTTCATGTCGGGCCGCGCGGCCTTGGCGGCCAGAATGCGCTGATGCAGGACCGGATGGCACCATGCGAGGTTCGATCCGGTCAGCACCACCAGATCGGCCTGTTCCAGATCGTCATAAAGGCCGGGCACGGTGTCGCTGCCAAAGGCCCGCCGGTGGCCCGCCACGCTGGAGGCCATGCACAGCCGCGAATTCGTGTCGATATTGGCGCTGCCGACAAAGCCCTTCATCAGCTTGTTGGCGACATAGTAATCCTCGGTCAGCAACTGACCCGAGACATACATCGCCACCGAATCCGGCCCGTATTGGGCGATGGCATCGGTGAAGCGGTCGGCGATCAGGTCCAGCGCCTGACCCCAGGGCGCATCCGCGCCGCCGATCCGGGGGGCCAGCAGGCGGCCGCTGGTGTCGACGGTCTCGCCAAGGGCCGCGCCCTTGACGCACAGGCGGCCGCGGTTGGCCGGGTGGTCGGGATCGCCCGTGATCGCCAGCCCGCCCTTGCCGTCCGGCATGGCCAGCACGCCGCAGCCCACCCCGCAATAGGGGCAGGTGGTCCTGACCGCGCCGCTCATGCGACGCGCCGGATGGCGGATGCGTCCAGCCAGATGCGCCCGCCTTCGACGCGCACCGGATGGGTGGCGACCATGCCGTCATCCGCGCCCTGCGCCTGTCCCGTGGCCATTTCGAAAACCCAGTTGTGCAGGGGGCAGGTCACCTGCGTGCCATGCACGATGCCTTCGGACAAAGGCCCGCCCTTGTGGGGGCAGCGGTCGTCCAGCGCAAAGACCCGGTCGTCGGCGGTGCGAAAGACCGCGACGCAGCCGTGCTGTGTGCGCACCACGCGGGCGCCCTGCGGGGGGATATCCTCCAGCGCGGCGATGTCGATGAACCGGGTCATTCGGCAGCCCTCATGCGCAGATCGGCAACCGGTGCCCAATCGGCGGGACGCGCGGCCAGTTCGGCCCAGGGATCGGTCTGATAGACCGATTGCGACAGCTGGAACCGGGCCAGCAGACCGGCGCGGATATCGGGGTCCGCAACCTGGTCGCGGCACCAGTCCAGCCCCACCTTGTCCACCCATTTATAGATCCGGTGCAGATAGCGGGCATGTTCGCGATAAAGCTGCACAAAGGCTGCGATCATGTCGCAGACCTCATCCTCGGTTTCCACGGTCAGCAGGGGCACGGTTTCCCGCACATCCATGCCCGCAGCCCCTGCCACGCTGATCTGGAACCCGCTGTCCACGCAGATGACGCCGATATCCTTGCAGGTCGCCTCGGCGCAGTTCCTGGGACAACCCGAGACGCCCAGCTTGACCTTGGCGGGCGTCCACGACCCCCACAGCAATTTCTCCAGCCGGATGCCCAGACCGGTCGAATCCTGCGTGCCAAAGCGGCAGAAATCCGTGCCCACGCAGGTTTTTACCGTCCGCAGCCCCTTGGCATAGGCATGGCCTGACACCATCCCGGCCTGATTGAAATCGGACCAGATCGCGGGCAGATCCTCTTTCTTGACGCCCAGCAGGTCGATGCGCTGGCCGCCGGTGACCTTGATCAGGGGCACCGCATAGCGGTCGGCGGCATCCGCGATGGCGCGCAATTCGGTGCTGGTCGTGACGCCGCCCCACATGCGCGGCACGACGGAATAGGTGCCGTCCTTTTGGATATTGGCGTGGTTTCGTTCATTGACGAAGCGGCTTTGGCGATCGTCACGATAATCCAGCGGCCAGTCGGCCAGCAGATAGTAATTCAGCGCCGGACGACACGATGCGCAGCCGCCCACGGTTTTCCAGCCCAGATCCTGCATGACGGCGGGGATGGATTTCAGGCCCATCGACTTGATCAGGCGGCGCACGTCCTCATGCGTGTGATCGGTGCATTTGCACATGGGCGGGTTGGCATTGGCGGCAAAGCTGTCGCCAAGCGTCAGCGCCATGACCTGTTCGACCAGCCCGGTGCAGGTGCCGCAGGATGCGCTGGCCTTGGTCAGCCCGCGCACCGCGTCCAACGTGCTGGCACCGCCCTGAATGGCGGTGACGATGGTTCCCTTGCATACGCCGTTGCAGCCACAGATTTCCGCCTCAGGCGGCAAGGCTGCAACGGCTGCCAGAGGGTCCGCTTGGGCACCTCCGACGAAGGCCGGGCCAAAGATCAGCGTGTCGCGGTCGACGCTGATATCGGCCCCGCTGCGGATCTTGTCAAAGAACCAGGCACCGTCCGCCGTGTCGCCATACATGACGGCGCCGATCAGGCGATCGCCTTCCAGGATCAGGCGCTTGTAGATGCCGCGTCCGGGGTCGCGGAAGACGATATCCTCGCGCCCCGGGCCGTCGGCAAAATCGCCCGCGCTGAACAGATCGCAGCCGGTGACCTTCAGCTTGGTCGCGGTCTGGACGGGCTTGAAGGCGGCGTCCGTGCCTGCCAGCGTCGCGGCCAGAACCTTGGCCTGATCGTAAAGCGGCGCGACCAGACCGAACAGCTGCCCGTCATGTTCCACGCATTCGCCAAGCGCAAAGATCGCCGGATCGCTGGTCCGCATCTGGTCGGTGACGGTGATGCCGCGCGCGACCTCCAGCCCCGCATCATTGGCCAGCCGGGTTTCGGGGCGGATGCCCACGGCCATGCAGACCAGATCGGCGGGATAGGTGGTGCCGTCTTCCAGAGCCACGGCCTCGACCCTGTCAGTCCCGAGAATCGCCTTGGTCGCGCCCGTGCAATGAATGCGGATGCCGCGCTTTTCCAGATCCTTTTGCAGCAGATAGCCTGCGGCGGGGTCCAGCTGGCGTTCCATCAGATGGCCCATCAGGTGGATGACGGTCACCTCGGCCCCCCGCGCGGCCATGCCGGCGGCGGCCTCCAGCCCCAGCAACCCGCCGCCGATGACCACGGCCGAGGTGCCGGGACGGCTGGCCTCGATCATCGCATTGGTGTCTTCCAGATCGCGATAGGCCACGACGCCGGGCAGCTTGTGCCCCGGCAGCGGGATGATGAACGGGGCCGAGCCGGTGGCGATGACCAGCGCGTCGTATTCGACCGGGCCGTTCTTGCCATGAACCACCTGCGCCTCGCGGTCGATGGCGGTGACGGATTCGCCAAAGCGGCAAGTGACGCCGTGGGCCAGATACCAGTCGTCGTCATGGGTGACGATCTGGTCATAGGTCTTGTCGCCCGACAGGACCGGCGACAGCATCAGCCGGTTGTAATTGCCGCGCGGTTCGGCGTTGAACAGGGTCACGTCCCATTCGCCGGGGGCGTGTTCGAACAATTGTTCGAGCATCCGGCCCGAGGCCATGCCCGCGCCGATCACAACTAATTTGCGTGTCATGGGCTTACTCCGCGGCTTCGACGAAGCGGTGACGTTCATAGAGGAACCGCAGCACGGCCTCGCGCGCCTTGACGTAATCGGGCTGGCTGGCCAGACGGATGCGGTCGCGGGGGCGGGGCAGGGGCACGGTCAGCACCTCGCCGATGGTGGCGGCGGGGCCGTTGGTCATCATCACGATGCGGTCGGCCAGCAGAACGGCCTCGTCCACATCATGGGTGATCATGATCATCGTATTGCCAAGGCGGGCATGGATGTCCATCACCGCGTCCTGCAGATGGGCGCGGGTCAGGGCGTCCAGCGCGCCAAAGGGTTCGTCCAGCAGCAGGACCTTTGGCTCCATCGCCAGCGCCCGGGCGATGCCCACGCGCTGGCGCATCCCGCCCGAGATTTCGGCGGGGCGCTTGTCGGCGGCGTGGCTCATCTGAACCAGATCGAGGTTCTGCATGATCCAGTCGTGGCGTTCCGCGCGGGTTTTCGTGGACCCGAAGACCTTGGTCACCGCCAGCTTGATATTGTCATAGACCGACAGCCAGGGCAGCAGCGAGTGGTTCTGAAACACCACGGCGCGGTCGGGGCCGGGCGCGTTCACCTCTCGTCCGTCCAGCAGGATGCCGCCGGTGGTCACGTCGGTCAGCCCGGCGATCAGGTTCAGCAGGGTCGATTTCCCGCAGCCGGAATGGCCGATGATGCTGACGAATTCGCCCTTGTCGATCGACAGGTTGATGTCGGACAGCACATGCGCCGTCTTGGCCCCGTTCACGAAGGTCTTGGACAGATGTTCGATTGCCAGATATTTCATGGTCATTCCCCTTACACAGCCGTGCCGCGAGAGACGACGCGTCCGATCCAGCCGACCAGACGATCAAGGATAAAGCCCGTGCCGCCGATATAGGCGAGGGCCACGATGATGTCGCTGAGCCGCGAGGAATTCCACGCATCCCAGATGAAGAACCCGATGCCCACGCCGCCGGTCAGCATCTCTGCCGCCACGATGGCCAGCCAGGACAGGCCGACACCGATACGCAGCCCCGAAAAGATATAGGGCGCGGCCGAGGGGATCATGATCTTCCAGAAGAACTCGATCTGGTTCAGGCGCAGGACGGCGGCGACATTGCGGTAATCCTGCGGGATGGCGCGCACGCCTGCGGCGGTGTTGATGATCACGGGCCAGATCGCGGTGATGAAGATCACGAAGATCGCGCTTGGGCCGCTGTCCATGAAGGCCGCAAGGCTGATGGGCAGCCATGCCAGGGGGGGCACGGTGCGCAGGATCTGAAAGATCGGATCGAAGCCGCGCATCATCAGCGCCGATTGCCCGATGACCGCGCCGGTCAGCACGCCCACCACGGCGGCCAGACCAAAGCCGTAGAACACCCGTTCGAGCGAGGTCAGGACGCGCCAGCCAAGGCCGATATCCTGCGTGCCATAGACATAGAACGGCTCTAGGAACAGAAAGCCGCTGTCGGTCCAGACCTGCATGGGCGTGGGCAGGCCGCTGCCCTCACCCGATGCACCGATCTGCCAGATGCTCAGCAGCACGATCAGCACCACCAGCGGCGGCAGGACCGCATTGGCCAGCGCCACCCCGCGCTTGCGCCAGGGGGCCAGCCGGTCGGGCGTGCGGGGGGGCAGCGCCGTGACCGGGGCTACGGGTTTGGGGGTCAGGTCCAGTTTGCGCTTGAGGGCTGTGACGTTCATCGGATCACACCATCGCCTTGATGGACTGGGCGTCCAGATAGGCCTGCGGATCGGCGGGATCGAAGGTCTTGCCGTCAAAGAACGTCTCGACCCCGCGGCTGTCGCCGAAATCGACGCTGAGGCCAAGGCCCGCCGCGGCCGCCAGCCACAGATCGGACCGGTTGGTCGCATTGACCAGCGCCGCCGTGTCCAGATCGCCGGGCAGATAGCCCCACCGCTTGTTCTCGGTGATGAACCACGCATCCAGCGATTTCCACGGATACGAGGTCTCTCCGTTCTCGCCCCAGAATTTCATGGCCAGCTCCGGGCGCAGCTCGTTGCGGCCATTGCCATAGTTGATCTGGCCCTGAATGCGCCCGACGATGTCGGCGACGGGGACGTTGTACCATTGGCGACGTCCGATGATCTCGGCCATCTCCTGCTTGTTCTCGGGCAGGTCGCACCACATCTGCGCCTCCATCACCGCCATCATGACGGCGATCGTGGCGTTGGGATTGGCGTCGACCCAATCGGCGCGCATGCCCAGCACCTTTTCGGGGTGACGCGCCCACAATTCGCCCGTGGTGGCGGCGGTAAAGCCGATATTCTGGTTGACCAGTTGTTCGTTCCACGGCTCGCCCACGCAAAAGGCCTCCATGTTCCCGACCTTCATGTTGGCGACCATCTGCGGGGGCGGCACGACGATCAGATCGACCTCACTGGTCGGATCGATTCCGCCCGCCGCCAGCCAATAGCGCATCCACAGATCATGCGTGCCGCCGGGGAAGGTCATCGCCACCGGGATCTCTTCGCCTGCGGCGCGGCGGGCGGCAAAGATGTCCTTCAGCGGGCTTGAATCCAGTCCCACGCCGCTGTCGGCGTATTCCTGACGCACGGACAGGCCCTGTCCGTCCTCGTTCAGGTTCAGCAGCGTGTACATGGGCAAAGGCTGGCTGTTCTGCATGACGCTGCCGGTGGAATAGAGATGCACCTTGGGCCGCAGGATGTGCCCGCCATCAATGCCGCCCGAATCCGAGCCTAGGGCCATGTTGTCGCGCGTGGCACCCCAGCTGGCCTGCTTTTCGACCAGCACGTCGGGCATGCCATGTTTGGCGAAGAAGCCCTTTTCGACCGCGATGATCAGCGGTGCGCTGTCGGTCAGGGCGATGTAACCCAGTTTGCAGCCGGTGACCTCGGGTGTGGCGGTGGTCTGCGCCCATGCGCCACCGGGCAGGGCGATGCGGGCGGCGGCCATTGTGGCCAATGCACCCGAGGCTTGCAGGAAACGACGGCGAGAGGGCGGTTTGATCAAGCTCATCTGGCTTATCCTTGGCTGGCCCACGGAGAAAGGGGCGGGCGCGAAAACACGAAAAGCCACCGGTCGCAGCCCAAGGAAGGGGTGCGAACAGGTGGCGACATTGCCGGAATGGGGGGAGCCGCGTCCTTGCGGCCAGATCGAAACGCGGAGCGCCGTTGCATCCGCCTTTCATCAAGCATCGCGAACCAGTTAATGCCGGTCAAGCAATCGCAGGCCGCAGGGCAGAGGTTTTGGCATCGTGGCCGCGTAAGGCAGCACCCTGCCTGCGATTTCAGCGGGTTTGAAACGCCGGGTCAAAAGTATAGCCGTCAAAGAACGCATCCGCGCCCAGAATCATCTGGCCCTGTTCGGCGGCGACAAGGGTCGGGGCCTGCACCGCGCCCTCGATCCGGGACGAGGCGCCGGGCAGTTGCGCGCCCGCCTCGCGCAGATGCAGACGGTAAAGATCGGTGCGGAAACACCCGGCTGCCCTTTGGGTTGCCTGCCCGGGGTCCAGACCGTGCCGGGCGGCCATGCGCGCGGCCATCATCGACGCGATGCTGCGCCAGGGGAAGGTCGCGCCTTCGGCGTGAAAGCGGATGAAATCGGGATAATCCCGCAGCTCGCCCGTCGCGGTGACATGCAGACGGCCCAGCAGACCGCGTTCGCACAGTTCCGGCGACAGGTTCAGGTAATCGGCGCGCGACAGAATCTCGGCGGCGGTGCTGCGGTTGCCGGGATGATCCAGCCAGCGGCCCGCGCGCCACAGCGCCCGCATCAGGCGGCCCGTGGCTTCGGGGCGGGTTTCGGTAAAGGCGCGGGTCATGACCAACCCCTTTTCGGGCGGCGCGGCCCAGATCGCCCGGCCCGGCAGCAGCAGCGCGCCCACCCCCCGTTCGACCGCATAAGAGGCCCATGGCTCGCCCACGCAAAAGGCATCGACCTCGCCCGAGGCCATCGCAGCGGCCATTTGCGGGGGCGGGACGGTATGCACCGTCAGCCGCGCGGCCAGCGGCGTGCCGCGCAACCAGTGGCGCACCAGTTCGGCATGGGTAGAAAAGGGAAAGGGCACGCCGACGCGCAGCGGGCCAGGATGGGCGCGCTGCAGCGCGGCGCGGGCGGCGACCGGATCGCGGAAATCGAACGGATGGCCCTGATCGCGCAGCCTGTCCTCGATCGTCTTCGACACGGCGATGGCCTGCCCGCCCTGGGACAGAAACATCAGCAGGTCGAAATCGGGATAGGCGGGGCCCAGACCCAGGCTTTGCGCGATGGGCACGGGAACCAGCATATGGGCCGCATCAATACCGCCCGTGCCCAGCAGATCGCGGCTTTGCGCCCAGCTGCCCACCCGGATCAGGTCCAGATCCAGCGCCTCTTCGGCGGCAAAGCCCAGTTCCTGCGCGATGATCAGGGTCGCGGCATCGCTCAGCGGCACATAGCCAAGGCGCAGCCGGTCGGTCATGTCAGCAGGCCTGCCGCCATCACCAGCTGCTGCGCGATATCGGCGACGCGGCGTTTCTGATCCATCGCGGTCTTGCGCAGCAGGGCATAGGCGGCCTCTTCGTCGATGCCGCGCGCCTTCATCAGGATGGCTTTCGCGCGGTCGATGATCTTGCGTTCTTCCAGCGCGGCCTTGGTGGCGGCCAGTTCGGCGCGCATCTTCTGGAACATGTGAAAGCGCGCGATGGCGGCGTCCAGGATCGGCTTGATGCGGTCCTTGTGCAACCCGTCCACGACATAGGCCGACACGCCCGCCTCGATCGCCGCGCGGGTCAGGCCTTCGTCGGACCGGTCCACGAACATCGCCACCGGACGTTCCAGCGGCCCCGAGACCAGCGCCAGTTCCTCCAGCACATCGCGCGAGGGGTTGGCCACGTCGATCAGCACGATATCGGGCTGCTGTTCGGCGATGCGGCGGGCCAGACCGGTTTCCTCGGCGATCACCGTGACCTGATGATCGCCCGAGGCGCGCAGCCCGTCGACGATCTTCAGCGCCCGTTCCCGGTCGCGCTCGACCACGATGATTGACAGCCGTTCCATGCCGCAGCAGGGCCCCCTTGACCGCGCCTTGGCAAGACCGCCGCGCCCCGACGGGGCATGGCAGGCCGTGTTTGCCCGAAAATCAGGCAGATCAGAGGATGAAGTCACCCTCGGTCAGGGTCAGGATGCCGGTCATGCGGATGATCGCGTCCGCGCGCCCGTCGCCGTCGATATCCAGCAGCACCTGCGTTTCACGCAAACCGTCACCCTGATGATGGTGGAAGGTCAGCTGACCCGGCGTGCCCGGTTGCAGCGCGCCGAACCCGCCAAACTCAAACGGCGGATTGCCGGGGATATTCCACAGCGCGATCCCGCTGACGTCGATCCGGTCGGTGCCGCGCTGGAAATCGGTGATCAGGTCGCCCTGACCCACACGGCTGTCGGTCAGGGCGCGGAACACAAAGACATCCGCCCCCGCGCCGCCGGTCAGCACATCGCCATTCGATCCGCCGATCAGCGTGTCGTTGCCAGTGCCGCCCCACAGCCGATCGCGGTCGATGCCGCCATCCAGCCGGTCATTGCCCATGCCGCCGTCCAGCGTGTCATTGCCGCGCCCGCCGATCAGCGTATCCGTCCCGGCATTGCCGATCAGCATGTCAAAGCCGTCGCCGCCGTCCAGCCGGTCATGGCCCAGCCCGCCGACCAGACGGTCTGCCCCGGCGCGGCCCGTCAACTGGTCGTTGCCCGCGCCGCCCTGCAGGATATTGGCCTGCGCATCCCCCAGCAGCGTGTCATTGCCCGCTCCGCCCGCAGCGTGTTCGACGCCGGTGATGATATCCATGCCCTGCCGGGTGTTCTGCTGGGTGGCCACGGCCAGATCGACCCGGATCGCCGCTGGCCCCTGCATGATGACCCAATCCTGACCCACCCCGCCAAAGATCGCGTCATTGCCCGCATCCAGCATCAGCCGGTCCTGACCCAGCCCGCCGAACAGCCGGTCATCGCCCGCGCCACCGCCAAGCGTGTCGTCGCCGCCATTGCCGATCAGTGTGTCATGGCCCGCCATGCCAAAGGCGCGGTCGGCCTCGAAGCTCAGCTCGAACAGGTCGTTGCCGGACAGCATGCGCCCGATCAAACGCACATCGTCCGCCGTCGATCGGGTCAGGGTGGCGTTGTAGATGTCGGTCAGAGGCAGGTTCAGGCCGTCCATCTCCCACATCTCTTCAAAGCTGCCGTTGACGGCGCGGACCTCGGCGATCGCCTGCAGTGTCCCACCCGTCACGCGGTCACCGTCCATGCGAAAGCGGCTGCCGGCGAAACCGATGCCAAAGATGTCGCCGTTCCATTCATAGGCGACGGCCAGCATGTCTTCCAGAATCCGGCCGTCACGGTCCAGATTGATATTGTCGCTGAACTCAAAGCCCAGTGAGTTGTAATAAAGGGCGCTCAGATCGAAGTTCAGCTGATCAAAGCCGCGATATGCAAAAACCCGTGCCACTTTTGAAAACTCCTGAAAAATACCGCCCTGTGTCCGTGATTCGCACAGACAAATGCCGGGGCCATTAGGCCCCGGTCCGGGTCTGCGTCAAAGGAACAGTTAAGAAAGGGTTAATTTTCCGGAGCGGAGTTTGGCGGCCCTTAAAGCCCCGCATCCTCGGGCAGGCCCAGCATGATGTTCAGGTTCTGCACCGCCGCGCCCGAAGCGCCCTTGCCCAGATTGTCCAGCACCGCGATGATCGTGGCGCAGCCCGTCTCATCATCGCCATGCACGCTCAGACGCATGCGGTTGGTGCCGTTCAGCGCGGTCGGATCGATGCGCGCGCCCAGTTCGTCGGCGGGCACGACCTGTACGAAAGCCTCGGCCGCGTAATGGTCGGCCAGCGCCTGATGCAGGGCCGCGACGCTGCGGTCGTCGTCCAGATGCAGCGGCAGCTGCACGGCCATGCCTTGCGCGAAATTCCCGACCGAGGGCGCAAAGACCGGCTGCAGCAGCAGCCCGCCATGGGTCATGATCTCGGGGATGTGCTTGTGGCGCTGGTTCAGGCCATAGACGAAATGGGCGGGCGCGCCGCCTGCGTCATATTCCGCGACCAGCGCCTTGCCGCCGCCGGTATAGCCGCTGACGGCGTTGATCGTCAGGGCCTCGGTTTCCTCGATCAGACCTGCGGCGACCAGGGGAGCGATGATCGCGATGGACCCGGTGGAATAGCAGCCCGGGTTGCTGACGAACCGCGCCGCCGCGATCATCTCGCGCATTTCGGGGGCCAGTTCGGCAAAGCCGAAGACCCATGCCGGATCGATCCGATGCGCGGTCGAGGCGTCGATCAGCCGCACGTCCATGTCGGCGGTCAGGGCCACGGCCTCGCGCGCGGCATCATCGGGCAGGCATAGGATCGCAACGTCGGCTTGCGCGAAACATTCGGCGCGGGCTGCGGGATCCTTGCGCCGGGCGGGGTCCAACTGCACCAGACGGATGTCGTCGCGCGCCAGAAGGCGGTCGCGGATCTGCAGGCCGGTGGTTCCGGCCTCGCCATCGATGAAGACGCTGTGGGTCATGAGGACAGCCTTTCGCTTGCCAGATCGGGGCCTGTCTAGCGCAGGGCCCGCGCGGTCACAACGGCGTTGGCCCCTCGACGCTGCAGATCTCGGACCGGGTCAGGAACCGTTCCTCGCGCCCGTTGTCCAGGCTGAACATGCCGCCCCGGCCCGGCACCACGTCGATGATCAGGTCGGTATGCTTCCACGCCTCGGCCTGCGAGCCCGAGATATAGAAGGGCGCGCCGCCGATCTCGCCCAAGCGCACGTCGCGTTCGCCAAGCCGGAAATCCCCCTGCGCATAGCACATGGGCGACGACCCGTCGCAGCAGCCGCCCGACTGGTGGAACATGACCGGGCCATGATCGGCCACGATCTCGGCGATCAGGCGCAGGGCCGCAGGGGTCGCGGTGACGGTGCTCATGTCTTCAGCCTTTTCTTGAGAAATGTCAGAACCTGTTTTTCCTCGGGGCGCAGGTCGTCGTGGCTCAGCGCCTCGGCGATCTCGTCCTGCAGTTCCAGCTTCAGCTCATCGGCCAGATAACCGTCGATGATCTGCGGATGGACATAGCATTTGCGGCAGATCGTCGGCGTGTTGCCAAGCCGCGCGGCGACCGTTTCGATCGCGTCGCGGACATTGCGTTTGGCGGCGGCCTCGCTGTCGGCCTTTTCAAATTCAGACAGGGCGATGGCGGCCAGAACCGTGCTGGTCCAGGTGCGGAAATCCTTGGCGGTGATGTTGCGGCCGGACACCGCGCGCAGATAGGCGTTCACCTCGGTCGAGGTGACCTGATGGCGCTGGCCTTCGTCGTCCAGATACTGGAACAGATGCTGGCCGGGCAGATCCTGCACCGCCCGGATGATCCGCGCCACGCGGCGGTCGCGCAGGCCCAGATCCCAGTCCTTGCCCGATTTGCCCTTGAACCGGAACCGGACCTGATTGCCGGTCAGCGTCACATGCCGCGCGCGCAGGGTCGTCAGGCCGTGTGACTTGTTCGCCTTGGCATAGGTCGCGTTGCCGACCCGGATCATGGTGTTTTCCAGCAAATAGACGATGGTCGCCAGCACCTTTTCAGGCGGCAATCCACGCCGCGCCATATCCTCATCGACCTGACGGCGCAGTTTCGGCAGGCCGCGCGCGAAATCCAGCATGCGGTCATATTTGCTGCCGTCGCGCAGTTCGCGGAAATCGGGGTGATAGCGGTATTGCTTGCGCCCCTTGGCATCGCGGCCCGTGGCCAGAATATGGCCCTGCGGATGGGGGCAGATCCAGACATCGGTATAGGCGGGGGGCACGGCCAGCGCGGCCAGCCGCTTGCGCGTCGCGCGGTCGGTGATCCTGCGCCCGTCCGTGTCGCGATAGGAAAACCCCTTGCCCGCGCGGATGCGGGTGATGCCCGCCATATCCTCGTTCACATAGACCAAGCCCGCGCTGATCGCGGCATCCTCGGGGTCGATGATGGCATCTTTCGGCATGGGCGGGATCCGGATGAGTGTCCCGGCCCAACGCCGCAGCGCCGGGCCGGGTTGCGGACGGCCCGAAGGCCATTCGCTGTGACCAAAGGTCAGGATCAGAAAAAGCCCAGCTTCTTGGGGCTATAGCTGACCAGCATGTTCTTGGTCTGCTGGTAATGGTCCAGCATCATGCGGTGGTTTTCGCGCCCGATGCCCGACTGCTTGTAGCCGCCAAAGGCCGCATGCGCCGGATAGGCGTGATAGCAGTTGGTCCAGACCCGGCCCGCCTGAATGGCCCGGCCAAAGCGATAGCAGGTGTTGGCGTCGCGCGACCAGATGCCCGCACCCAGACCGTAAAGCGTGTCATTGGCGATCGACAACGCCTCGTCATGGTCCTTGAAGGTGGTCACCGACACGACCGGGCCAAAGATTTCCTCCTGGAACACGCGCATCTTGTTGTGGCCCTTGAAGACCGTCGGCTTGATGTAATAGCCGCCCGACAACTCGCCGCCATGGTCTGCCGCCTCGCCGCCGGTCAGCACCTCGGCGCCTTCCTTCCGGCCGATGTCGAAATAGGACAGGATCTTGTCCTTTTGCTCGCTGCTGGCCTGTGCCCCGATCATCGTGGCCTCGTTGCGCGGATCGCCCTGCACGATGGCCTCGACCCGTTTCAGGGCACGCTCCATGAAGCGGTCATAGATGCTTTCATGGATCAGCGCGCGTGACGGGCAGGTGCAGACCTCGCCCTGGTTCAGCGCGAACATCACGAACCCCTCAATCGCCTTGTCGAAGAAATCGTCATCCTCGCGGGTCACATCCTCGAAAAAGATGTTGGGGGATTTTCCGCCCAGTTCCAGCGTCACCGGAATCAGGTTTTCCGACGCATATTGCATGATCAGCCGTCCGGTGGTGGTTTCCCCGGTGAACGCGATCTTGGAAATGCGCGGGCTGGAGGCCAGCGGCTTGCCCGCCTCGAGCCCGAAGCCGTTGACGATGTTCAGCACGCCCGGCGGCAGCAGGTCGCCGATCAGATCGATCCAGACCATGATGCTGGCCGGGGTCTGTTCGGCGGGCTTCAGCACCACGCAATTGCCCGCAGCCAGCGCGGGCGCCAGCTTCCAGCAGGCCATCAGCAGCGGGAAATTCCACGGGATGATCTGGCCCACGACGCCAAGCGGCTCGTGGAAATGGTATGCGATGGTGTCGTTGTCGATCTCGCTGATGCCGCCTTCCTGTGCGCGCAGAACGCCCGCAAAGTAACGGAAATGGTCCACGGCCAGCGGCAGGTCGGCGGCCATCGTCTCGCGGATGGGCTTGCCGTTGTCCCATGTCTCGGCGGTGGCCAGCAGCTGCAGGTTCGCCTCCATCCGGTCGGCGATCCGCAGCAGCGCGTTCGACCGATCGGTGGTCGATGTCTTGCCCCATGCGTCCTTGGCAGCGTGGGCGGCGTCCAGCGCGGCCTCGATATCGTCGGCGTTCGACCGGGCGATCTCTCCGATGGGGGCGCCGGTGATGGGGGTGGTGTTGGTGAAATAGCGGCCCGACTTGGGGGCCATCCACTGGCCGCCGATAAAGTTGTCATAGCGGCTGGCAAAGGGCATCACGCCCACGCCCTTGAATTCATGCGTCTGGTCGTTCGGCATCGGTTCCTCCTTGGGGTCAGTCCCGGATCTCCCCATCCGGTCTGGCTGTAGGGTCGTTCACCGGGCGATTCGGGGCAACCGCCCTTGCGCGCCGCGGGGCAAAAGCTGTCTCAGTGCTGAGACAGTCCGCCTGGGTGATCGGTGATCCCCAAGCGCGCCATGCGCCGATAAAGCGTCGCGCGCCCCACCCCCAACGCGCGCGCCGCAGCCGACACATTGCCCTCGGCCCGCGCCAGCGCCCGCATGACGGCGGCGCGTTCGGCCTTGTCGAACCCCGCCAGATCGCCCTGACGGCCCAGCAGATCGACGGCGGGGCGAGGGCGCAGCGCGCCTTCGCGTTCCAGCCCCAAGACCCGTCGCGCGGCGCGGGTCGCGCCGATGGCCAGATCGTCCTTGTCCACCGCCAGCAGCGCCGACTGTTCGCCCGGATCGTCCGAGGCCAGCACGATCCGCGCCTGTGGAAAGCTGGACCGGAAGAACATCGCCTCGATCGCCCGGGCGGTCGAGGCCACCTGCGCCGAGATCAGCCGGTTATAGCGTTCGGTCTGATCGGCCCGCGCCGAACTGACATCCAGCGCCGCCAACAGCCGCCCGTCCGGCCCCCAGATCGGCGCATCCATGCAGGAAAGGCCGGTGTTCCGGGTGTGGAAATGTTCGTCGCGATGGATGGTCACCTGCCGCCCCTCGGCCAGACAGGTGCCGATGCCGTTCGTGCCCTGCGCGGCCTCGGACCAGACGGCGCCGCGCCACAGGCCCCATTCGCGGAACTGCGCCGCATCGCCGTCCAGCACGCGCTGATCCAGCACCACGCCCTCGGCATCGGTCAGCAGGACATTGCAGCCCGACAGGCCGACCAGATCGTGCAGCTGATCCAGCTGCGGACCAGCGACATGCAGAAACCCCGCCATCGCCTGATGGCGCAGGGCCAGTTCGGACGCGGACAGCCGGTCGGGGGGGCGGCGATCCGCCGGGTCCAGCCCATGTTTCAGCATCGAACGCCGCCAGCTGGCCGCAAGGGCCGAGGTGGCGCTGCGCGATTGCGATTGCGCGGCCACCAGATCGGCATGGGTGCGTGAGGTCATCTGCCCCTCCGTGGATTGAGGGGAAGTATATCACCGAATGCGCCCCGCGATCTGCGACCTTGGTCGCAGGGTCAGCGGACGGGACCGGCAGGCTTGATCACCCCTTCGTCGATGCGGTCCCGGTCGTGATCTGGCGCCGCCGGTGTGCCGCCCATGCTGCCCGAGGGTGCAGCCATGCGCGGCTGATAGGGCGGCGGTGTGCCATCGCGATACAGCAGCGACAGGCCCTTGTGGAACAGGTGCAGCGCATGGGGATCGGCGGTCAGCCGCACGCGGCGGCCCTTCAGGTCGGGATGAATGCCCGGCAGCTTGGCGGTGATCGGCGCGGTGTCGGCATTGGTGCCGAAGTACAGCAGCGTCACCTCGCCCAAAGCCTCGGTCAGATCGACGGTGCTTTCGAAGACCGGGGTGCCTTCGGTGATGCGCATGTCTTCGGGACGGACGCCCAGAGTGACGGGCATGTCCTCGTCGCCCGCGCGAGTCGGAATGGCAACATGCGCCTCCAGCCCGCCATCCAGCGCGACGATGGTGGTCGCGCCCACGGTCCTGACCCGTCCGGGCAGCAGGTTCATCGCCGGGCTGCCGATGAACTGGGCGACGAATTCGGTCATCGGACGCTCGTACAGCTCCAGCGGCGCGCCGACCTGCGCGATGGTCCCGCCGGCCAGCACCACGATGCGGTCGGCCAGCGTCATCGCCTCGGTCTGGTCATGGGTCACATAGATCATCGTGCGGTCGGGCATCGACGCCTTCAGCTGCGCGATCTCGATCCGGGTGGCGACGCGCAGGGCGGCGTCCAGGTTCGACAGAGGTTCGTCGAACAGATAAACCTGCGGGTCGCGCACGATGGCCCGCCCGATGGCCACGCGCTGACGCTGGCCGCCCGACAGGGCCTTGGGCAGGCGGTCCAGATAGGGGGTCAGCTGCAGCATCTTGCCCGCGCGGTCGGTCGCGGCGGTGATCTGTTCCTTGCTTTGCCCGGCGATTTTCAGGGCAAACGCCATGTTGTCGCGCACCGTCATGTGCGGATAAAGCGCATAGGACTGAAACACCATCGCGATGCCGCGCTGGCTGGGGGGGATGTCGTTCATCACCCGGCCCCCGATCTGCAATTCGCCCCCGGTGATCTGTTCCAGCCCGGCAATCATCCGCAGCAGCGTCGATTTCCCGCAGCCCGAGGGGCCCACAAAGACCACGAATTCGCCCGAGGCGATGTCCAGATCGATGTCGTGCAGCACGTTCACATCGCCATAAGCCTTGGCGATGCCCGTCAGTTTCAGTCCGGCCATGGCCGTTCCCCTCCCCGGTTTATCCCTCGATGATCTGAACCTGCCACGGCCTCAGACCGGCCACCTCATCCTCGGACAGGTTGGCGCGGATCAGCAGGCTCTGCTTGTCGTCCGTGCGGCGGAAGGACAGGACCGGGCCCTCGGCCGCGATATCCGTCATCGCCCCGCCGCGCAGCGCGCTGTGCTTGCGGCGCAGACCGATGGCCCACCGGTAATGATGCAGCATGGACTGGGCGTCGGCTTCCTGGCTGACGGCGGTGCGCTGCAGATGGGTGTGCGGCACCGGCAGCCAGGGCTGGCTGGTCGAAAAGCCGCCATTCACGCCCATATCCCAGACCATCGGTGTGCGGCAGCCGTCGCGGCCCTTGTATTCGGGCCAGAACTCGATGCCATAGGGATCGCGCAGATCCTCCAGCCGCAGATCGGCCTCGGGCAGGCCCAGCTCTTCGCCCTGATAAAGACAGACCGATCCGCGCAGGCAGAGCAGCACCGTGGCATAGGCCTTGGCAGCGGGGTCGGTCAGGCTCCACCGGGAAATGTGGCGCACGACGTCATGGTTCGACATCGCCCAGCAGGGCCAGGCATTCGGCGCGACGGCCTGCAGCGTGTCGAACACGTCGACGATACGCGATGCCTGCAGATCGGTGCCCGACAGGAAATCGAAGACATAGGACATCTGCACCCGGCCCGGCACGCCGGTATATTCCTCCAGCAGTTCCAGCCCGCGTTCGCTGTCGCCGATCTCGCCCACCACGGCGGCCCCGTAAGAGGCGATCGTCTGGTGAAAGCGTTCCAGAAAGGCGATGTTTTCCGGCTGCGACTTGCTGAACAGATGGCTTTGATGGTTGTAGGGATTGACGGCGGGCGCGGTGTCCGATTTGCGCAATTCGGGCGCCAGAGGCGGGTTGTCGCGCAGCTGCTGGTCGTGAAAGTAATAGTTCACGACATCCAGCCGGAACCCGTCCACGCCCTTGTCCAGCCAGAACCGCGCCATGTCCAGCAACGCATCCTGAACGACGGGATTGTGAAAGTTCAGGTCCGGCTGCGAGGACAGGAAGTTGTGCAGGTAATACTGCTCGCGCCGGGGATCCCATTGCCATGCGCTGCCGCCGAACATCGACAGCCAGTTGTTGGGCACCGTTCCATCGGGTTTCGGATCGGCCCAGACATACCAGTCGGATCTGGGATTGTCGCGGCTGGTCCGGCTTTCCTGAAACCAGGCATGGCGGTCCGAGGTATGCGACATGACTAGATCGATGATGACCTTCAGCCCCAGATCATGGGCGCTTTGGATCAGCCAGTCGAAATCGTCCATGGTGCCAAAGATCGGGTCGATGCCCTGATAATCGCTGACATCATAGCCGAAATCCTTCATCGGCGAGGTGAAGAACGGCGAGATCCAGACCGCATCCACGCCAAGCGAGGCGACATAGGGCAATCTTTGGGCGATGCCGCCCAGATCGCCGGTGCCGCTGCCGGTCGTGTCCTGAAAACTGCGCGGATAGATCTGATAGATCATCGCGCCCTTCCACCAGTCCGTGGCCTGTTCCGTCAATTCATCCGCCTTTCACCGACCCGGCCAGCAATCCGCGGACCAGGTATTTCTGCATGGCAAAGAACACCAGCAACGGTACGGCTATCGAGATGAAGGCCGAGGTTGCAAGGATCTCCCATTCACCTCCGCGCGATCCCATAAGTTCGCGCAAAAGGCCCGTCATCACCAATTGCTCGCGGGTATTGCCCAGAAACACGGTGGCGACCAGCAGATCGTTCCAGACCCATAAAAATTGAAAGATCGCAAAACTGGCAAGTGCCGGAAAAGACAGCGGCAGGATGATGCGGCGAAAGATCTGAAACTCGCTGGCGCCGTCGACGCGGGCCGATTCGATGACCTCGCGTGGCAGGCCGACCATATAGTTTCGCAAAAGATAGACGGCCAGCGGCAGGCCGAACCCGGTATGGGCCAGCCAGATCCCCAGATATCCCTTGCCTAGCCCCAGATCGTTGTGCAGCCGCAACAGCGGGATCAGTGCCACCTGCAGCGGCACGACCAGCAGGCCGACCACCGCCGCCGTCAGCAGCGCGCGCCCCGGAAAGGTCATCCAGGCCAGCGCATAGGCGGCGAATGCGGCGATCAGGATCGGGATCACGGTGGCGGGGATCGTCACTGTCATCGTGTTCATGAAGGCCCGGCCCAGCCCCCCCGCCGTCAGCACGCGGCCATAATTGTCGGTGGTAAAGCTGGCGGGCGACAGGGTGGTGGTAAAGATCCGTTCGCCCCGCGTCATCTCGAAGGGCTGGGCCGAGATCATCTGATAGGCGCCGTCGGGGGCCACGGTCAGGGTGACGCCGGGGTCGATCTCGACCGTGTCGCCGGGCTCATTGGCGGCGGGGTCGCGGGCATTGGTGCCCCAGCTGGTCAGTTCCTGGGTGCCCTCCAGCGCGGTGCCCTCGATCACGTACATCCCGTCGCGCTCGGTCTGATCATCGGCAGTGCCTGTGCGCACGAAACCGGTCTGTTCGGACCCCGAGAAGGACTGCCACCACCCCGAGGTCGAGATCTGGTCGCGATCGCGGAACGACGACACGAACAGCCCCAAAGTCGGGATCGTCCAGAGCAGCACCAGCAGGAAGGCCGAGATATTGACCACCCATGTCAGCGAGGATTTCTGTCCGGCCATACCCTCCATCAGCGAAGCTCCCTGCGTGCGTTCCAGATGTTCCAGACCATGATCGGCGTGACCAGGATCATCAGGACGATGGCGATGGCCGAGCCGCGCCCGTAATCGGGCGTGCCGCGGAACATCCAGTCATACATCAGATTGGCCAGCACCTGCGTGCCCCATTGTCCGTTGGTCATGACAAAGACGATGTCGAACACCTTCAGCACGACGATGGTGATGGTGGTCCAGACGACCGCGATGGTGCCCATGATCTGCGGCACCTTGATCTTGAAGAACACCTGCAACGGCGATGCGCCGTCCAGCACGGCGGCCTCGATCGTTTCTTCGGGGATGCCGCGCAGCGCGGCGGACAGGATGACCATTGCAAAGCCCGTCTGAATCCAGACCAGCACGATCATCAGCAGCAGGTTGTTCCAGACCGGCAGGGTCAGCCAGATCTGCGGTTCGCCCCCGAATTGTGTGACGATCCAGTTCAGAAGGCCGATCTGGGTTTCCCCGGACGCACGGTATTCATAGATGAATTTCCAGATCACCCCCGCGCCGACAAAGCTGATCGCCATCGGCATGAAGATCAGCGACTTGCCGATATTGCCCCATTTGATCCGGTCGGTCAGCTGCGCCGCGATCAGGCCGAAGACGGTGGACAGGGCGGGCACGACCAGCAGCCACATCATGTTGTTCAGCATGGATTCGCGGAACTTGGCGTCGTTCATCAGCCAGATGTAATTGTCGGCCCCCACGAACTGCGACCCGTTCGAATTGAACAGCGACCGCCAGAAGCTGTCCAGAACCGGATAGACCAGATACAGGGTCAGAAACAGGATCGCCGGGCCCAGAAACAGCCATGGCCGGATCTGCCCGGCCCGGCGGATATTGTCGCCCGCCCGGGCCCCGCGCGGCGGATAGATCCGGTCCAGCAGCCAGTTCGACCCCCAGAACCACGCCACGCAACTGAACACCCCGATCACGATCGTGCTGACCGCCAGCCACAGCAATTCCATCCCTGTCACTCCCCTGTCGGTAAGGGCGCGGCGGACCGGCCGCCGCGCCGGGCCGCTTTCAGTTCAGCGAGGCCCATGTGGCCTGAATGCGATCCGCCACGTCCTGCGCCGAGGCGCCGCCGACAAAATCGATCATCCCAGTCCAGAAGGCCCCCGCGCCGATGGCGCCGGGCATCAGGTCCGACCCGTCAAAGCGGAAGACGGTGGCGTCCAGCAGGATCTCTCCCATGCGGCGGACGGTGGGATCGTCGTAAGCCTCGACATTGGCGCCGGTATAGGGGGTGACAAAGCCCTGCTGCGCCATCCAGATCTCGTGCGCGGCGGGGGTTTTCAGGAACTCGACAAAGGCCATCGCGGCGGGGTTGTCCGACAGCACCGCAAACATCGTGCCGCCGCCCAGAACCGGCTGGCCCAGATCACCCGAGGCGGGGGCGGGCATATAGAAGAAATCCGCATCCTCGCCCACGATGGTGCCTTCGGGAAAGAAGGTGGTGATGAAGCTGGCCTGCCGGTGCAGATAGCACCCCGGAGGGCTGGCAAACAGACCCGCCGGGCTTTCGCGGAAATCGGTCGCGCTGACCGATCCGACACCGCCCGCCACGAAATCGGGGTTCTTGGCGAACCAGCCGAATTCCTCGATCGCGGCCACGACCTTGGGGTCGTTGAAGGGCATGCCGTTGGTCGTCCAGGCGTCGTAATCCTCGGGGGTTGCGGTGCGCAGCATCAGATCCTCGACCCAGTCCGTCGCGGGCCAGCCGGTGGCGCCGCCCGATCCCAGACCGATGCACCACGGCGTCTCGCCCTCGGCGGCGATCTGTTCGGTCAGGGTCTTGAGGTCTTCATAGGTTTCGGGGATCTCGTATCCCGCATCCTCGAAATTCTCAGGCACATACCAGACCAGCGATTTCACATCGGCCTTGTAGGGAAAGGCGTAAAGCGCATCCGCCCCGTCGGCCCCCGCATAGGTGCCAAGCGCGGCCCAGCTGTCGCCCGCCGCGTAATTGTCGATGATCCATTGCGCGGTGTCGGGGCCAAGCGGGCGCAGGAACCCCTTTTCCGCCAGATCGGCGGCCAGACCCGGTTGCGGAAAGACCGCCATGTCGGGCGGCGATCCGGCCTCGCTGTCGATGACGATCTGCTGTTCGAAACTGTCCGAGCCGGAATAATTCGCCTGCGCGCCGGTCGCCTCGTTGAAATAGGCGATGACCGACTGGAACAGCTCCTGATCGCCGCCCAGCCACGGGCCCAGAATGTCGAAGCTCTCGCCCTCCAGTCCCGGATGCGCTGCGGCGAATTCCTCGAGGCTGGTCCAGTTGATGCGGTCGTCGCTGCCCGGTTCGATCACCAGCTGCGCCTGCGCCATGCCGGCGCCAAGCGCAAGGACGGCCACGGTCGTGAACATAGTGGTTTTCAAATCTTCCTCCCTGAAGATGCGGGGACGTTGACCCCGATGTTACCGCCAGCATCCGACAGGGCGGCGGAACCTGTCAAATGCTTCTCATTCCCATTCCAGTTCCTTGTAGGCCGCAGTGGCGTTCCGCGCCACCGTAGCGGGATAAGAGAACCAGATTTTCCCCAGTGGTTGCAAGGCGTCGGCAATGACGGGCACGGCCTCGGACAGGGCCAGACCTTGGGCGATGACGTTGCGTGTCTCGGTCGCCAGCGCGTCGAGAAAGATCCGCTGCGGGTCCGAGGCATCGCGCCATGACGCCGAGGCCGGGCCGTGGCCGGGCACGATCAGCGCCGCCCCTGCGGCGGGATTGCCCGCCATCCAGTCCAGCCAGCCCCTCAGCGATCCGTCCACCACCGGGGTCAGGTCGCGAAACAGCAGATCGCCGGTGAACAGCGTGGCCGTGGCGCTGTCGCGCATCGTCAGGTCGCTGTCGGTATGCGCCGTGGGCCATGCCCGCAGGTCCAGATGCCGGTCGCCCAGATCGATGCGGTCGCGGTCGGTCACAAGCCTGTCGGGCAGCGCGATCCGCGTGCCGATCCATTCCGGGGCGGGATACAGGCCCTGCAAACTGTCCAGATAGCTGCCTGCCCGCGCCTGCAGACTGACGGGCAGGGCGTGATGGGCGGTGATCCGGGCGCCCGCCTCGGCCAGCACCTCGGCGCCCATGACGTGGTCGGGATGCATATGGGTCAGGATCAGATCGGTGACGGGCCGGTCGGTCAGCCGCCGGATCGCGACATACAGGGCCTGCCCCTCGGCCCGCGACACGCCCGCATCGATCACCGCCACGCCGTCCCGTCCGATGATCACGCCCAGATTGGCGATGCGGCCGTCCGCTGTTTCCTCCATCTGCCGCGAGGTGCCGAAATGGGCGAAGACGCCGGGGGCCAGTTCGTCCAGGCGGGCGGCGGGCAGATCGGCATTGGCGCGGCATAGGGGCGCACCCCCGGTCAGATCGGGCCGGTCGGCCAGCCAGTCGGCGGCCACCTGCGCCGCCTGTGCCTGACAGCCCGCCAGATTGGGGGAATCGCCCTTTGGCAGCAGGATCTGGCCGCATTGCCCGTTGGACAGCGCCAGACATACCCCAAGGATCAGATGAAACATGGCGCCATGGACCTCTTGTCCCTATCTATCCGCTCACGAAATGGTCACGGGAATACGACCTTAGTCCTGTTGATTCATTTTCCCTCTGATCTACATTAAAGACCAGTCGCCTTCTTAGCGGCACCACCGGATATAGGAGGAGCATATCATGGCCTGGACCAAACCCATTCTGACCGAGATCGCTTGCGGCATGGAAATCAACATGTACGCACCGGCCGAGGACGAACCCGTTCTGTTCTGAGCCTGACTTTCAGGCAGGATGCGGCCCCGTCCGATCTGATCGGGCGGGGCTTTCTTCTTTGCAAGGCATGACCCGATGCGCATCATCATTCTGGGAGCGGCGGCGGGCGGTGGATTGCCGCAATGGAATTGCGGCTGCGCCAATTGCGACGCGGCCCGGGCCGGGCGCATTCCGTCCCTAACCCAAAGCTCGGTCGCGGTCAGCGCCGATGGGCGGACCTGGGCGATCCTGAACGCCTCTCCCGATATCCGCATGCAGCTGGCGGCGACCCCGGCCCTGCATCCGACCGGTCCGCGTGGCATGCCGCTGCGGGCAGTGCTGGTCACCAATGGCGATATCGATCATGTGGCGGGGCTTTTGACCCTGCGCGAAAGCCAGCCCTTTGATCTGTATGCGACGGCGGCGATCCATGATGCGCTGGCGGCCAATCCGATGCTGGCGGCGGTGAATCCCGAATTCGTCCCGCGCCTGACCGTTGCGCTGGATCAGACCGTCGAACTGACCCCCGGCCTGACCGCGACCCTGTTCGCCGTGCCCGGCAAGGTGCCCCTGTACCAAGAGGGTGCGGTGGTCGAGACCGGCCTGATGGGTGAGACCACCGTGGGGGTCGAACTGCGCACCGCCGACCGCCGCGCATTGTATATCCCCGGCTGCGCCGATCTGCCCGAATGGCTGCGCGCGCGGATCGAGGGCTGCGATGCGCTGCTGTTCGACGGCACGCTGTGGGATGATGACGAGATGATTCGCATGGGCCTTGGCCGCAAGACCGGGCGCCGGATGGGGCATATGGCCGTCACCGACACGATGCCCGCGCTGGCCGGAACCACGATCGGGCAGCGCCTGTTCGTGCATATGAACAATTCGAACCCGCTGACCGATCCGGCCAGCCCCGAGGCGGTGGAAGCCGCCCGGCAGGGCTGGCAGGTCGGCCGCGACGGCATGGAGATCAGCTTGTGAAAGACATCCGCGATCAGGCCCAATCCCCACAGGCCCAGACCCCACAGGAATTCGAGGCGCGGCTGCGCGCCATCGGCACTGAGCGCTATCACGACCGCCACCCGTTCCACGCCCGCTTGCATGGCGGCGCCTGCACCCCGGACGAGGTGCGGGCCTGGGTCATCAATCGCTGGATGTATCAGTCGCGCATCCCGATGAAGGACGCGGCCTTCATGTCTCGCGTCACCGATCCCGACCTGCGCCGCGCCTGGCGCAAGCGGATCGAGGATCATGACGGTGGCCAGACCGAGGGCGGCGGCTTGCGGCGCTGGCTGGCCTTGGCGCAGGCGGTGGGTCTGGACCCCGATTACGTCGCGGGCGGTACCGGCATCATGCCCGCCACGCGGTTCGCGGTGGACGCCTATGTCCGCTTCGTGCGCGACATGCCCCTGCTGGACGCCGTCGCCGCCAGCCTGACCGAACTGTTCGCGCCAAAGATTCACGCGCAGCGGATCGAGGGACTGTTGCGGCATTACGATTTTGCCGATGACAGCAGTCTGTCCTATTTCAAGAAGCGCCTGACAGAAGCGCCCGAGGATGTGAAATTCGGTCTGGATTACGTCCTGACCCATGCCGACACGGCTGAAAAGCAGGATGCGGCCGCGGCGGCGCTGACCTTCAAGACCGATGTTCTGTGGGCGCAGCTGGATGCGCTGTGGCATGGCTATGTCGAGGGGAACATTCCCCCCGGCGCATGGCAGCCCGGTCAGGGGATGCGCGCATGACGCCCTTGATCCAAGGCCATGACATCCCCTATCTGCCGCGCGGCGTGCGGTTGCAGGGCGACCGGGTGCGCGGCATCCGGGTGTTGCAGGCGCCCGAACGGGCGATGCAGCTGGACCAGATCGGCGAGGCGATCCTGTCCGAACTGGACGGCGCGCGCAGCATGGCCACCATCATCGCCGATCTGGCCGCCCGCTATCACGCGCCACCCGAACAGATCGCGGGCGATGTCCGCGATTTCCTGACCGGGCTGATCGAACGGCGCATGGTCTTTGTCAGGGACGCCTCATGAAGGACCAGCACACCCCCGCAGAACAGCAGGACGGGCCGCGCGATCTGGACGGCAACCCCGTCACCCCCGGCCTGCCCATGGCCATGCTGGCCGAGGTGACGCATCGCTGCCCCTTGGCCTGCCCCTATTGCAGCAATCCGGTCGAACTGGTGCGCGCCGCGTCCGAGATCAGCGCCGATGACTGGGGCCGCGTGTTCCGTCAGGCCGCCGATCTGGGCGTCCTGCAGGTCCATATCTCGGGCGGGGAACCCGGTGTGCGGCGCGATCTGGCGCAGATCGTGACCCATGCGCGGGATGCGGGGCTGTATGTGAACCTGATCACCTCGGGGATCGGCATCACCCGGGACCGGCTGATCGAGTTGGACCGCGCGGGCGTCGATCATGTGCAGCTGTCATTGCAGGGCATCCGCCCGGACATGGCCGACCGGATCAGCGGCCATCCGGGGTCATGGGACAAGAAAATGGCCTTCAGCGATTGGGTCACGGAAATCGGCTTTCCGCTGACCATCAATGCGGTCGTGCATCACCAGAACATGGACCGTCTGCCCGACATGATCGATCTGGCGGAACGCCTTGGTGCGCGGCGGATCGAGGTGGCGACGGTGCAGTTCCACGGATGGGCGGATCTGAACCGCAAGGCGCTGATGCCCACGCGCGAACAGGCGGTCTTTGCCCGGCAGGTGGTGAATGACGCGCGCGCGCGGCTGCGGGGTCGGATGGTCATCGATTATGTCCCCGCCGACCATCACGCGGTCTATCCCAAGGCCTGCATGGGGGGCTGGGGCAGCACGGGCCTGAATGTCGGCCCCGACGGCACGGTTCTTCCCTGCCATGCCGCGCAATCCATCGACTGGATGCGGTTCGAGAATGTTCAGGATCGTTCCCTGTCCGACATTTGGCACCTGTCCGACAGTTTCAACGCGTTCCGGGGCACCGCATGGATGCCCGAGCCCTGCCAAAGCTGCGACCGCAAGACCGTCGATTTCGGCGGCTGCCGCTGTCAGGCCATGGCGCTGGCGGGCGACGCGCGGGCGACGGACCCGGTCTGTTCGAAATCTCCGCTGCACGCGCAGGTCGTGGCACAAGCCGAGGAGGATGCGGCCGCCACGACCAGCGATCTTGTCTATCGGAGGATGACAAAGGGAGGATAGGTGATGAGATACTGGCTGACCCTTGGCGCGGTCCTGCTGGCCTTGCCCGCAGGCGTGGCGCCCGCTGCCGCGCAGGACACTGCCGCCGCGCAGACGAATGCCCTGCAACCCTCGCCGGTGTGGGAGGATCTGCGATACTCGATCATCGCGGCGGATGTCGATCCGCCCCTGAACACCGCGGTTCTTGATCTGGAGGCGCCTGTGCGTGCCCATGACGCGGCCATCGTGCCGGTGCGCCTGACCCAATCGCCCACCGCCCCGGCCCTTGAGGCGCTGACGCTGGTCATCGATGGCAACCCCGCCCCCGTGGCCGCCGAATACAGTTTCGGCCCCGCCCTGATGCCCTTGGATTTCGAGGTGCGGGTGCGGGTGGACAGCTATTCCGATGTCCGTGCGATCGCAACGCAGGCGGATGGCGCGCAGGTCATGGCCGGGCGCTTTGTCAAGGCGGCGGGCGGCTGTTCGGCCCCCGCAGGCAAGGACATGGCCGCGGTCGAGGCCAGCATGGGTCAGATGCGCTGGCGCTCCACCTCGGAAGACGGGCGCCAGATCGGCACGCTGATGATCCGGCACCCGAATTTCTCGGGCCTGCAGCGCGATCAGGTCACGCTGCTGAACATCCCGGCCCATTTCATCGACCGTCTGGATGTCCGGCAGGGCGAGGATCTGCTGTTCACCATGTCGGCGGGCATCTCGGTCAGCGAGGATCCGGTCTTCCGGTTTCAGTATGAACCCAATGGCCAGCCGGTTCATGTCCGGGTCGAGGACACCGATGGCAATACATGGACCGAAAGCTTTCCCGCGACAGGCGAGCCCGTCAACAAAAGCTAAAACGGTTCTGCACCTTTGGTCGTGGTATCCCGCTTGCTTTATGCGCAAGCGGGCCTAAACTGTATGCAGCGGACGAACCTTGGAGGAGGGGAGCCCCGCTGGTAATTTTGGGAGGAATGCCATGACCGCAGCCGCCATGCAGGTGCGCCCTGCGCCGTCACCGCGACCCACCGCCGATCAGGTCCGTGAAATCCTGATTGTCGACGACCACCCGCTGATGTGCGACGCGCTGGCGTTGACGCTGAAGATCAGCTTTGGCCTGAAGAATGTCCGGACCGCCCGCAGCCTTGCCGCAGCCGTCGAACAGATCCGGGTGCAGGGTGCCCCCGATGCGGTGATTCTGGACCTGAACCTGCCCGATGCGCGCGGGTCCGAAGGCATCGTCACGCTGCGTCGGCAATTGCCGGGCGTGCCGATCACCATGATCTCGGCCGATCTGGAAGGCGCGATGATTTCGACCGCGATGGCGGCGGGGGCGCAAGGCTATATCAGCAAGTCCCTGTCCCGCGAGGCGCTGGTCGACAGCCTGCGCCGCATGTGGGAGGGCGAACATGTCACCCCCGAATGCTATCGTCCCGAACAGGACGGTGCGGGAGAACAGGCCAAGGCGGAATTGGCGCGGCGCTTTTCCTCGCTGACGCCGCAGCAGATGAAGATCCTGAGGCTGATCTGCAAGGGCAAGGCGAACAAGGAAATCAGCTACGAGCTGTCCATCGCCGAGGCCACGGTCAAGACGCATATCACCGCGATCATGTCCAAGATCAACGCCCGCCGCCGCACGCAGGCCGTGCTGCTGGCCAATTCGATCCGGCTGTTCGAGGCCGGTTGATGAACACCGGACCGGCTGCGAAGGAGGGCGCATCCGGACCGGTCGCTGTGCAGGCCGACCGCGGCGGGACCGATCTGGTCCCCGCCCTGCTGGACGGCCTGCGCGGCACCCATCCCGCCATGGTGCTGCTGTTCGGGGCCGAGGGCGATGAACTGGCGGCCCTTGCCCAAGCGCTGACACCGGGACTGCCCGAGGGTTGCGTGATCGCCGGATGCTCTTCCGCCGGGGAAATCGGGCCGCAGGGCTATGCCTCGGACAGTGTCGTGGCGATCGGCTTTCCCGCCCGTCATTTCCGCGCCGCAGCCCTGGTTCTGCCCGATCTGTCGGCGCTGCCGGTCTCGGGCTGGATGGCCAGCCTGCGGGCGATGGCGCGCAGTTTCGGCCATGATGCCGATCGCAGCCTGTTCGGCCTGCTGCTGGTCGACGGGCTGACCGGGCAAGAGGACGCGCTGGTCGCCACGCTGGACGCGGCGCTGCCCTCGGTCCCGGTGCTGGGCGGATCGGCGGGCGACGGGCTGGATTTTAAGGTGACCTCGCTGCTGGGGCAGGGGGTGGTGCAATCGAATGTCGCGGTCTTTCTGCTGGTCGAAACAGACCTGACCATCCGCGAGGTGACATTCGCCCATTTCAGCCCGACCCCGACCCGCGCCGTCGTCACCGCAGCCATCCCCGAACGCCGCCGCATTCTGGAACTGAACGCAGAACCCGCTGCCGATGAATATGCCCGGCTGACCGGGTTGACCCGCGCGTCGCTGACCCCCACAGAATTCGCCCGCCACCCGCTGCTTCTGCGCATGGGGCGCAGGCATCATGTCCGCGCGATCAGCGCCGTCACCGATGATGGCGGGTTGTCGCTGATGTCGGCCATCGATACGGGCACCGTCCTGACCCTTGGCCGGGCCGAGGATATGACGCAGGGCTTTTCCGACGCGCTGGACGCGCTGCCCCGCCCACCGCTGATGGTGCTGGCCTTTGACTGCATCCTGCGCAGGCTGGCCCTGGAACGTGCCGGGCTGATGGACCGGATGTCGGATCTGTATCGCCACCACCGGGTGGCGGGATTCAACACCTATGGCGAACAGCACAGCGGCATGCATGTGAACCAGACCTTTGTGGGGCTGGCCTTCATGGACCCGGCAGGCGCGGACCGGGTCCATC